>CBCYMK010000038.1:0-110086 GCA_965183875.1 Flavobacteriales bacterium | reverse complement strand
AAAAGACAAAAAAGCTTGTACTGCAGAGCAAAAAGCCAAATGCGAAGCTGAAAAGAAATCTTGCGATAAATCTTCAAAGGCTTGCTGTAAAAAAGACAAGAAGTCTTGTACACCAGAGCAAAAAGCAAAATGTGAAGCTGAAAAGAAGTCATGTGCTGAAAAAGCAGGGAAAAAGTGCTGTGCTAAAAAGAATGAAAAATCTTGTGCTTCTGAAAAAGAATCTAAGAAATGTGGAGCTGAATGTACAAAGCCTTGTTGCGCTAAGTAGTTTTTATCCAAATAATATTAAAGCCCCTTCTGTATAAGAAGGGGCTTTTTTGTTTTATAGACCTAAGTTAAATCAATGATATATTTAAAAGTCCTTAGTATATTTGTGCTTTTAAATTTCCTCTATGACTTTTAAGACATTTGCCCATATAACTTTAGTAAGTATATTTTTAATTATCGTTGCCGGATCGGTGGTGCGTATGACTGGCTCTGGTATGGGGTGCCCAGATTGGCCTAAGTGTTTCGGGCTAATTGTACCACCTACTTCAATTGAGCAAATAGAGTGGGCTCCAGTAAAGGAGTTTGTAGAGGGGCAAATGATAATTAGTAATGAGCAATTGTGGTATGCGAATACAACTTTTGTGAGTACCGATACTTTTAATGCAGCTAATTGGGTGCTTTATACTAAACACGATTATGCTAAATTTAATCCAGCACACACTTGGACCGAATATATAAATAGGTTGGTGGGTGCCATCTCTGGAGTACTTACTTTTATTATGCTATTAATGTCTTTTAGGTATTGGTCTATCAAAAAGAAAATAGTTTACCTAAGTGTTTTGGTTGTGTTATTAATGGGTTTTCAGGGATGGTTAGGTGCTGTAGTGGTTTACTCGGTTCTTCAGCCAGTTCAGATTACTATTCATATGCTTATGGCTCTGTTAATCGTAGCCTTAATGGTTTACCTCATTAGCGAGTTGCCTGCTGAAAAAAAAGGGCTTATTCGAACTTATGATCACAGATTGCGAAAGATGTTGATGCTCGCATTACGTGTTACCATAGCTCAAATTATTTTAGGAACACAAGTACGTCAATTAATAGATGTAGTGTCGAAGAGTTTAGATTATGAGCATAGAGAATTGTGGATAGGTTTAGTTGGAGGTATATTCAAATTCCACCGTTCCTTCGCTATTGTGTTGGTTGTTGTAAATGGCTTGTTGTTTATAAGAAACTATAAGTTTAATTTAGGTTTTACCTTACCTAAGTATATAATGTTGGTAATTTTTATTGAGGTGATTTCTGGTGTAGTTCTTACTTATATGGATATGATGTCGATGATGCAGCCAATTCATATGGTTGCAGCTACTGTGTTGTTTGTCCTACAGGTTGCTTTTTACTTCCAATTAAGAAATCTTAAGACCATTGAAGACTCTCTATAAGTACTTGTAAATCCTCTTTTATATATTCTTTAATAGGTTGTAGAGAGTCTGCGTTGGGGATAGTATTAAAATAAAGAGAACCTCTGATGAAATTGTCTACACTGTCGGTTGCAAAAAACTGTAGGTTAGAGGCGCTATTCCCATGTATTTCGTACAAAACACCAAAGACTTGATTTTCTATATTTTCGTATGCTTTTTCTATAATACCATCAGATTTTACGGAATGGTCGTAGGCTAGTTTGTGGCTCTCCTCAATTATTTGAGCTAAGTTATTGTTGAGTTCCTTATAGGTTAGGTATATGGTAGCCTCGTGTTTTGGGTAGTATATATTATACCAACAATCTCCATTTCCTTGGCTTAGTTCGGCCTGGGTATTGTTTAAGAATTTGTAATTGCAGTTATTTTCTGCTAGTGTATATACCTGTTCTTCTAAATCTATTCGGAAATAACCTAAAGGTTTGGGGCTGTAGTCTTGACTACAGGAAAAGAATAGGGTAGAGAATATGGTAAAAAGGAATGTCGTTTTTATTCTGCGCATTTTTCTACTTAGTAAGGCTAGTTTTTATTCTAGTGATTCTTCTTTTGTTAACTCCTTCGATGGTGAACAAAAAATTATTAAATTTAATTTCCGTTCCTTTTACAGGTATATTCCCTGTTAGTTCAAGTATAAACCCCGCTAAGCTATCTGACTCACCCTTTACTTCTTCAAATTCTACACCTTCAATATTTAAGATTCTGTAAAAGTCGTTGAGTGCTGTTTTTCCTTCGAAAACAAAATTACTCTCGTCTAGTTTGGAGTAAACTAGGTCGTCGTCGTCGAATTCATCACTTAAATCTCCAACAATTTCTTCTATTATATCTTCCAAGGTAACAATTCCTGAGGTGCCTCCATACTCATCTACTACAATGGCAAGGTGGATTTTCTTTTCTTGAAACTCTTTTAGTAGATCATCGATTTTTTTGTTTTCAGGTACAAAAAACACATCCCTAAGAAGAGCGGTCCATTTAAAGTTTTTCCCCTCATTGAGGTGGGCTAGCAGGTCTTTTATATAGAGTACTCCTTTTATATTGTCGAATGATTCACTGTAGATAGGGATACGAGAAAATCCGGTTTCTTTAATGGTTTCTAAGATTTTATCGTAGCTGGTATTTTCACTCAAAGAGGTTACATCTATACGAGAGCGCATAATTTGTTTTACGTCTGTATTTCCAAATTTTACTATCCCTTCTAGTATTTTTTGTTCGTCTTTGTCTTCGTTTTCAAGGTTGGTAATCTCGAGTGCGTTAGAAAGGTCGTTAACTGATAGGTCGTGGCCTTTATTTTGTACCCTTCGGTCTATTATGCGAGTGCTAGCTACTAGGAGTAGGCTTATAGGGTTTAAAAGTTTTGTTAAGAATAATAAAGGTATTGCCATGAACTTAGCAAAGGATGGGGCGTTATTATTTGCGTATACCTTGGGTAGTACTTCACCAAAAAGTAAAAGTAGGAATGTGATAATTACCACCTGTACTACAAATTCCAACCATTCAATACCCTTGAAATTAAACAAGCTACTAGAAATATAAGTTGAGAGGATGATGATGCCTACATTAACAAAATTGTTTGCTATTAGTATGGTAGCGAGTAGTTGTTTGGGTTTTTTCAGAAAGTCTTCTATTAGTTTAGATCTTCTGTTTTTTTGCTTTTGAAGCTCTTCGAGCTCTGTAGGTTTGAGCGCAAAAAAAGCTACCTCAGCACCTGATATTAGGGCTGAAGTAGCTAGTAGTGTTAATAAAATCAAAAGAGAGAAAATTGAGCTACTCTCTATTGGGTTTAAAAATGATAAGGTAACGATGGGTTCAGGGTCCAAAGTTTTTTGTTTTAGTTAAACTTAAAAAGGAAGGTTTTGTTCCTCTTGTGATGGCGATTCTTCTACAAAAGAATCAGATGCAGGTTCGTTTTTTAGATTCGCATTTTCAGGGTTTCCAGCCTTTTTATTGCCGCCCATCATTTGCATTTGGTCTGCTAAAATTTCGGTGGTATACCTAGTTTGTCCGCTTTCCTTGTCTTCCCAAGAGCGCGTTCTAATTCGCCCTTCTATTAGAACCTTGTCGCCTTTGTGTAGGTACTTGTCTGCAATTTCTGCTAAGCCCCTCCAAAGGGTAATGTTGTGCCATTCTGTATGGCTAGTTCGTTCTCCACTCTTACTGTTTTTGTAAGTTTCTGTGGTAGCAATAGAAAAGCGACACATTACTGCGCCACTTTCTAGCGTTCTGGTTTCTGGGTCTTTGCCCAAGTTACCCATTAAGATTACTTTGTTTAATGAAGCTCCCATAATATTAATAAATTAAGTTAATAAATATATATAATTAAATGCATTTTGCATAAATCAAACTTACTAAAAATTAAGCAAATTATCAAGCTTTTAGTTTTTGTGTATATCTTTAATAAAGTCTTCTATAGGTTTGGGTACAGGGTATTTAGAAAGATCCTTTTTGGCAACGAGTATTAGTTTGTTTTGGGCTATTAATTTTGTTGTTTTTATGTGTTGTATATGGATGTTTAAATTTTGGTGACTCAACTTGTGTTTATATGAGTTTACTTGGGCCAATTTAAATTCGCTCTCTCCAATCCATTTTTTCAGGTAATTACTTTTGGGTTCTGCGCTTAGGTCAATGGCTTCGTTCGTTTCTTCTAGTGGGAAATCGTATAGGTTTTGCCAAATACCCTTTTCTTCTCTTTTGTGAAGTAATAGTTGGTTTTTGTACTCTATACAATAGTAATTTAGATGTCGAGTACGGATTTTAATCTTTCTTTCCTTAATAGGGTATTCTTTATAGCTGTTGTTGTTATGGCCTAAGCAGATTTCTTGCAGAGGGCATTTTGGGCAGTTTGTGTTTTTTGGTGTACACACAGTAGCTCCTAGTTCCATAAGACCTTGATTGTAGTCCCCGGGTTCGTTAGGTGAAATAAGCTTATCTGCTAAAGCTTGAAATTCTTTTATACCTGCACTCGTATTAATAGCTTTTTTTATTTCAAATACTCGGGAGAGAACTCTGTATACATTTCCATCTACAGCTGCCCTTTGTTCCTTATAGCAGATAGAGCTAATTGCGGCCGCCGTATATGGTCCTATACCTTTAAGTTTTAATAGGTCTTTGTAGTTGTTTGGGAAAACGCCCTTTAAGTTTTCGTGTATATACTTAGCTGTAAAGTGAATGTTCCTTGCTCTAGAGTAGTAGCCTAAGCCTTGCCATAGCTTTAATACTTCTTGCTCTTCTGCTTCTGCTAATGCTTTAATTGTTGGGAAGGTAGCTACAAAATTAGTGTAATAATTTAAGCCTTGTGCTACCCGTGTTTGTTGTAAGATTATTTCAGAAATCCAGATCTTATATGCCTCTTTTGAAGCTCTCCAAGGAAGGATTCGATGGTTGTTGTAATACCAATGTAGTATGCGACTAGAAAATTCCACGCTTAAGATTTTGTGAATGAGATTATTAGACAGTTGAAATAAAGTTTAATATCTTTTTAAATTGATATGAAAAAAACTATATTTGCCACCCCAAATTTAAGGGGAAAACATTTATAAATAGCTTTTTAAAGACAAAAGAAAATGACTAAAGCAGATATCGTAGCTGAGATTGCTGAAAAGACAGGATTAGAGAAGATTGATGTTCAAACAACAGTTGAAGCCTTTATGGAAGAAGTGAAGACAGCTTTAGAGACTGGTGAAAATGTTTACTTAAGAGGATTTGGATCTTTCGTTATTAAAGAAAGAGCAGAGAAAACGGGTAGAAATATTTCTAAGAATACAACTATCATTATCCCTGCACATAACATCCCATCTTTTAAACCTGCAAAAGTGTTTATGGAAGGTGTGAAAACTAACGTTGAGGTTAGTAAATAAGAATTAAGATGAAAAGAAGCCCTCTATTAGCCCTTGTAATGGGAATTGTTTTAGCTTTGTATATCTATACAAGCTCCGTAAAACCTTCTCGTAAAGTGAAAAATGTTCAGCTTACTGTAACTGAACAGATAGAACAAGCTTTGTCTGATATTCAAAATGGCGAAAGCCCTGAAGCCCAAATGAAAGGGGTTCTAAAAATGAGAGCACTCGCAGAATCGAATCCAGAGAATGCTGATTTGCAATGGCAAATGGGTATGTTTTCGATGCAAACAGGGCAGTATGAAAAAGCTGTTGCTCGTTTTGAAAAGGTAATTAGTCTGGATACTCTTCGCTTAGATGCGTATACGCAAATAGCTACGAGTTATACAGCTTTACAAGATACATCTAGTGCTAGAAATGTATTGTTAGCTTTGATTGAAAAGTCTGAAGGTGACCTGCAAGCTAGTGCCAAGGTGATGTTAGAGAAATTAAATTAGTATTAACGTATTAAACTACTACACTATGCCAAGTGGAAAGAAAAGAAAAAGACATAAGATGGCTACGCACAAGCGTAAGAAACGTCTAAGAAAAAACCGTCACAAGAAGAAGAAGTGATTTTTCTTAATTGAACACATAGCAAGCACCCTTTTTAGAAAGGGTGCTTTTCGTGCTTTGTGTAATTTAACCTAAGCATTAAAACATTTTTTACAGCGTGAATGAGTTAATTATTAAGTCTTCCGACAAAGGGGTAGTCATAGCACTACTTCGTGAAGGGAAGCTAATAGAACTCCACAACGAAAAGAGTGATAATAGTTTTGCAGTAGGTGATATCTATTTGGGTAAAGCTAGAAAAGTTGTTCCCGGACTCAATGCCTCTTTTGTAGATGTTGGGTACGAGAAGGATGGATTCTTGCATTACCAAGATTTAGGACCCCAAGTCCGTTCTTTGAATAAATATGTCAGACAAACCATCTCGGGTCGTCAAAACAAATGGTCGCTGACAGATTTTACATTAGAAAAAGATATCCCAAAGGCAGGAATCATAGACTCTGTACTTACCAGTAAACAAAATGTACTGGTTCAAGTAACCAAAGAGCCGATTTCTACCAAAGGACCGAGAATAAGCTCGGAGCTATCTATAGCTGGGAGGTTTTTAGTATTGGTGCCTTTTTCAGACCGTGTTTCTGTATCTCAAAAGATAAAAGATCCGGCAGAAAAAGAGCGATTAAAGCGTTTAATTTTAAGCATTAAACCCAAAGGATTCGGTGTGATCGTTCGTACCGTAGCTCAAGGGAAAAAAGTAGCTGAGTTAGATTCCGATCTTACCAATATGCTTACGAAGTGGAAGACAATTTATAAGAAACTTCAAAAAGCTAAAGCCCCAGAAAAAATATTAGGTGAACTAAGTAGAGTTTCTGCTATTCTCCGAGATGTTTTAAACGATAGCTTTAACAGCATCATAGTCGATAACCAGGTGTTATACGACGAAGTTGCTCGTTACCTGCAAACAATCGCTCCCGATAAGGAGAAGATATTAAAGTTGCATAAAGGTACCGACACCATTTTCGAACATTATAATATTGAACGTCAGATAAAATCATCTTTTGGCCGTTCAGTTTCTATGAAGAAAGGTGCGTATCTGATTATTGAACATACCGAAGCATTACACGTAATAGATGTGAACTCCGGTACCAGGACTAATAATTCTGATAGTCAAGAAGCAAATGCCCTAGAAGTAAATTTAGCCTCGGCGCAAGAAGTTGCCCGTCAGCTTAGACTTCGTGATATGGGTGGAATTATTGTAGTCGACTTTATAGATCTACATACCGCCGAAAACAGGAAAAAGCTGTTTGAAGCATTAAAAGAATTTATGAAGGATGACCGTGCAAAGCACAAAATCCTTCCTCCAAGTCGCTTCGGACTTATTGAAATTACACGCCAACGTGTGCGTCCTGAAATGAATATCAAAACGGTTGAAAACTGCCCTGCCTGCGATGGTAAAGGAAAAGTTGAAGCTACCGTACTGATAGTAGATGAAATTGAAGATAAGTTACATCATGCATTAACGGTAGACAATCAAAAAGGTCTTACTATTTGTGCACATCCTTTTATAGCAGCTTACCTAAGCAAAGGTTTGTTTTCGAAGCGCATAAAATGGTTCTTTAAATACAAGAAATGGGTTAAGATAAGACCTATTTATGCATACCATATTTTACAGTATGCATTGTTCGATAAGAATGATGACGAATTATCACTTTAGTAATAATGCCGTTCCTTTTGGAACGGCATTTTTTAGTTAAAAATTATATGCTTATCCGCATGATTGCAGGAAGTGTAAAAATTCTACAATTTTTAAAATAGTATCTCTGATATACACATAGAATAAAGAGAATCTACACTATTGTTTACGACATTTCTTCTTTTAGTGGAGAAAACGTAAAAAATGTGCGTTTAGAAAATGTTGTTTGAGCGTATTGACGAAGGAAAGAAGCGAGTTCATTTTGTTAGCCATTTTTGAGTTTTCGTAGCGTAAAAAAGAAGTCAAGTCTTGACCTTTTTGGTTCGTTTTTGCGTCAAGGCAAAAATGAACAAGCAAGTAAAAATTTCTAATTGCGTATCCTATAAAACTGGATTAACCTCCTTTGGATATATACTGTAAACAAGCGGATAAGCATAAAAAATTATAATGTTAAAAGTTTAAAATTACATTTGTTGTAATCATCAACCTTCAATTTTTAACTTTCAATTCTAAACTTACCATGAAAGTATACGACTTAAACATAGCTCGCGAAAAAATACAAGCTTACTGTGCCTACCAAGAGCGTTGTCATTTGGAGGTGGAGAAAAAACTGAGGTCTTGGGGTTTAATTTCCGACGCAGTTGACATGCTTTTAGCTGAATTGATGCAGCATAATTTTTTGAACGAAGAGCGTTATGCCAGAAGTTTTGCTAGAGGTAAATTCAGAATTAAAAAATGGGGAAGGATAAAGATTAAACTCGAATTAAAGAAAAGATCTATTTATGCCAAGTGTATAGAATATGCAATGCAAGAAATTGATGCTGGTGCCTATTATGAAACACTTAAAGAAGTACTTTTAAAAAAATCACTTCTCGAAAAAGAGTCCCATCCTTATAAACGAAAAGAAAAACTTACCCGCTATTTGGTGTCTAGAGGCTACGAATACGATTTAATTCGCATGGCTATAGATGACCATGGATCTAGGGAATAAATTGTCTCAAATTTATATCTTAAAACTGAATTCTGACTTCTGTCTCCTGAATTCAATTATATTTGTTTCATGATAAATATCGATCACATAAAAAGCTATAAAACGCGCTTACTTGCCCTCTACGGTTATTTAGGGATTGAGAAAAAACAAATGCTTATAGAAGATGAGCAAGGGCTTACTCACGACCCAAATTTCTGGGACGACCCTAAGCAAGCTGAAGTGGTTTTAAAAAATATACGCGCCAAGAAAATTTGGGTGGATGCCTATGAAGTAGTGGAAGCTGCTATTGGCGATTTAGATGTTATTTTCGATTTTCATAAAGAAGGTGAAGCTTCCGATGAAGAGGTGATGACTTTGGATGCTGCCGCTGTAAAAGCCATTGAAGAATTGGAGTTTAAAAACATGTTGTCTAAAGAAGAGGACAATATGCCGGCTATACTTTCTATTAATTCGGGTGCCGGTGGGACAGAGAGCCAAGATTGGGCTTATATGCTTATGCGTATGTATATTATGTGGGGCGAGAAGAATGGCTTTAAAGTTCGTGAACTCGACATGCATGAAGCTGAAACAGCAGGGATAAAATCGTGTACCTTACAGTTTGATGGTGATTTTGCCTATGGAAACCTAAAAGGTGAAAGTGGTGTTCATAGACTAGTGCGTATATCACCTTTCGACTCTGCTAATAAACGCCATACTTCTTTTGCCTCGGTGTTTACTTACCCTCTAATAGATGAAGGTATAGATATAGTAATTGCAAGTTCAGATATTACATGGGAAACTATGCGTGCCGGTGGTGCGGGTGGACAAGGAGTAAACAAATTAGAAACAGCTGTGCGTTTACGCCACCATGAAACGGGTATTATGATAGAGAATTCTGAAACGCGTTCTCAATTAGAAAATAAGGCTAAAGCCATGCAGTTACTGAAATCTCAGTTATACGAATTGGAATTGCGTAAGCGACAGTCGGAAAGAGATAAGGTGGAAGGAAATAAAAAAGCCATAGAGTTTGGTTCGCAAATACGTAACTATGTAATGCATCCTTATAAAATGGTAAAGGACATAAGAACGTCTCACGAAACTTCTAATGTTCAGGCGGTGATGGACGGAGATTTGAATGCTTTCATCAAAGCTTATTTAATGCAAGAAGGACAGAAAGAGTAAATAGACAAAGACGAAAACTAAGACAAGAATGAAGATATACCATAACCCACGTTGTTCTAAGAGTCGTCAGACTTTAGCTTTAATCCAAGAAAATGGAGTAGAGCCAGAAGTAGTGTTGTACTTAGAGAATATTCCAACTGCAAATGAGTTAAATGATTTGCTAAGCAAATTGGCAATTACACCAATGCAACTCATCCGTAAAGGAGAAAAAGACTGGAAAGAAAATTACAAAGGAAAGGAGCTTTCTGATGAGCAGATTATTGAAGCTATGATTGCGCATCCAAAACTAATTGAGCGTCCGATAGTAGTGAAAGATAATAAAGCTGTTTTAGGTCGTCCTCCAGAAAATGCTTTGGAATTGATTTAATGCTTCGACGCTTCGACAAGCTCAGCATGACACTTCGATAAACTCAGTGTGACAAATTGTATAGATGAATTTGTCCCTCTGAGCCTGTCTAAGAGCTGAAAGCCAATTTTCAATTTTTAACTTTCAATTTTACAACTATACCATGAACTGGCAGATACAAGTTCCTATCCCTAAATACTCATTCGACATATCGCATTCCGATAAAGTCTTTTCTGTGGGTTCTTGTTTTGCACATCATATGGCAGATAGATTACTACATTACAAGTTTTCTTGTACAAGTAATCCTTACGGAACACTGTTCCACCCAATCCCATTATTACAGAATCTTACGGATGCTTTAAAAGGATCAGAGATCGACGAGGAGCTTTTCCTCGAAAGAGAGGGTGCTGTGTTTCACTATTCTTGTCATTCCTCTATTTGGGCAGACACTAAAGATGAATTAAAAAACAAGCTGCAAGATTTACAGTCTTCGGTTGCCAATGACTTAAAAGAGTCTAAGCTTTTAATATTAACCTTTGGAACCGCCTTTTTATACCAATTAGCTGATTCTGGTAAAGCAGTTGCAAACTGTCATAAGCAGCCAAAGAATACTTTTACCAAAGGACTTTCTAGTCCACAGGAGATACAAACTGTTTTTCAATCATTTTATTCAGAATTGAAAAAGCAGAATCCTGGAATTCAAATTCTCTTAACAGTAAGTCCAGTGCGTCATATTCGCGATGGAGTTCATAATAATAATGTAAGTAAATCTGCGCTACTTTTAGCTTGCGAAGAAATTCAAAACAGTTTTGAGGATGTACATTATTTCCCAGCCTACGAAATTGTACTCGACGAATTACGAGATTATAGATTCTTCGAAAAAGATAGGGTACACCCTAATGAGGAAGCTAAAGATTATGTGTGGGAGAAATTCTCAGAGGCTTTATTAAATCCAGCATCTAAACTACTGACTAAAGATTTAGACAAACTCTTTAGTTCTATAAACCATCGAGCTTTTAGAGAAGAATCTGAGGTGCATCAAGCTTTTTTAAAAAAGACTTTGAGTTTGGTTTTAGAGTTAAATGAGAAGGTCGATTTAGAAGTAGAAATCAAAGCCTTAAAAAGCTGTCTGCATTAGATGCGATTCTTATCTTTGCGGCAGAAAATCAAGCATTAAGCAAAATAACATATATTATGGAATTCCGTATTGAGAAGGATACAATGGGCGATGTAAAAGTCCCTGCAGATAAATATTGGGGCGCACAAACACAGCGTTCTATAAATAATTTTAAGATTGGTGCACCTGCAAGTATGCCTTTAGAGGTGGTACACGGTTTTGCATACCTTAAAAAAGCAGCTGCTCACGCAAACTGTGAACTCGGAGCTATAGCAGAAGAAAAAAGAGATTTAATCTCTGCCGTATGTGATGAGATTCTTACAGGAATGCACGATGCCGAATTCCCATTGGTTATCTGGCAAACAGGTTCGGGTACACAATCGAACATGAATACCAACGAGGTTATCGCGAATAGAGCTCACGTAATTAATGGTGGTTCTTTAACCGATGCTGAGAAAGCTATTCACCCGAATGACGATGTAAATAAATCGCAATCGTCTAACGATACTTTCCCTACAGGGATGCATATTGCTGCTTATAAAATGGTGGTTGAATGTACTATTCCAGGAGTGGAAAGATTACGCGATGTACTACAAGCAAAATCTGAAGCATTTAAAGATGTAGTTAAGATTGGTAGAACACACTTAATGGATGCGACTCCTTTGACTTTAGGTCAGGAATTCTCTGGTTATGTTTCTCAATTAAACCACGGTTTAAAATTATTGAACTTTACCTTAGAGCACCTTTCGGAATTAGCTTTAGGAGGTACAGCTGTAGGAACAGGAATTAATACTCCTGCTGGATACGATGTATTGGTAGCAGAAAAAATTGCTGAATTTACAGGACTTCCTTTTATCACAGCAGAAAACAAATTTGAAGCTTTAGCGGCACACGATGCCATTGTAGAAACACACGGAGCATTAAAGATGTTAGCGGTTTCTTTAAATAAAATCGGTAACGATATTCGTTTGTTAGCTTCAGGTCCACGTTCGGGAATTGGTGAATTAATCATTCCTTCTAATGAGCCTGGTTCTTCTATTATGCCAGGAAAAGTAAACCCTACACAATGCGAGGCAATCACTATGGTATGTGCTCAGGTAATGGGTAATGATGTAGCGATTACAGTAGGTGGAGCTCAAGGGCATTACGAGTTAAACGTATTTAAACCTGTTATGGCGGCTAACTTCTTACAGTCTGCTCGTTTAATTGGCGATGCTTGTATTTCGTTTACAGAAAACTGTGCTATTGGAATTGAGCCTAATTACGCTAACTTGAAAAAGAACTTAGATAATTCGTTGATGTTGGTAACAGCATTGAATACTAAGATCGGTTACGAGAAATCGGCTAAAATTGCAAAAACAGCTCACGAAAACGGTACTACTTTAAAAGAAGAGTCTGTGAATTTGGGTTACCTAACTGCAGAGGAATTCGATGCATGGGTAAGACCAGAAGATATGTGTGGTAGTTTGAAATAGTTACAGGAGTAAGAATGCAGTAGTCAGAATAAAAAAATCCTTTCCGTTTGTACGGGAGGGATTTTTTTAATCGTTAATTACTGTCATCCTGTCCCTATAGAATTAGGATTGTCGAAGGGTAAATAATAGGTTTTCTGTTCTTCGACAAGCTCAGAATGACAATTGAATGATTCCTAGTGCAATGCAATTATTGCCTCTTTATTTTCGATGGTATAAATCAATGCTTTTTTAACCAAGTCGTTTAAGCTTATTTTATTCTGAAATGCTATAAGTGCTATTCCCTTATGTACCTCTGAGGGTACCCTAACATTAAAAGACCCCTTATATGTTTTTTCTGGTTCTTTTTCTAGTTCTGTACAGGTCTTTAAATAATCATTAATCGATTCTTCAAAGGCTTTTTGTAGTTCTTTCACAGACTGCCCTTCAAAAGTAATTGTGTCGTTAATGCCGTGAACTGTACCATAGAAAATTCGATCTTCAGCAGCGTATTCTACTTTACCCAGGTATTCCTTATATTTTAATAAATCACTCATAATTCAAGCTGTTTTATAATCTGTTTTAGTACGTATTTCTTTACTATGTTTTGTGGATGTGGTTCATGTAAACTAATAATTTGTTTTGTGGCATTTACAAATTTCCTTCTAGATCCACTAGTCTTACCTTTCAATTTGTATTCTGTATAACCAAAGTGCTGTAATATTTTAACTAATTCTGCCCAAGTAAAGTCATTTGGTACAGATAATAATCTGCGTATTAATTTTTCAATTCTTCCCATCTTAAATATTGTAACTACATTATAGTTGCAAATGTATGATTTATTTTTACAACACATTGTGTTTGCTGTAAGTGCATGCGTTATAGTCTTTTATGTGTTATTGCTGATGTAAATTATCATGTGTTACTTTTATCACACACAAATCGACTTAGCCTTCATATATTTGTGTAATCTTAAATTGGATATGAGAAATTACTTTATACTTTTTGTTCTGTTTCTTGGAGCTTGTGGAAATGCTGAAGATCCTTCTTTAAGGCAGCTGTACAAGTCCAGTAGTTCTGAGAATTTATCGGGAAAGGATATTTATGCCAAACACTGTGTTGCTTGCCATCAGCAAGATGCAATGGGGGTGAAAGGAATTTTTCCGCCCCTAAAGGATTCTGATTATTTTTTAGAAGATCCAAAAAGGGCTATTCATAATATTCTGTTTGGACAGAATGAAGAGATTACCGTTAACGGTGAGAAATATAAAGGCCTAATGCCTCCAGTAAAGATTACGGATGCTGAGGTAGTACAAGTGGTTAATTACCTTTTATATGAGGTAAATAGAGTAGAGGAAGTGGTAACATTAAAGGATGTATTATGGGTAAGAGAAAATCGGTAGGTTTTGCTTTTTTAAGTTTTGTACTGTTGTTTGTTTCAGCTTGTACTAGCGTAGACGAAAAGGCTATTTCTGCGATTGAATTCAAAACTTTAGTTGATGCTAAAGAATGTATTATTGTAGATGTAAGAACAGTAGATGAATTTATGGATGGGCATATTACTGGTGCGGCTACTATAGATTTATACAGCGAAACCTTTGAGCATAAATTCCGATTTATGGATACTAGCTTATGTTTGGCTCTGTACTGTGAAAACGGAAATCGTTCTGGGCAAGCATTGGAATTATTAAAAAATGAATTGGGTTTTGTAAACTTAGTTCATTTAGAAGGAGGTATTGATGCTTGGAAAAAAACAGAGTATGAACTGGTTAAAAACTAAGTGGATGATAGTATTAGGTGTTCTTGTTGGTGCCTTAGCTGGCTATTTGTATTGGCGCTTAGTAGGTTGTGCCTCCGGTACTTGCGCTATTACTTCAGTTTGGTGGAGAAGTACTTTATACGGCGCCCTTATGGGGGGCTTTGCATTCGATATTATTAAAGATTATATAAAATAAACATGGCAGATTTTAGATCAATAGTAGCAAGTAAAAAGCCCGTATTAATAGATTTCTTCGCAGAATGGTGTGGTCCCTGTAAAACAGTAGCTCCAATTCTAAACGAAGTAGCTAAAGAAATGGGCGATGAGGTGAAAATTATTAAAATTGATATTGATAAAAATCCGAGTCTAGCACAAAAACTAAATGTACGCTCTGTGCCTACACTAATGATTTATAAAGAAGAGAGCCTGTTGTGGAGACAGTCGGGTGTGGTGCCTAAAGCACAATTACTAAAAGCATTAAAGGAGTTTAGCTAAGTCTATTTTTAGCAATGTGTTTTGTTCCGTAACCCTTGCCTGATAATAAACCAGTAAATACGAGTAAACCAATTGTAACATTGAGCCTGTCGAAGGGTGATAATTGGATGCAGAAAGATGTACTAATCACCTTTAAGTAAATATTCACATAAGTCCAATTGTCACATTGAGCCTGTCGAAATGCGATAATTTGATACAAGCAGAAATTCCTTGTAATTTATACGTTTACCATTAGAAATAGTAGCGGTACCATAAATGCCTTTTGATATCTACGTAAAGTAATAATACACACCTTCCTTTAACGATATAGGTGTCTAATTCGTTAAATTACCCACAAATTACGTGTGTTTTAACGATTAATACATTAATATCGTGAAAATATCTTATATTTGTTTATGGCAAAAACAATACAGATTTATAAAACGATAAAGGAACTTCGCGAACGATACCTAAAAATTGCAGTAGGAAAAGAGTCCTTATTACAATTAATTAGTGAGACAGAAGTATCTGAACAGGTGTTTAACTCTAACGCAATAGAGAATAGTACTATTAGTTTAGAAGAAACGGAAAAGATATTATTGCAAATAGATTTAGATCGCTTTATAAGCGAAAGAGAACTTTTTGAAACAAAAAATCTTGCACGTGTTGTTGCTTATATATCCAAAGTAGCTCAAGAAAGAGATTTAAATTTTGAAATGATTTTGCGTTTACACAAAATGCTGCTTTCAAATATAAGAGATGAGATAGCTGGGCGATTTCGCAATCCTAAAGAATGGGTAAGAGTAGGTAGTCATATAGCTGTAGATCCGTTAAAAATTGTACAAACATTAACCGATATGCTTATAGATTATCAAGTAAACGACGATGTACATATTGTAAAACGAATTGCTAAATTACATTTAACCTTCGAGCAGATACACCCTTTTGTAGATGGTAATGGTAGAATAGGTAGAATTTTAAATAATTTCTTTCTTATCCGTGAGTCTTACGTGCCCATTAATATAAAGTTTATTGATAGAGCCTTGTATTACGACGCCTTTACCGAATTTAATTCAAGTGGTAAAACCACAATCATGGAAGGTATAGTTGGTAAAGCAATTGCGAATTCTTACCATAAACGTTTAGCCTATTTAGAAAGTAAAAAAGTAATTACACTAAATGAATATGCTAAAACAACAAGCAGTTCTCATTCAAACCTTCTCAATAAAGCCAAACGACAAACCATAGAAGCCTTTTTAGAAAAAGGAATTTGGAAAATTGGGGTTTAATAGATTGTGAAAAGTAGGATTATTCTACTACCTAACGTTTGGAAATATCACCAGACCCAACGATGCTTTTTACTACATTTAATGGGTTTCCCTTATAGTCAATATCACCAGATCCAGCAATTGAAGCATCAAGGTTTTCGGATACATAAAGTTGAATGTCTCCTGCTCCAACTACGGAAATAAGCGCCGATCTTGTAGTCAGTTCATAAGAAGAGATATCTCCACTCCCAGCTAATGAAGCCTCGAATTGATCGGTTCGTCCAATGAGTTTTAAATCACCCGAACCTGCAAGGTTGACATTAAGGTGATGAGATTGAATATTTAAATTTATATCACCCGAGCCTGCAAGTACAGCTGAGAAATGTTTCGTTTTAATAATATCTGTACTTTCTATGTCACCAGATCCATTAAGTATTACTTCACTAATATCCTCGAATGGAACTGTAACTACGATTCTTTTACTGAGTGATGGACGGACATCGTACCCTTTTTTTACTTTTATAATAAGTCTGCTATTAGATACTTGTGTTTTGATGTATTCCTGTAGGTTTTCTTCTGCTTCAACTTTAATAACACCTTCTATACCTTTTACCAGTTCTACATCCAAACTGCCTATAAGTTCAATAGATTCATACATTTTGGTGTTCCTGGTCTCGTGGCTTATTTTACCATTTCCGTTGATTTTCGTAGAGCCAAAAAATTGAGCTTGTAAAGATGTAATTCCACAAAACAAGACTATTAATAATACATTGAATTTTTTCATAACACTATATTTTAAGTTTACCTTATTATGTAAGACAGCTAAATATAATAAATAGTTGCCTAGCTATTACTTTAAAAAGCTAAAGACTCCTTCAATAAGTCCACCACTACTAGCGTTTTCACCTTCCTTACGTGTTTGAATCCAAATTTTCCCGTTTCCTTTTATGCTGTATAAGTACCCTTCTCCACTTGTAATAAGCTCTTTCACACTTCTAGAAATTGTTTCTATTTTGAGTTTGTCTTCAAAAGCAATCAGAGCATCTTCATCAACGTAAACAGGTTTTGAAGAGTTTATTTCTTGTTCGATTATTTTACCATAACCTTTTAAAAATAGCTCTCCATTTCCGTAAGTTTTTAGTTTGAAACCATCGTTAAGAGTACTTTTCCAATCTTTTTTTTCTAGTTTAATATCTATGCCAATAGATCGGGCAAAGTGCAAGTTGGGTTCGAATACGATTGGGTTTTCATCTGAGATATTTAAACTGAAAATTTCAGAATTATCTTTTGTAGATAATGCCATTTTTAGTTTTTCTTGAGCTGTGTATATGTTGTATGTTAAACTCTTTCCTCCAAATATTTTAGCAATCCAGTTTTTAAAACCCTTTACTTCAATTTTATTTTCAAACATATATTCTCCATCACAATAAATTAATGAACCTTTTTCGGTTATTAATTTTTCATCCTTATCAAACTCTATTGTTAAGTATGAGCTTGGGTATTCAATGATTTTAAATTTCATATTTAATTGTTTAGCTGTGAGCTTGTCTGTCTACATAAAAAGACAATAATTAATGAGTAATAGTTGCCTTGAGTATATTGATTTATTTAATAGCCCTAAAACTATATCCTTGTGCCCTAAGCGTTTCTAAAACAATTGGCAAGGCGTTTTTTAATCTATCGGCTGCTTTTTTACTGTCGTGAAAGACTATAATAGAGCCGTTAGTTATATTGTCTATTACAGCTTCTGCACATTCCTCTCCCGTTAAACTTGTATCGAAGTCTCCACTTAATACATCCCACATGATAACCTTATAGTCTTTTGTTAGGGCAGTCCTTTGCTTATTGCTCATTCTTCCATGTGGGGGTCTAAAAAGATCAGATTTAAAGACCTTCTCACATTTACGCACATCTCTCATATAAGAGAGTAGGCTATTGTTCCACCCATTCATATGATTGTAGGTGTGGTTTCCTACATTATGGCCTTTCTCAATTATAGTCTCAAATATGAGCCGGTGTTTTTCTACGTTATTGCCAATACAGAAAAAGGTTGCTTTGGCTTTGTGTTTTTCTAACTCTTCCAAAATCCATAGGGTATACTCTTCTGTAGGTCCGTCGTCAAAAGTTAAATACACACACTTTTCTGCTGTGGTAAAATCCCAAATTAAATTGGGGTAATACCATTTAAGTACTTGTGGTGTTTTGTAGAGGTAGCTCATAAAAAAAAAGCACTGTTACCAGTGCTTTTATAATTATCTGAAATTTGAATTTTTCATTTGAGTTTGAAAGTCATTTGCTATCTCCTCGGCGTACGTATTGGTGTCGTTTGCCATAACAACTCTTACTATGCTGTTGTAGAGAGATAGAGAACGTTGAATGTCATTTCTTACAGCTCCCTTGTCCTCTTCTTCGAATTGAGCGTAGTAGGCAAGTTTCTCTTCGAACATTTGTTGCATAGTAGAAATAATCATTCTTGCTTTTTCTGTTTCATTACTAGCATAGAAACTTTCTGCTATAGGAAGCATAAAGAAATTGTACTCTACCTTCTCATGTGGCATAAGATCAATACACTTATCTAAAACCTTTACAGCTCTTTGTGTATCCCCTTCAGCAATCAGTTTATCTGCAAGTCTAGAGAAGTTATTACGAATATTCATAACCAACCTAAGGTTAGTCTCATCCATATAAACACCTTCACCATTCATATTCCCGTATTCGAATTTCTCCATTAAGCTCGTGTAGAGAACATCGCTTTCTACACGACCTATTTTACCAGCTTCAGATTTCGTTTTAATAGGAACCAAACGGTATGCTAATCCATCTAATTGGAAATAGTCCCATAAATAAGCAAAAGAGTGTGCGCTGTTACCTATAGTGATAGAGAAATAAATAGGTCTGTCCCAGTTATTGTTGTCTATCATGTCTATCATCATCATGTG
Source organism: Flavobacteriales bacterium (assembly GCA_965183875.1). Classification (GTDB taxonomy): domain Bacteria; phylum Bacteroidota; class Bacteroidia; order Flavobacteriales; family UBA7430; genus UBA6772. The sequence continues at coordinate 91,048 of CBCYMK010000038.1, read as the reverse complement.
TTTCTTTTCCATCTGATTCACATTTAAATTCCAGTCTATATTTGGTAGAATTAAATCTGCATCTTCTGGCGAAACGGTACCATTGGCAAGTACTTTTTCTTTGTCTACAGGAATACGAAGTTTCTTGGTTGGGAAGTATACATACTCTTTCCCCATTTGAACCTTGGTTCTAGGGCCATCGCTTTGTATCCAGTCGTTCATTTGAGCAACATCCCAACGCTGATCTGAAATTCCCGCATCTTGGAAAATGGCTACATCTCTGGTACCTTGACGGTATAATTTATGCGGCATAGTAAAAGGAACACCTTTTCCTTCGTAGGCGTCGCGTTTCATCTGATCAATATACCAATCGGTATTTAATAAGCTCAAGTTCACAATTCTTACATCCGTTCTATAGCCTTCAACTTCTTGTACATACCATAATGGGAATGTGTCGTTATCTCCCATGGTAAATAATATTGCATCAGGCTCACATGAATCTAAATAGGCTTTGGCAAAATCTCTCGCTGTATACCTGCCCGATCTGTTGTGGTCGTCCCATCCTTCGGAAGCCATAATTCCAGGTACTGCTACTAAGCATAGTGCAGTAGTGGCCAGTGCTGCCATTTTTTCTGGTGCATAAGCTCTTAATTGTTCTATAATAGCGAGTACTCCTAATCCAATCCAAATAGCAAATGCATAGAATGAACCTACGTAGGCGTAATCTCTTTCTCTAGGTTGATATGGGTATTGATTTAAGTAAACTACAATTGCCAATCCTGTAAAAATGAAGAGTAGATTTACAATCCATGCATCCTTTTTATTCTTTTTATAATGATAGTATAAACCAATCATCCCCAAAATAAATGGAAGCATATAGAAATGATTCCTTCCAGGATTATTGGCTTGCCCACTAGGTAAGTTGTCTTGTGGGCCTAAACGCCACTCATCAAAAGGTGTTATCCCACTAAGCCATTGCCCTTCTGTAATAGAGCCATGACTTTGCATGTCGTTTTGTTTACCGGCAAAATTCCACATGAAATACCTGAAGTACATATGGTTGATTTGGTAGTTGAAGAAATAGGAAATATTTTCAAAAAAACTTGGTTTCTTCCCTTTTCTCCCTGTAATATTACCCCATTCTTTATAAGCCTTTACGTGTCTACCCTCTCTACTCCACATTCTAGGAAACAGTCCAGAGTGTTTTTTGTCGAAATTTGGACTGTGATTTTTTCTAGGGTCAGAAACAACGTATTTTCCAGCTACTTCGTCTTTAACATATACTGGCGTACCATCGCTATATCGATTGCTTTTATCTAATCCTGCAGTATAATACTGCCCATGAACTAAAGGTGTAGAACCATATTGCTCACGATTTAAATAGGCTAATAAGCCAACCGCTTCCTCAGGGTTATTTTCGTCAATTGGAGTGTTTGCATTCGAACGAATAACCAATACTGCAAATGAAGAGTAACCAATTAGGATAAATGTGATTCCTAAAATAGCGGTATGAATTAGGTTTCTGTTGGCTTCTTTTGCTTTTTTGAGTCCGTAATATATTACGGCAACCAACAAGCCAATAAAGAAAATTGTACCGCTGTTAAATGGCAATCCGATACTGTTTACAAAAGTACGTTCTACTATACCCAGCCATTTTATAATTTGAGGTATTAACCCAAAGAAAATGAAACCTAAAATTACTACCGAAAGAATTCCGGTTACTATAAATCCTTTTTGTGTGGTCTTGTATTTTTTGAAATAATACATATACACTACTGCAGGAATTGCTAATAAGTTTAGCATGTGTACCCCAATAGATAAGCCAATTAAATATGTTATAAGTAATAACCATCTGTTAGCAGCATCTCCAACAAGATCATATTCTTCATCCCACTTTAAAGCAGCCCAAAATACAACTGCTGTAAAAAATGAAGACATACCATAAACTTCTCCTTCTATAGCGGAGAACCAAAAAGAATCTGAAAAAGTATATGCCAAAGCACCTACCAGTCCGGCACCCATTATAGAAATAATTTGTCCTTGAGATTCAATTTTACCTATAATGCGTTTCGCAAATGCGGTAATCGTCCAAAATAAAAACAAAATTGTAAACGCAGAACTTACAGCAGACATCAAATTAATCATATAAGCGACCTTAGTAACATCGCCGAATGCAAAATTTGAAAAGAAGTTCCCGAGCAATAAAAATGTAGGTGCCCCTGGAGGATGTCCTACCTGAAGTTTGAATGCTGTTGCTATGTATTCGCCACAATCCCAGAAGCTTGTAGTGGGTTCTAGAGTTAAGACATAGGTGATTAAGGCGATGGAAAAAGCCAGCCAGCCTAGTAAATTGTTTATCTTTTTGTACTGCATTTCTTTCTATTTATTCAATTGAGGTCAAACTCCTGCGAATGTATAAAAAATATATTGTGTTCTTTTTTTTGCGGTAGTTTATTGAGTTAAAATCTATTAAACTGCAATTCTGAAATTTTTATATTATTTTTCATCCTTTTGTTGGGCTAATTAAAAAAAAGAAATAAATTTGCACCGCATTTGTCCCATGGTGTAACTGGCAACACGTCTGTTTTTGGTACAGAAGAGTCTAGGTTCGAGCCCTAGTGGGACAACAGTAAAAGTCACTTGTTAATTCAAGTGACTTTTTTTGTTTACTCAATTTTAAAAGCTACCTTTAGGTGTTACTAAAGAGTTTGTATTTAGGTAAATAGGGTGGTTTACGAAATTACCCCTCGATGTTAGAAGCGTTCTGTACTTTACAGAATGCTTCTTTTTTTTGGTAAGGTTTTTGCTTGAAAAACACGAACTTAATTGTTTTTGTATATTTACCCTCCTTAAAAGAAGATTATGAAAAAACTTTACATTTTATTAGCAGTTGCTTTTGCCTTTGGTACAGCAGCTAAAGCTCAAGATCCTGTTACTGCACCCAATTTTGTTGTTACTGATATCTTAGGAGAAACCCACGAACTGTATGACTATTTAGGTCAAGGTAAGTACGTTGTTGTTGACTTTTTTGGTACTTGGTGTGGTCCCTGTCAAGGTGTAGCACCTGATCTAGGTCAAGGTTTTATAGACTTTGGATGTAATTATAACGATGTAATTTTCATTTCTATAGATACCGGTTCTGATACCCAGGCTTGTATAGATTTTGAAGAGGAGTATATGCCTGGTGTACACGGCCTTCCTATGGTTAGTGGTACTGATGGTGGTGGAGATGCTGCTCACGATGCCTACGGAATAACAGGTGTTCCAACTATTGTTACGATTAGTCCCTTAGACAGTACTTATACCGAAACTCACTTAGGGTTTTATGGTGTTTTTGCTGCTGCTGGAATTGAGAAAGAAGAACAATGCGTTGCTCCTATAAGTGTAGATTTATCAGTTAGCTCTGCTACTGGAATGGGACACTCTACTGGAGAATTTTCTGTAAATATTCACGGTGGTTTAGAGCCTTTAACTGTTACTTGGTTAGATAGTGATGGGACTGTTATAGGAGAGGATTTGGAAATGACTTCGGTTATGCCAGGTGATTATCAATTAGTGATTACAGATTCTAGCGACGAGCAACAAGAGTATATTAGTGACTTTACAGTAGGGTTTATTGGTCAGGTATTTACCTCTGATGATTTTGAACTCTATACACCATTTAATGAAATTGTTCCTCAGTCTGCAGATTGGGAGGCTTTATGTGAGGTAGAAAATTTAGCTCAGGTATCGCAGTTATATGCACAAAGTGGTGATAATTCTATGCTTATTTATCATGGTCCTTCAGATGTGTATAAATCACTAGGAGATATGACTTATGGGGCTTATGAGTTTACTTTTTCTATGTTGATTCCTGAAGATGGATCTGCTTACTATAAGGTGTTACATGAGATGTCTTGCGACAGTACTGAGGTTATTCCTGCAATGGAGTTTTATGCCGAAAACGATGGGACTGCTTCTTTAAATGTAGGTCAAGAAAATGCACATTCTTTTAATGTCCCTATGGGAGAGTGGTTTGAATTAAAACATTTTGTTGATATAGATAATGGGATTGCAAGCTTGTCTTTAAATAACGAAGAGGTTTATATGTGGCCTTATATTTACCAGGCTAGAACCATAGAAGATGGTTCTATGAAGTTGGCTGGGATTCAGTTTAAATCTCTTACGCCAGAAGAGCAGACAAGACAGTTTTATATAGACGACTTAAATATGTTGTTCGTTCAAGGGCAAGAAGAAATTGCTGGTTGTACTGATGACGATGCGTTAAATTATAATATGGAGGCAACCATAGACGATGGTTTGTGTGAAGAAAACACAACATGTGTACCTGTTGGTTTACCTTTTTATGAAGACTTCGAAGAAGATGCATTTTTAACTGATTGCTGGAAAAACATGGATAGAGATGAAGACGGTTCTATATGGTCGCATTTAACAGATGAAGATGCAGCATATAACAGTCTTAGGTCTGCAGGTTCTAGTTCTTATATCGATAATGTAGGTTCTCTAGATCCTGACAATTTATTGAGATTACCAAAGTTGCATATTGAAGAAAATACTACTCTTTCTTATTTTGTGAAAGCTAAAGATGCTGCTTATTTAGATAACTATGCTGTGTTAGTATACGAGACGCAAGAAGATTCTTTAATCGATGAAGGTGAATTTGTGATTTTTGAAGAGTCTGTTCCAGGAGATACATATACTCAAAGAACTCTTGATCTTAGCGATTATGCTGGACAAGAGGTTTATATTGCTTTTAGACATTATAACGATGAGAATAATTATTGGATTTACTTAGACAATATTTATGTTTATGCTACACCTTTAAATGTGTTTGAAAATAAAATTCAAAATACTTTATCGCTTTATCCAAATCCAGCTAGTTCTAGCTGTTACCTAACTTTCTCTACAGCAGAGAAGGAGGAAGTGAATATAGAATTCTTCAATATTCAAGGACAAAAAGTACATAGTAGACTTGTTTCTGCTGTTGGTGCTCAGGTAGAGTATTTCAATTTAGCGGATTTATCACCTGGTGTTTATATGGTGAAAGTTAGCTCCAAAACGAATCATGGCTATAAAAGACTTGTTATACGTTAAGGAATAGAAAAAATATGTATATTTGCATCGTATTTATGGTGAAAGATAGGAGGGGACGTAAAGTCCCCTCTTTTTATACTTAGGATATTGAAAGAAAAAGTAAAAGAGTTAATAGAAGATGCGATTGCTGGAACTGAGATCTTTGTAGTGAAGTTAACGGTTAGTTCTAGTAACGACATCAATGTGCTTTTAGACAGCGAAACAGGTTTAACTTTAGCCGACTGCAGAACTGTAAGTCGTGCAATAGAGTTTGATTTGGATCGAGAAGAAGAAGATTTTTCGTTAACGGTTGCTTCTTCTGGAATAGGAGAGCCTTTAGTTTTACGCCAGTACAATAAAAATGTAGGACGTAAAGTAAAGGTTACCTTAAATACCGACGAGGTAATAGAAGCGAAAATGATTGCTGCTTCAGAGGAGTCTATCACTCTAGAGTGGAAATCTAGAGAAAAGAAGCCTACAGGAAAAGGAAAGATTACGGTTATAAACAACCGCGTTATAGAATACCGAGATATTAAACAAACAATAGTGTTAATCACATTTTAAGTAAGGTGAAATGGAGAATTTAGCTCTTATAGATTCATTTGCAGAGTTTAAGGACGATAAAAATATCGACCGTGTTACGTTAATGGGAATCATCGAAGATGTATTCAGAAACATGATCATAAAGAAATATGGTTCTGATGAGAATTTCGATATTATTGTAAATCCTGATAAAGGAGATTTAGAAATCTGGAGAAACCGTATTGTTGTAAAAGACGGTGCAGTAGAAGATGAAAACGCTGAAATAGAATATTCTAGCGCTATTAAAATTGAACCAGATTTTGAAGTCGACGAAGAGGTTTCTGAAGAAGTACACTTAATTGATTTTGGTCGTCGTGCAATCTTGTCGATGCGTCAAAATTTAATTGGTCGTATTCAAGAACACGATAATACAGACCTTTATAATAAGTATAAAGAGTTGGTAGGTGAGATAATTTCTGGTGAAGTACATCACATCCGTAACCGTGAGGTTATTATTATTGATGATATGGACAATGAGGTAATCCTTCCTAAGGAACAACAAATACGTTCTGACTTCTTTAGAAAAGGAGATACTATCCGTGGGGTTGTAAAAGAAGTACAGTTAAAAGGTACTAAGCCTAGAATTGTATTGTCTCGTACTTCTCCTAAGTTCTTAGAGCGTTTGTTCGAACAAGAAATCCCTGAAGTAGCTGATGGTTTAATTATCGTTAAGAAAATTGAACGTATACCTGGAGAAAAAGCTAAGGTTGCTGTAGAGTCTTACGACGAACGCATAGACCCTGTAGGTGCTTGTGTAGGTATGAAAGGATCTAGAATTCACGGTATCGTTAGAGAATTAGGGAATGAAAATATTGACGTAATTAATTACACCAGTAATACATCCTTATTCATTACCCGTGCTTTAAGTCCTGCTAAAGTTTCTTCTATCACTGTAGATGAGGATAATAATAGAGCAGAGGTTTATTTAAAGCCAGATCAAGTGTCGTTGGCTATTGGTAGAGGTGGTACAAACATTCGTTTGGCTGGCTCTATTACAGGCTACGAAATTGACGTATATAGAGATATTGATGATTCTGAAGATGTTGCATTAACAGAGTTCGTTGATGAAATTGACGATTGGATCATTAAAGAATTAAAGAATATTGGCTGCGATACCGCCAAGTCTGTTTTAGAACTTTCGGCTGCCGAATTGGTTAAGCGTACAGACTTAGAAGAGGAAACAGTTAATGAGATTCAATCTATTTTGAAGTCTGAATTTGAAGACTAATAATTAGTAGGAGTCCAACAGAACAAAACGCTACAATCTAAATAGCAAGCATGAGATTAAGTAAGGTTGCAAAAGAATTAAACGTAGGTATTGCGAACATCGTAGATCATCTAGCCACTAAAGGTGTGAAAATCGACGGTCGTCCGAATACCAAAATTACACCAGACTCCTACGCTTTATTAAAGCAAGAGTTTAGTGCTGATGTAGAACAACACAAACGTTCTGCTGAAATTTCTCAAGCCCGAAAGGATGAGAAAGAAGCCGTTAAGGCCGCTGCTGTAAAAAAAGCTTTGGATAAAGAAGTGATAAAAGCGAAGGCTGATTTTACAGGTCCTAAAACTGTGGGTAAAATTGATATTGACCCTAAAGTTAAGTCTGTAGAAAAAGCTGAGCCAGCTAAAGAGAAAGCTCCTGTTAAGGAAGTTGTGAAGCCTGCAACCAAAGCAACTACTCCAAAAACAGAAGCGAAGCAAGCTGCTCCAATAGCAACGCCAATAGCAACGCCAAAAGCAACTCCTCAAGCTAAGTCTAAAAAGACTGAGCCTAAGAAGGAGAAGCCAGCAAAAGTACAAGAAGCTAAAGTTGAACCTAAGAAGGTGTCTAAGCCTAAAGAGGTTATTAAGGCTAAGGGATCTCTTTCGGGACCTAAACAAATTGGTAAAATTGACGTTAATAAGCCTGTTAAGGCTGAAAATGTTAAAGAGATAAAAGTTGAAAAACTGAATAGACCTGCAACAGAAGCTACTCAAGAAGAGAAGCCTGTTAAAGCTACTACAGAAGTTTTAAGAGCAAAGTCTCAAACGCTTTCTGGTCCTAAACTAACTGGTCAAGTAATTGACTTAAGTAAATTTGCTAAGCCTAAGAAAAAGAAAGTTGCTTCCTCAAGTAACCCTGCAGGAGATAAAGACAACAAAAAGAAGCGCAAGCGTATTAATAACAGCCCTAACGGTGGTGGTACTGGAAGGCCTGTTAAACCTGGTCAAAAAGGTGGTAATAGAGGTCCAGCCCGTGGTAAAAAGCCGAAGGTTGTTAAAGCAGAACCTACTGCCGAAGAAATTCAAAAGAAAATTGCAGAGACTTTAGATAAACTTACCGGTAAAGGTAAATCTAAAGGATCTAGACATAGAAAATCTAAGCGTGATGTTCGTAAAGAACAAGATGCACTAGACCTTGAACGCGCTGACGAAGAAAGCAAAACGATTAAAGTAACAGAGTTTGTTACCGTAAACGAGCTTGCTACGATGATGGATGTTCAAGTAACACAAATTATATCTTCTTGTATGATGTTGGGAATCATGGTAACCATGAACCAGCGTTTAGATGCTGAAACACTTACTATCGTAGCCGATGAATTTGGATTCGAGGTTGAGTTTGTAAGTGCAGAAGTACAAGAGAGTATAGAAGAAGTAGAGGACAATGTAGAGGATTTAAAAGATAGATCTCCAATTGTTACTGTAATGGGTCACGTTGATCACGGTAAAACATCTCTATTAGATTATATTCGTAAAGCCAATGTGATCGCTGGTGAAGCCGGTGGAATCACACAACATATTGGTGCATATGACGTCGAATTAAAGACAGGTAAACATATTACATTCCTTGATACTCCAGGTCACGAAGCCTTTACTGCAATGCGTGCTCGTGGTGCTCAGGTAACAGATATTGCAATTATCGTTATTGCAGCGGATGATGATATCATGCCGCAAACAAAAGAAGCTATTTCTCACGCTCAAGCTGCCGAAGTGCCTATTGTTTTTGCAATTAACAAAGTAGATAAGCAAGGTGCTAACCCTGAGAAAATCAAGGAGCAATTAGCTGGTATGAACCTTTTAGTCGAGGATTGGGGGGGAAAGTTCCAATCACATGATATTTCTGCTAAGCATGGTCAAGGTGTTGATGATTTACTTGAAAAAGTATTGTTAGAATCAGAGATGCTAGATCTTAAAGCAAACCCTAATAAGGCTGCTAAAGGATCTATTATTGAAGCATCTCTTGATAAAGGGAAAGGATTTGTTACTACTATGTTAGTACAGTCCGGAACATTATCTGTTGGAGATTTCCTTTTAGCTGGTCAGCATACAGGTAAAGTAAAAGCTATGTTCAACGAACGTGGTGTTAATGTAAAAACTGCTGGTCCTTCTGCTCCAGTAAGTATATTAGGTTTAAGTGGAGCTCCTCAAGCAGGAGATAAGTTTAATGTAATGTCTGATGAGCGCGAAGCGAAATCTATTGCATTAAAACGTACACAACTACAAAGAGAACAAAGTATACGTACTCAGAAACACCTTACTCTTGATGAGATTGGTAGGCGTTTAGCTCTTGGTGATTTCCAAGAATTGAATATTATCCTTAAAGGTGATGTTGATGGTTCTATTGAAGCATTGTCTGATTCACTACAGAAGTTATCTACCGATTCAATACAAGTTAATATCATACATAAAGCTGTTGGTCAGATTTCAGAGTCTGATATCTTATTAGCTACTGCTTCTGATGCAATTGTACTTGGTTTCCAAGTACGTCCTTCTACATCTGCTCGTAAATTAGCTGAACAAGAAGAAATTGATGTACGTCTTTACTCTATCATCTACGATGCAATAAACGAAGTGAAAGAGGCAATGGAAGGTATGTTATCTCCTGACACTAAAGAAGAGATTGTTTGTAATATTGAAGTTCGTGAGACCTTTAAAGTTACCAAGGTTGGTACAATTGCTGGTTGTTACGTATTAGATGGTAAAATAAATAGAAACACTCAAGTTAGACTTATCCGTGACGGTGTAGTTGTGTATACTGGTGGCTTAGGCTCTCTTAAACGCTTTAAAGACGACGTTAAAGAAGTTGGTAAAGGTTACGAATGTGGTCTTAACATCGAGAAATTCAACGATATTAAAATCGGTGATATAATCGAAGGTTACGAAGAAGTTGAAGTTAAGAGAAAGTTATAATTCTCTAAGAATTTATAGAACAAAAAAAGAGCTGCAAATTGCAGCTCTTTTTTTGTTCTATACTTTTTTATAGTTGGTCAATCGATATTTTTTCTTCGAATATAAAAGCGTCTCTAAATGATTTTTTTATTTCTACTAATGCTCGATGCGCGTCTAGTTTTGTTCTGTAAGCTGCGGCTTTAGTTTTAAAGTAGGGTTGTTCGTAGCTTGTTTCACTCTTAAGTTCTGGGAACCTTGAGTTAAACTTTTTTAAGGCCTCATTAGATCCTATTCTGCTCCCTGAGTAAATTTGTATTCTATAGACCTTTACTTTTTTTGAGTCTTTTTCAATTCTTCTTTTTTTGTCTAATAAATCATCTACTTTAAACGTGTTGACATAATTTACAGAAGCTTCAATGCTTACGGTATCTATATCTTCGTTATAGTCCCAATCTTGGGCATTCATATTCAGCGAGAGTGCGAATGCTCCAATCAGTAATATTCTAAATTTCATCTTTTTTCTTTGCTACAAATGTAAAGGAATTATATTCTTATCTACAAGATTACAGAATGTTGTAATTTTTCTTTGCCTTAGGAGTTCGTTTTACTCGGGTGTATATAAAGGGAACTATATCTCGGACTTTTATTCAGTGCTATACATTATTCATCATATTACATGATTTTATAAGTTTCCTTTTGACCTGTGTAAATAAAATTCTCAAGTTATAAGTCCTTCTGTTATACCTAATAATGCGCAAATGGTCTCCTTTTAATTTGTTCTATATAGATTTCAAGTTGCCTATTGAATTACATGCAAGTTAATATTGGTTAATTTAGAACCAATATAAACTGCTCTTTTTGTGCTGTAGTAGTTTCTACTAAAAAATGAATATGTTATTTTTGCAATCGAGAAAAACTAAGCTACTTAATTTAGAGAGCGCCTAGAATTATGACAAGTAAAAACGGTAAGCTATTTAGCACTAAGGTTTTAACCTTATTTGCTTTGCTATTCATCACATCTATTAATGTCTCCTTTGCACAAGATGCAGAAATCGGAGAAGGTTTATTTTCAAGCAATTGTGCTTCTTGCCACTATTTAGGCGATGAGGATAAAAAGCTAATTGGACCTGGTCTTGCTGGCCACATTAACGAAAAGTACACAACTGAATGGTTGTATTCATGGATTAAGAACTCATCTGAGCTTATTGCTAGTGGTGACGAACAAGCCATTGAAGCTTTTGAGAAGTACAACAAAACACAGATGACTGCTTTCCCGCAGTTTTCTAATGAAGACATCGACAATATTTTGGCCTATATTCAAGAAGGTCCAAAAGAGGTTGTTGCTGATGTATCTGTTGTTGGAGCCGATGCTTCAACTGGAGCGTCTTCAGAATCTAAAACCCTAATGGCAGTTGCTCTGCTTATCCTATTGGTTTCTTTATTCGTTTTAGTGAAAGTTAAAAACGTATTAAAAGAAGCTAAAGGTGAGGAAACGGTAAGTTTACTTAGTGGTGCTACTTCTTGGTTAAAGTCTAATCCTGTATTTATCGTATTCTTCGTAATCTTTATGATGTTGTACGGAGGTAAAGTAGTTTGGGATGGTTTATTAACTGTAGGTGTTCAACAAGGATACCAACCAGAACAACCAATTGCATTCTCTCACAAAATTCACGCTGGAGAAAATGGAATCGACTGTAACTACTGTCACTCAGGTGCACGTCATAGTAAAACTTCAGGAGTACCTTCTGCAAATGTTTGTATGAACTGTCATACTTACATCAGTAGCGGTACACAAACAGGTACTACCGAAATTGCTAAGATTTATGATGCAATTGGTTTTGATGCTGAAACAAGAACTTATATTGAAGATTATGAACAAAAGCCTATTGAATGGGTTCGTATACATAATCTTCCAGATTTAGCTTATTACAATCACTCTCAACACGTAAATGTTGCAGGTTTAGAATGTCAAACTTGTCACGGGCCAGTTGAAGAAATGGATGTGGTTGAGCAATACTCTCCTCTTACAATGGGATGGTGTGTTGACTGTCACAAAGAAACTAAGGTAGATACTGACAATCCTTACTACCACGACCTCAATGAAAATTGGGTTGAAAAATACCACGGTGAAGATATCACTGTTGATATGATCGGTGGTTTAGAGTGTGGTAAATGTCACTACTAATTTTGAAAAGGAAATAATTAAGATGGCTACAAAGAAAACATATTTCCAAGGCTTAGGCGAGTTGGTGAATAATCCAGAATTGGAGAAATTCCAAAAAAACGAATTTGCTGAGCAATTGCCTACAGAAGCTTTTTTAGGTGATGATGACAAACTAGCAGAGTCTTCTACTTCGCGTAGAGATTTCTTAAAGTTCTTAGGTTTTAGTACTGCAGCAGCTTCTTTAGCTGCCTGTGAAGCGCCTATTCAAAAAGTAATTCCATTTGTTGTAAAGCCCGAAGAGACTATTGCTGGTGAAGCAAATTGGTACGCTTCTAGTTTTTACGATGGAAACGATTTTGCAAGTTTACTTGTAAAGAACCGTGAAGGTCGTCCTATTTTCGTGAAAACGAATGACCTTTGTGATAAGGGAGGAATAAATGCTCGTGTTCAAGCATCTGTTTTAAACCTTTACGATTCGGCTCGTTTAAAATCGCCTTTAGCAAATGGTGAAGAAGCTACATGGACTTCTGTTGATGCTTCAATTGTAAAAGGTTTAAAAGCTGCTAAAGCAAACAACAAACAAGTTGTATTGTTAAGCTCTTCTATAATCTCTCCTTCTACAAAGGCAATCATAGAATCGTTTGCTTCTAAATACAATGCGAAGCACATTATGTACGATGCACTTTCTGCATCGGCTATGTTAGACGCTAACCTTGAAACTTTCGGTGTAAGAACACTTCCTACTTATCACTTCGATAAGGCAGATGTAGTTGTTTCTTTCGCTGCAGATTTCTTAGGTGACTGGTTAGATGCTGGGCACGGTAAAGATTATGCTACTAAGCGTAATCCAAACGCAGCTACAATGTCTCGTCACTACCAATTTGAATCGAACTTATCGATGACTGGTGCTAATGCCGATTATAGAACGCCCGTTAAGGCTTCTGAATTGGGTGTAGCTCTTGTGAATTTATACAATGCTATCGCTAAGAAATCGGGTGCTTCAACAGTAAATGTTGCTGCAACCAATTATACAAATATCGAAAAAGCGGCAAACGACCTTTGGAATGCTAAAGGGAAATCTTTAGTTGTTGCTGGTGGTAACGATAAGAATATTCACTTAGTTGTTAATGCTATCAACGCTTTATTGGAAAACAATGGAGCAACGATAGATTTCTCTAAGCGTTCTAATCTTAAGCAAGGTAACGATGCAGATGTTGCTACCTTATTAAACGATATGAAAGCTGGTAAGGTTGGAGCTTTAATTGCTTACAACTCTAATCCAGTATACAACTTAGCTGAAGGAGCTGCTTTTGCTGAGGCTTTAGCTAAAGTTGATATGTCTGTTTCTTTTGCTCAAAAGAAAGACGAAACTGCTGCTGCGATGAACTTTGTTTGTCCAGACCATAACTACCTTGAAAGTTGGGGTGATGCTAATCCTTATACTGGAGTGAATGCATTAGTTCAACCTACCATAAATCCTTTATTTGATACGCGTCAGGCGCAAGCTTCTTTAATGACTTGGGCCGGTTTAGGTGCAGATTATTATTCGTACTTAAAAAGTTACTGGAACAAAAATATCTTAGGTTCTACTACATGGAACACTGCTCTTCACGACGGTGTATTTATGTCTTCTAGCTCAGATAGAAATGTTTCTTATAGAGGTACTGTTGCTACAGCTGCTACTACTTTAAGTAAGCAGTCTAACGATAATATTGACTTAGTTCTTTATTCTAAAACTGGATTAGGTTCTGGAGAATTCGCAAACAACCCTTGGTTGCAAGAATTACCTGATCCTATTACAAAGAATACCTGGGATAACTACTTAACTATTTCTCCGCGTTTTGCGAAAGAATTAGGTTTCGAAAACGAAAATGTATCTAATGGTGCATTAAACGGAGATATCGCTGAGCTTACTGTTAACGGTGTATCTCTTGAGGTTCCTGTTTTAATTCAACCTGGTCAAGCCTACAAAACGCTTGGTTTAGCTGTTGGTTACGGACGTAACGGTGCTGGAAAAGCTGGAGACGGTATTGGTGTTAACGCTTTTGTATTTGCTAATAATTTTAATACAACTCTTTCTGGTGCTACACTAGTAAAGGTTGAAGGTGGAGTTCATGAATTTGCTTCTACTCAACTTCATCATACTATGATGGGTAGAGATAGAATTGTTAAAGAAACTACTTTAGGTGATTTCTTAAACGATCCTACTTCTGGTAACGAGCAAATGTTACTTGCAACTCATAAAGGTGCTAAAGCTCCTGAAAAAGTTACACTTTGGGAAGAACACGACAGAGATGTTCACTGGTGGAACCTATCTATCGACCTTAATGGTTGTACTGGATGTGGTGCTTGTGTTATTGCTTGTCATTCTGAAAATAACGTACCTGTTGTAGGTAAGCAAGAGATTCGTAACTCTAGAGATATGCACTGGTTGCGTATCGATCGTTACTACTCTAGTGATATGACGGAAGAATCTGCTGAAGAAGATGGTGTATCTACAATAGATAAATTCTTAGCAATGGAAGTTGCTTCAGAATCTGAATCTTTAAAAGTAGTATTCCAACCAGTAATGTGTCAGCACTGTAACCATGCTCCTTGTGAAACTGTATGTCCAGTAGCTGCAACTTCTCACTCTAGAGAAGGATTAAACCACATGGCTTATAACCGTTGTGTGGGTACTCGTTACTGTGCAAATAACTGTCCTTATAAAGTTCGTCGTTTCAACTGGTTTAACTACTCAGAAAATGAAGACTTCGACTTCTATATGAACGATGACTTAGGTAAGATGGTCCTTAACCCAGACGTAGTAGTACGTTCTCGTGGGGTAATGGAGAAATGTTCTATGTGTGTTCACATGCTACAAAAAGTGAAGTTAGACGCTAAGAAAGATGGACGTAAACTCCGTGCTGAGGAAGCTCAAACTGCTTGTTCTATTGCTTGTGATACTGGTGCATTAACTTTTGGAGATGTTCTTAACGAAGAGTCTAAGGTGTTTACAGCATCTAAGAACCCTAGAGCATACCACCTATTAGAAGAGCTAAATACTCAACCTTCTGTTTGGTATCAAACGAAGGTGCGTAACGTAACTGAGAAATAAAATTTAATTAGATAAACATGCATTACGAATCTCCAATTAGAGAGCCTCTTATTCTTGAAGATAAGACCTTACATGACATCACTGAGGATGTGGCTCGTCCTATAGAAGGAAAAGCTAACAAATATTGGTGGGCTTTATTTATTGCTGCATTACTCGCATTTATGTGGGGTGCTGGATGTTTGGCTTATACTGCTGGTACTGGTATCGGGGTATGGGGACTTAACAAGACCGTTGGTTGGGCTTGGGATATCACCAACTTTGTATGGTGGGTAGGTATTGGTCACGCCGGTACACTTATTTCTGCTGTATTATTGTTATTCCGTCAAAAATGGCGTTTATCAATTAACCGTTCTGCTGAGGCAATGACAATTTTTGCCGTTGTTCAAGCTGGTTTATTCCCGATCTTCCACATGGGAAGACCATGGTTGGCTTATTTCGTTTTACCATTACCAAACAACTTTGGTTCTTTATGGGTAAACTTTAACTCTCCATTACTGTGGGATGTATTTGCAATTTCTACGTATTTAACAGTATCATTAGTATTTTGGTATATGGGATTAATTCCCGATTTTGCTATGATCCGTGATAGAGCTGTTAAGCCAATGGCAAAGAAAATTTATACTATCCTTTCTTTTGGTTGGTCTGGTAAAGCAAAACACTGGCAACGTTTCGAAGAGCTTTCTTTGGTTCTTGCAGGTTTAGCTACACCTCTTGTACTTTCTGTACACACCATAGTATCTATGGATTTTGCTACTTCGGTAATTCCTGGATGGCACACCACTATTTTCCCTCCTTACTTCGTAGCAGGTGCAATCTTCTCAGGATTTGCTATGGTACAAACATTACTATTGGTAATGCGTAAGGTGGTAAATATGGAAGCTTATATTACAATTAAACATATCGAATATATGAACATTGTAATTATGGTTACAGGTTCTATTGTTGGTGTGGCTTATATTACAGAATTGTTTATTGCTTGGTACTCTGGTGTAGAGTTCGAACAATACGCCTTCTTAAACAGAGCAACTGGACCTTATTGGTGGGCTTACTGGTCTATGATGACTTGTAATGTGTTCTCTCCACAGTTTATGTGGTTTAAGAAGTTAAGAACAAGTATCGCCTTTACCTTCTTTATCTCTATTATTGTAAATATAGGTATGTGGTTTGAGCGTTTTGTAATTATTGTTACTTCTCTACACAGAGATTATTTACCATCTTCTTGGTCTATGTTCTCTCCAACTTTTGTTGATATAGGTATTTTTGTAGGTACTATTGGATTCTTCTTCGTGTTGTTCCTATTGTATGCACGTACATTCCCTGTTATCGCTCAAGCCGAGTTGAAAACTATTGTGAAATCATCTGGTTCTCAGAATAAAAAATAAACGCAATGAGTAAGAAAGTAATTTACGGAGTTTACGACGATGATGATGTAATCTTACAAGCGGTAAAAGATATCCGTGCGAAAGGTGTGCATATCGACGAGGTGTATTCACCTTTTCCTATACACGGTCTAGACCATGCCTTAGGATTAAAGCCATCAAGATTAGCTATTGCTTCATTCATATACGGTTGTATAGGTTTGTCTTTAGGTATGTTGATGATGTGGTATATGATGATTCAAGATTGGCCACAAATTATTGGTGGTAAACCAAATTTCAGCCTTTTACAAAATATCCCTGCTTTTGTACCAATTGGATTTGAATTAACAGTATTTTTTGCTGCTCACCTTATGGTAATTACTTACCTAATGCGTTGTAAATTATACCCTGGTTCTTCGGAAACTAGTCCAGACCCACGTACTACAGATGATATGTTCTTGATGGAGATCGAAGCTCATGGAAATGAAGCAGATCTTATTTCCTTAATGAAGGAAACAGGAGCAAAGGAAATTAAAGAAGAACAAATCGCCTAAATAGATCTATACAATGAGAAAAGTAACAAAGATCGCGTCTCTAACACTAGCAACTATTGCTGCTTCATTTATGTTGCAGTCTTGTGGTGCAGATGGAGACCATCCAGGCTTCGAATTTATGCCGAACATGTACCGTTCTGCATCTTACGAAACATATTCTGAAAACCCAGTTTTCGAAAACGGAATTACTGCACAATCTACGGTTGAAGGAACTATTCCTAGAGGATTTACTCCTTTTGAATACAACAATACCTTAGAAGACTATCTAAGAGCAGGTAAAGAGTTATCTAACCCTCTTACTTTAGATGCTAAAACTTTAGCAGAAGGGAAAGAACTTTATGGTATGTTCTGTGCACACTGTCACGGTACTAAGGGAGATGGTAAAGGTTCAATCAAACACCCTGTTTATGGAGCTGTTCCTTCTTATGCCGATGCTACATCTCCTCGACGTTCAGGTTCTACCATGAGCGAAATGAACGACGGTCAAATTTTCCACACCATTACTTTTGGTTTAAATGCTATGGGGCCTCACGCTTCGCAGTTAACACAAACAGAACGTTGGAAAATTGTACAGTATGTACACGAATTACAACAAGGATCTAACTAACCTAACAGAAAGAGAACAATGTATACGGTTACTAAAAATACGAAGCTCATCTCCTTAGCACTTATGCTAATTGGAGTTGTTGCCCTAGGTTACGGTTTTATTCAAGGTGCAGGTCATCATACAGATGAAGAAATTAAACACCAGGTTGAATCAATCGCAAACGACTTACATTTAGACGGTGCGCATCATACAGATGCTCACGATACTCATGCAGTGGAAGCGCATGGTCATGGTCACGCTGTTGAGGCACACTATGCTCCTTTATTCCACAAGATTGAAGAAGTGTTTCACTTACACTTTTCTGCTGAAGAAATGCTTGAAGCTCACGATGTAGAACATGTTATTCATACGACTACTCATGCTTTACACGCTAAAGGACAAAGACCTTGGTCTAGTTTATTAGTAGCAGCTATCTTCTTCTTAGGAGTTTCTTTAGTTTCTATCTTCTTCTTAGCTCTACAGTATGTAGCAGAAGTAGGTTGGACTGTAGTTCTAAAAAGAGTACTTATGGCTATCGGTTCGTTCCTTCCTTATGTTGGAGCTGTACTATTAATCATCTTTATTACTGGTGGTTTCCACTTATTTGGTAACCATACTTACCACTGGATGGCTACAGGGATAATGGATCCTGAAAGTGCTAATTATGATGCTATTATTGCAGGGAAAGAAGCTTATTTGAACTTCGGGTTCTTTATGCTTAGAGCTGTAATTTATTTAGCAGGTTGGTACTTTGGACTTAAAAAATTGATTAGCCTTTCTTTATTAGAAGATAAAAATGGTGGCTTAGAATACTATAACAAGAGTGTTAAGGTAGCAGCTATTTTTATTGTTTTCTTTGCGGTAACATCTTCAATGATGGCTTGGGACTGGATCATGTCTATTGATACGCACTGGTTCTCTACCTTATTTGGATGGTATGTGTTTGCTGGGATGATGGTTACTGTTTTTGTTGTATTGTCTATGACTGTAGTACACTTAAAAAGTAAAGGTCAGCTAGAGCATGTAAATGAAAACCATATGCACGATGTTGCTAAGTTTATGTTTGCCTTTAGTATTTTCTGGACCTACCTATGGTTCTCGCAATTTATGCTTATTTGGTATGCTAACATTCCAGAAGAAGTAACTTACTATAATGCTCGTTTCGACGAATACAGTGTGCCATTTATGACTGCTGTTGTACTTAACTTCGTAGTGCCTATACTAATGTTAATCTCAAGAGATGCTAAACGTGTATCTGGATTTGTTATCACTATCGGTTCTATCATCCTTGTAGGTCACTATTTAGACTTCTTCGTAATGATTATGCCTGGTACTGTTGGTGGACATTGGCATTTAGGATTTGTTGAAATTGGAACTTTCCTTGGTTTAGGAGGTCTATTTATTAGAGTTGTTACTAAGAAACTGGCTAGTATGGAACTTACACCAAAGAACCACCCTATGTTAGAAGAGAGTAAAAACTTCCACATATAATTTAATAAGGAACATTTAAAACAGAACCATGACTGAATTATTAATCATAGTAGCGGTAGTTGTTGCAATAATTGCAATAGCCCAAGTGGTTAGGATCTTTGAACTTACCAATAAGATCAAAGGGATTAAGGAATCTGATATTACGGATAAAGACAACGATACTCAAGGTAAACTTTTACTAACCTTTGGTATTTTGTTTGTTGCTTCGTTCTTTGTAATGACTGCAAAATGGAATCATCTTTTATTACCTGTTTCAGCTTCTGAACACGGTGTAGAAATAGATTTCTTGATGAACCTTTCTATGGGATTAATCATCATTGTATTCTTAATTACTCAACCGATTTTATTCTTCCTTTCGTTTAAATATAGAGGTCGTAAAGATCGTACTGCAACATTTATCTCTCATAACGATAAAGCGGAAATTATTTGGACCGTAATTCCTGCTGTAGTATTAACCGTTTTAATTATTTACGGTTTACAAACTTGGTCTAAAATTATGGATCGTTCAGATTTAGACGATGCTGTAGTTGTAGAGCTTTACGCTAAACAATTCGACTGGACTGCACGTTATGCAGGTGAAGACAATAATTTAGGGGCTGCAAATGTTCGCTTTATTGGAGGCTTAAACTCAGTAGGTGTTATTTCGGAGTCTGCTTACGATAAGCAATTAGCTGGTTTAGATAATAATATTGCTAAAGCCAATGTGCAACTAGCTGAAGAGTTGAACGCTAATAAACGCGTTAAAATTGAGGATCGTATCGCTAAGATGGAAGCTAAGAAGTCTACTATTACTGCTTTAGTTTCTATCACAGGGAAAGATATATTAGCTGCTGCCGAAGACGATGTTATCGTTAAGGAATTACACTTACCAGTTAATAAAACGGTACACTTAAAGTTCCGTTCTCAAGACATCATACACTCTGCATACCTACCTCACTTCCGAGTTCAAATGAACTGTGTACCTGGGATGAATACAGACTTTGTATTTAAACCTACAATCACTACAGAAGAAATGAGAATAGAGACTTCAAACGAAGCCTTTGATTACGTTTTGTTATGTAACAAAATTTGTGGTGCTGCGCATTACAATATGCAACTTAAAGTTATTGTAGAATCGGAAGAGGATTACAATAAATGGATTGCTGAGCAGACTACATTTGCTGCTTCAAATAATTAAGACAAACAACCACTAACAATATAAATTTAGAACTATGTCAGAACACGGCCACCACGAAGAGAATTTCTTTTCAAAGTACGTTTTCAGTACTGATCATAAAATGATTGCCAAGCAATTCCTTATTACAGGTATTACTATGGGTGTAATCGGTATGATTATGTCAGTTTTATTTAGAATACAAATTGCTTATCCTGGGCAACCAATGCCTATCTTTGAATTCCTTTTAGGCGACTGGGCTAAAGGTGGTATCATGGATCCTAATATGTACTTAGCCTTGGTTACCATTCACGGTACGCTAATGGTATTCTTTGTACTAACTGCAGGTTTAAGCGGTACATTTAGTAACCTCTTAATTCCACTTCAAATTGGTGCAGTAGATATGGCTTCGGGCTTTATAAACGCATTGTCTTATTGGTTGTTCTTTATCTCCTCTGTAATCATGTTGATTTCTTTAGGAGTTGAAACAGGACCTGCTTCTGCTGGTTGGACTATCTATCCTCCTTTAAGTGCCTTACCTCAAGCTATTCCTGGTTCTGGTTTAGGAATGACACTTTGGTTGATCTCTATGACTTTATTTGTTGCCTCTTCTTTATTAGGTGGTTTGAACTATGTTGTTACTATTCTTAACCTACGTACAGAAGGTTTGTCTATGACTCGTTTGCCGCTTACAATGTGGGCATTCTTTATTACTGCTATCCTAGGGATACTTTCTTTCCCAGTATTGGTGTCTGCAGTTTTATTATTGCTATTTGATCGTAGTTTTGGTACGAGTTTCTACTTGTCTGATATTATGATTCAAGGTGAGGTTTTAAGTAATGTTGGTGGTTCACCAGTATTATACGAGCACCTTTTCTGGTTCTTAGGTCACCCTGAGGTATACATTGTAATTTTACCTGCACTGGGGATTACTTCAGAAATTATTGCTACTAATTCGCGTAAGCCTATCTTTGGTTATAGAGCGATGGTTGCTTCTATATTAGGAATCGCTTTCTTATCGTTTATCGTATGGGCTCACCATATGTTTATTTCAGGAATGAGTCCTTTCTTAGGTTCAGTATTTACATTTACAACCTTATTAATTGCAATTCCTTCTGCTGTAAAAGCATTTAACTATATCACTACCTTATGGAAAGGTAACCTTCAGTTTACTCCAGCAATGTTGTTCTCTATTGGTTTAGTTTCTACATTTATTACAGGTGGTTTAACAGGTATTATTTTAGGTGATTCTGCCCTAGATATCAACGTTCACGATACGTACTTCGTAGTAGGACACTTCCATATTGTAATGGGACTTTCTGCAATCTTCGGTATGTTTGCTGGTGTGTACCACTGGTTCCCTAAAATGTATGGTAGAATGATGAACAAGAAACTTGGTTATGCGCATTTCTGGATCACTATCGTTGGTGCTTACGGGACTTTCTTCCCTATGCACTATTTAGGATTGGCTGGCTTACCACGTCGTTACTATAGTAACTCTGCTTTCCCTATGTTCGATAACTTACAAGACATAAATGAAATTGTTACTATTTGTGCAATTATTGGTGCAGCAGCACAGTTCTTATTCTTATTCAACTTCTTCTATAGTATTTTTAGAGGTGAGGTTTCTGTACAGAACCCTTGGAGATCGAATACACTTGAATGGACTACACCTGTAGCTCGTATTCACGGAAACTGGCCTGGTGAAATACCTTCGGTATACCGTTGGCCATACGATTACTCTAAGCCTGGTGCCGATGCAGATTTCATTCCGCAAAACGTACCGCTTAAAGACGGTGAAGAAGAACACTAGATTATATATAAAACGCCTCCTATACGGAGGCGTTTTTTTTTGTCAATCATTTTCTATCAGTCCATTCTATCTGATGTCATCTTCTACGAGTACAATTAATCATTCATCATTAATAATTAATCATTCTTTTCGTTAAATTCGCAATATGAACGAATATCTTGATTCTTCCTCTGAGAATTTAAACGAAGAGGAAAATACATTTGAAATTAAATTGCGTCCTGCTGCCTTCGATGATTTTTCGGGGCAAGAAGAAGTAGTTGCCAATCTTGAAGTTTTTGTAATGGCAGCTAACCAGCGTGAGGAAGCACTCGACCATGTATTGTTACACGGACCTCCAGGTTTAGGAAAAACGACCTTAGCTGGAATTATTGCTAATGAATTAGGGGTAAATGTAAAAATCACTTCTGGGCCTGTATTAGATAAACCAGGCGATTTAGCAGGCTTACTTACGAATTTAGGAGAAAGAGATGTTTTGTTTATTGATGAGATTCATAGACTCTCTCCTGTGGTAGAAGAATACTTGTATTCTGCCATGGAAGATTTTAAAATTGACATCCTCATAGAATCAGGCCCTAATGCGCGCTCTGTGCAAATCAATTTAAATCCATTTACGCTTATCGGCGCAACTACACGTTCTGGCTTGTTAACTGCACCCTTACGAGCGCGTTTCGGTATCAATAGCCGATTAAAATATTACGATAAAACATTACTCTCCAAAATTGTAGATCGTTCTGCATGTATACTCGATGTGCCTATAGAATACGATGCTGCTTCTGAAATTGCGGGTAGGAGTAGAGGAACTCCTAGAATAGCAAATGCCTTATTGCGCAGGGTAAGAGATTTTGCCCAAATAAAAGGTTCTGGTAAAATTGACATGTCAATTACCAATTTAGCATTAGACGCTCTTAAAGTCGATAAAAAAGGCCTTGATGAGATGGATATTATGATACTCTCAACCATCATAGATAAATTTAAGGGTGGCCCTGTGGGTGTGGGCACTGTTGCTACAGCTGTTAGCGAAAAAGCGGCAACCCTCGAAGAAGTATACGAACCTTATCTTATTCAAGAAGGTTATTTGTTAAGAACCCAACGTGGAAGAATGGCTACTGAAGCTGCCTATAAACATCTAGGAAGAGTATACCACAATAATGAATTGAATTTGTTCTAAACACATAAAAAAAGGTCTTACGTTAGTAAGACCTTTTTTTATTAACTGCTACACCTTTAGTTCAATAAACTCTTTTGTTTTGTGATTTTTGTTCTTTGTTCTCTCGCCTTTTTTTCAAAATGTAAACTATAAGGTGATAGACAAGTGAAAAAATAAATGAGAAGATAAACATCCTTTCATAATTTGGCCAATCTATTAGTTTTAGTAGTCCGTATAAAAATGGAGCTATTATAGACATGCGTAAAATGGAAACCTTAAGATATTTAAAGCTGTTTTTTGGTGGGTCGAGGTTAAATAGTTCGTTCAGCATAATTAATTGGATTATCTGTTTTAGTAGATTTTTCACATAAAAAAGGTCTTACGTTAGTAAGACCTTTATATATTATAAAATGGTTTCGAAAGCCTGTTGGATAATTGCCCCATGTTGGCTACCGTAGGTTTCCATACACCAGAGTTTTAAATTTTCCACCTCAGCTTCATTTACCCACTGAATTGATTTTGATAGTTCCTTTTGAAATAATGAATGATCAAAACTTACTTTTTGAAGTACACTTTTACAGAATTCAAGCATTTTCTATTGATTATTTTTTAATACTCAAATATAACGTATGCGATGCTTACTATTGTGTTAAAAAATATTAAATATTAGAAAGATATCAACAACTAACTTTGCCATCTCTGCGTATCTTGCTGAATGCCAATAGAATCGATTGCTCGGTCGATAACTGTAGCAGCTAACTCTTCGAAGGTTTTAGGGAGGCTATAAAAAGATGGGCTTGCAGGAAGGATGATAGCACCAGCCTCTGTAATGGTTTTCATATTGTTAATATGAATTAAGCTGAGTGGAGTTTCTCTGGTTATAAGAATAAGTTTTCTTCTTTCTTTAAGAATAACATCAGCTGCTCTACTAACTAAATCATTAGAAATACCTTGTGCCATTCTGGCTAAAGATCCCATGGAACAGGGAGCTACAATCATGGTATTGTATTGCGCCGAACCGGAAGCAAAAGGAGCCATGAAATCGTCTTTTGCGTATACTTTAAATGGATAGTCTTTATACGATTTGCTCCCCAATTCGAACTCCCAAACATCCATCGCATTTTTAGACATCACCACTGCTACAGAATCTATTTGATCCTTTAATAGAACTAGCTTATCTAATAATACTTTAGCGTAAATAGATCCGCTGGCCCCTGTAATAGCAACTACAATTTTATGTTTCATTAACGGCTTATTTGATACATTAAGGCAAAAGTAACCATGGATGAATACCAATCTTTACTTTTCTCCAAGGAGTTTTTCACATCCTCTTCTCTAAAAGTGATGAGTGAATTACCGTAGCGTATATTAAATTTTAAATGATTTAAAAATTGGTATTGTAGTCCGCATAAAAAATCTAATGCAAATGTGTTTGGGGCATTGGTATTTGTTAACCTTCCCGTAATTTCTTCCGTATAAGATATAAGAACTCCAGGCCCTAGTCCAGACTCAATAATTAATCCATTTTTAAAGCAGTAGTTTAAGGTAAAAGGTAGCTCAAGATACTTCATGTCCATAAAGTAATTAAGTACACCCATTTCTCCACTAGTTCCACGACTCCCTTTTTGTGTATACTGCATCCCTACCTCAATATTCATTGGTTTCCTATGAATAGGGTAGGAGATGTATGCGCCAATACGCGCTCCAGGTTTATCAAAACCAGACAATGCATCGCCAGAAATTTGACTCATTGTTAAACCACCAACAAATCCAGCCTCAAAATTTTGAGCTGTACTACTAAAGCCAGTTAGTAATATAAGAATGCCTAGAACTTTTTTCATCTTATTCTGTTAGGTGCAATTCTTCCACCTGTAAAACTTCGTAGGTGTCGGGGTTGCTTACAAATGCAACTACAGACATGTTTTCAATGTTCCATTCGCTATTTTCCTCAATACTATATCTATGAGTGAATAATTCACCTTCAGAATAAAGTGCCTGACCTAAGCTTTCTCCCCATGCGTTGGTAAACCCTTTTCTTAGTACATGATTTTGCTCGTAGTCATCTACATATTGCTCTGGATGTACAGAATAGTCTGTTTGTTTTGAAATGATACCACTCTCTATAAGCACAACTGTTATATGTAGGTCAGTTTCTACAGTTGACAAAACCTCTGTTTGTACATCTACACAAACTAAATTAGAATTCGCATTGTAGTTACTAGCCAATTGAATGCCTACTAAAGGGGCTTGTTCAATCTGATTTGCAATCTTTTCTTCCCATTGACTGAATTGATAAACATGTGAGTCTGGGAAGTCTTTACGATCTACCATACCATTTGGGTTCCCCAAGCTACTGTTTCCAAAATGGGTGTCCCACGCGTTCCCTACCTCTGTAGTAAAATCATTTGGATAGTCGTCTGAAGTATTAGAGAACCATCCTGCATGTACCGCTATAACTACTAGCTGGTTTTCATATTGCTGTAATAATTCATGTGCCTTTTCTGCTGCTCGTGGACAATTTCCACAGGTTTGGCCTGTATAGTCTTCTAGTAGAACTTTTTTAGTGTAGGTTTCTACAGGAGCAAAAATAAAAGCCTCACAGGAGTCACTCACTTCTAGCTGTTCTACAGTAAAAGGTTGTTCAATAATATCACAAGAGAAAAATGAAATGCTAAGTAAAGCAATCAGTAGGGTGTATAATTTAAATGTTTTCATGTTTTTAGAAGCTACTTGTTATACTTAAACTTAAGCCATTTGATGCTGGTACATTTCTACAAACTCCACCCACGCAAAAAATACCTGCTCTTTGCTTACCGTAGCTCAAAGCAAATCTAGAAGTGCCTTTATTATATCCTGCAGATACCGTTGGGTAACTCAGTTTTTTGTCGGAATTCCCATAGTTGTATAAATTCTGTACAGCAAAGAAATAATGGGGTGAGATCGTATATTCTGCCAGTCCCATCACCCAGTTCCCCTCGTGTTGCTTGGTACTTAAGTGTTGGATTTCTGTACGTATAGAATGTTTAGATTTAATCTTATATTGAGTTTCTAAGACAAAAATATCTGAGTAAATCATTCCGTGATAACTATACCCTACAATTGCAGCACTGTTGTATTCGGTGTTGATATAGGTACCAACAAGCTTCAGTTTCTTGTTTACTTTCTTCGAGAGTTCTATACTAAATTCCTGAAAATACTTATCGTCCCCAACTTTAAAAAAGTCTGATGTATATCCAAGTGTTCCGGTGGAATCTAATGGAGTAGTAGCATTAATTTGTTGCTTGTCTATCGCGTAAACATTCGAGAAATTTGCTAGAACACCCATCCCGTATTTACCACCTAAAGCTGTTCCTTTTTTTACCTTATAATTTAACTCAGCTTGCAAACCCATTTCTCCTGTAGTAATAGTACCATAAGGGTAAATTGTAGCTAGTGCATACGCATGTTGCTTCGTTAGGGCTGGTAGGTAGTTGATCATAAGGTTTTGTAAGTTTTGATCTCTTTCAGAGCGGTAATCCATATTGTCTATTCTCTTAGCCGCTAAAGACAAGCCAAATCCTCTCTTAGAATAAGAACCGCTCATTAATAATGCGCTCCCCGTCTTGTAGATATAGTTGTTTACCGCCGAAGGATCGTTGTATTTGTGCACATACTCAGAATTGAAATTCCAACGTCCATGGTTTATACTCATTCTACTTGCCCACGAACCTACATTTTCTGGTAAGTTATAGGCTGGGTTCATGTCTTTTTGGTACTTGCTTACAAAGCTAGCACCCAATAGAATTTGGGTTTTAATTTCGTTAAGCGGTGTGATAGCTTCATTTAAAGAAAGCTCCCCATCAATAGCTCTTACAAGCCCTTCTCCTTTATCGAAGAACAATCGTTGCCTCCCAACTAATGACTTTAAATAAACCCCTTTCACAGGAGAATACTTCAATCTTAGTCCATCAAAAGCATTGTCGTATCCTAAGTTTCGCTCCTCGTAAGCACGTAAAATCATACCACTACCGAACTGCTCATAAAAATTACCTACCGTAACCTCTAAGCCATTCTTGGTGAATTGAGCATATCTATAAGTTATGCCTTCTCCCTTGTATCCTGCAGGGTAACCTAATAGTGCATTTTGGTATGACTCATATCTAATACCTGCTGAGAAATTAGCATTGGTATACATAATATTGGCAAACCCATTTGAAAGAAAACGTTCACTTGGGAATCCTGAACTTGGGTTTTCTAAGTTGAAATCCAAATCTTCATCTTCTAAGTAAAGTTGGAAGTCACTTTGGAAATTACCACTTAAATGTCCATTTTGAGCCAATAAGCTTCCAGAACAAAGAAGTATTATTAGGAGTAGATTTTTCATCTAAAGACTATTTTAATTTTTGAATTTCTTCATACAATTCTTCTTCATCACCATCGAAGTATGAGGTGTGTTGCCACACAATTTCATTTTTAGAATTCAATAAAAAAGTATGCGGGATGGCATTTACGTTTAAGGCGCGTTTAAGATCGCTATTAGAATCTAAATAGATTTCAAATGGCCAATCTTTTCCATTTGCATAAGGAGCAACTTTAGCTGCATTCCTTGCGTCGTCAATAGAAATCGCAATTACTTTAACACCGGTTTCCTCTTGCCAGTCGTCATATACTTCAGTTATTGCGTCTAGCTCTTTGGCGCAGGGTTTACACCAGGTAGCCCAAAAGCTAACTACAATTGGGTTTCCTTCATTTTCGAAAGTGTTGGTGTTTACCATTTTACCTTCTATAGATTTTAAATTCACCGAAGGGAAACTACTAGTTTTCTCTTGTGCTAAAGCTGTAAAAGTACTAGTGAATATAGCCAAGGCTAAGATTGCATTTTTCATGTTTTCGAGTTTTCTGAGTTTTCAAATATAGTTATAATGTTTGTCATAAATTATGCCATCTATTAGTCGTAAAATTGGTGCATATTTTTATCTTTAACACTTCTATGAATACCAAGTCTGTATGGCTTAAAAATTAACATTTCTAATGAATTACAATTTAGATCACTTACGTGAATTAGAGTCTGAAGCAATCTATGTACTTCGAGAAACGGCTGCTCAATTTGAGCATCCTGCCTTGTTGTTTTCAGGGGGTAAAGATTCTATAGTGATAACTCATTTAGCACGTAAAGCTTTTTACCCTGCCAAATTCCCCTTTCCATTGGTACATATCGATACCGGGCACAATTTCCCCGAAGCCATCGCTTTTAGAGATGCTTTGGTAGAAAGGTTAGGGGCTACACTAATTGTAGGTTCTGTTCAGGAGTCCATAGATAAAGGAAATGTAAAAGAAGAAACGGGTAAGAATGCAAGTAGGAATGCATTACAAACGGTAACACTCTTAGATACCATAGAGTCTAATAAGTTTGATGCTTGTTTAGGTGGTGCTCGTAGAGATGAGGAAAAGGCAAGAGCTAAAGAGCGTTTCTTTTCCCATAGAGATGATTTCGGACAGTGGGATCCTAAAAACCAAAGGCCCGAGTTGTGGAATATGTTTAACGGAAAACACAACCTAGGTGAACATTTTAGAGTTTTCCCAATTTCTAATTGGACCGAAATGGATATTTGGCAATATATACTAATGGAAAACATAGAAATCCCTTCTCTTTATTTTGCCCATAATAGAAATGTGGTATTAAGAGATAATACTTTTTTACCAGAATCGGAATTTTTGGTATTGAGAGAGAGTGAGGAAATAGTAAACAAACAAATCCGCTTTAGAACCCTAGGAGATATTACCATTACTGGAGGTTTAGAGTCTGAGGCCGATACCTTAGCGAAAATCGTTGAGGAGGTATCTGTAGCTAGACAAACAGAAAGAGGGAATAGGGCAGATGATAAACGCGGTGAAGCAGCAATGGAAGACCGTAAAACACAAGGATATTTCTAATGGATCATATAGATAATACTTCAGATTTACTCCGTTTTACTACAGCAGGTAGTGTAGACGACGGAAAGAGTACACTTATAGGTCGCTTACTATACGATTCTAAAACGATCTTCGAAGATCAGCTCGAAATGGTTGAACAAGCCAGTAACAGAAAAGGCTTGGAGCATGTGGATTTATCTCTACTTACCGATGGTTTGCGTTCTGAAAGAGAGCAAGGGATTACCATTGATGTAGCTTATAGGTATTTTGCAACTCCAAAACGCAAATTTATTATTGCTGATACCCCTGGTCATATTCAGTATACTCGTAATATGGTTACAGGTGCGAGTACAGCAAACTTAGCATTAATATTAATCGATGCCCGAAAAGGGGTAATTGAACAAACAAGTCGCCATTCGTTTATAGCCTCCTTATTGAGGATACCACATCTTATAGTGTGTATTAATAAGATGGATTTAGTAGACTACGATCAAGCATCATACGATAAAATTGTAGCCGACTATAAAGCTTTTGCATCAAAATTAGATGTACAAGACATACAGTTTGTACCCATTTCTGCTTTACATGGAGACAATGTTGTTAATCGTTCCGAAAAAATGGATTGGTATAAAGGCTCAACTTTATTAAATTCTCTCGAAACAGTTCATATAGCAAGCGACCATAATCATATAGATTGTAGAATGCCTGTTCAGTATGTTATTCGTCCTCACTCAGATGAGTTTCACGACTATCGTGGTTATGCTGGAAGAATAGCAGGTGGGGTTTTTAAACCAGGCGATGAGGTAGTAGTGCTACCTTCTGGATTTCAATCCAAAATTAAAAGTATCGATACTTTCGATGGCGCTATTGCAGAAGCCTTTGCCCCAATGTCAGTTTCTATAACTTTAGAAGACGATATTGATGTTTCTAGAGGCGATATGATTGCTAGACCTAATAATCAGCCTCCTGTATTGCAAGAGGTAGAACTTATGTTGTGTTGGCTAGATAATACAGGATTAAATACAAGAGGTAAATATATTTTAAGACACACTAGTAATGAGGTTCGTGCCCTCGTAAAAGAGGTTCGTTATAAAGTAGATGTGAATACGCTCCATAGAAATGAGGAGGACTTAGAAGTGAAAATGAACGATATAGCAAGGGTGAAACTGCGTTTAGCAAAACCAATATTTGCCGATTCCTATGCTAAAAACAGAATTACAGGTTCTGTAATTTTAATTGATGAAGCCACCAATAATACCGTTGCTTCTGGTATGATAATTTAAATATGCAGAAATCTAAAAAAAGACATATTGCTAAAGCTATCACCTGGCGTATAATTGCCTCTGTAACAACGTTTCTTGTTGCTAGATGGTTTTTTAGTGAGGATCCAGACGCTACACAAAAAGCTACATGGGTAGCACTAACAGAATCTGGCATAAAAATGGTGTTTTATTATTTTCACGAAAGAGCTTGGTATAAGAGTAATATTGGTTTAGATCCTGAACAACGAAAATCTAAGTTAGATGTCTCAAAATAACATTATACCTCACAACCATCAAATAGCTAAATCAGATAGAAGTCTGCTTAAAGGGCATCCTGCTAAAGTTGTCTGGTTTACTGGTTTGTCTGGTTCAGGGAAGTCTACTATTGCAGGAGCTCTAGAAAATGAATTGTATAAGCAAGGATGGCATACGTATTTGTTAGATGGCGATAATGTACGGATGGGGCTTAATAAAGGTTTGGGTTTTTCCTTGGAAGATCGAGCCGAGAATATACGCCGTGTAGGTGCTGTATCTCAACTTTTCGTTGATGCAGGTTTATTGGTCTTATGTGCTTTTGTATCTCCATTAAGAGCCGATAGAGAAAGAGTACGTGCCTTGTTTCCAAAAGGAGATTTCGTGGAAGTATTTGTTGATTGTCCATTAGAAGTATGTGAGCAAAGGGACGTAAAAGGCCTTTATGAGAAGGCTCGAAAAGGAGAAATTAAAGACTTTACGGGTATATCTTCTCCTTTTGAAAAGCCTGAAAATCCAGAAATAACTATTTCTTCTTCTGAAGAAAAGCTGTCTGATGCTGTAGATAAATTGATTGGTTACTTAAAAAACACCCATGTCTAGTATAAAACCAAATTTTGATGTGCTTATAGAACTTGCGAAAAATGCAGCTCTTCAAGCCGGAAAAGAAATTCTTAAAGTATATAATAGTGACGATTTTGGTGTAGAGAGTAAAAGTGATGAGAGTCCTTTAACGAAAGCTGATAAAGCGGCTCACTATAAAATTGTTGAATTATTAGCAGATTCTAATTTGCCTATCCTGAGTGAGGAAGGGCTTGAGATTCCTTTTGCAGAGCGATCACAATGGGAGTATTTCTGGATGGTAGACCCACTAGATGGTACCAAAGAGTTTATCAAAAGAAATGGAGAGTTTACCGTAAATATTGCGCTAATACACAAGTCGAGTTCTGTAATGGGAGTGGTATATACTCCAGTGGTAGATGAACTTTTTTATGCACATAAGAGTATTGGTGCTTTTAAGAAAGATTCTTTAGGAGTTCATGAGTTGGCACCCTTGGTACCCGAAAGTTTAAATAATTTAAGGGTGGTCGCTTCGCGTTCTCATTTAAATAACGAAACTAAATCCTTCTTAGATCGGTTAGTAGATGCGGAAATAGTCTCTATGGGTTCTTCCTTAAAGTTTTTAGCTATCGCAGATGCTAAGGCAGATGTGTATCCTAGATTCGCACCTACTATGGAGTGGGACTCTGCTGCTGCACATGGTATTTGTAGTGTGTTGGGTATTGAAGTGAGAGATTTAGGGACGCAATTACCTCTGCAGTACAATAAAGAAAATTTATTAAATCCCTATTTTGTTGTTGGAGCTACACCTTTGTTGAATAAACTAGGTTTAAAGTAAAGTAATAAGACTTGTATTAAAACAAGCATATTTACTATTTTTGAAAAAAATTAGAAAAAATGAACATACCTCAAGAATTAAAATACACGAAAGACCACGAGTGGGTACGTGTAGAAGGAGATAATGTTGTGATTGGTGTTACCGATTTTGCACAAAAAGAATTAGGTGATATCGTTTATGTTGATGTAGACACCGAAGGAGATACAGTAGAGATAGAAGAAGTTTTTGGTTCTGTTGAAGCCGTAAAAACAGTTTCTGATTTATTTATGCCTATTACAGGAGAAGTAATTGCTTTTAATGAAGGTTTAGAAGATGAGCCTGAATTGGTGAATAATGATCCTTATGGTGCTGGTTGGATGATTAAAGTAGCGGTTTCGAACCCTACAGAATTAGACAATCTATTATCAGCAGAAGAGTATAAGGATTTAGTAGGTGCTTAAAAAGTGTAGTGCATCCTTTGTTCCTGCTATTGTTTGGTTGTTCATTATAGTTATTGGTAGTTTTTTACCAACTTCTAATGTTCCCAATATCGCTGTTTCAGACAAGGGTATTCATTTTATTTTTTATGCATTATTTGCTATTCTTTTATATTTACCCCTCTTTAAAAATACTAAACGTCCTAGCTCGTTCGTTGCAACTAGTGCGCTTGTATTGGTAATTGGAACCCTAATAGGTAGTAGTATCGAACTGGTACAGCATTATTTAATTGTAGGTAGATTTGGTGAGTATTTAGATGTACTAGCAAATACAATAGGTTTATTAATTGGTGTAATTATAGCTGAGTTTTTTAAGCGAAAAGCTGTTTTGTAATACCCTACGAATTGTTTAGTTTTACACTTTAAATAAAAACATATGCAAACGAAAAAGAATCCAAAAGCGAATTTGGAAACCAAAAGAGGCATGTTTGTCCAAATTGGTTTGATTTTCGCTATTTCGGCATCTCTTTTAGCTTTCGAATGGAGAAGCTACGAGAAATCTGCTTCAGATTTGGGAACAATGGAGTTGGCTCTAGAGGACGAGGAGATTATTCCAGTTACTCAGAGAGAAATTAAGCCACCACCACCACCACCACCACCACCAGAAATTATTCAAATTGTGGAGGATGATGTAGAGATTGAAGTTGAGTTAGAGATCGAAGAAACCGATACTGACGAAGATGAGATTATTGAAATCATTGACGAAGAAGAAGAAGATGAGGTATTTAATTTTGCGGTAGTAGAGGATAAGCCAATTTTTCCTGGTTGTGAAGATGTATCAAAAGCTGAGCGTTATATGTGTTTCCAAAAAGGAATCATGAATCATATTCGCAAACACTTTAAATACCCTGCAATACCAAAAGAAATGGGTATTTCAGAAAAAATATTTGTTCAGTTCGTAATCGACAAAGCGGGTAATATTACCAAAGCTACTGTTGTTAGAGGTGAGGATAAGCATTTAACTGCTGAAGCACTTAGGCTAGTAAACTCTATCCCTAAGTTGAAGGCTGCAAAACAAAGAGGTAAATCGGTTCCCTGTAGTTTTACAGTGCCTATTAACTTTAAATTACAATAATAAAAAAGGGACTCATTTGAGTCCCTTTTTTATTTAGTATCTATATACAGTTGCCAATTCCATGCATCCCGCATTGCGTCATCTAGTGAATACTTTGTTTTCCAGTTAAGTGTTTTTTCAGCTAAGCTAGTCTCTGCATATATCTGTGCTATATCTCCCTCTCGTTTAGCTCCGACGGTATAATTCAGTTTTAGTTTATTTACTTTCTCAAAAGCCTTTATCGTTTCTAAAACAGAACTTCCTTTTCCAGTTCCTATATTTAAAGTGAAAGATTTTTTTTGTGAGGCCATATTTTCCAGGCATTTAACATGTGCTTCTGCTAAGTCCATCACATGGATATAGTCTCGCACACATGTGCCATCTACCGTATTATAATTGTCGCCAAAAACAGTTAGCATAGGTCTAATTCCTGCTGCTGTTTGGGTAATAAATGGGATTAAGTTATTAGGTGTTCCAAGAGGTAGTTCACCAATTAACCCCGATGGGTGTGCTCCTACAGGGTTGAAATATCGTAGAATACTCGCTCTGTTTATTTTTTTTGATTTTAAACAATCGCTAATTATTCGTTCACACATTTGTTTTGTGCTTCCATAAGGCGATTCTGCACTTTTTATAGGGTGTTGCTCATTAACAGGTAAATAGTCGGCCTCTCCATAAACAGTGCAAGAAGAGGAGAATACCAGATCTGGGATTTTATATTTGGCCATTAAATCAATTATATTAATTAATGAGCCTACATTATTGGTATAGTATTTTAAAGGTTCATCCATAGATTCGCCTACAGCTTTTAATGCAGCAAAATGAATAACCCCTTCAATAGATTCATTTTTAAATACGGCATCAAGAGCTGTTAAATTACAACAATCTAAAGTATAGCTCTTTATTTTTTGTCCCGTAAGTTCCTGGAGCTGGTCGAGTACCCATGTTTGAGAGTTCCTGAAATCATCAACTATTATAGGTTCGTAACCTGCTTGAATTAAGCGATCTACTGTGTGAGATCCTATGTATCCTGCTCCTCCAGTAACGAGTATCTTTGTTTTCAAATTAATGCTTTTTTTCAGTTGGTTAAATTTTAATACTCTCTAAAAATAATAGTATTTTTACTACTTGGAAGTGATAGATACAAATATAATTTTGTTCTTCGATTCTTGTCCAATACTTCAATAAAATTAAAGCAAAAAATGAGAAAAATAGTCCTGTTTGTATTCATCACACTTTCTTTAGCTTCATGTGTATCTATGAAGAAACGTGTATATATTCAAGGTGTTGATGATTTAAATACTGTGAGTTATCCGCTCCAAATGAGAGCTTATAAAGTTTCTCAGCAAGATATATTATATATCACTATTAAGACTTTAATCGACGCTAATCTTAATAATACCGAAAGCCAAGTAGCAGCAAATGAATTACTCTTTTATTTAAAGGGCTATTCAGTAAACTCAAAAGGGGAGATCTTATTACCAGTAGTAGGATCGGTGTATGTGTTGGGGAAGACCCTAGAGGAAGTGAAGCAAGCACTACAAGTAAAAGTGGATTTATATTTTAAAGATGCTATTATTGATGTGAAGACTACAGGGATAAAAATTAATGTTTTGGGTGAGGTTGAAAGACCTGGTAAGTACACTTTCTACCAAAATAAAGTGAGTATTTTTGATGCTCTTTCTATATGTGGAGATCTTACAGACCTTTCCAATAGGGAGGAAGTTAAAGTCCTTCGTCATACCGATGAAAATGTTTCTGTTCATACAGTAGATCTAACCTCAGACGCTATTTTAACTTCAGATTTTTATTTTTTACAACCCAATGATGTTGTTTATGTAGAGCCTTTAAGTGCTAAAGCTTGGGGTGTTGGTCAAACTGGCTGGTCTACTTTCCAAACACTACTTACTACCATTTCTTCTACCTTATTAATCATCAATTTCTTTAAGAACTAATTTTATGGAATCTAAAAATCAAAGAGATTATCAATCTTTTCTAGATGAAGAGACGGTTGACATAAAAGAGTTGTTGTATAAATTTATTTCTCACTGGCGTTTATTTGCGCTTACTATACCACTAGCATTAACTGTAGCATATTTTATAAATCGATATTCTAATCCGATTTATAAAATGACTAGTTCAGTGCTTATTTCATTAGAGAAATCGGGTGCTTCAGAATTAGAAGGTTTAATGGGTGGTTTTGGTGTTTCTAGTTCTCGTCAAGCTTATTATAACGAATTAGAAATTATGAAATCCCTTGGACTCACCGAGTCGGTAGTAAAGGATCTGGGCTTAGAAATAAGCTATTATGGTGTAGGTAGAATACGTTTGACTGAAACCTATAAGGATGGACCATACTATGTTGAGTTCGATAAAAATCACAACCAATTGACCGATTGCTTTTTTGAAATCGAATGGTTAAGTGAAAATAAATTTCACATTTCGATTGAAGAAGTAAGTAATAGGGGAGTTTATAATTATTCTAGTGAATCTACATCTTACTATTCTGCTCAGGATAATCTAGATCAAGTCTCTAAATTTGGGGATTGGATACAGAATGATAATTATAAATTTAGACTACTTAAAAAAGAGGGAGTCCATTACGACAGTAAGTCAAATGCGAACAATTATAAATTTAAATTTAATACCTACCAGAGGTTAATAAAATTCTTTAACCGAGCGGTGAATTTCTCACCTATTAAAGATGCATCTGTACTTAATTTAAGTATGGAAGGTACTCACAAAGGGAAATTAGTAGATTATTTAAATACCCTAACAACAAATTATATAGCTGCCAGTTTATCAGATAAGAATTTAATTGCAGATAAAACAATTGATTTTATTGAAACTCAACTGAGTTTAATTGGCGATACACTTCAATTATCTGAGATGGAATTAGAATCATTCCGCTCTGAGATGGGGGTGATGGATATTAGTTTTGAGGCTAACCAAGCAGCTGAGCGTTTTGTTGAACTCGATAATCAAAGGTCGATCACAGAATTTCAGTTAAATTACTACGGCGATATACTAACGTATATAGAAGAGAATGAAATTAATGCTATTGTAGCTCCTTCAGTAGTCGGTATAAAAGACCCAATACTGGTAGGCTTAGTAGCATCCCTACAACAGCTGAATTTAGAACGCTCTAAATTAGATTATTCTATGCAGTCTGTTAATCCTATTCTTACTCAACTACAAGTTCAAATTGATCAAACTAGAGGTGCCTTACTTGCAAACGTTAAAAATTTAATTTTAGCTACTGAATTAAAATCTAAAGACATAAAAGAAAGAATTTCTTTTATGGAACAGCGATTCGCTACTCTACCAGCTACAGAACGTCAAATGCTTACCATTCAAAGAAAGTATGGTATACATGATAAAATGTTTACTTTCTTATTGGAAAAAAGAGCTGAGGCTGGAATTACTAAAGCTGCAAATAAGGCCGATCATAAAGTAATTAACCCAGCGAGAGATTTTGGGAATGGTCCTGTGAGACCTAATAAATCTATGAAATATGCGATTGCATTTATCATTGCTTTACTTCTTCCTGTAGTTTATATTCTGCTTAAAGATTTCTTTAGAACCAGTATTTCTACGATCGAAGATTTAGAGAAATTGACTAATATCCCTATCCTAGGGGCTATTTCTTTTAATACCTATGACTTTGCTGTTCCTGTTGTGAAAAAACCTAAGTCTAATATTGCAGAATCGATTAGAGCTATAAGAACGAATTTGAATTTTATGGTTCCTGGGAATGCCAAAACCCATCTCATTGCCTTAACATCTTCTGTTTCTGGAGAAGGAAAAACATTTATTGCTACGAACTTAGCTTCTATGTATGCGATGTCTGGAAAGAAAACAATCTTATTGGGTTGTGATCTTAGGAAACCTAAAATATCTGTTGAGGATTTAGATTTGAAACACTCAAAAGGGATGACCAATTATCTCAGTGGTCAGGCTTCTTTAGAAGAGGTTATACAGCGTTCTAATTTGAGTAAATTAGATGTGATTTTATCTGGTCCTGTACCACCAAACCCAGCTGAACTTATTGATTCGGTAGCTTTTGTGGAATTATTAGACATGCTTAAGAATTACTACGACAGAATTATTATCGATACGGCTCCTGTTGGAATGGTAGCAGATGCTCAGTTAATAGTGCCTCATGTAGACAATTTAATTTATGTGACTAGACAAGGCCTCACTAATAAGAATATGCTCAAGCTTATTAATGATCAATATGCTACCGAAAAGGTTAAAAATGTAAGCCTTGTACTAAACGGGTTTAAAATTGAGGATGCATATGGCTACGGTTATGGCTACGGCTACGGTTATGGGTACGGTTATGGATACGGCTATGGAGACCAAGACGAAAGTTAAGCCTATATGGCATGTTTTATATACTAAGCCCAGAAACGAGAAAAAGGTTTTTGAAAGTTTAGTAGCTAATGGAGTAGAATGCTATTATCCTACTCAAAAAGTTTTAAAACAGTGGTCCGATCGTAAGAAATGGATTGAAGAGCCCTTGTTTAAGTCTTATATCTTTGTAAAGGCTCCAGAATCAATGGCTGAAAAATTAGCTGTTTTACAAAGTCCTGGTGTAGTTCGATTTCTATTTTGGTTAGGAAAAGAGGCTGAAGTAAAACAGTCTGAAATCGATGCAATCCGTAAGTTTTTGGGTAGCTATGAGACTGTAGAAGTTGTTTCTTTTGAGGTAGGTACTAACCTAGAAATTAGTGATGGAGCCCTAAAAGGTATGGATGGAATTGTAGATTATCAAACCGATACTGAGGTAGTCCTTAAAATCGACAAATTAGGTATGTCTTTGGTGGCTAGGTTGTCTAAATACCACGTAAAGAAAAAGGGTTAAAGTATTTCTCTAATAGCAACTAGTTCAGCCCGTATAGCTTGGAGTTGACTCACAATTTCAACGTTTTTTACAGTATCTTCTTTATTTTCTCTTAATTTCTTCTTCGCACCGTCAAGGGTATAACCGCGCTCTTTTACTAAGTGAAAAATAATTTTAAAATTCTCAATATCTTTAGGAGTGAAATATCGATTTCCTTTCTTGTTTTTCTTAGGCTTAATTATACTAAACTCCTTTTCCCAAAACCGTATTAATGAGTTGTTAACTTCAAACATAGAAGCTACCTCCCCAATAGAATAGTAAAGTTTCGAGATTTCTTTCTTCATCTGACTCATAGGGGATTAATCAAATGATTGATTTTCTTGAGAAGACAATTCGAGCATTCTGTCGTACTCCTCAGCAGTTAAATCATTGAAATAATAATTTACGGGATTAACTTTTCGCTTATTTTTAATTACTTCATAGTGTAAATGGGGTGCTGTAGAGGTTCCAGTGCTTCCAACATAACCAATTAAATCTCCTCTCTTTACAGTTTGCCCTCTCCTAACGATATACTTGTTAAGGTGTGCGTAAAAGGTTTTGTAACCGTATCCATGGTCAATGCGTACTTGGTTTCCATAGCCGCGTTTTGAACGTTTAACCTTTTCAATTTTACCATCTCCAGTAGCATAAACTTCTGTGCCTTTAGGTGCAGAGAAATCCATTCCCCAATGCATTTTTTTTGTCTTGTATACCGGGTGAATTCTATTTCCATAGCCCGAAGCCATTCGTTTAAGGTTTTTGTTTGCTACAGGTTGAATTGCAGGTATGTGGGCTAGCATTTCCTCTTTGTTTTGCGCTAAGTCTAATACCGTATCAAAGGATTTTGATTGTACGTAAATCGCCTTTGAAACCTGGTCGATCTTTTTATGTAAGTCGGCTACTAAATCAGAATGCTTAAAGCCCTCGTATTTTTTATACCTGTTAATTCCACCAAATCCTGCTCTTCTTATACTAGCATCTATAGGTTCTGCTTCAAAAATAACACGATAAATATTGTCGTCTCTTTCTTGTAATTCATCTAATATTAATGAAGAATTACTAATTTGATTTTCTAAAAGCTCGTATTGTACGAGTAGATTATCAATTTCTCTCTTTAATTCTTTCTCTTTTGGAGAATCGAAAATAGAGAAGAAAAGTACCACCAAGCCTAGGGCTATAGCCGTAGAACTCGTAATAAAAAGGAGCACACGCTTAAGCATTTGAAGCTTAGATCGCTCAATTTTTTTATAGGCTAAAGTTTTAGTGTCGTAATAATATTTGACCTTGGTCATATGCTGAAAATTTGGCTAAATTTGTATTTTCCTATTTAGCTCAATCCGAGCGCAATTTAAGAAAATTTGAACGATTGTGTTTTCTTTATTGTTTTAGGCTATAAACGAATTATTACACAGACAGGTTAGTTATGAAATCTCAAGAAATACGTCAGAAATTTTTACAATTTTTTAAGGATAAAGGACATGCCCAGGTAAGTTCTGCTCCAATAGTAATTAAAAATGACCCTACCTTGATGTTCACCAATGCTGGAATGAATCAATTTAAAGATTTATTTCTAGGTATTAGTGAAGTGAAAAGCCCACGTATAGTAAATAGTCAGAAGTGTTTACGTGTTTCAGGAAAGCATAATGATTTAGATGAAGTAGGACACGATACCTACCACCATACTATGTTCGAAATGCTTGGGAATTGGTCTTTTGGGGACTATTTCAAAAAGGATGCTATAGACTGGGCCTGGGAACTTTTAACGGAGGTATACGGAATTGATAAAGACCGTTTATACGTTACTGTTTTCGAAGGTGCTAAAGAAGATAAACTAGCTATGGATAACGATGCGTTTGACTGTTGGAAAAAACATATTGCAGAAGATAGAATTCTTAACGGTAATAAAGCCGATAATTTTTGGGAAATGGGTGCTGTAGGTCCTTGCGGTCCTTGTTCTGAGATTCATATAGACTTGCGTTCTGATGAAGAACGCGCAAAGGTGGATGCACGTACTCTAGTAAATTACGACCACCCTCAAGTGGTAGAGGTATGGAATCTAGTGTTTATGCAATACAACAGAAAGTCTGATGGTAGCTTAGAGAATTTACCAAATACTCATGTTGATACCGGAATGGGTTTTGAACGTCTAGCTATGGCTTTACAAGGAAAACAATCCAACTACGATACAGATGTATTTACTCCTTTAATTTCGAAGTTATGTACTATAACTGGATTTGAATATGGTAAGGACGAAAAAGTAGATATCGCCCTACGTGTGATAGCCGACCACGTTAGAGCCATTGCCTTTGCAGTTGCCGATGGGCAGCTACCTTCAAATACCGGTGCAGGTTATGTAATTAGACGTATTCTTCGTCGTGCAGTACGTTATGGCTTTACCTTTTTAGGTGTAAAGGGTGCCTTTATGTATCAGTTAGTAGAGGTTTTAGTGGCTCAAATGGGTGAGTTTTTCCCTGAGATAACTAAGCAGCAAGTCCTAGCAGAAAAAGTAATTCAAGAAGAAGAGTTGTCTTTTATGCGTACGCTAGAAAAAGGATTAATACGCATCGATGATATAATGAAATCTACGAGAGGAGATCTTATTGATGGTGCTAGAGCATTTGAGCTTTACGATACCTTCGGTTTTCCAATTGATTTAACAGAGCTGATACTTTCAGAAAATGGAAAGTCTGTTGATATGGCAGGCTTCGATGCTGAAATGAAAAAGCAAAAAGACCGTGCTCGTGCTGCTTCAGCAGTAGAAACAGATGACTGGGTTTCGCTATTTGAAACAGAAACAGATTTTGTGGGTTACGATTCTTTAGAAGCTGATATTAAAATTAGCCAGTACAGAAAAGTAAAACAAAAGGGAAAAGAATTTTACCAATTGGTATTCGATAAGACACCATTTTATGCCGAAGGTGGTGGACAGGTAGGTGATAAAGGTACTATTACTGCCGAAGGGAAATCGGTTTCTATTTTTAATACCAAAAAAGAAAACAACCAAATAGTTCACTTCGTTACTACGCTCCCAGAAAATCCTAGTGCTACTTTTAGTGCCAAAGTAGATGCAGAGAAGCGTTTGTTAACTGAGAATAATCATACAGCAACACACTTATTACACAAAGCACTACGAGATGTTTTGGGTGTGCATGTAGAGCAAAAAGGCTCTTTGGTAAATGATCAGTATTTACGATTCGATTTTTCGCATTTTTCAAAACTTTCTGAGGAAGAGATTAAACTGGTTGAAGACCAAGTAAACGCGAAGGTTAGAGCTAATATATTACTTACTGAAGAGCGTTCTTTAGCAATTGCTGATGCACAAAAGATGGGTGCAATGGCTTTGTTTGGAGAGAAATATGGTGATAAAGTAAGGTTAATAAAATTTGACGATTCTGTTGAGTTATGTGGGGGTTGTCACGTTACTTCAACAGCTCAAATAGGTTTATTGAAAATTACTGCTGAAGCTGGTGTGGCCGCTGGAATAAGACGAATTGAAGCAATTACCTCAGAAAAAGCTTTTGAGTATTATAAAAAGCAAGAAGCGACCCTAACTGTATTAAAGGGTATATTGAAAAATGCTAATGATCCTATTAAAGGGGTGGAAACACTGTTAGCTGATAAGGTGAGTTTAGAGAAGAAGTTAGCAGTTTTGATTTCTGAAAAAGCCAAAGGTTTAAAAATTGAACTCTTAAAATCTGCTGTTCAAATTAACGGGGTGAATTTTATTAGTGCGATTGTTGATCTTGAACCTGCAGCCATGAAAGACCTTTCTTTAGAGTGTAAAAAAGAAATGGATAATTTAATGGTGGTTTTAGGTGCAGAGAATAATGGGAAAGCCAATTTGAGTGTTGCCCTGACTGATGATCTTATTAGCACTAAAGAATTTAATGCTGGACAAATAATAAGAGGCATTTCTAAAGAGATTGTTGGTGGTGGCGGTGGTCAAGCTTCCTATGCTACTGCAGGTGGTAAAAATCCAGACGGTCTTCAAAACGCCATAGACTTAGCGAAGACTTTATTGAATTAATATTTAAAGTACATCAAAAGCCATTTCTTTTAGAAATGGCTTTTTTTTTGATTTATTTTTTTCTACCTCCGTGGAATAAAACAGTATTTTACTTTGTCTAAATTGTGAATATGCTTAAAATTAGTACTCCAAATTCTGAACTCGTTCTTATTACTGCTCTTAAAAGAGGGGAGGAGCGTGCCTATGCTGAAGTACTTAATTTACATAAACGTCAAATAGCAAAAACTGTTAGAGGAATGCTCGGAGCTGTTCCTGAAGCCGAGGATGTAGGGCAAGAGGTATTCATTAGATTCTTTAGAAATATTCAAAATTTTAAAGGCCAAGCTAAGATTTCTACTTATCTCACACGAATTGCTATTAATCTTTCACTTAATGAGCTCGATAGAAGAAAAAGAAAGTGGAAATTGTTTTATTCAGGAGATTATTTAGAGGAGAAAATACAAAACTCTTCTATGTCAGATCCTTCTGAGACGGATTACAGAATTGAGTTGCTAAGGAGAGCTATTTTAGTATTAGATGATAAGTATCGAGAAGTAATAGTATTGAGAACTACACAAGATTATAGTTTCAAGGAGATAGCAACGGTATTAGAAATTCCTATTAGCACTGTTTTAACCCGGTATTCTAGAGGACAAAAAAAATTAACTGAATTATTAAACACTTAACTATGAAAACAGAAGAACAATACCATATTGATTGGCTTTCTTTAAATGAGGGTTTACTAAGTTCTGATGAAACGCAAGCCTTATCTGTTTTCATTCATAGAAATCCACGAGTTTGTGAAAAATGGGAGAAACTAGAATCTGATATGAATTTGATTCGATCAATCAATTCTACCTTTTCCAATACCTTTAATAGTAAGGTTTTGTTAAGAATGAAACTCGATGCAATTCCAATTTTGGATAAATCTTCTATCTGGATAGCTTCCATAGGCGTGGCTGCATCTATTTTGTTAATCTTTAACCTATGCCTAACACAGAGTACATGGGGCTTTGATGCTCTTTTAGGGATAGCAGACATGGACACAAACAACACCAGTTTACTTTTTTATATTAATTCATAATTTAAACG
This sequence comes from Flavobacteriales bacterium, assembly GCA_965183875.1. Lineage (GTDB taxonomy): Bacteria > Bacteroidota > Bacteroidia > Flavobacteriales > UBA7430 > UBA6772. Next base: position 47,584 of record CBCYMK010000038.1, on the reverse strand, counting down.
AAGATGGAAAAGAAGTCAATTATTAAAACAAGCTTAATTCTTTTCATTGGTATCGCTCTAGGTGTATTGATGGGGGGTAGGTTTACTATGCATAAAATCCATAGAGCTAATCATATGAGAACTGAGAATGGTTTTATAGAACAGTCTTTGCGGGTGTTAGATCTTTCTCCAACTATGCAGGATTCTGTTATGCCAGTACTGCGTAAATTTGCAGTAGAAAATCACCGAAGACACAAGGAAGTTAGATCCCAGCAAAAGCTAGCCATTGAGGTACTAAGAGCTGACTTATCTGCTTATCTTTCTCCGGAGGAATTAAAGAAAATGCATCGTTTATTGAGCCCTAAAGGCCAGAAGGACGGCCGTAGAAAAAAACACCACAAAAAATAAATTATGAAAAATGTATTCATTCTAGCAGTTCTTTTTGGAGGTGCTTTACTCGCACAAACAGGCAAAGGGAATTTAGCAAATTCACCAGAGCAACGATTAGAGCACTTGCTTGTAAAATTAAATAAAGAGCAGGCACAACGAGTACAGCTTATTCAAAAGGAGCATCATTTAAAATTGAAACTAGTTAGGTCTAATTCTAAGCAATTACGAAGAGAGACTCATGTTCAAATTCAGGCTTTAAATAAAGAGCTGAATGTGAAAATGCGTGCAATTTTAAATAAAAAACAATATGTAGCATATCTGGGTGTGCTTAGCCGAAAACAAATGAACAAAAAGCGACCCAATAAAGGTTCTAAACGTGGATCTAGGAGTGGGAGGAGAGGTTTTTAATTCCCCTCTTTAGCAGCTTTTATAGCTTCAACTGCTTTGTTTAAGTCTTCTTTCGCCACCATAACACGTACAGAGTTTTCTGTTCCTGGTGAAGCCCATCCGGCCATCATACTAGATTGAAATTCGTCTTTTATTACACAGTGAATTTCTCCTTCTTCTAATATTCCTGCTATGTATTGAGCATTTACAAAAGAGCCGGAATAAATGATTTTTAAATAGCTATCGTTCATCTTTTAGTTTTTTAATTTATAGTCATTTTCATAAAGTGAAATTGATGAGGGGCACCAAAATCACACTACAAATTACATAAAATAAACGAGTTTAAAGAGGAGCTAAGGCTCCTCTTTTTTAGTAGATGGTATTTATTAATTCATCGTCTGCATAATTAGGAATGGTAACCTTAAGTAGTGGTTCCGATGCCATAGCTCTTTTTATAGCAAAAACAGCTTCATCATTTCTGGCCCAACTACGTCTAGAAATTCCATTGTTTACATCCCAGAATAGCATAGAACGCAGTCTTCTATCTGCATCGTCTGTTCCATCGAGTAACATACCAAAGCCACCATTCATTACTTCTCCCCAGCCAACTCCACCACCATTGTGTATAGAAACCCATGTAGCACCACGGAAGCTATCTCCAATAACATTTTGTATTGCCATGTCAGCAGTATATCTTGAGCCATCGTAAATATTAGAGGTTTCTCTGTAAGGTGAGTCTGTACCTGAAACATCATGGTGGTCTCTACCCAATACAACAGGTCCTATTAGTCCTTCTTTAATAGCTTTGTTAAAGGCGGCTGCAATTTTCACGCGTCCTTCTGCATCTGCATAGAGAATACGCGCTTGAGAACCCACCACCAGTTTGTTTTCTTGAGCCCCTTTTATCCATTGGATATTATCGGCCATTTGCTGCTGGATTTCTTTTGGAGATACTTTCATAATTTCCTCTAAAACCTCACATGCTATACGGTCTGTAGCTGCTAAATCCGCTGCTTTTGCAGATGCGCATACCCAACGGAACGGTCCGAAACCATAATCGAAACACATAGGTCCCATTATGTCTTGTACATAAGAAGCATATCGGAAGTTTATTCCATCCTCTGCCATAATATCGGCACCAGCTCTAGAAGCTTCTAGTAAAAAGGCATTTCCATAATCGAAGAAATACGTTCCTTTTGCTGTGTGTTTATTTATCGATGCCGCATGTCTACGTAAGGTTTCTTGAATTTTCTCCTTAAATAATTCAGGTTCTGCAGCCATCATTGTATTTGCTTCTTCCAAACTTATTCCTACAGGATAATAACCTCCTGCCCATGGGTTGTGAAGGGATGTTTGGTCAGAACCTAAGTCGATATAAATATCTTCCTGGTCAAATTTTTCCCATACATCAACAATATTTCCTTGATAGGCGATAGACACGACTTCTTTGTTTTTCTTAGCAAGTATTACACGTGCACAAAGTTTGTCTAGGTCGGTAATCACCTCGTCTACCCAACCTTGAGAATGTCTAGTTTGCGTAGCTTTTGCATTTACTTCTGCTGTAACAGAGATGCAGCCTGCTATATTCCCAGCCTTTGGTTGTGCTCCACTCATACCGCCTAATCCAGCAGTAACAAATAATTTACCTGCTAAGCCTTCTCCATTTTTAGAGATTTTTCTTCCTCCGTTAAGTAGGGTTATCGTTGTACCGTGAACAATACCTTGCGGGCCAATATACATATAAGAACCTGCAGTCATTTGCCCATACTGACTAACTCCTAATGCATTAAATTTCTCCCAATCGTCGGGTTTCGAGTAGTTGGGTATAACCATTCCATTGGTTACTATAACTCTAGGTGCATCTTTATGCGATGGGTATAATCCCATAGGATGTCCAGAGTAAATGGTTAGTGTTTGCTCGTCTGTCATTTCCGTTAAATACTGCATACACAAACGGTATTGAGCCCAGTTTTGAAAAACAGCCCCATTTCCACCATAGGTAATAAGTTCGTCTGGATGCTGTGCCACTGCATGATCCAAATTGTTTTGAATCATGAGCATAATTGCCTTAGCTTGAAGTGATTTACCAGGGTAGTCGGCAATGTCACGGGCGTACATTTTATGTTTAGGTTTAAAACGCAGCATGTATATTCGGCCAAAGTTTTTCATTTCTTCGGCAAATTCAGGTGCTAATACAGCATGTTGCTCAACAGGGAAATAACGTAAGGCGTTTTTTAAAGCCAGTTTTTTTTCCTCTGTACTTAGTATCTCTTTACGCTTAGGTGCGTGGTTTAAGCTGCTGTCGTATGTTTGTTTGGCTGGTAAAACACTAGGTATACCTTCCGTCAATTCGTTTCTAAACTCTTCCAATGTCATCATTGCCTTCGCTTTTTTTTATTTTCTTTTTACTCTTGTTGAAGCCATAAGGACAGTGTTTACAACCGTTTTTACAACAGTAACCTCTTTTTAAATGGTACTTTTCGGTGTATACAATATAACCCTCCTCAGAATGATAAAAATCTTCGGGGTCTAAATTTCTAAATTGTGAAAAGCCTTCTAGTTTCATTGCTGCGAATTTACAATTTTCCCTCGTATCTTTGGGCTATGATTTTACCTCTTATACCACCTTTGCAAGAATTATTTGATTCTTTAGTAAGTAAGAAAAAAATACGCCTGTTTATTTTGCGTGAAGATTTAATACATCCTTTTATTTCTGGGAATAAATGGCGGAAATTATACTATACTCTCCAAGAAGCAAAACTCAATAATATAGAGACTTTAATTACTTTCGGAGGAGCTTATTCGAATCATATAGCCGCAACAGCTGCTGCAGGAAAGGAGTTTGGTTTTAACACAATTGGCTTTATTAGAGGAGAGGAACTGTTGCCCTTAAATTCTACTCTGTCTTATGCTGAAAAGTGTGGAATGGATTTAAAGTACCTCTCAAGAACTGCGTATAGACAGAAAGAGGATGCAGAATTTTTAAAATCACTATTAAAAAATGAGTCTAATTACTACCTTATTCCAGAAGGAGGAACTAATGAACTGGCTGTAAGGGGCTGTGCCGAAATTGTAGACAATATTACTGTAGATTTCGATTATATATGCTGTGCTGTAGGTACAGGAGGAACGATTTCAGGAATTGTAAATTCACTAAAACCACACCAGCAAGCATTAGGTTTTCCAGCACTTAAAGGGGGAGGTTTTCTGGAAAAAGACATTGCTAAATATACCACAAATACTCAATGGGAATTAAGCTTAGATTACCATTTTGGTGGATATGCAAAGGTTAAGCCCGAATTAATCAGTTTTATGAATTCTTTTAAAAGGGATCACCAGGTACCATTGGATCCCGTTTATACAGCTAAGATGTTCTTTGGTTTATGGGACTTAATAGAAAAAGACTATTTTCGTGCAGGTTCTACCATCGTAGCAGTCCACACAGGTGGCTTACAAGGTATCGCGGGTATGAATGAACGTTTAAAAAATAAAGGCTTACAGATCTTATGAAATTACTTTTTTCAGTTTTCACTTTCCTCCTCTCTTTTTCTATAGCTGCTCAAGATTTAACTTCCGAGGATTATATTAATAAATTCCATAAAATGGCTATTGCCGAAATGCATGCCTATGGGATCCCCGCAAGTATAACTTTAGCTCAAGGGATTTTAGAGTCTGGAAATGGGAATTCTGTATTGTCGGTGAAGTCTCGCAATCATTTTGGGATAAAATGTCACAAAGGATGGGAAGGGAAAAAGGTATACCACGACGACGACGAGGCACAAGAATGTTTTAGGAAGTATAAAAAGGTGGCCGATTCTTACCGTGACCATTCGGAATTTCTGAAAAATAGAACTCGTTATGCTGACTTGTTTACCTATAAAATAACAGACTATAAATCTTGGGCCAGAGGATTAAAAAAAGCTGGGTATGCCACACATCCAGAGTACGCAACTAAACTAATTAGCTTAATAGAACGATACGATTTAGCCCAATACGACACAGCTACTAAATCGGGGAAGCGCAAGGTGAAAAAACCTGAGCGTAGAGATAGAAAAGAAATCTTTAAAAGTTTAAATGGCTTAAAATATGTACGTGCAGTAGCAGGAGATGATATAGATATAATTGCTACAGAACAAAGCTTATGGATGTGGCAGTTATTAGCATTTAATGACTTAAAGTCGGATAAAAAATTGGTAGTAGGTGAACGCGTATATTTAGAATTTAAAAAAAATAGAGCTAAATCAGAATTCCACCTAGTGGAGGAAGGAGAGACGCTCTATAGCATTTCCCAACATCACGGTTTAAGATTGGAAAAACTGAAGTATAAAAACAGATTTGTCGATGGACAAGAGGTCGTGGTAGGTCAAAAAATATTTCTACGTAAACGCAAACCTAAAAATTACTCTGCTGAGTAATTATATAGCATACCCGATTCGCCTCCTACTATAAAGTTGAGTTTAGTATCAAGATTTATATCTTTTAGAATACCTGTAGTTTTCCCATAAACAGGGTAACCCTCTACCTGTTCTCCATCTTCTCTAAATATATAGGCCTCTTCCGCTGTTATGTCGGTAATACTCAAATATAAGTGCTCGTCTAATTTTGTCAGTAGTGGACTTGATAATTCAGAATTATCAAATGAGTATTGGAGGTTCATAAGCTCACCATTTACCTGTAAGTTTTCAGCCTCAAGCCCTATATGATGTTCCAGTGTATAACTAAAATACATCTCTTCATCAAATTCAAATTGGATGCTGTTGTCTAGGCTGCCATCAAACAGAATGTTTTGTTGATTCCCATGTTTGTCTACCGTTACTATACGAGTTTCTGCAAGTGTAGACCCTTTTACAATATGCAGTTTGTTGTCAGAGAAATCAATTTTACCTTTTACTTTTATTCTTTGCTCTCCCTTTCGGTTGAGAATGTTTAAGGTCCCATTTTCTTCAGGAAGTAAAATATAGTCTTTAGAGGCTACTACAAAATGTTGTGCTGTATGCACAGCCTTACTCTTAGTCTTATTTAGTTTCCAACCTTTTATTTTCTTTCCATTTTTATCGTACATATAATGGTTTTTTCCACAGGAAAGAAGGATTCTATAATTCCGTTGTTTTTGGTAGTCGAATAAAGCTAAAGGAAGTGTTGTTTTTGTTGCTAAAGAAATTGGGTAAGCTCCCACATCTCTACCTTTACGATCTATTAAATAGAGCTTATTCGAGGTGTTAAATAGTAATTGAAGTTTATTGTTTTTGAATAGGTCAATTTGTTTAACCTCTCCTATAATAGCTTCTTTCAATTTTCTTTTCCATAAAATTTCTCCTTGAGTAGAAATTAAATACACGACGAAATTCTCATCCTGTACTGCCACTTCCCATTGCTGGTTGTAGTGGTTTTTTACCAGGCTAATTTCTGAAATGATAGGAGCTTCAAGCTGGGAAGTCCACAGAGCTCTAGTTTGATCCGTTTCTGATTTATCAAAATGTAAATAGGCATTACTATAGCAGATTTTTTCATCAACCTCAAACTGTACTGCTAATGCTCTAAGTGGTTTTAGTGCCGTAGTATACGAACTCACAAAATTAACCATAGGCTCACGTAAAAATAGAGGGGCTAATTGAAGTGCCGAAGGATTTTGTAGGTAAACCAATAGGTTGGAGCTTGAGTTTAACTCTCCCATGCAGTTTTTGTAATCCTCGCTATATGCTAATGATTTTTTAGCCTTATAGTCGTTTATTAAGTTTTTTAGTAAACTTAAATCGGCGCTTAAAACCAATTGTTCATTAAGTATACAAGCAAATTGTGTTTTCTCATTCGTATTCACCGAACAGAGAGTCGTTAAGTATTGTAAGTCTTCCCATTTATAAATCATACCATCTCTATAGTTTAGTACAGAGTCGGCGTTTTGGCTAATTATTTCTTCCACTTCAGACTCATTGGTAATGTGTAGAAGCACGCCTTCGGACAAATGGCTGCTGTTTTCTACTAAAAACCAAGTTACCTCACTGTCAATCCACGACTCAAAAGTTGACTTTAGTTCAGTATCTAATCCGACTAATTTTTTAGTGTAGGTATTTTTCTGGTGTTTTACACTAAGCGCATTTAGTTGTTTTCTTTGTAGCTGTTTGAAATTTTCAAAGGATTTAGAAACAAACAAGGCAGTACTCCTTGGTAGTATGCTTGGTGCTAGTACACTATGTGGTGCATTGCCTTGAAAAAAGCTCAGTTCTTGTGCTAAAGAATCGTGACTCAAACTAATACCACTAAAGAGAATACCATTTTTTGATAAATCTACTCCCCATTGCATCCACTCAGCTTGATTTTTTAAACTTGTACTCTGAATACAAACAGATTGACTTATTCTGTCGAAATTCTTTGTGTTTATATAGAGGTTGAAATCTTCTTTTTTGTTTGCTGAATTATAAACACTAGAGAAATCAGTTTTTGAGGTTAGGTTATTTGGTGTTTTTAGTTGTCTTATTGCATCTTCAATTAAAATCTTTTCTTGGCTTAGCATAAGTAAACCATTGAGTTTGGCGTAATAAAATACATCACCACTCATCCGCACTTCCACTATAGTCGTATTGCTATAAGGATGTTCTAGTGTATTGGTAAAGCTTGCTAATCCTATTTCTAATAACTGAATTTTTTGTTCTTGATTTTCTGTTGAGCTTACCATTAACCAACTAAAAGATTGTGCGCCCGTTAAGTGTAGTGAAAGAAATACAGGATTAATACTCGATAGGTGAGAGGCGTAGGTGGAAATTGTAGAGTCTATAGAAAGTAGAGAGTTATGGGTTTCTTCTATGGAGGTTTCTGTACTTAAGGTACCCCAAATGGAGCTCTTTGTAAGTTCATCTATACTTTTAGAAAGGTCGCTACTTTCAATTATTAGTGCAGCATCTAAGGGAATAGCGTGAATAGAGTCACTTCTAAATTCAGAGTCTTGCTGACAAGAAAATAATACAGATAGTAGTATTATTAAAAATATAGATTTTTGCATGGTTTACTTTTAGGCAACTCAAAAATAGAAATACCAATTAAGCTGCGCAAACATTTATTAAACTTCGTAAATTACTGGTTTAATAGAATTTATTCAATCTAATAATAGTTGTTATTAACTTGTATATATTCCTAAAGGTTAAGGCTCAGTTGTTCCGGTAGTAGCCTAAAAGTCAAACGGTGGTTTTTGTTAACCCCAAACTCTCTAATCGCATCTCGATGTGCTTTTGTAGGATAGCCCTTGTTTTTTTTCCATGCATATACAGGGAATTCAGCATCTAATTTGCTCATTATTTCATCGCGGTATGTTTTAGCTAATATAGAAGCTGCGGCTATATTTAAATACTTTCCATCTCCTTTAATAATGCAGTGGTGATCGGCGTCTTTGTATTTTTTAAAACGATTTCCATCTACTAAAATACTGTCGAATGAAGTCCTAATTTGGTCTAATGCTCGGTGCATTGCCAAAAAGGAAGCGTTTAATATATTTATTTCATCGATCTCTTTATGGTCTACTACCCCAACTGCAAAGGCTATTGCTTCTTTTTCAATTACCTTTTTTAGTAGTTCACGTTTTTTTTCGCTTACCTGTTTAGAGTCATTTAATAAGGGATGGGAGAAATTTTTAGGTAGGATTACTGCCGCAGCAACAACAGGTCCAGCCAAGCAGCCTCTTCCTGCTTCATCACAGCCGACTTCAATTTTTGTTTTATGTAAATAGGATGCTAGCATTTATCAAGAACTTTTTCAATACTATTCCATAAAGTATTGGCTGTGTGGTTCCAACTAAATTTTTGGGCCTGTATCAATCCCTTTTCAGAAAGAGCAACTCTCAGAGCGTTGTCATTTTCGATTTTTAGCATTGCCTCTTTTATTTCATCTATATTAAATGGGTCTACTAAAAGTGCAGCTTCTCCAGCTACTTCAGGCATTGCAGTACAGTTAGAAGTGATTACTGGACAGCCACATTTCATTGCCTCAACAATGGGTATCCCAAAACCTTCAAAATAAGGAACGAAACAAAAAGCTTGTGCAGACGCGTAGAGTAAGTTCAATTCTGACAAAGTCTTCCTACCGGTAAAAATTACATCTTTTTTATGGGGTAGGTTTTCATAAGTTTCTTTTAATTCACTGTTCCACCACATTTTCGCACCTACAATTAATAATTTATTGGTTGAATTTGTTTTTTGTTTAAATGCATCAAAAGCGAGAAGCAATCGTTTAATGTTTTTTCGCGGATGCAATGCACCTACAAAAAGAAAGTAATCTTTTCCTGAGCTGTATTGCTGCTTAGTACTTATTTGTTTTTTTAATTCTATAGGGTGAAAACCCGGGTTTACCCCATTAAGGCTTACATCAATTTTATTTGAGTCTATTCCGTATTCACTAGAAATATCCTTTTTTGAGTATTCCGAAACGGTTGCTATTCGCGATGCTTTATGCGCATATTTTCTAAAAAAGAATCGGTAAAATTTACTGTGACTCCATTTTAAGTCCTTGGGGTGGTGTTCGAAATTTATATCGTGTATTACCGCTACCGAAGGGGTTTTGCTGTTGAGTGATAAAAAGCCGTCTGGAGATAAGAATAAATCAATTTTTAATTTCTTGAGTAGTCTAGGTATCTTATACTCAAACCATATATACCATAAGATAGGGTGGCGTGTAGGAGGACCTAAGACGATCGGGGTTACATTATTTTCGAAAATAAACTCTTCTGAATAGAGGCGGTCAAAAATAAATATAAACTCATGTTCAGGATGAGCTTTTACAATTCTAGAAAGTGTTTCGAAGGTATACCAACCTATACCTTCGAGTTTGTCTTTTAATAAAAGCCTTGTGTTAACTGCAATTCTCATAAAAGCGAAGATAACTATTTAGTCAATATCATAAAGGACTTTGTTTTTCGTTTTAGTATTTTTGCATACCTATGACTCTTTTAAAAAAGTATTTTAATTCTATAGTTGCATCTCTTCGATTAGACCTGAATCTGAGCGAGCTTTTAAAAGGCTCTGCAATAGTGTTTTTGTTTAGATCTTTAGGCTTGTTTTCAGGTTATGCTTTGAGTTATATAATTACACTGTATTATGGAGAGGCTGTTTTGGGTATGTACTCTCTATCCTTTACGCTTTTGAGTTTGGTGGTAGTACTTTCCCGTATGGGGCTAGACGAGGCATTGGTTAAAATTATCTCTGATCTGTTTCAAGCAGACAAGAAAGCTCAGGCTAAAGATGCCTATCTTAAAAGTACCCTCTTAATTTTGTTGGTGAGTACTTTTTTCTTTGTTCTGATTAATCAAACTGCGCATTATATTGCAGAATGGTTCGATAATAAATTACTCACTAAGGCTTTTAAAATCGTTTCATACGCCATTATACCTTATGCCTTAATAAAGGTAAATGCAGATGCCCTTAGGGGGATGAAAAAGATGCGGGCATTTTCCTTTCTACAAGTAGGTACCTTGTTTTTGGTGATGTCTATTTTATTAGTTCTAGGGATAAATATTCTGGACAATACACCGTACTTACCGATTTATTCCTTGCTTATAGCTAGTGTTGTCGTGTATTTAGGCTCTGCTTTTTTAATCAAAAAACACTTTGCTGTAGAAAGGAATACAAAGGAAAAAGTAAAAAGATTACTTTCGGTTTCTTTACCCATGATGCTCACAAGCTCAATGTTCTTGGTTTTAAGCTGGACAGACACCATTTTTTTAGGTCGATTTTTAGCTGAGGACCAAGTAGGTATATATTTTATAGCTTTTAAATTAGGTCTAATAATATCATTGAGTTTATTTGCAGTAAATGCTATAGCCGCACCGAAATTTGCTGAGTTGTCTTCTGGGGCCAATAAGATGGAATTGCAAAAGTTAGCAATGCAGTCTGCTAAATTGAATTTTTGGTCTTCCTTTCCCGTATTTTTATTGTTAATTCTGTTTACTGAATATTTATTGTCTCTGTATGGGGATTCATTTTTAATAGCAAAAACCTGTGTTTATATATTGGCTGTCGGGCAATTATATAACGCTCTATCTGGTTCTGTGCTCAACTTGTTAAATATGTCTGGTCATGAGCATTTGGTTAGTAAAATTATTTTATCGGCTGCCTTACTCAATGTCATACTGAACTATTATTTAATACCTCTTTTCGAATATTCACCTAATAGTTTAGGTATTGAAGGAGCAGCTTTAGCTAGTACACTTTGTTTAATTTATTGGAATACATTAGGCTTGTATTTTGTAAAAAAACATCACGGTTTTGTAATGTTTCCCAATCCTTTTAAACTAAAAAGTGCAATAGATGAGTAAGCCTATTCACTTTATTGGATTAGGGGCTGTAAAAAGTGGCTCTTCTTGGATGGCTTCTCTTTTGAGGCAGCATCCTGAAGTGTGTATGTCTTCGAGAAAGGAAATAGCCTACTTTAATACCTGTAATTTTAACGGTTCAAAAAACGAGTCCTCGGGCTATACTAAAGAATACTATTTAAAATTTTGGCCAGTCACAACTTTAGTAAAAGGAGAAGTTTCTCCTCAGTATTTATACGATAAAGATTGTGCTCTAAAAATTAAGGCTACTTTTCCACAGGTACAGTTATTAATAATGTTGCGCAACCCTAAGCAAGTTGTATTTTCTCATTTCATATACGAGCAGTCATTTAATAAAAGTATTCCGGCCTCAATTTCATTCTTAGAGGCTGTAAAACAATATCCTTATCTATTAAAAAGTGCTTGTTTTTCTGAGCAGCTAGCCCGGTATTTTGAGGTTTTTAATTCTAATAAACTCCATGTTTATTTCTTAGATGAGTCCCTTTCGAATACCGAGTTGTTTTCTAAGGCTTTGTATTCTGCTATCGGACTTAAGCAGGTAGATTTCGTCCCAAACTACGCATCAGTGAACGAAAGTAAGCAAGTGGGTTCTAACTTCATGAACAGGATTATTAGGTTTCCTTCGATTCTGAAAGCCAAAATTGAATCATCCTTCTTTAATGTGCTTTTTAAAAAATGTAAACAAACTAGCTTTTATATAAATCTTGTTAAGTGGCGTAATAATTGTCTCGACCTTAACGTTAAGTCTTTGCAAAAACCGGTAATGTCACCAGAAGAGCTGGCTTTTTTAGATGCTTATTTTGAGTCAGAAATAGAAGCTTTAGAAACTCTTTTAGCTAAAGACCTCTCGCGATGGAAAGCGGTTGATTAATTGTATATTTGGCTGAAATTAAATTTAAACACATGAGCAGCGCATCCCTTTCCAATTCAGGAAACATACTATTAGATTTATTTAAGTGGAGGAAACCACTCGCTTTATTTACTTTTATTGCAATTGTGTTGGGCGCTATAGTTTCCTCTCCATATGTAATTACCCCTACTTTTAAGTCTACCTCTGTAATTTACCCAACAACAACAAATTCTATTTCTCAGGCTTTGTTGGTTGAACATAACCCTTACAGAAAAGATGTATTGGAATTTGGTGAAGAGCTTGAAGCAGAACGCTTGCTTCAAATACTTAACACCGATGAAATGCAAAATCGTATTGTTGAGGAATTCGATTTATTTACTCACTATGAGATTAACCCAGAAGCAGCACATGCAAATACTTGGATGAACTTAGCTTTTAATGAGCATTTTAGTTTTAAACGTACCGAGCTGATGTCTATTAAAATTGAGGTTTTAGACGAAGACCCTATTTTGTCTGCCCAGATGTGTAACCGAATAGTTGATTTAATTGATGTAGTTGTAAAAAGAGTAAAAGCTGAACGTGCTTCGCAGGCGATTGTAATTTTAGAAAATAGAGACGCTCATTTGTCTAGCCGTTTATTTTCTATTCACGATTCACTTGAGGTGTTAAGGTCTCATGGGATATTAGATGTTTCTCTACAAGCAGAACGTTTGACTGAGTATTATGCCAAAGCATTATCTAGTGGGAATACCACTGGTGCTAGAGCGCTAAAGAAAGAGTTTAATAACTTGGCCTTATATGGTGGGGATTATTTTAGACTTTTTGAAGAACTTGAATTAGTTCAAGAGCAATTAAATTTAATTCGCTTAGAAAAAGAAAATATTAGCATTGAATTAGAAGCGGAATTAACAAATAGATTTGTGATTAATAGAGCAGTGCCTGCCGATAAAAAGGCATACCCTATAAGGTGGTTAATTGTTGTGTTTGCAGGTATGAGTACTTTTATCATGACCTTGGTATTGCTGTATATCCGTCAGACCCTTTCAATAGCAAACCTTGATTAAAAACCAAAAACATTATTCTTTAGTATTCCTGGTATTGCTATTTATAATAGCGAACACCTATTTGATTGCTAACCAGAGCTACTGGGGCATCCTTTTGCCTCTTGTTGTAGCTGTGATTTCATTGGCAGTTTTACGAGTGGATTTATTGTTAACGCTAGTTGCTTTTTTCACACCGCTATCAACAAGTTTACAAGAGTTAGGGATTTATAATCCTATAGGAGTTGAAATGGCGCTTCCAACTGAGCCACTTTTATTTGGCTTAATGATTATCGCTTGGTTGAAAATGTTTAGCGACAGTGAATTGTTTAAAGGCCTGTATAAGCACCCAATTTCTATTGCTATTATAGCCTATTTAGTATGGATGTTTATTACCGCTATTAGTAGTTCGGTACCTTTGGCATCTATTAAGGTGTTAATTACAAGGCTGTGGTTTATCAGTAGTTTTTATGTCTTAGCTTATGCATGGTTTCAAGAAACTAAAAACATACATCGATTCGCAAAAGCGTATTTATTGGGACTTACAACAGTTGCGGTTTATACTATTTTGATTCATGCTACTCATGGTTTTGAGCACGAGGCAGCCCATTGGGTAATGTCACCATTCTTTAAAGACCACACTTCTTACGGAATGGCTTTAGCTTTAATTCTTCCTTTCGGATTTTATATGCGTAAATGGGCTAATAATGGGGGTGCTAGTACTTTGTTTACAGGTGTTTTATTAATTCTTTTATTAGCTACTGTATTGTCTTATACTAGGGCTGCATGGTTAAGTTTAGTTGCAGCTGCAGGCGTTTATATAATTATGAAATTGCGTATACGGTTTACATTGCTTTTAACCGTAATGGCTTTCTTGGTAAGTTTTGTCCTTCTTTTTCAAACTGATATTTTAATGGCTTTAGAGAAAAATAGCCAAGATTCATCTGATAGTTTTACAGAGCATATTACCTCTATGTCTAATGTAAGTACAGACGCCTCCAACTTAGAACGAATAAATAGATGGAAATCTGCAATTCGACTTTTTGAAGAAAGACCTCATACAGGGTGGGGAGCAGGTACCTACCAGTTTAATTATGCCCCTTATCAAAATTATTATGAAAAAACGATTATAAGTACCAATGCAGGGAATAAGGGAAATGCACATAGTGAGTATTTAGGGACTCTCGCTGAAATGGGTTGGCCTGGTTTACTCTTGTTTTTATTGCTGATGGGCTCCGTATTTTTCAAGGCAATTGTATTGTATCATAAACTGGCAGATCAACAAGAGCAATGGTTGTTGATGGCTTGTATATTGGGGTTAGTGACCTACTTTACCCATGCCTTCTTAAATAACTTCTTAGAAATGGACAAGGCTTCTGTACCTATATGGGCCTTTGTATCTATTATAGTTGTGCTCGATCAGCGACATCAAAATAGAGATTTACCGGTATAAAAAAAGAGGAGCAATAGCTCCTCTTTTTTTATGTGGTATAATGTGTTAATTAAGCCTTTACTCTCTCTTGGTAAGCGCCTTTAACTGTGTCAATTTTAATTTTATCTCCTTCATTAATAAAAAGAGGTACGTTTACTGTAGCACCTGTTTCTACCGTTGCTGGTTTAAGTGCATTTGTAGCAGTGTTTCCTTTTTCCCCAGGCTCTGTATAAGTAATTTCTAATACTACTGACGAAGGAACATCACAGGTAAGTGGGTTCTCTTCATCTGCATCAAATACAACTTCTACTATTTCACCTTCTTTCATGAATTGGAATCCACCAACTATCGTTTTTTCCAAGAAAATTTGTTCGAAAGTGTCGGTGTGCATAAAATGGAAGCCACTATCTTCAGGGTATAAGTATTGGTATTTTCTAGTCTCCACTCTTACCGCTTCAATTTTTGATCCTGAAGGGAAGGTGTTGTCTAAGACTTTACCTGAGGTTAAACTCTTTAATTTTGTTCTCACAAAAGCAGGTCCTTTACCTGGTTTTACATGAAGGAATTCTATGATTTTGAATAAATCGTGGTTGTGTTTTATACACAATCCGTTTTTGATGTCTGATGTACTTGCCATAATGGAAATTTTAGGTGTCCAAGATATTAATTTAATTTGAGTCTTTTAATGCTCCGAGGTCTTTCATCTGAAGGATTTCATCACAAAAAAAGTATTCGTCTTCTATATTGTTAGAACAAACAATAACAAGTTTGTTTTTTGAGTAGGTAGCTGCTAGTGCCTTATACCATTCTATTCCTTTTTTATCGAGGTTTGAGGTAGGCTCATCCAATAAAATGATGCTCACATCTGTGAGCCATGCTAGGGCAATTCTAAGTCGCTGTTTCATTCCTGAAGAGAAGTTTTTAATCAGCTTATCGGAAGCATCTTCTAAATAGGAAATAGATAAAAACTCACTTATTGTAAGTCCTTTGCGAAGCGGTTTAAACTTGCAGTAAAACTCTAGGAACTCACTTAAGTGCATTTCATCTATTAAATCGTAATAAGGAGCAGCATAGCTTATATGTGCAGGCCAATCCTCAATTTCAATTTTCTGATCATTCAGGCTTAAACTTTGTGTTCCTTCGGTGGAAGTTAAAAAGCTAGATATTAGTTTAAGTAAAGTAGATTTACCCGATCCATTAGCCCCTTGAATAGCATAAGTTCCAGGGATTTGAAAGGTGTAATTAACCTTTCTAAAAACCCAGTCTTTTTGAAATCTCTTTGAAATATTTACGAGTTGTAAACTCACTATTTAGCACCGTAACCTTTCATGATACCTCTTTGAGAAGAACGGATAAAACTAGTTATCTCATCTCTTTCTTTACTCGCAGGGAAGTCGGTGTCTATTACCTCTAAAGCTTGTGAGATATTGTTGTTAGACTGAAATACCTGTCTGTAAATATTCTGGATCTCAGCAATTTTTTCAGAGGTAAATCCTCTTCTCCTTAAGCCGATAGAATTTATCCCTACAAAAGAAACAGGTTCTTTTGCTGCTTTTACGTACGGTGGAATATCCTTTCTAATTAAAGAACCTCCAGAGATCATTGCATGTGCCCCAATAGTAACAAATTGATGAACAGCAGATAGTCCGCCTAGTATAGCGTAATCTCCTAAAGTTACGTGTCCGCCAATTGCTACATTATTCACAATAATACAGTGGTTTCCAATAATGCAATCGTGTGCTACGTGTGCGTAAGCCATTAGTAAACAATTGTCTCCTACAACTGTTTTTCCAGAGGCATCTGTTCCACGGTTAATGGTCACACACTCTCTAATAGTTGTGTTGTCTCCAATAATTACAAGACTGTCTTCTCCGCCAAATTTTAAATCTTGTGGGATAGCAGAAATAACTGCACCCGGAAAGATTCTACAATTTTTTCCAATTCTCGCACCTTCCATAATAGTAACGTTAGATCCGATCCAGGTACCTTCACCGATTTCTACGTTTTTATTAATGGTTACAAAAGGTTCAATTACTACATTTTGAGCAATTTTCGACTCAGGGTGTATATATGCTAAGGGTTGATTCATCTTAATTTTTTTTAGCTATTTGTGCCATTAATTCACCTTCCATCACGATTTTATTACCTACAAAGGCACGGCCGAACATATGGCAAATACCTCTACGTATAGGACTTACAAGTTCCATTTCGAAGATTAATGTGTCTCCAGGAAGGACCTTATGCTTAAACTTAACCTTGTCTATTTTCATGAAATAAGTAAGGTAATTCTCTGGGTCTGGTACGGTGTTAAGGATTAAAATTCCTCCTACCTGAGCCATAGCTTCAATTTGTAAAACTCCTGGCATTACTGGAGCTCCGGGAAAATGACCGTTGAAAAAATCCTCGTTCATTGTAACGTTTTTCAAGCCTACAACTCTGCTGTCTTCGAGTGCTAGAATTTTATCGACTAATAAAAATGGTGGCCTGTGTGGTAAGGTGTCCATAATTTGATGGATGTCCATTACAGGAGTTGCATTTTGGTCGTAAACAGGAGGTAAGTTCTTTTGTTTTTTCATTACTTCTTTTATAATCTTAGCAAAGGTGGTATTTGGCCCATGCCCAGGTTTATGTGCAATAATCTTTCCTTTTATAGGAGCTCCTACGAGCATTAAGTCTCCTATAACATCTAATAATTTATGTCTTGCAGCTTCATCGTCGTGCCTTAGAGAAAGGTTGTTTAGGTAGCCATCTTTACAGACTCCTATAGTTTCTTTCTTAAAAACCGACGCGAGTCTGTTTAATTCTTGTTCTTCTACTTTATTTTCTACATATACGATAGCGTTACTTAAATCTCCACCTTTTATTAAGCCGTGCTTAAGGAGGAGTTCGAGCTCGTGTAAAAAACAAAATGTTCTTGCATCGGCATAATCTGCCTCAAAATCATCTATAGATTTTAGTTCTGTTTTTTGGAATCCCAAAACTTTAGAGTCATAATCTATACTCACAGAAACGCTAAATTCATCTGCAGGGAAGGCTTGGATTTTTATGCCAGTTTCAGGATCTTCAAAGCAAATTTCTTCTCTAACAACAAAATACTTACGCATCGCATTTTGTGCTATCGGTTTAGCTTCTTTTAATGCTGCGATGAACTGAATTGAACTACCATCTAATATAGGTGGTTCTTCGCCATTAAGCTCAATGAGTAAATTATCTAGTTTAAGGCCAGCACAAGCAGCAAGTACATGTTCAATAGTTTGGAGTTTTGCTCCTTTCTTATCGAGTGTAGTTCCTCTGTCGGTTTCGGTAACATACTTAGCATCGGCCTCAATTATAGGTTGCCCTTCAAGGTCTATACGTTTAAACTGTATACCGTGATCAATAGGTGCAGGTTTAAAGGTAAGGGTAACTTCCTTTCCGGTATGTAAGCCTATACCACTAATACTAACTTCTTGCTTTATACTATGTTGTTGATCCATCTATTATTTACTATGCTGTTTTTCTAATTTTTCAATGCGGCTCACTAATTTAGGTAGTTTTCTAAAGTAGATGTACGAACGTTGAAAATCTTTTATATCGAATGCTAAAGGTCCTTGTAGTATTTTACCTTCTATCTTAATATCTGCAGCAATACCAGTTTTACCAGCTACTTTTACATTATTGGCAACTGTTAAATGTCCTGCAATGGCAACTTGACCACCAATCATACAGTTACTACCAACCTTGCTCGAACCTGCTATAGCGGTTTGTGAAGCTATAACCGTATTTTCTCCTATCTCCACATTGTGTGCTACCTGTATAAGGTTGTCGAGTTTTACGCCTTTGTGAATTATGGTTGAGCCCATTGTGGCTCTGTCTATGCATGTATTAGCTCCTATTTCTACGCCTTCTTTGATATGTACATTCCCAATTTGTGGAATTTTATCATATGAATTTCCGGTGTTTGGAGCAAAGCCAAATCCATCAGCCCCAATTACAGCTCCAGCATGAATAGTAGTGTTGTTTTCTACAGTACAGTTTTCGTAAATTTTCACCCCTGCATAAATAGTACAGTTGGTACCTATAGTTACATTATCACCAATATATGCGTTCGGATAAATTTTTACCTTTTCTCCTAAGCTTACATTTTTACCAATATATGCGAATGCACCAATATAAACATCATTCCCAATTTTAGAACTGTAGTGTATGAAACTAGGGACTTCAATACCTGTTTTCTCCTTTTGTAAATCTTCTACTATACGCATCAGTTTTGCAAAGGAAGCATAGGCATCTTTTACTTTTATAAGAGTGGTAGTATACGGCTTTTCGGGGGTAAACGTATTGTTTACTATAACCACCGCAGAGAGTGTGTTATACAGGTATTCTGTATATTTTGGATTGGCTAAAAATGAGAGAGAGTTGCTTACTCCTTCTTCAATTTTTGTGAGCTGATTCAGGATTACATCTGGGTTCCCTTCTACGGTACCTCCAAGCAATTCTGCTATTTGTGCTGCGGTAAATTTCATACGGCGCTAAATTACAAATTTTCTAGTGTACACACTCCTTTGGGTAACACAGAAAATACTTGGTTACCGTTTTTGCTAAAACTGAGATGTTTAATTGATCTGCAGCCTCAGATATATCTACTATAGTACCGTCTTTGTACAGTAAATTTATACTGTCTTTTGTAGGGTTATATGCCGTGTTTTTAATTTTGTTTGAAAACACTAAGTATTCACTGTCACTATGGTTTAGGTCGTACTTCGCCTCTGCTTTAGCTCTAATACCTTCAATATATGCTTTGTCGAATGGCTTGTCTTGAAGTTCTATTTTTAGAAGCTTTCGTTGTATGATTTTTGTACTCAATAATGCGAGTACTTTATCCTCGTGGTTCATCCATTCTTTAATGGAGCTCATGATATCAAAATCATCTAGCTGACAAAAGTAGTCGAGTAAATCATTGTTACTGTTAAAATCTTGTAGGCAATAGTTGTTTTGTAAAAACTTTTTTAGCGCTGTAGTAGCAAATAAATCGACCCCTTGTTGTACTAAGTATTTTGCTCTTTTTAGGACTTCCACTAAGCTAAATTCAGCAGACAAAACTGTCTTGTGGAGATATACTTGCCAGTACATTAACCTACGGGCAATTATGAATTTTTCCACCGAATAAATTCCTTTAGCGTCTACCACTAACTCACCATTACTTACATTAAACATGCTTATAATTCGGTCTGAATTTATTACACCTTCAGACACCCCAGAGTAAAAGCTGTCTCTTTTTAAATAGTCAAGCCTGTCTACGTCAAGCTGGCTAGAAATAAGTTGGTGTAAAAATAATTTGGGGTATTTATTTTGGAAAATTTGAATCGCCAACGACAATTTACCATCAAATTCTTCGTTAAGCCTGTCCATAATCATCATAGATATATGCTCATGGTTAATGCCATTTACAATACTATGCTCAAGAGCATGTGAAAAAGGACCGTGCCCAATATCGTGCAATAGTATAGCTATTAATACAGCAGTCTGTTCTTCTTCGGTAATTTCATGCCCTTTAGATTGTAAGGTCTTTAGAGCGTTTTGCATCAAGTGCATAGCTCCTAAAGCATGATGAAACCTTGTGTGGTACGCACCAGGGTAAACCAAGTAGGTAAGTCCTAGTTGAGAAATTCTCCGCAGTCTTTGATAATAGGGATGTTCTATAAGATCGAAGATTAGCTCGTTAGGAACTGTCGTGAACCCATAAATAGGGTCGTTAAGAATTTTGTTTTTATTGGTGGTTATGGGCTTCAATTTTACTAATTTTATTCAAGTTTTTGAAAAAACTAAAGTACTAAATATCTATGGAAAAAGTGAGAATCCTTTGGGTGGATGATGAGATTGATTTGTTGAAGCCCCACATCCTGTTTTTAGAAGCTAAAGGCTACGATTTATCAACTGCTAATAACGGTGAAGATGCTTTAGATTTAATTGAATCTACAAATTTTGACATTGTTTTTTTAGATGAAAATATGCCTGGTATTTCAGGTCTAGAGACTTTAAATAGAATCTACGATCAATATTCTGTCCCCGTGGTAATGATTACCAAAAGTGAGGAAGAGTATATCATGGAGGAGGCTTTAGGTTCAAAAATTTCCGACTACCTAATAAAACCTGTTAATCCACACCAAATCCTATTATCTCTAAAAAAGACCTTAGATTCAAAACGCCTAGTTAATCAATCGGTAACTTCTAAATATCAAAAAGAGTTTAGAGAAATTAGCATGGCTTTAATGGATGTACGTAGCCTAAAAGATTGGGAAGAGATTTATTTGAAATTGGTTCATTGGGAAGTGGAGCTCGATAAAATTGATGCTGCAGGAATGGTTGAGATTCTCGAGATGCAAAAATCTGAAGCCAACGCCCAGTTTTTTAAGTATGTAAAAAACAACTATAAATCCTGGTTATATGAAAGTGAAGATAAACCTGTGCTTTCGCACACTTTATTTAAGGAAAAGGTCCTGCCTCACCTCAAAGAAAATAAATCCAGTTTTTTTATATTAATCGATAATCTACGCTACGATCAGTGGAAAATCCTTCAGCCTGTTATCGAAGAGTGGTTTACTATTGAAGAGGAAACGACTTTCTGTAGTATTCTTCCTACGGCGACACAATATTCTAGAAATTCAATTTTTTCTGGCTTAAGCCCATTGGGGATTTCTAAACGTTTTCCTCATTTATGGAAAAATGATAATGAAGAAGGTGGTAAAAATTTACATGAAGCTGAATTCTTAGAAGATCAGTTGCAGCGGTTGGGTTTAGGTAGTACCAAGCACAGCTATCATAAGGTTGTACAGAAACAATATGGAGAACGTTTAGTGGGTCAGTTTAATAATTTATTAAAGAATGATTTAAACGTAATTGTATATAATTTTGTAGATATGTTGTCTCATGCTAAAACAGAGATGGATATGATTCGCGAGTTGGCGGGAACAGATAAATCCTATAGGGCTTTAACGAAAACCTGGTTTGAGAACTCTTCATTATTAGAAATGTTAAAGAAAATTGCTGCATCGGGTGCCGATTTGTTTATTACTACAGACCATGGAACTATAAACGTAGGTACTCCCTCGCAGGTAGTTGGCGATAAGGAAACTTCCTCTAACCTAAGATATAAAACAGGGAAACGTTTACAGTACCAAGCCAAAGACGTACTGGTAGTAGATAACCCAGAAGAGTACTATTTACCTGCTGCAAATTTAAGTTCGAGTTATATCTTTGCCAAAGAAAATGTGTTTTTAACCTACCCGAATAATTACAATCATTTTGTGAAATACTTTAAAGATACTTACCAACACGGAGGTGTTTCTTTAGAAGAAATGATTTGTCCTTTTATTCGTATGTCTCCTAAATAAATGAAAATTACTGTAAATTCTTTAGCTGAATTACCCGATTTAGCTGCTAAAATAACAAGTTCATACCCTCAAAAAACGATTGCCTTTTATGGGGAGATGGGGGCTGGGAAAACAACTTTTATTAAAGTTTTATGTACACATTTAGGAGTTGATAAATCAGAAATATGTAGCCCTACCTATTCAATCGTAAATGAATATAGAACCAAAGAGAATCTTTGCGTTTATCATTTCGACTTTTACAGAATTAAATCTGAGCAAGAAGCCTACGACATGGGGTATGAAGAGTATTTGTATTCGGATGCCTATTGTTTTATAGAGTGGCCTGAGAGGATTAAAAACTTACTCCCAGAGGATCTGTTAGAAATTCATATTGAGACCGATTCTAATAAACGTATATTTACCTTTGTTGAATCTAATTCCTAGTTATGTCTAAGCCTGAGATATTGAGTTTTTTGAACGATGAATTCCTAATGCCACAGCCCGAAATGTTGGAGATGGCAACAAAAAAGCAAGCCTTGTTTATTGGTATTCCTAAAGAGAGTGCTTTTCAGGAACACAGGGTTCCATTAGTACCAGGTGCTGTTGCTCTCTTGGTTAGTAATGGGCATAAGGTATATGTTGAGTCTAATGCAGGGCTTTCAAGTTCTTTTAGCGATCAAGAGTATTCCGATTCTGGAGCCAAAATATGTTTTGATGTAAAAGAGGTTTATCAGGCTGATATTATCTTAAAGGTAGAGCCCCCTACTTTGGCCGAACTCGATTATTTTAAACACAACCAATGTTTGATTTCGGCTCTTCAACTAAAAACTCAAACGGCTACTTACTTTAAAAAACTAATGGAAAAGAAGGTTACTGCGGTAGCATTCGATTATATACAAGATGAAACGGGTTCCTTTCCTATAGTACGTTCAATGAGTGAGATTGCGGGGACTTCCTCTATTTTGATTGCGGCCGAGTTGTTAAGTACTAGCGCGGGAGGTAGAGGTTTGTTAATGGGGGGCATTGCTGGAGTTAGTCCCACACAAATAGTAATTATTGGTGCAGGTACCGTAGCAGAATATGCTGCCCGATCGGCGATGGCTTTAGGGGCTTCGGTGAAAGTGTTCGATAATTCTATTGCTCGTTTAAGACGTATACAAAGTGACTTGAATTTACGGGTAGCCACTTCAATTTTACAACCTAAAGTATTAGAGAAAGCACTAAAAAGAGCCGATGTTGCCATAGGTGCTTTACGCGCCGAGAGTGGTAGAACACCTTGTGTAATTACCGAAGAGATGGTTCAACAAATGAAACCTAAATCGGTTATTGTTGATGTGAGTATAGATCAAGGTGGTTGCTTTGAGACTTCAGAAATTACCACACACGAAAATCCTACTTTTAGTAAACATGATATTATACACTACTGTGTGCCAAATATAGCCTCGAGGTCAGCCAAAACGGCTTCTTATTCTTTGAGTAATATTTTGGCTCCAATTTTATTGAAACTAGGTGATGGTGGTGGTGTACAGGGAATGTTATTGCGTTCACCTAATATTAGAGGAGGTGTTTATGTATATAATGGAATTATTACAAACAAGGGTATTGGTGCCTGGTTTGAGTTGCCATACAAAGAAATAAGACTACTTTTGGGGCTTTAAATTTTAGGAAATGGTAAGAAGAATATTTTTATACTTAGTAGGTGTTGGCCTTGGAATCGTAGCTTCCATGATGTTTTTTGGTGATAGAGATATCGATTTTTCTTACTTGCCTAATGCGCGTACAGTAAAGCACCTACGTAGCCAAGATTTTAGTATTTCCGAAAAGGCAATGTGCCAACTCACCTGTTTAGGTCTTAATGCGAGCTCCTTAAAAAAAGTTTTTATGGATGGCGATCTAGATGTAGACTTTGGGAGTAGTGATGTAGATGGAATGTGCAAAACCTACAGAATAGAAGTTGAAGACCAGTCTTATACTAGCTTTATTTTAGACAACTGCGACAGCCTATCTAATGTGTTGAGTCTAGAATTACTTGACTGCCCCTGTGATTAATTCAAACTAAGCTTTTCTTCTTTTAATTTCTTGTTGAATTAAATTCAACTCTCTACCTGTTTGTCCGGCAATAGAGGTGTTTTCATCTGCTCTACGTATTAGGTAAGGAAGTACATCTCTCACTGGGCCGTAGGGTACATATTTCACTGTGTTGAATCCATCATCAGCTAGGTTAAAGCTAATGTGATCGCTCATTCCTAAGAGCTGAGCAAAATAAATTTTAGGATTGTTTTTTGCAATTTCAAACTCATCCATAAGCTCAATTAAATACTTCGAGCTGGCCTCGTTATGAGTGCCTGCACAAATTGAAATCCCATTTATATTTTCACAAGCATATTTTAATGCGTAGTTATAATCTAAGTCAGAAGCTTCTTTGTTTGGCTGAATAGGGCTTGGGTATCCTTTTTCCAAAGCCCTTTCATTTTCTTTTTCCATATAGGCGCCTCTAACAATTTTCATTCCCAAGAAATAGCCATTGTGCTGAGAGTCTCTATGTACACGTTTAAAATAATCAAGCCTATCGTGACGATACATTTGTAGTGTATTATATACAATAGCAGTCTCCTTGTTGTATGCACGCATCATGTCTTCTACAATACCATCAATAGCATCTTGAATCCAACTTTCTTCGGCGTCTATCATAACAGGGATCTTGTATTGATGCGCTTTTTTACAAATTTTACTTATCCGATGTAATACTCTGTCGTACTCTTGTTGTTCGGTTTCGCTAAGGTGCTTCCCATAATTTATTTTTTCAAGAAGCTCAAACCTAGCTAGCCCTGTAACCTTAAAAACTGCAAAAGGAATATTGTTGTTTTTATTGGCAAAGTCTAAAGAAGCTAAGGTCTGTTTCATGGTGCGGTTAAAGTCCTTTTCAGACTCTTTCCCTTCTACAGAGTAATCGAGTATGGTTTTTATGTTTGAAGAAGCTAACTCTTCTATTTTTATGGCACATTGTTCCATGCTTTCACCACCACAAAACTGTTGAAATACAGTTCTTCTAATTATCCCTTGGATAGGAAGTCTTAAAGAAAAAGCGAATTTCGCTAATTTCCCTCCAGCTGAGGCCAAGGCAGGTTTACCCATTAGCTTAAATAAATAATAAGCTTTTTTTAATTTTGCATTTGATTTCGAACCAAAGGCAATTTCTGTATTGTTAAACGAGACCATAGTTTCACTTTAGTGCTGCAAATATAAATAAAATTGCAGGCTATTTGAGTTGATAAACATTGCTTTTATATCTTTGTTTTTTACTAATTAAGATCAGGTTTGTGGAAGTAAAATCTAACAATTATTCGGTATATATAGGTAAGGATGTTTTGGAAGACTTCAATAGTATTCTCGAGGATTATCAAGGGAACTATTCTAAGATTTTTATTTTTTGTGACGAGAATTCTGCGCGTCACTGTTTGCCACATCTTATAGGTCAGGTGCCTATGTTAATAGGTTCGGAGTTGATAGAGATAGAGTCTGGAGAGCAGAATAAAACCCTTGCTATTTGTCAGGAAGTTTGGCAAACCATAGGAGAGTCGAAAGCCGATAGAAATGCCATTTTTATTAATTTAGGTGGTGGTGTAGTATGCGATATGGGTGGGATGATAGCCTCTTTATATAAAAGAGGAATTAAATTTTTTCATATCCCCACAACTTTGTTGGCCCAGGTAGATGCTTCTATAGGAGGTAAGCTAGCGGTTGATATAGGAGCACATAAAAATCAAGTTGGTCTTTTTAGAAATCCTGACATCGTCTTGGTAGATCCTGAATTCTTAAACACCCTTCCTGAGCGTCATTGGTTGAGTGGTTTGGCAGAGGTGGTAAAACACGCTTTAATTGCTGATGCCGATTATTGGAGTTTTTTAGCAGGAATGGATTTGCAAAATGAGACGTTTCTTACTGCTTTATTACAGAAGTCTATAGATATAAAAAATACCATTGTTTTAGAAGACTGGGAGGAGAAAGGTATACGTAAAACCCTAAACTTCGGACATACAATTGGACATGCACTAGAGAGTAATGCCCTAGAAAATAAGGGTGATTTGTTACATGGCGAAGCTGTAGCTATTGGATTGGCTGTAGAAACAATTCTTTCTCAGCTAGTAAATAAGTTAACTGATGAAGAGTGTTCTATTATTTTGGAAAGTCTGAAAGGGATTTTCAATTTAAGCCCTATTAAAGAAGAAGATTTTAGCGATTTAGTTGAGTGGATGCGTCACGATAAGAAAAATGACGGCACTAAAATAAACTTCACATTACTTAAAAAAATAGGGGAAGCAGAATTCGATAAAACGTGTAGTGTAGATGTTATTGAAGAAGCGATGAGAGCTTACAATATATTTCTTTTACAAAATTGATGTGACTATAATTTAACACCTAATTTTTGGTAAATAAAGGATAGTAACCAAGCTGGGCCAATAAGTAAGAATTTGATGTCTTCGAAAAATGAGGGTTTAGCACCTTCTATTTTATGTCCTATAAATTGTACAGTCCATGCGATAATAAAAATATCTAAGGATAACCATAATTTATAATCTGTTGTATTTAACAAGAAAATACCTTTGTAGCATACAAAGGTGAATAGAGCTATTCCTATTGACATTTTTACCGATAAACGGATGTAAAATAATAAGGCAAAGAATATAAATACTGTTGCGAGGTTAGAAACTTCTAGAGGGAGTATTCTCTCTAATAATGGAATTTCTATAAAAGAAAGCAAGGCTAGTATTGAAAAGAAAATCGCTGGAACACAAATCCAATGTATGAGTTTGTTGGTTTTGTTTTGATGACTTTTCCCATAGGCTTCGAGCCAAGATTCTAAGTTTTTCATTTTTAAATTTACAAAAAAAATCCCATCTATTAAGATGGGATTTTTAAGATTAGGATACTCTAAAGTCGAATTTAAATTCACTTAGATCTTCATTAGCTTTGATGATCTTATCTTTAAGAGAGTTTTTATATGCGATTACCTTAGTCATCACTTCGTCGTTTCCAGCTCCAATAATTTGAGAAGCTAAAATAGCTGCATTTAAAGATGCATCTAATCCTACAGTAGCTACAGGGATTCCTGGAGGCATTTGTAAAATTGAAAGAATTGAGTCCCATCCATCAATAGAGATTGAAGAACGACAAGGTACTCCGATAATTGGAAGTGGCGTAAATGCTGCCATTACTCCTGGTAGGTGAGCTGCTCCACCAGCACCAGCAATAATTACTTTAACACCATTTTCGTAAGCTTTAGAAGCGTATGCTTCAACTTTCTCTGGAGTACGGTGCGCCGATAAAGCGTTTACCTCAAAAGGAATTTCCATATCGTTTAGGAACTTCGCTGCTTTTTGCATTACAGGCCAGTCCGAAGTACTCCCCATAATTATGCTTACTAATGGTTTCATAGTGTAAAAATTTTTGACAAAAATAAGATTTTGTTTTGAGTGTAAAAATTAAAAATTAAAATTTATGAAACCTGTCTTGTTATGAAAAGGACCTTAAACACTACCCTTCTTTTTTTTAACTCAAAACTAATAATTCAAAATCATTAATTCTCTACATATTTAACTTCTCTTACTACTTGTCCTACTGCTCTATTTAAAAACTCATTTAACTTTTGTTGGGTCTTATAAGATTTTAAAATTGCTTTTACAGGTTCTCCTTCAAACCACAATTCGTTCTCTATAGCTTTACTTACTACAAAATGTTTATTCTTAAGTAGGTCAATGTCTGCAAAATCTTTCGGAAACCCCTTAGGAGCCATTTTTAGTTTTTCTCCGTGTAAAACTGGGAATTGTTTTTTGAAATCTTTTTGGTTTAAAATCCCTTTATATTCTTCGGGATTTTCGAATATCTGTGTTCGAATAGATTTTAATAAAGCTGGTGTAGGTTGGTATATGCCACCCCCCATAAAAGAGTTGTCTGGCTCAAAGTGAATATAGTATCCGGCATAAGGACTCTTCCTTCCACCTTTACTTATAAAGGCTCCAAAATTGGTTTTATAGGGTTCTTTGTTTTTCGAAAATCGAGCATCTCTATATATTCTAAACACACACTCTTTAGCAGCGCTTACGTCAATACTTTTATCTTGTTTTTTTAGCTGTACTATTAATGACTCTATAAACGTGTCAAAGTCATTCTTCGCTCTAAGGTACCGATCTTTATTTTCGTTAAACCAAGGTCTGTTATTATTGAATTTTAAATCAATTAGAAACTGAAAAGCGTTTTGTAAATCCATCTGAGTTTGTTTTTTTCATAAGCAAGATACATAAATGAGGTTAATTTAATTGGCTTTGAAATTGGCTCAATTTATCCTTCAATTTTTAACTTTCAATTGTAAAAAACAAATACTACTATTGTAGTATGAAAAAGTCGATTGCTATTATTGGTGGAGGTCCTGCGGCACTGTTGTGTGCAGCATTTTTAGATGTTAAAAAATTCGATATTTCCATTTATGAGAAAAATAAGTCAGTAGCACGTAAGTTTTTGGTGGCCGGTAAAGGTGGTTTTAATCTAAGTCATGCCGAAAATATGCAAGATTTTGTTAGGCGTTATACACCTGCAAATTTCTTGGAAAAAGCCTTGTTCGATTTTACCAATTCCGATTTAAGAGACTATCTACAGTCTGTAGGAATACCCACTTTTATAGGTTCTAGCAATCGTATATATCCCGAAAAAGGAATTAAACCCATTGAGGTTCTGCAAGCCTTAACAAAGCAATTAGCTGTTAACGGAGTTTCTATTAAATGTCAGGAAAAGTGGCTGGGTTGGACCGATAAATCAGAGCTATTGTTTGAGTCAGGTACTTTAATAAAACCCGATTTTACGGTGTTTAGTATGGGTGCAGCTTCCTGGAAAAAGACAGGTTCTGATGGGTTATGGCTGAATTTGTTTTCTCAAAAGGGAATAAACACGAGTCCTTTCGAGGTTTCTAATTGTGCATTTGGGATTCAATGGGATAATGAATTTGTGAATAAATGTGCAGGTTTACCACTTAAGAATATTACTATTTCCTGCGGTAGTAAACTACAGCAAGGAGAAGCAGTAATAACTAGCTTAGGACTAGAAGGAAATGCTATCTATGCATTAAGCCCAGAGATACGAAAACAGTTGGCTGAAAATGAGCTCGCAGAAATATTCATAGACTTAAAGCCTAAATTGACTTCAGAAGTAATTTTTGAAAAGCTCAAAGAATCGAAAGGGAAGAATACGTCTGAAAAACTTAAACGCGATTTAAAATTTAGTACTTCTCAGTTAGAGCTCCTAAAAACAAATTGCTCAAAGGAGGTGTTTATGAACTTGGAACAACTCTCTCAATATATCAAAAAGTTAAAACTAATAATAGTCTCTACAGCTCCAATAGACGAAGGGATTTCTTGTGTAGGAGGTATTGCTTTGGATGAGGTAACGGATAAGTTTGAATTGTCTAAAGTTCCAAACCATTATTGTATTGGTGAAATGCTCAATTGGGATGCTCCTACAGGAGGTTACCTATTACAGGCCTGTTTTAGTATGGGAGTTTCTGTTGCTAGAGAACTGAATTTGAAGAAGTAAAAAGAAGAATACAGAATTAAGGAGCCTGGAGTCAGTCTAGTTTGTTTATTGTCCTGCTGAGGTCTCTCGAAGCACACACTCAATTATAGTAAATCCGTTAGCCTCAAATTGTAGCCTTTCGAGAAACCCTGCCTACCGGCAGGCAGGCTCAAGATGACAATTGGGGTTTTGTTTGTTGTCAGGCAACTATTTCTCTAAGCCCACCCAAAAATTTTCAACCTTTAACTTTCAACTTAATTACAGCTCATTTCTCCCTGTAAATTTCTACTCAATAGTTCCTTCCTTCTGTCTACATCGTTCGAATACTCGAGTACGAACATCATTTTAGTTAGTGCAGCTTCAAAGGTCATATCGTAAGCAGAAAGCACCCCCATGTCTTTTAAGCCTTTACTTGTTTGGTATCTCCCTAGGTCTACGGAGCCTCCCTGACATTGAGAGACGTTAAGGATAAGGATTCCTTTTTCGATAGCTTCATTAATCGCTTTTAAAAACCAGGTTGAGGTAGGTGCATTCCCAGCGCCGAAAGTTTCAAGTATTATAGCTTGAGTATGTGGTGCCGCTAAAACACTTCTTACAGTAGTTTCTGTTATGCCAGGAAATAACTTTAAAACGCCAATATTAGGGTTGAAAGTCTTGTGTACGATAAGGGCTTCCTCATTCACACTCTGTATATACCTACGGTTAAATTTTATATGAACTCCGGCTTCTGCTAGTGGTGGGTAGTTAACAGATTCAAAAGCTTCAAAATGCTCTGCATTTACTTTATGTGTTCTATTTCCTCTGTACAGTTGGTATTCAAAATAAACCGCTACTTCGGGTACTTCTGGTTTCCCATCTCTAGTAGAAGAGGCTATCTCTATAGCTGTAATTAAGTTTTCTTTTGCGTCGGTACGCGGTACGCCTGAAGGTAATTGTGAGCCTGTTAAAATTACAGGCTTGTTTAAGTTTTCTAATACAAAACTCAAGGCTGACGCTGTATAGGCCATAGTATCGGAACCGTGTAGGATAACAAAACCATCGTATTGATTGTAGTTTTTCTCTATAGTTTCTCCCAACTGTACCCATATATTGGGGTGCATATCTGAGGAGTCTATGCTAGGTTCATAAGACGTAATCTCTAGCTTACAATTGAGTTGTTTAAGCTCAGGTACTTGAGCTTGTAGGTTTTCAAAATCGAATGGTATATACGAACCTGTAGTTGCATCGTGAACCATTCCTATAGTACCGCCTGTATATATAAGTAGAATTTTCATTTAGCAGCCAAAGATCAATTTAGAATTCTGTGTAGTAATTTCTGCGACTTCATGAAGACTTACTTCGTGTAGATCGGCAATTTTTTGTGCAATATGTATTAGGTAAGAACTCTCGTTCCTTTTTCCTCTGTTTGGGGTGGGGGCTAAGTATGGACTATCGGTTTCTAGTACCAGGTGTTTAAGGGGTACTTGAGCGATAACTTTGTCCAATCCAGCTTTTTTAAATGTAACTACGCCACCAATTCCTAAATAGAAATTTAAGTTTATTGCCTGATGAGCCTGTTCTAAGCTTGCGGAAAAACAGTGAAATATACCCCTAAGGTTTTCACCTTTTTCTTCTTCAAGGATTTCGAAAATTTCTTCAAATGCATCTCTGCAATGTATGGCTATGGGTAAGTTTTTTTCTTTAGCCCAGTGTATCTGTGTTCTAAATGCGTCCTTTTGTTCTTCTAAGAATGTTTTATCCCAATACAAATCCATTCCTATTTCTCCAACAGCACAAAACTTGTTTGAATCTAAATGCGATTTTAATATCGCCAGCTCATCCTTATAGTCTGCTTTTACATTACAGGGATGTAAGCCCATCATAGCAAAGCAATTTTCTGGATAAGTCGCTACAATATCCATCATGCCTTTTACGGTATGTTGGTCTACATTAGGAAGGAAAATGCGAGTTACATTTTCTTCAAAAGCTCTTTCGATGACCTCTTTTTGGTCCTCGGCAAACTTATTGTCGTATAAATGACTATGTGTGTCGGTAAGTATCATTTGGCAAAGATAGTTTACTGTTGTGAAGTATCAAGTACAAAGTATAAGGTAAAGTGTATCAAGAACAAAGTGTCAGGTACAAAGTATCAAAAGTAGAATATAAGTATGATGTTTTTGAGTTCAAATGGAGAGTGATTTCCTTCACTAAGGTCTAATTAATGACGTTTCACGTTTTTACGATTTATGTTTTCCGTTTTTATGTATTTTTGTTTCAAATTCTTCTGAATGAAAAAGATTCTCATCATACGTTTTAGTTCTATAGGTGATATTGTTTTAACGACTCCTGTAATTCGTTGTCTTAAAAAGCAATTGAATGCAGAGGTACATTATTTAACCAAAACTTCGTTTAAAGGGATTTTGTCAAATAATCCTTATATAGATAAAGTCCATACAATTGAGAAAGAAATTAGTACTGATTTGATTCAGGAGCTAAAAGCAGAAAACTTCGATTTTGTGGCCGATTTACACCATAATCTCCGAACAATGCGTTTAAAAAAAGCGCTTAATATACCCTCAAAATCATTTCCTAAATACAATATTCAAAAATGGCTTTTAGTAAATTTGAAAATTGATAGGATGCCTTCTGTTCACATAGTAGATCGTTATTTTGAAACGGTTTCATCCTTAGGGATAGTAAATGATAAAGAAGGTTTAGATTATTTTATTCCAGAGTCTTCTACAGTTGATTTATCTCGATTGCCTCAGGAGCAGTCAAATGGGTATGTAGGAATTGTAATTGGTGGGCAGCACGAGACCAAGATGATGCCTTTTAATAAACTCATTGATGTTTGTGAGGATTTATCTGAGCCAATTGTTTTACTCGGAGGCCCTGAAGATTCTAGTAGAGGTGAGGAGATTGTAAAGAATGTAGGTACTAAAGTGTTTAATGCCTGTGGAAAGTTTAAGTTAGACGAGTCCGCAAGTTTGGTGCAGCAAGCCAAATGGATTATTACTCACGATACAGGATTGATGCATATCGCAGCAGCCTTTAAAAAACGAATTGTATCGGTTTGGGGAAACACCGTTCCCGAACTAGGGATGTATCCTTATTTAGCAGATCCTAAATCTAAGATCGTTGAAATTAAAGGGCTGTCCTGTAGACCTTGCTCCAAAATAGGGTATTCAAAATGTCCGAAAGCACACTTTAAATGTATGGAGCACGAGGTGGGAGAAATTATAAGTGTCGAGTTATAAATTTTAAGTTAAGCGCAACTCAAAACTCGCAACTGTTATTTTGGAATAAACAATGCTTTAAGTTCTGTAGCTTCATCGGGTTTCATTTTTCCGGCTAAAATGAGACTTAATTGTCTTCTTCTTAAAGCGCCATCGAAACGTGTTTTTTCTTCCTCTGACTCAGGGATTACTTCTGGTACATATATAGGAGTTCCCAGTTGGTCTACAGCCACAAAAGTATAAATTGCTTGGTTACAGTGACTCTTTTCTCCTGAGGTTCTGTCTTCCATCCATACATCAACAAAAACTTCTATCGAAGAACTAAACGCACGAGAAACTTTCGCTTCTAGAGTAACAATACTACCCATCGGGATAGGTCTTTCGAAGGCTACATTATTTACGCATGCAGTAACCACTATTCGCTTACAATGACGTTGAGCAGCAATTGCTGTTGCAATGTCCATCCAGTGTAACAGTCTACCACCCATTAAATTGTTTAATGGATTGGTGTCGTTAGGAAGTACTAATTCGGTGATTACCGTAACAGATTCTTTGGCAAACTTGGCGTTTTTCATCTTAGCTAAATACTATTTGTTGATGGGGCAAAGATAGGTATTAAAGAATGATTTTTAATGAATAATGAATGCATGAGATGAATAGATAGGAATTATTGAAATTATCCCCTTGAAGGGATTATTGGGGTGTTTTCGATTAATGATTTGAAAATTCCGAAAAGAGCAGTTAAGAACTTTATGTCGCTGAAAGCTTTTACGCAAAGATGAGCAGAGGAACGACAGAGCTACTCAGAGAAAAAGAAGATAGATGAGATAGGGAATTATTTTTGCAAACTGCTTTTCAATTTTAGCTGAAAGCTTGGAAGTCGAAACTGAAAACTTTTATGTCTATCGACCAAATTACTGTTTAAGCAACCAAGTAGATTTACTAGAAGCTTTTAGTTTCTGCATTTGGGTAAGTGCTTCTTCTTTATTTTCGAACGATTGGAAGGCAACTCTAAAAAGTCCCTTTGTATTTTGTCCGATTACAGAAGATTCAAATCCATCTGATTTAAGTTTGTTAACTAAGTTTTGCGCATTCGCTTCAGAAGAGAAACAGCCGGCTACTAGGTGGTATTGGATTTGTGTTATTTTAGTCTCTAGTACTTTTACTATTTCTGCGCCTTTTGTTGCTGTTTCAACTTTAGGAGAGTCTGTCGTTTTTTTACTTGGCATTTCAATAGCTTCTACTACGATAGTTTTTTCTTCCTGTTCTATATGACGAGGAGTGTAAACTGCTGCTGGCTT
Organism: Flavobacteriales bacterium; assembly: GCA_965183875.1. GTDB lineage: Bacteria > Bacteroidota > Bacteroidia > Flavobacteriales > UBA7430 > UBA6772. Next base: position 13,760 of record CBCYMK010000038.1, on the reverse strand, counting down.
AACCTTAAATGGGTTTAGGTAGGCGTAGTTGGCATAAGAATCAGAGATTGATTCCTGCTGAAAAGATACATAGGTGCTCAATCCAATAAAGGGAAGAATTACTGCAGCTACTTTCCAGTTAAAAGAAGCTCTGTGGGAGCTAATCGTTTTTGCGCTCTTAGATAAGTTTTTAGGGCTTGAAACGATTTTAGATTTTCTTATTATTGCTGGAGATTGAACAGTGTCTAAACCAAAAGCATCTAATAAATAGTTTACAGAATTGTCTGGTTCAAATGAAATCAGCCCATTTAAGTCTCGAGATAAAACGCCAACCTTAGCAATTTTAGCCTGGCTTTTATGTTCTAAATCGTTTTGTAATGCTTTTACAAATTGTTCGATTTTTACTTGTGCCGAAGCAAAAGTAATCCCCTCACAGTCTGATATATAATTGGCTAGCAGTCCGTCGTTGTTTTGCAGTTGCACATTAAAACTAATGCTCTTGCTTGGCGGGCGCAATGTATGACTTACAGGGTGTATTTGTGCCGACTTATAGTTCGTTATAAAACCTCCCAAAGAAGGTATAATAACACAATCGTGACGGTATAATAAATCGCTGATGTAAGTTTCCATTTTTATAAGCTCGTTTATTAAATGCTAAATTAGGAATTCTAACTGACTATGTAAAGAATTTTTTATCGATTCTTATTAAATCTTCTGGGCTGTCTACTGCTATACATTCCGAGGTTATTTCTGCCGTTTGTACAGTGTATCCATTCTCTAACCAACGAAGTTGTTCCAGTCCTTCCGATTGCTCTAATACACCTATAGGTAGTTTACTTATTGCTTTTAAGGTGTCGTGTTTAAAGGCATAAATCCCTATATGTTGGTAATAAGTTTGTTTTGTTATCCAGTCTTTTTTTTCTCCTCCTCTCAAATGAGGAATTGCTTCTCTAGAAAAGTAAAGTGCTTGTTTAGTACTTCCTAAAACAACTTTAGGGCTGTTTGTATTCAATAAAACATCGACTTCTTTAATTGCTTTTATAAGTGTAGCGATACAAGTATTCGCGTTCTGAAAACAATTTGCAAGTGCTAAAATATCATCGGGATTAATAAACGGCTCGTCCCCTTGGATATTTATTAAGACCGCTTCTTCAGAAAGCTGAAGTGTTGCTGCTGCTTCGGCTATTCTATCGGTACCACTTTCATGACTGCTAGAAGTCATTACAACTTCCCCTCCAAAACTAATTATATGATCGAAAATCCTTTGATCATCTGTGGCAACAATAACCCGATCGAGTTTTGCTTTTAAGCATTGCTCATACACGCGTTGTATCATACTTTTTCCGTGTATATCTACTAGCGGCTTTCCAGGGAATCGAGTGGATGCATAGCGTGCTGGGATGATGCCTATAAACTCCATTTAGAATTTTATTTTATAGAGTATAGAGTAAGTTCTTGGTCTACCTAAAGAGGCTGGTCTTTGTAGATATTCTCTGTTGAGAAGGTTTTCTATATTAAATGAAAATTTACTGTTTTCTGTAAGGTCGTATCCAAATCTGAAATCTAATATGCAATTGTCTTCGTTTAATTCATCCCAAGAGGTTTTAGTACCTAGGTAAAAATCGAATAATGGCTCATTGAAAACTTTGTCTATGTTTTTCATTGCACTATTATAGCGAACAGAAAAGCCCCCATTAAATCGGTTGTGTTGGATGTTGATGTCTAATTTAGCTAAATGTTCATAGCGGTATTTTAAAACCCCTGAAGTATCAACACTGGTAGTGTAATAGCTTACTGGAATTGTATCGAGGTTCCCTCCAGAAAGGGTTGTGTATTCATTGTATTCATTGTGAATGTCGTCTATAAAAGGTGAGGTAAAAGTGTAGCCCCCCATAATAGTGATTTCAGTTTCTCCAATTTTTCCTTCTCCACCCCAAGAAAGCTCCATTCCTTCAATACGGGTATTTCCAATATTGATAGATTTAAACCCAAAACCAGGTATCACCCCTTCACTATCATTAGACCACTTTCCAAAACTAAACTCCATCATATCGTTATATTCCATCACGAAAGCAGCCAAATCGATAAATCCTTTCCAGTCTCCAATTTGGAAACCTTGCTTAATCCCTATTTCTGTACTCCAGCCTGTTTCAGGCTGCAAGTCTTCGTTTGGATATATTGATACAGGCCCCGTACTAAAGGTTACAAATCGCTCTATCATAGTAGGGAATCGTATCCCTTCACCATAAGAACCTCTTATATAAGTAGCTTCTGCTAGTTTGTAGTTTATCCCTGAGCGGAATATAGGTTTGTTATAGGTCTCGGTTCCGTTATTGAAATGTTCAAAACGACTTCCAAAAGAAAGATTTAGTCGTTTGTATTTTATATCGGCTTGCGAATAAAGAGAATGATTGATGTTGCTGTGTCTACCGTATATTTCCATGTCTTGTCCTTCGCTGTATTTAAAGGTATAACCAGAAGTGAGGGTAAGGATGTCTTTTATTTGTTTTTGGTACTGATAGTCTGTAAAATAGACATTGGAAAAACGTGTAGCTAATGCCGCCGTATACTGAGTAGAATCTTGATATCCTGGTAGGATATTAATTCTAAAATACCTTGAGTTTAAGCTGTGCTTGGTCCCTTTATCTGGGTTACTATAGGTGATGAACGGGTCTACACTAAGGTATGCGTTGTCTCTGTATCCAGGGTCATTTTCGAGAGCTGTATAGGCTTCGTCGTAGTGTTGCCACATAATAGCATCTCCAACTTCACTGCGCATAATATTTGTTTTTACCCCGTAACTTAATCCTTCAACTCTTTTGGAGTAATTTGTAAAAGCCATATTTATTCTGGCTCTTTTAGTGGTAACCTTTTGTATATAACCGCCATCGTAATAAAGGTTAGCTCCTAAAACAAAATCTCTATTGTTCTTTTTATGAGAGTGTAAGTATGAGATATTATTGGCAGAGGTATAACCACCTTTATACCAATGTAAGCCCTCTCTTTTAGGTTTCCCATAAGCGGTATGTGTAATACTCAGTTTGTTTACTGGCTCAGAAGTAGGGTAGCTGGTTCTAATATTTATAGATCCATTAAGTGCTGAAGATCCAAATAATACCGATGAGGCTCCTTTGATAATTTCAATTTGTGAAATATTTTCCATGGGTACAAGGTGCCATTCTGCTGCTCCTTGATCTCCGCTCATTAAGGGCATCCCATCTACCATTACCATTACTCTAGATCCTGCTCCATAGCTCCATCCACTACCGCTACGAATATTAGCTTGACCATCAACAACATGTACTGCAGGTGCTTGGTTAATTGTACGATCTAAAGATGCTGCCGCTTTATTTTCTATTAATTCTGGCTTTATTACATCCATCGATACCGTAACCTCTTCCAGTCGCTGCTCGAACTTACCTGCCGAAAGTACTACTGTACCTAAAATTTCGGATGATTCTTGAAGAGTGATATTTAGTGTTGTAGATCCTGCTTTCTCAGCGCAAATAGTCTTAAAGAAATCTTCGAATCCAATATATTGAAAGAGTAAATCGTGACAACCTTTAGGGATTTCAATAGAGTAGTTCCCATCAAAATCGGTTACAGTACCCAATCCAGAGATGTCTTTAGCCGAAATATTTACGCCTATAAGTTCTTCTGAATCTTGATTTGTAACTTTTCCGCTAATTGTATGTTGCGCCCATGCATTGCAAATGGTCGCTATAAATACGAGTAATAAGGTGGTTTTTTTCATTCTATGGGATTAGAATTTTGATGATAATTTGAGTGAGAATGTACGTGGAGAGCCTATTGAGCCTGGTCGTATTTGGTATTCTCTATTACTAGCATTTTCTACTAGTGCTTGTATTGTGAAATACTCAGCAAAATTATAAGAGATTCTGATATCTGCTAATAAATCACCATATTTTAGATTGTTTCTCGATTTTTTTATGCCCATATCGTAAATATTAGCATCTGCTAAGGTAAATATATCTAAGACTTCAGCATTAAAAGCACCGCTTTCAAAAAGCTTGTCTATGTTTTCCATAAACGAATTATAGTGTAGGTGTGTTCCTATAGTCCAATTACCCCGAGTAATTCCTAAGTCTAGTTTTGCCATATGTCTATAGCGGTATTTTAAAGTACCACTTTCAGGATTTGAGGAGGTAGAGGTATAGGATAGTTGACTCTCGGCTGCAGCAATTTGTTCAATAATAGGAATCATTGATTCGTCTATTAAACCCTGGTCGATAAATGAGGCGATGAGTGCATCTAGTCGGTCGTTGTAGGATCCATAATTTTTATCGGGATTCACCGATTTAGGTATCATATAGGTATAGCTCAGTCTAGTGTATAGATCCCACTTACCAATCCTACCTTCCGAAAGGATGGATAAATCCAGTCCTGTGATCTTTGTTTGTCCCACGTTAATGGGTTTAAATCCTACTCCTAAAGGATTTAGTCTTGTAGAATCCCCCCACAATCCATAACTATATTCTACCATATCGTTATAAACCATTTGAAATGCAGCTATATCGAAGTAGGTTTTAAAAGAATCGTTTAGTACCCATTTGTGTTTATAGCCTATCTCTGCAGTATAGCCTGTTTCAGCTTTTAGTGCAGGGTTCGAATAGATAGATATTTGGCCGGCATCTTTAAATAAAAATAACTCGTACATACTCGGATATCTATAGCCTTGCCCTATAGAGGCTCTAAAGAAATTCCTGTCGTTTAGTTGGTAGTTTATTCCTCCTCTAAAAATAGGCTTTCCTTCGTTTTTTCCTCTTAGGTTATATTGTTCGTAACGTGCACCAGCACTAAATAGTAGAGGGCCTTGGCTATGGTCGTATTGTGAGAAAAGTGCATAGTTTACCCCGGCTTTATCGTTGTCGAAAAAATCTGATAAGCCCACAAAATAATTCATGTTTGCTCCTGTAGTCCAAGTACCGTTTAGAAAGAATTTTTGAAATAAATATTCAGTGTATAAGGCGGTATAGTTATTTAGCTTTTGTGTTCCATCAGGATTAAAATTGGTTTGTAGAACACGCCCTTGCAAGTTGTGTTTGGTGTTATTTCGAGGGTTTAAGAAAGTAAGCCTTGGGCTTATGGCTAATTGTGCACTTTTAAAAACGGAGAATTTATCTTCGCTAAAAGGGGTGTAGCCTAAAGAGTCACTCAGGTACATGAACCCATCGGCCTCATTAAAACGCATATATGATGAATTTATGCCGTAACTCAATCCTTTAATATGTGGAGATTCCACATTCATATTTAAAAATAAACGCACCCTGTCGTTACCTAGGTGATGGACTCTTGCTAAAGTGTCATTCTCAGTTTTAAGTGTATCTAACAAGCCTTGGAATCCATCGCTTTGGTGAATTTGTAAGCCAAAATTCAAATCCAATTTTTTTATCTTAAAAGATTGATTGAAGTTGTAGCCTGTTTCTTGTGGCCTACTATTCGTTGGTGCCCACCAATTTAAAGATTCTCTCTTGGCTTTATCGTATCGTGTATGGTAAACGCTGAAGTTTACCTGTGCTTTAGTAGTTGGTTTTTTACTGGTTATGTTTATTACCCCATTTAATGCCGATGACCCAAAAAGCACTGAAGAGGCCCCTTTTATAATTTCAATATTTTCTATGTTCTCTGCTGGAATTAATTCCCATTGTACTGCACCTGTTGTAGCGTTGGTAATTGGCAAGCCGTCTAATAAAACCAATACTCTTGATCCCGCACCATAGCTCCAGCCACTTCCACCTCTAATATTTATTTGTCCATCTACTATATGTACACCTGGAGATTGTGCAATACTCCGTTCTATATTGTAATTATTCTGATTGTCTATGGTTTTTCCTTGTATAAGGTCTAGGGAAACACTTATATCTTCTAGTCTTTGTTCAAATTTACCAGCACTAAGTACAATAGTTTCTAGCTGATCGTATTTAGTATTTAGCTCTATATCTAAATGTGTAGGCTTGTTTTTGAGTACCTGTACTCCTATTAAATTAAAGGGTTTATAGGATAGGTGTTTAAAAGAGAGGTCATGTATTCCTTCAGGTAAAAAAAGCTCAAAATAACCCCTTATATCGCTGAAGGTACCTTCAGAATTTCCATAAATAATATGTACATTTGAAATTGGTTCTATACCGCCTTCTTGAAGTATGGTACCCGAAATTTTTACCTGTGCATTAGCGATACCAAAGCACGTAAATACAAGTATAAAAACACGAAAGTATAATTTAGACATAATTTGAATCTTATTCTTCAAAAATAGGTTTTTATTAAATGAATTCGGAAAAAATATATCAAATAGCATTAACCTTAGTTCCTAAGGTAGGAGATGTGGCGGCAAAAAAGCTTATCGCTTATTGTGGTGGTGCTGAGGCTGTTTTTAAAGAGTCTAAAAAATCATTGCTTTTAATTCCCGGTATTGGGCCTGCTATAGCGAATTCTATTGTTTCTCAAGACTTGCTTTCTGCAGCTGAGTTTGAACTTAAGTTTATGGAGCAAAACGATATAAAGCCCATCTATTTTATGGATGAAGATTATTCATTTAGACTCAAGCAATGTGGCGATGCTCCTATAATGCTTTATACTAAAGGTGCGGTAGATTTAAATGCTAAAAGGTTTATCAGTATTGTTGGTACTCGTAAATCTACTGACTACGGTAAGCACATGACCGAGAAAATTATTGAAGGTCTTAGCGAACTAAATGATATTGTAGTAGTAAGTGGTTTAGCGTACGGAATAGATATTGCTGCCCACAAAGCATGTTTAAAATACAATGTACCTACCCTTGGGGTTTTGGCGCATGGATTAGATCGAGTCTACCCACAATTACACAGTAGAGTAGCACAGGAGATGCAAAACCAAGGGGGCTTGTTATCCGATTTTATGAGTGGTACAAAACCCGATAGAGAAAACTTCCCTAAAAGAAATAGAATTATTGCCGGCTTGTCCGATGCTACTTTAGTTGTGGAAGCCCGGAAAAAAGGTGGCGCCTTAATAACAGCAGATATTGCAAACTCTTATAGCAGAGATGTTTTTGCCGTACCCGGTAGAGTAGGAGATGAAAATTCTGAAGGCTGCAATCAGTTAATACGAAGAAATCAGGCCGCCCTTATACAGTCGTCTAAAGATGTTTGTTATTTAATGGGCTGGGATAAAGAATCGGAAAAGAACCCAAGTCAGCAAGTCTCACTTTTTGTAGATTTGAACAAAGACGAGCAAGAAATACTGGGTATTTTATCGAGTAAAGAAAAATTAAGCCTAGATTTGATAGGTTTTCAAGCGAAATTGAGCATTCCTAAAATAATGCAAATACTACTACAGCTAGAGCTTAAGGGCTTAGTAAGAGCGTTGCCAGGTAATCAGTATGCAAAGTCCTAGAAAACGTAATTTTTGATGGTCATAAAAGAAAAAAGTTTTACGTTTGCAGCGTATTTAATTATTTAACACCATTGTGATGGAAGCAAAGATCAACGCTTTTATAGAAAGTGTAAAAGTTAGAAATGGCAATGAGCCAGAATTTATTCAGGCAGTTACTGAAGTAGCTGAAGCTGTAATTCCTTTTATTGAGAAAAACCCTAAGTACAATAACGCTATGTTATTGGAACGTATGGTAGAACCAGAACGTGTTATCATGTTCCGTGTGCCATGGTTAGACGATAAAGGAGAAGTTCAAGTAAACAGAGGATTCCGTATTGAAATGAATAGTGCTATTGGACCTTATAAAGGTGGATTGCGTTTTCATCCTTCGGTAAACTTAGGGATTTTGAAATTCTTAGCTTTTGAACAAGTATTTAAAAATAGCCTTACTACATTACCAATGGGTGGTGGTAAAGGTGGTGCTGACTTTAACCCTAAAGGGAAGTCTGATAATGAAGTGATGCGTTTTTGTCAGAGCTTTATGTCGGAGTTGTTCAGACATATTGGGCCTAATACCGATGTGCCAGCAGGTGATATAGGTGTAGGTGGACGTGAGATTGGATTTATGTTCGGTCAGTACAAGCGTTTAAGAAACGAGTTTACTGGTGTTCTTACAGGTAAAGGTGCCTCTTGGGGTGGTTCTTTAATCCGTCCTGAAGCTACAGGTTACGGAAATGTATACTTTGCAGACCAAATGTTGAAAACTAAAAGCGATAGCTTTAAAGGAAAGACAGTAGTTATTTCTGGGTCTGGAAATGTTGCTCAGTACGCTTGTGAAAAAGTTACCGAACTAGGAGGTAAAGTAGTTTCTTTATCTGATTCTTCAGGATATATATACGATGCTGACGGTATCGATGCAGAGAAATTAGCTTTCGTAATGGACTTGAAAAATGTTCAAAGAGGTCGTATTAAAGCTTATGCTGATAAATACGGTTGTGAATTTCACGAAGGACAAAGACCTTGGTCTATTAAGTGTGATGTAGCTCTTCCTTGTGCTACACAAAATGAGTTAAATGCTGAAGAAGCTGCTCTATTAGTAGCTAACGGTTGTATATGTGTAAGTGAAGGTGCTAATATGCCTTGTACTCCAGAAGCTATTGAAGTGTTTGATGCTAATAAAATATTGTTCGCTCCAGGAAAGGCATCTAATGCTGGTGGGGTAGCAGTTTCTGGTTTAGAGATGTCTCAAAACTCATTGCGTTATAATTGGACACGCGAAGAGGTAGACACCAAACTACATACAATTATGGTAGATATTCACGAAGCATGTGTGAAGCATGGTGGTGATGATACAGGTTATGTAAATTACGTTAAAGGTGCTAACGTTGCCGGTTTTGTAAAAGTTGCCGATGCTATGTTAGATCAAGGTGTGGTTTAATAATACCTGGTATAAACTCAAAAAAAAAGCTTCCCTCGGGAAGCTTTTTTTTTGAGTTATAGAATGTTATCCATTCATAGAGACTAAGAACTCTGCATTGTTCTCAGTTCTTCTAATTCGGTCTTTTAAGAATTCCATTGCTTCTAGTGGAGTCATATCGGCTAAATGTTTTCTCATAATCCACATACGTTGTAGTTCTTCTTTACCCATCAATAAGTCTTCTCTTCTTGTACTAGAGTTTACTAAATCAATAGCTGGGTAAATACGTTTGTTGGCAATTTTTCTATCCAACTGCATTTCCATATTACCAGTTCCTTTAAATTCTTCGAAGATAACTTCGTCCATTTTAGAACCAGTATCAACTAGTGCTGTAGCAATAATAGTAAGCGAACCTCCATTTTCTATATTACGGGCAGCTCCAAAGAAGCGTTTTGGTTTGTGTAATGCATTTGCATCAATACCCCCAGAAAGCACCTTTCCAGATGCAGGAGATACGGTGTTATAGGCGCGTGCTAAACGCGTAATAGAATCTAGTAAGATTACTACATCATGTCCACATTCGACCATCCTTTTGGCTTTCTCCAATACAATATTGGCCACCTTTACATGTCTATCTGCAGGTTCGTCAAAAGTAGAAGAAACCACTTCAGCATTTACCGTTCTAGCCATATCGGTAACCTCTTCTGGACGTTCATCTATCAAAAGTACAATCATATATACCTCTGGGTGATTCTTCGCTATAGAGTTGGCAACTTCTTTAAGTAATACCGTTTTACCCGTTTTAGGTTGGGCAACGATAAGTCCACGTTGTCCTTTCCCAATAGGAGAGAATAGGTCGATTATACGTGCAGCCGTTCCGGCTTTATTGTCGGCTAGATTAAATTTTTCGTCTGGGAAAAGTGGCGTGAGGTGTTCAAAAGCTACACGATCTCTCACATAACTTGGGTCTCTACCGTTAATTTTATCAATATTTGTTAGCGGGAAGTATTTTTCGCCTTCTTTAGGAGGGCGAACAATTCCTTTTACGCTATCCCCCGTTCTTAAACCAAATAATTTTATTTGAGAGTGAGAAACATAAATATCATCTGGAGAACTTAAGTAGTTGTAGTCTGAAGAACGTAAGAATCCATATCCATCAGACATGATTTCTAAAACTCCTTCGCTACTTACTAATCCTTCAAATTCGTATTCTACACCTTTCTTATCGCTTCTACGAGTTTGTTGATTTCTCAGTGGCTTTTTTGCAGGTGTTGCTTTTTTAGTTGCCTCAACATTTTTTATAGGCTTGATAGCTGCAGTAGGTTCTTCTTTTTCTGGACTAACTGTTTGTTTTTGTTCAGCAACCCTTTGTTCCGCCTTTTTAATACGGTCTAGTTGAGATTCTTTTTTCCTTCTAGGGCGAAGAGATCGGTCTCTAGGATTAGGTTTGTCAGGGTTTATTCTAGCCTGTAGTGTTTTTTCTGTTGGCTTGGTAATCCCATCATTTTCTGAGTTAGCTTCCTTAACTTCTACTTTAGCTACCTCTACCTTAGGGGCTGCTTTAGCAGGAACAACTTCAGGTTTAGCCGCTTTAGCTTCTGTAGGAAGTTCTTTAGCGGGCTCTTTTTTTACCCTTGGCTTTTTTACAAGCTTAGGTTTGGCTGGTTCTGTAGCATCTACTTTTGGTTTAGTATTCGCTTTAGGGTTTACGGCTTGAACGTCTAAGATCTGATAGATCAAGTCCATTTTCTTTAAGGATCTAAACTTAGGAACACTTAATTCTTTCGCGATGCCTTGTAGTTCGGGAAGAAGTTTGCCTTTTAATTCTAAAATATCGTACATAAATGAATGTTATGGGTACAGTATAAGTCGACTTGACTTTTGTTGGAATGTTGTCTTGTGGGTGTATCTCAAATGAACCTGAGACCTAGATTTGTTATGCAATTATACAGCTTTTAATTTAATGTTGAAAATTTAAGTTTAAAAGTTTAATCCTTAAGAGTCTATTTTATATTCGAATCAAAGCTTTACCATTTAGATATATATTTATAAATGATATATTATCTAAGCTATTAATTAATAGTTATTTTTGAGCATTAAATTTCACCACTATGATTCAAAGAATACAATCTATATATCTTTTAGTAGCTACTATAGCTATGGCTTTAGTTTCCTTTAAAGTACCGGTTGGGTCTCTTAACGAAAAGTTTACTTTTGCTCAAGACGATACCAAGATGTTTATCTTAACGATAACTACCTGTCTATTTTCTGCACTTGCAATTTTTATTTTTAAAAACAGAAAACTTCAAATGAAGTTAATCCGTTTAGCAATTTTGGTGATTGCAGTAATTGCTGTTCGTCTAGGTCTATTATTGGGTAGTAGCGAATTCGACTTTGTTCTCAATTATAATTGTGTAGGTTTATTAGTGTTTGCTTTCGCAGCACTTGCTATGGCGTATAGAGGAGTGAAAAAAGACGACGATTTAGTTCGTTCTGTAGATCGTATACGCTAGCGTTTACCCAATTCTATTACTTCTAGGTCTTTTATTTCTTTCCCGTCTATAGTAAACCGCAATAGTGTTTTTACCTGATGGAACCCGTGTTTTCCTGCAGCTCCAGGGTTCATGTGCAAGAGTGAAAGATCTTTATCGTACATTACTTTAAGGATGTGCGAATGACCTGAAATAAATAATTTGGGCGGATTTTTCTTTATCGATTCTTTAATCGGAGGTGAGTATCTTTTGGGGTATCCTCCAATATGAGTAATCCATACATCTACTTCCTCACACATAAAGCGTTGGTGCAGTGGACATTCTCTTCTTATAACTGCCCCGTCTATGTTTCCGTATACAGCTCGTGTGGTTTTAAAAGCCTTTAATTGATCGTATACGTCAATTTCGCCTATATCTCCAGCGTGCCAAATTTCATCACATTCTGCAAAGTGTTTAAAGACTAAAGGGTCTAAGTAGGAATGAGTGTCAGAAAGGAGTCCTATACGTTTCATGTGAGTTTATCTAAATATATCGACCGGCAATTTACAGTTTAAACACTCGGTTTTGAAACTAATTCGATTTTGTTATTTAGCCCCTTGTTTTTGTCTTTTATAGCCTATTACAATTTTTAATCTTTAACCTACAATTTTAAACTCTTTGTTTAATTTAGCACAGTGAGATATTTTATCAGTTTATCATATAAAGGAACTAATTTTCATGGTTGGCAAGTGCAACCTAATGCTGTAAGTGTACAGCAGAGAATTAATCAAGGCTTATCGGTTCTTCTAAAAGAAGAGGTGATGATAATGGGAGCAGGTCGTACCGATGCTGGAGTTCATGCAAAGCAGATGTATGCTCATTTTGATACCCATAAAAATTTTGACTTCCATGAGTTGGCTTATCGTTTAAATGCTTTCTTAGAAGATACAATCTATATAAAGTCTATTTTTAAAGTTGCTGATGAAACCCATGCTCGTTTTCATGCGAGCTCCAGAACCTATGAATATTGGCTTTGTCAGGATAAAAACCCTTTCCTCACCGAAGGGGCTTGGTTGATGTATTCAAATTTGGATTTTAGTTTAATGAATGCCGCAGCTGCACACCTGATAGAGGTAGATGATTTTTCAAGTTTTGCTAAAATTCATACCGATGTAAACACTCATATTTGTGATGTGCGTAAAGCAGAATGGGTTATAAATGGTGATAAATGGGTATTTACTATAGAAGCCGATCGCTTTCTTAGGAATATGGTTCGTGCTATTGTGGGTACCCTTGTAGAGGTAGGGAAAGGTAAAATGACAATTGATGAATTTAAGTCTATCATAAAAGAAAAAAATCGTGGCTCGGCAGGTGTTTCCGCCCCGGCAAAAGGATTGTATCTGGTAAATATCGACTACCCTAAAGAATTGCTAAATGGAGTCTAAAGATAAAAATATACCCTTCGATTTTAAGCTTTTGTCTAGGGTTTTGACCTTTGTGCAACCCTATAAAATTATCTTCTACTGTAGTATATTAGTAAGTATTTTACTGGGAGTTTTTTCTATTGGACGTCCCATACTTATAGAGTATACCGTAGATAATTTTATTATCGGTTCTAATCCAGAAATGCTTCTCCGCTTTTGCTTAATTATGGTGGGTTTACTGTTATTGGAAGCCATTTTTCAGTTTGTGTTTATGTATGCAGCTAATTGGATTGGTCAGTCGGTAATAAAAGATATTCGCAAAAAACTCTTCGATAAAATACTCTCTTTTAGATTAAAGTATTTCGACCAAACTCCTATTGGTGCATTAGTAACGCGTACTGTTTCAGATATTGAAACCATTGCAGAGATATTCTCACAAGGTGTACTCGTTATCTTCAGCGATCTATTTAAAATTGTTTTAATCGTTTCGTGGATGTTTTCCAGAAATGTGATGTTAAGTGGTATAGCCTTAGCTGTTTTTCCGGTGCTTATTTGGGCTACTAAATATTTTCAAAAGGCTATGAAAAGTGCTTTCGAAGACGAGCGTTCTGCTATTTCTAAGCTTAATACTTTTGTGCAAGAACATATTTCAGGAATGAAAATAGTGCAAATATTTAATCGTGAAGAAACCGAGTTAGAACGGTTTAAGGAGGTGAATGCAACTTTTAAACAAGCCACCATAAAAGCCATATGGCACTTTTCTATCTTTTTGCCGGTTATAGAAATTATGAGTGCACTTTCTTTAGGAGCTATGGTGTGGTATGGGGGCTTAAACATGATTTTAGGTGGTGAGGTTACTCTTGGTTTAATGATGTCTTTTATACTGCTAATAAATATGCTATTTAGACCCGTGCGTCATTTGGCAGATAGGATTAATGTATTGCAACGTGGGGTGGTCGCAGCAACTAGGGTGTTTAAAATTTTAGATACCCATGAGCGGGTAAACGATAATGGGAGTTTAATTTTAACTGAGGTAGAAGGTTCTGTAAGTTTTAAACAGGTTAATTTTTCATATAATGAAGGGGTTCCAGTACTAAAGAA
>CBCYMK010000037.1:0-27477 GCA_965183875.1 Flavobacteriales bacterium | reverse complement strand
TAATAAAAAAGTCTGCCCAAAGACCTAAGGAAACATGGTCGTTCCAACGAGGGTTTTCTTTATCTGTTGTAAAGGTAGAGAAAACTTCGTTTTTTGAAAGCGTAGAAAGTGTAAGTGGAGTGATGAAATCCTTAGAAGCAGGAGTTTGAATGCATTTTACATTCGCTCCTGCTTTTATGAATTCTCTAACTAGATGAGCAGATTTATAGGCAGCGATGCCACCTGTAACTCCTATAAGGATGTTCTTTCCGCTTAACATCTAATTAAACTATGCTTCTTTTGTTCCTTGTTTTATAAACAACTCATCGTTTAATAATTCACGAGTTGCTAATAAGGTAGGCTTAGGTAGTTTTTCATAAAATTTAGAAACCTCAATCTGTTCCTTATTTTCGAAAATCTCATCCAAGTTATCGTTGTGCGTAGCAAATTCGTCTAACTTCCCTATTAACTCCTCTTTAATTTCAGAGCTAATTTGGTTAGATCTTTTCTCTAAAGCAACAATAGCAGAATAGATGTTCCCTACTCTATCTTCAAATAACTTTGTGTTATTAGTGATGGTAGTTTTTGCAGCGTTTGTTTTTTTGTAATCCATAATAGAAGTATAAACTATTTTTTTCTTAGCAATTTCACTTGTTTGAAAACTCTCTTCGACTCTTGTAAATGCTTACTTTTAGGGTATGCATTTTTAAACTGGTTATATGCGATAATCGTATCTTTAATACGTTTAGCTTTTTTCTCTTCTACACTATTTTGTGCTAAAGAGAAATAACTTTTCAGTTGCAAAAATAAGATTTCCTCTTTAAATACAGAATTTTGATGCTCCTGAAGTGCTAAATTAAATGCATGTATAGCTGCTTTGTAGTTTTCAGTAGTATAATAGAGCTTCGCATTCTCAAACGATTTCTTCTCTAACTTAGCTGATAGCTTCGTTTTCAGATCTTTACAAGCAGTTGTGTATGTGCTTTCTGGGTACTTGTCGAAAAATATTTTTATTTCTTCGAGAGCTTTATATGTGTTGGTTTGGTCTAAACTATACTTCGGAGAGAGTAAAAAATGACAGTAAACAGCCAAATAAGCACACTCTTCTGCCTTAGAATTGTCTTTATAAGTACTTGCGAAATTCTTAAAGTGATAGGCTGAAGAAAGTAAGTTTCCTTTCTCGTATTCAGTCTGACAATAGTAATAATAAACTTCCTCTGCTCTATTAGTACCTCTATATAATAAAAGTAGTTCGTCGAATAGAGGGAATGCTTTTATATACTCTTCGTTTTCGAACAATTTTATAGCTTGTTCGTATTTATAGTCCTAAATCACTACTCTTAAGAACCTTTTGATATTCACTACAAGAAGAGAATACAATAGCGGTAAAACCTAAAAGAAATAGAATGTTGCTTTTTATCATGCTGCAAATATATAATTTAAAAGAAAAAATAGAGGAAATAAAATGTACTTATCGTTCACAATTTTGTGTAGAACAGATGTATTTGTATTTTTGCCCAAATTCCAAACGAAACAACAATGGATTTATTTGAAAAATTAAAAAATAATCGCGGCCCTTTAGGTCAACATGCTAAAGATGCTCACGGATATTTTACATTCCCTAAACTAGAAGGTGAAATTGCTAGTAAGATGACGTTTAGAGGAAAAGAAGTCCTTACCTGGAGTATAAATAATTATTTGGGCTTATCTAACCACCCTGAAGTTCGTGAAGTAGATGCTCAAGCTTCTAAAGATTGGGGTTTAGGATACCCTATGGGTTCGAGAATGATGTCTGGAAACACAGATTATCATGAGGAACTTGAAAGAGGTCTTTCTGACTATGTACAAAAAGAGGATACCATTCTTTTAAATTTTGGTTATCAAGGGATGCTCTCTGCAATTGATGCTCTTGTTGATAGACATGATGTAATTGTTTACGACAGTGAATGTCACGCATGTATATTAGATGGTGTTCGTTTACACCAAGGTAAAAGGTTTGTATTCCCACATAACAATATAGAGAACCTAGAAAAACAGCTAGTAAGAGCTGAGAAAATCACTCAACAAACTGGTGGTGGTATCCTTGTAATTACTGAAGGTGTATTTGGTATGTCTGGTGATTTAGGAGACTTAAAAGGTATTTCTGAACTTAAGAAGAAATTCAACTTTAGAGTTTTTGTAGACGATGCTCATGGAATTGGTACTATGGGTGCTGAAGGTCGTGGTGCTGGTGAAGAATTAGGTTGTCAAGATGATATAGATGTGTACTTTGGTACTTTCGCTAAGTCTTTTGCTTCTGTAGGTGCTTTCATCTCTTCTACTGAAGATATCGTAGAATACCTTCGTTATAATATGCGTTCTCAAATATTTGCTAAATCTCTTCCTATGCCATTGGTTATTGGGGCGATTAAGCGTTTAGAGATTATGCGTAGAGGAACAGAGCAAAAGGATAAACTATGGGCTATAGCAAATGCATTACAGTCAGGTTTAAAGAATGCTGGTTTCGAATTAGGAAATACACAGTCTGCTGTAACACCAGTTTATCTTACTGGTGGTGTTGGTGAAGCAACAAACTTAACGTTCGACTTAAGAGAGAACTACAGTATCTTCTGTTCTATTGTAACTTATCCAGTTGTACCTAAAGGAGTAATTTTACTTCGTTTAATTCCTACTGCTGTACATACACAAGAAGAAGTAGATTATACTATTAAGTCTTTTTCTGAGATAAAAGAGAAACTTGCTAATGGTGAATACATTTCTGAAGAAATTGCTAACATTTAAGCTTTAGTAAAATTTATATATTGAGGTCTCGTAATTAATACGAGACCTTTTTTTTGAACTATGAAATTAACAAGTAAACTACATTATTATATAGTCCTTCATATTACCATAATTATATGGGGCTTCACAAGTATTTTAGGGAAGCTTATTTCCATGACTTCTACTGCAATAGTAATAGATAGAATGGTGATTGCATATTTGGCATTGGCTAGCATGTTGTTTTTTAGAAAAAAGGAACTTGTTAAAAGCAAATACCGTTGGCAAATGTATGCTGTAGGTGTGATTACTGCAGCTCATTGGGCTACATTTTTCGAAGCATTAAAAGTATCAAATATCTCTGTTACTCTTTGCTGTCTTGCCTCCTGCTCTTTCTTTGTATCATTAATTCAGCCTTTCTTTTTAAAAACTAAACTCAAACTATATGAGGTAGTTTTAGGTTTGTTTGTAATTCTTGGTATTTATATAATAATCACCTTCGAAAGCGATTATAGTTGAGGGATTATACTAAGCTTAATTTCCTCATTTTTAGCAGCAATATTTTCTGTGTGGAATGCCGAATTTATAAAACATAATAGTGCTTTTTCGATCACCCTAAATGAGATGTTAGCTGGTAGTATAGCAATGATTTTATACTTTATTTCTACTGGAGACTTTAGTTTTCAAGAAATAATACCTGTGGGAGTAGATTGGCTATATATTATACTATTAGGTGTGTTTTGTACTGCAATAGCATTTTTATTAGGAACTGAAGTTCTTAAAAAGTTAAGTCCTTTTACTGTGAGTATTAGTATAAATTTAGAACCTGTTTACGCAATATTATTAGCATTATACATATTTGGTGAGTCTGAGATAATGTCTTTTGAATTCTATGTTGGGGCATCAATTATTCTTAGCTACCATAGTAGCTAAATGCTTTTTTTAAAGGCTAAAGAGAGCCAAAGATATGAGTGCTCTTTAAATTCAAGCAATTCACAATTCACCAGGATAAAACAGCCATGAAAATTGGCACGGATAGTATCCTTTTTGGTTCGTGGTTACAAACTAATACTTCTTGTAAGTCTATTTTAGATATTGGTACAGGAACAGGTTTGTTGGCTTTAATGATGGCTCAGAAAAATCCTGAAGCAACGATAACAGCATTAGAGATTGATCTAGATGCATTTAGTCAAGCACAAGGAAATATAGCCCAATAGTAAATGGACTAATAGAATTGATTTGATTCATACAAATGCAAATTTGTGGTGCAGCGATAGTAAGTACGATTTACTACTTTCGAATCCACCCTACTTTGAGAATGCTTTATTAGCGGAGAATTCTGCACGTACTAAAGCAAGACATCAAGTAGATTTTAAAATAGAGGACTTATTGAGTCTTTGGGCAAAGTTTGGTTTCTGAGAATTCAGAATTAGCTTGTGTATTACCAAACAATCAAGCAGAAATACTTATTAGTTTAGCTCTTAAAGAATCCTGTTTTCTGAAAAAACAAATGTGTGTACGTTCTAATATAGAAAGCAAAGTAATTAGGCAACTACTATTATTCTCAAAAGAAAAAGCTCCAACGGTTAAGTCGGAGCTCTGTATTTATACTTTAACTAAACAATACACAAAAGAGTATATCGACTTAACTAAAGATTTTTATTTAGGATTGTAATTAGTTTATTTCTTCCTCAATAAATTCAATTCCAAATTTCTCGAGTTCAGAAAGAACAGGATTGTAAATATCTGCACTCACAGGTACTTTAACCCCAGAGCCACTAATAACACCGTTTAAAATTAGTTTAGTAGCAATACCAACTGGTAAACCAACGGTTTTAGCCATTCCTGTATATACTTGATCTTCTCCTAAGGTAACAAAAGATGAATGAAGTTCGTGCTCAGTATTGTTCAAACTGTAGATAAATTGATGCTGCATCACAATCATATCTTTATCTTCCTTTTCTAAAAGCCACTTAACTTCCAATAGCTTTTGGAGTACCTCAGCAGGACTAGCCATTTCTAATCCTATTTGTTGCTCATTAAAGAAACCTAGCCATTCAATTTTTGCAAATACCGTAGCACTTGTATTAAAAGTAGCCTTAAGGTATGCTTCTATAGATAAGTCTGTTTTATCCATAAATGAAACAAAGAAGTCCCTGTACGTCATTCCGGTAACATCCATTTTAAAGCTGTCGTCAGTCATCCCTAATTGAATGAATAAATCCCAGGCCTCTCCATAACCAGGTCTTCTAAGAGTACCTCTAAGTAATGTAGGGATGTTTTCTAATTTATATATCTCTCTATACGAAAGAGAATCTCTGTTTGCATAAGCCTCAAATTCACCGTATTCTAAAACAGAAAGTGAGTCAGTTCGTTTAAATAGCTGTCCGTAAGGAATATACTTTAAGTCTCCATCTTGTATATATTGAGCTGTTCCTTGTCCTGCTAAAACAACGTTTCTTGGGTTCCAGGTAAATTTGTACTTCCAAGGGTTGGTATCGAATTCTGGTGCTACTAGCCCACCACAGTACGACTTAAAGCTTTTGAGTTCTCCTCCCTTAGCTTTAATTTCATCAATTACTTTCATGGCCGACATATGGTCTATTCCAGGATCCAAGCCAATTTCGTTTAATAATAATACGCCTTTCTCCTTGGCTTCAGCATCTAGAGACTTAATCTCTTCAGAGACATAAGAGGCAGTAACTAAGTTTTTACCGTATTTAACACAGTCCTGTGCTACTTTAAAATGTAGGCTTGCAGGAAGCATAGAGATAACGATATCTGCTTTTTGTATCTCTTCAATTCTTTGAGAATCATTAAATACGTCAAAGTTTATCGCTTTTGCTCTAGGGTTGTCTCCAATTTTATCAATTACTAAAGATAAGTCTCTATCGCCAACAATGATTTCAAAATCATTTGAATCTGCTTCGTTTACAAGGTATTGTATAAGAGAGGATGCGGATCGACCTGCTCCAATCATAAAAATTTTCTTTGCCATTTTCTTTATTTATAAGAGGAGCTAATATATGGCAAAATTTTATAGATTTGTAGTCTAACAATTTTTAAAAAACAGATTATGAAAAGTGTTTTCGGATTATTTATAGCACTCTCTTTGAGTTTTACAGTAGTAGCTGCAGATTGTAATGAGCCTATGTCGAATGCTCGTTTCGAAGGTTTTTATGAAAATGTAAAAATGCAGGAAAACGATACTCAACGATGTCAGTTAATTATTGCTTTTAGCAATAGAGAATGTGTGTCAGTTGCTCAAATGACTGAGTTTTTGACTTTAATAACGGATCAGCGATTAAAGTTTATTGCTGTTAAAGACACTTATAATTTATTATTTGATCAAAGTAATAAAGTATTGCTGGAAGCGTATTTTACTAAATATGAGAAGATGTTTAACAATAAAGACGTCTCAAAATAATTAAACAACTCTCACTGTTAAAGTGAGGGTTTTTTTTTTGAGATTTATATTGTGAAAAAAAATGTTAAAAAGTAAATCAGCTGTTTACTATATATTGAAAGAATTAGATAGATTTGCAGCCTAATTACTTTTGAAAAACCAAAACGTTTAGAAATGAATATTGAGAAAGGACTAAAAGCATCAAAACAATCTATTGCCGACTTCGGTATTAAGGGTGCAACTGTTCACTGGAATTTAAAGTCTGAGACTTTAGCTGAAATTTCAGTAGAAAAAGAAATGGGTATCTATTCTAACACTGGTGCTTTAGCAATCGATACAGGTGAATTTACGGGGCGTTCTCCTAAAGACCGTTTCATTGTTAAAGATGCTATTACTGAAGATTCAGTATGGTGGGGCCCAATAAACCTTCCTTTCGATGCAGATAAGTTCGATAAACTTTACACTAAAGTAATCGACTATTTATCTACTAAAGAATTATACGCTAGAAATGCTGTTGCATGTGCAGGAGAATCTCACAGACTACCTTTAACCGTAGTTAATGAGTATCCGTGGTCAAATATGTTTGCAGATAATATGTTTATTCGTCCTACGGAAACAGAAATTGAAAATTTCGACTCTGAATGGACTGTAATAAACGCGCCAGGATTTATGGCTAATCCAGAAGTCGATGGTACACGTCAGCATAATTTTGCGGTATTGAGTTTTACTAAAAAAGTAATCTTAATTGGTGGTACCGGTTATACTGGTGAAATTAAAAAAGGTATTTTCTCAGCACTTAACTTTATTCTTCCTTTCCAAAAAGACGTGCTTTCTATGCACTGTTCTGCTAATGTTGGAAAAGAAGGAGATACTGCTTTATTCTTTGGTTTGTCAGGTACTGGTAAAACTACACTTTCTGCAGACCCTAACAGAAACCTTATCGGTGACGATGAGCACGGTTGGTCTAATGAAGAAGTGTTTAACTTCGAAGGAGGTTGTTATGCTAAATGTATTGACTTAAGTGAAGAAAAAGAGCCGGATATCTTTAAAGCTATTAAAGGTGGGGCACTTTTAGAAAACATTACTTTTAAAGAAGGAACTAACGAACCGGATTATATGAGTGGTGCTAAAACTGAAAACACTCGTGTAAGTTATCCTATACACCATATTAACAATATCCAAGAACCTTCTACAGGGCCAATGCCTAAGAATATTTTCTTCTTAACCTGTGATGCTTTTGGTGTGTTACCTCCAATTTCTAAATTAACTCCTGGACAGGCAATGTTCCACTTTATTTCTGGTTATACTGCAAAGGTTGCTGGAACAGAAGCTGGAATTACTGAGCCTCAAACAACTTTCTCAGCTTGTTTTGGAGCACCTTTCATGCCACTTCACCCAACTTTCTACGCAGAGATGTTAGGTAAGAAAATGGCTGCTAACAACGTAAATGTTTGGTTAGTAAACACCGGTTGGTCTGGTGGAGGTTACGGAGTAGGATCACGTATGAAATTAAAGTATACGCGTTCTATGATTACTGCAGCCTTAAACGGTGAATTAGATAATGTAGAATACAAAGAGCATGCTGTATTTGGTTTAAGTATGCCAGCTACCTGTCCTAATGTACCTGAGGAATTATTATTCCCTAAAAACACTTGGTCTAATAAAGGCTCTTACGATGCTAAGGCCAATGAATTAGCAGATGCATTTAACGCTAATTTTGTACAATTTGCAGACAATGCTAGCGAGGAAATTCTTGCAGCATCACCTAAAGCAACTCAAAACGCATAAGTTTTTGATATTTTAATATTTAAAAGGCTCTCAATTGAGAGCCTTTTTTTATTTTCGTTCTATGCAACTATTCTATTGTCCTGAAATACTCGAAAACTCTTACTATTTAAGTAATGAGGAAAGTAAACATTGTATTAAGGTTTTACGAAAATCTGAAGGAGACCATATTCATCTAATCGATGGTAAAGGTGGTTTCTATGAGGTGAAAATTACCATAGCTTCTCAAAAGAAAGTTCTTTTTGAGTTAGTAAAAAAATGGAACGAAACCCAAAGACCTTATAAATTACATATTGCTATAGCGCCTACTAAAAACAATGATCGTTTAGAGTGGTTTCTTGAAAAAGCAACTGAAATAGGAGTTGATGAAATCACCCCTATTATATGTCATCACTCAGAGCGGAAAATGATTAAAGAAGAGCGCTTAAAGAAAAGAATTCTTTCTGCTACTAAGCAATCTATTAAATCAAAAGTCCCAGTTTTAAACCCTGCAATTTCTTTTAAAGAATTTGTTTCAGTAAAACGTTCAGAAACCTGTTTTATAGCACATTGTGAGGAAAGAGAAAAGAATAGTTTTAAAAGTATAGTTGCACCAAATTCGGTTTTATTAATTGGGCCAGAAGGAGATTTTAGTAGTTCTGAAATCACTCTCTCATTAGAGAATAACTATACACCTATTAGTTTAGGAAATGCAAGATTACGAACAGAAACGGCAGGTATTGTAGCTTGTCATACCATTGCTTTACACTATGAGGAAGTATAAATTTTTAGTAGTCTTAGTACTACCTATTCTATTTGCATTTAATAACCATAGCTTTAAGCTTGCTGTATTAAAATACAATGGTGGTGGCGATTGGTATGCTAATCCTAGTGCCGTAACAAATTTAATTAGTTTTTGTTCTGCAAACTTAAATATGAATATTGATCCTAGCTATGAGGTAGTTGATGTAGCAAGTAGCACTTTGTTTCAATACCCGTTTGTTCATATGACTGGGCATGGAAATGTGGTATTCTCACCTACAGAAAGAGAAAATTTACGTTCGTATTTAATAGGTGGTGGTTTTTTACATATTGATGATAACTACGGAATGGATGCCTTCATAAGACCCGAGATGAAAAAGGTTTTTCCTGAACTAGAATTTGTAGAACTCCCTTTTACACACCCTATTTACAACCAGAGCTTTACGTTTGAAAATGGATTACCTAAAATTCATGAACACGATAACCAGCCTGCTCGTGGTTACGGTTTAATTTATGAGGGGCGCCTAGTTTGTTACTATTCTTATGAAAGTGACCTGGGCGATGGTTGGGAAGATAAAGAAGTACACAACGATAGCCAAAACATTCGTATATTGGCACTCAAAATGGGTGCTAATATTTTACAATACGCCTTAACTAACTAAATAAAAAAACCATGAAAAAAGCTGTATTACTACTTGCGAGTATCTTTACTTTAAGTCAAGTAAATGCTCAAATACAATACTCTTCAAATTCTAACTCTACTATAGAAAGAGCTGCAGTTGATAAACTATCAGGACCTAGAATAGGTATGACTTTTATCTCTAATGGGATGATCGTTGAAGAGCTAGGTAGTAATTTTATGACTCAGTTTGGTTATCAATTTGAGAAACAAATTGCTGGTGATGAGAATATTGCTGGATTAATTGAAGGGATTGTAATGATCGGCGGACTAGAGCAAGGTTTATTTGTTCCTAGTGTAAGTGGTTTGTTTGGAGCTAGAACTGCTAAAGGATTTGAATTTGCCGTTGGACCTAACCTTTCTCTTGCAGGTGCAGGATTGGTAATTGGTGTAGGGAAAACAATTAAGATGGGTAGTATAAATATTCCTATTAATTTCGCTTGGGTACCATCCTCAGAAAATAGATTTACTGATGGATACTATGAAGGGGGTACAGTTGACGAGAACGGACAATGGATTCAAGGAGATTATATTTCTGTAGCAGATAAAACTGGTCACCGATTTACAGTAACAATTGGATTTAACTTTAGAAAGTAATCATGAAGAATATCTTCTTTTTTCTATTATTTATCCCTCTTTTCGCTACTGCACAAATTAGCGACCATAAAAGGTTGTTTACAGACACTTTAGAGTACAAAAACTTTAACCAAGGTTTTTTAGACTCTCAAGAATACTTTAAAGGTACTGGAGATTATTTTATTGGTGTTACAGGTTGGTATGCATATGGTATTCCTAATATAGTCTGTTATTTTTCGGATCCAAAAGACAAGCGTTTTCTTAATCCAGACAATCCAAATGTTAGCTATCTATATTCTGATGTTAATTATTATAACGGGTTTAAATATGGAGCAACAAAGAAGAAGCGAAAACGAATTCTCCAAGGTTCTGTTACTACAGTAGCTGTAGTAAGCACAGTGGCCTATTTTGTAATTAGATCATTTGTAAGTTCATATTAATTGGATTTACTAAATAAAAATATACAGGTATTTATTAATCGGCAGCTGCATTCCACAGCTGCCGATTTAATGTTGCAGTCTTCCAAGTACCCAGAATGGGATATGAAAGCGATTGCACAACAGCTGGTAGGTAAACAAATTGCTCAAAAGAAACTCCCTAATTGGTTTGAAAATACGAATGTGTTATTCCCTGTTCGTTTATCTATGGAGCAATGTTCATCTGAAAATACGGCTGTATATAAAACGTGTATTTTAAATGCTGGTAAAGGAATAGATATTACTGGTGGTTTTGGGGTTGATACAACTGTATTGGCAAAAAGTGCAGAATCGGTTATTTATTGTGAGCGAAATTTAGACTTAGCCACTATAGTAGAAAATAATTTCAAAGCCTTTAAACAGTCTAATATTGTGGTTTATGTTGGCGATGGGATTGAATGTCTGTCGAGTCAAAAGGAACTCGACTGGATTTTTATTGATCCTGCACGAAGAAAAGAAGGCGAACGTGTATTTAGGCTTCAAGACTGTGAACCTAATGTAATTGAACTCAAAGAACTATTCTTTGAAAAAGCGAATCAGATTTTAATTAAAACTGCCCCCCTATTAGATATTCAACAAACTCTTAGAGATTTGGAATTTGTTAAAGAGGTACATGTGCTTTCTGTAAATAACGATTGTAAAGAGGTTTTGTATTTGTTGGAGAAGGATTATATACAGGAAACTAAAATAGTCTGTGTTAACCTAAAAAAGGATACTACAGACCAGTTCATTTTTAATTTTGCTGAAGAAAGAATCGCTGGGGTTCAATTGAATCTTCCACTCACCTATTTATACGAACCCAATGCGAGTGTATTAAAAGCGGGAGCCTTTAAATCAATAGCTAGCCAATTAGATATTTTTAAATTACATCAACATTCCCATCTTTATACTTCTACTACATTAATTGAGAATTTTCCTGGACGGACTTTTAAAATTAAATCTGTAGTTAATGCTGATAAAAAGAGTCTATCCAAACATAGTTCTGGAAAAGCAAATTTAGCTTGTAGAAATTTCCCACAGAAAATTGATCTCTTAAAAAAGAAGTTGAAGCTGAAAGATGGTGGTGCTGACTATATTTTCGCCACTACTTTACTAGATGGTAAACCAAAATTAGTGCTTTGTGAAAAGGTTGAAATGATTTGAGAATTTGAAGATTCGATGATTTGAAAATTGAAAAAAGTACAAAGTAGCTTAGTTTTGATTTGAAAAATACAAGATACTAGCGACTAGATACATAACCAACAAACCAATTGTCACCTTGAGGTTTCTCGAAAGTCTACAATTTGATGCTGTCAATAATTCTCTTTCTGGATATGCTTCGAGATATCCTGCCTACCGGCAGGCAGGCAGGCTCAGCAGGACAATAATCTGTTTTGTCTTCTTACCTTCTTTTTTATATTCTGTTCACTGACTCCTTAATTCTGTCTTCTTCTTCCAATTTAAAAATCCTTAAAACGGATCTACGTCTACTCTAATTTTAGTACCTCTTAAGCTTGCCTGTGATAAGACAGCATTTACAAATCTGTTTAGTTTATCTTTTGAGTCTGGGTAAGATAAATTGCGTTCTACTTTTAAGAGGATTTGCTTTTGGTAGTATCCTTTTAATCTTTCAAATGCAGGGTATTCAGGTCCTAATACTCTGTGTTTGAACACGGTTCTCATAGATTTAGCTAACAGTGAAGAGGCATGTTCTACCACTCGCCTATTCCTATTTCGAACTGTTATATGAATGAGTCTGTGGTAAGGTGGATATCTAAAAGCTTGACGCTCTTGCAGCTGACTTTTAAGTAAGTCTTTATAATTGTGTGCTTCAACTAATTTTAATACCTCGTGTTCTGGTTGGAAAGTCTGAATGATTACTTCGCTATCTGATTGTTTACGACCAGCTCTACCAGATACTTGACAAAGCATTTGAAAGGCTCTTTCATAGGCTCTGAAGTCTGGAAAGTTTAGCATTTGGTCTGCACTCAAAACCCCTACTAGTCCAACATGATTAAAGTCTAGACCTTTAGATATCATCTGTGTACCTACAAGTATGTCAATTTCTTGTTCCTCAAAAGCATTTAAAATTCCTTCGTATGCGTTTTTCTTTCGAGTTGTATCAAGGTCCATTCGTTTAATGACCCTATCGGGAAATAAAGATTGCAATTCGTCTTCAATTTTTTCAGTACCAAAACCTTTAAGCTTAACATCCTGCTTATTACAGGCTTTGCAAGCTGTTGTATTCTTTTCTGAATAACCACAATAATGACATCTAATACTCCTTGAACTTTTGTGGTATGTAAGACTAACATCACAATGCTTACACTGAGGTACATGTCCACAAGATTGGCACTCTTGCTGTGGAGCAAATCCTCTACGATTTTGAAATAGTAGCACCTGTTCACCTCTATCGACAGTTTCTTGTATAGACATCAATAGAGCTTCAGAAAAGTGGCCGTTCATACGCTTCCTTTTATAGGCATGCGCAATATCTACACAGTGTATAGTAGGCAGTTTAAAGCCGCCATAACGCTTTCTAAGTGAGTGAATGCCATATTTGCCTTTGTGTACATTATAAGCAGTCTCTAATGAGGGAGTTGCTGTACCTAATAACACTTTAGTATTATAATGGTATCCCATATAAACAGCTACATCTCTAGCCTGGTATCTAGGTGATGGATCTTGTTGTTTAAAAGAACTCTCATGCTCTTCATCAACGATTATTAAGCCTAAGTCTTCGAAGGGTAAAAATACTGAAGACCTTGCTCCTATTATAATAGGGAATCTAATATTGTTTTTGACGTCTTTCCACAATTCTGCTCTCTCGTTCATTCCAAAACGAGAATGATAGACACCTACTAAATCACCAAAAGCATGTTTAAGTCTAGAAACTAATTGAGTGGTTAAAGCAATTTCAGGAACTAGAAAGAGAACTTGTTTTCCCGCATCTATAACTTCTTTAATTAAGTGGATGTAAACTTCTGTTTTTCCACTAGATGTAACCCCGTGAAGTAAATTTACTTGCTGATCAGTTTCTCTTATTTGTTGAAGTACTTTTTCTTGCTCTTCATTTAATAAAGCCATCGGAGCACCGGACATTTCCTTTTGTTCTAATCGGTTTACTTCAAGCTCATAAAGTTCGAGTATACCTTTAGAAACTAAGCCTTTTATAATGGCTGTTTTAAAGCCATGTTTTTTACAAAAAGAGTGAAAGGAAGCCTCTTTATTATTGAGTGCTAAAAAGGTATTTAAAAATTCTTCTTGTTTAGGTGATCGTCTACTTTTTGAGAGTAGAAGTTTTGCTTGCTCAGGATTTAAACCGGGAGCCAAGCGAAACATTTTTCTAAGCTTTGGCTTAAAACGTTCAATAATTTCTTCTTCAATTTCTACAATTTTCAATTCTTGCATCTTTTTAATAAAAGGCAGAATTGTTTTGCGTTGTAGTATTTGAGCAATCTCCTGAATTTTTAATCGTTTTTGAAGCAGGAGTGCATCAATAATTAAGTACTCAGCATCATCGAGTCTACTTGTATCCTCATCCCAATTAGGGTGAATTACAATAGAAGTTTCGTTAGCTAATTTAAATGACGAGGGTAAAGCAGCATTCATTACCTCTCCTAGTGAGCACATATAATACGCAGCAATCCATTCCCAAAGTTCCATGTTCTTGGACGAAACGATCGGGCTTTCATCTAATACATCAATAATAAACTTCACCTCATATTCTGGCTTTGTTGTATGAATTGCGTCAATTATTCCAGCATATATTTTTGAGCGACCAAAAGGCACAGCTACCCTACAGCCAACTTGTGCTGTAGGGAGATGTTCATCGCCTAATTGATATGTAAATTTTTGCTTTAGTGGTAAAGGAAGAATTACATCTATATATGTTGCTTCCCCAAAAATCAATCTTCTGTATGCTTCACTTTTTTTGTGCCTCGGTACATTTCGTATTTCACGAACCTACATTCTAGCTTGGCTTGGTAAATTTCAATTTTTCTAGAAGCTCTTAAGCCTACATGTTTTAACCCTTCCATATGTGAAGTTAAGAACCAAGCTTCAGCACCCGAATAATTCTTCTTTAAGGTATCGCCAATACTTTTGTACATGGTAGGGATATCTCCTTGTATACGTACGCCATAAGGTGGATTAAATACTAAATGTGCAGGACCTTCAGGTTTTACAGTATCGAAGAAATTTTCACATTTAAGCTCAATATAATCTTCCATTCCAGCATTAGCAATATTTAATTTTGCAGAGGCTATAACCTGTGGGTCTATATCATAACCTATAATTTTACCGTAACAGTCTTTAGCTTTTCTAAGTTGGCTCTCCTGTATTAATGCCCATAGTTCAGCATCAAAATTAGGCCAGTCTTCAAAGGCGAAGTGAGGTCTACTAATATTTGCTGGTATGTTTGCTGCTATCATTGCCGCTTCAATAAGAAAGGTTCCTGAACCACACATCCCATCAATAAAGTTGGACTTTTTATCCCAGCCACTTAACTGAATTAGTCCTGCTGCCAGTGCTTCAGATATCGGGGCTTCGTTAGTTTCTAAACGATAACCTCTTTTATGAAGAGATTTCCCTGAGCTATCTAAAGATACCGTACATGTATCTTCGCTAATATGTATGTTTATTCTAAGGTTAGGATTGTCTAGGTCTACGTCTGGACGCATACCACACTTTTCTCTAAATTGATCTACAATAGCATCTTTGGTTTTTAATGCTATGTATAAAGAGTGGTTAAAGTAAGTAGAGTTCACAAATGCATCTACCGCAAATTTGTCGTCTATAGTCATATACTTCTCCCAGTCTATTGTTTGTAGGGCAGTATAAAACTCTTCTTCGTTAGTAACTTTAAAACTCTTAATAGGTTTAATAATACGAACAGCAGTACGCAAGGATAAATTTGCCTTATACATAAAGCCTATATCGCCTTTAAATTTAACCGCTCTACGAAGTGTTTTTATGTCTTGAGCTCCTAGCTGTAGTAATTCTTTTGCTAGTATATCTTCCAATCCGTGATACGTCTTGGCGATCATTTCGAAATTTCCGCTGTTGTTGTCAGCTTTCTTCTTTGGCATACCTTTTAACCATTTAAATTTGGGCAAATATACAAGTATTATGAAAAATTGAAGTTAAGTAGCTAGAGAATTTAAATTAGTTTATTTAGATTTTTGCTACTATATTAATTGTTTACTCTTCTTGAATATAACACATAAATAGGCTGCATAACATACCAAGTACTCTTTAAAACTTATTGATAATAAGGGCTTAAAACTTAGTAATATCAGTATAAAAAACCGACTTTTGTCTGAATTATTCACTTAAGCTAAACTGACTCATTCAGATGAAAAAACACAACTTTAGTGCAGGTCCTTGCATTTTACCTCAAGAAGTACTTCAACAAGCATCTCAGGCTGTTTTAAATTTCAATAATTCTAACTTGTCACTTATCGAAATCTCCCATAGGAGTAAAGATTTTGTTGCAGTAATGGATAATGCAGTTGCACTTGTAAAAGAATTATTAGAAGTACCTGCAGGGTATTCTGTAATCTTCCTTCAAGGTGGAGCTAGTACACAGTTTTTAATGACGGTGATGAACCTATTAAAAGTAGATGGAAAAGCTGCTTATATAAATACTGGTACTTGGGCGGATAAAGCTATTAAAGAAGCTAAGAAATTAGGCAATATTGATGTTTTAGCCTCTTCAAAAGATAAGAACTACTCTTATATTCCTAAAGGCTTTACAGTAGATTCAGATTTAGACTACTTACACTTTACATCGAATAACACTATTTTCGGAACTCAGTTTCAAGAATTCCCTAAAGTTTCCGGTGATACCTTATTGGTTTGTGATATGTCTTCGGATATATTCTCTCGTAAATTTGATCTTTCTAAATTTGATTTAATTTATGCTGGAGCTCAAAAAAATATGGGTCCTGCTGGAGCAACTTTAGTAATCGTTAAAGATGAGATTCTAAATAAAACAGGTCGCTCTATCCCTACTATGTTAGATTATACTACACATATTAGTAAGGAATCTATGTTTAATACCCCACCCGTATTTCCTATCTACGTTTCTATGTTAACACTAGAATGGTTAAAGAAAAACGGTGGAGTAGAATGGATTGAAGGAGTAAATAATGCTAAGGCAGAATTACTTTATAATGAAATTGATGCTAACCCTAACTTTAGTGGTGTAGCAGCAAAAGAAGATCGTTCAAAAATGAACGTTACTTTCACCCTAACAGACGATTCTAAGCAAGAGGGATTTGATAAAATGTGGAATGCAGCTGGTATAAATGGTTTAAAAGGTCACCGTTCTGTTGGTGGTTATAGAGCATCTATATACAATGCACTTCCATTAGAAAGTGTTCAAGTATTAGTTGATGTAATGAAAAATCTAGCTTAAGATGACTCATAAACTAAAAGAGATATTTGATGAGAATGGTAATACCATCAGTCCACAACTTGGTGATGATGTGAAAAACTACCTAATCGATATAGATGGTACTGTAACAGAAGATGTTCCTAACGAGGAGCCTGAGAGAATGGTTACTTGTGAACCCTGGCTAGATGCGAGAGAGATCATTAACGGTTGGTACGACGAAGGGCATATAATTACCTTTTTCACTTCTAGAACAGAAGATACTAGAGAGGTTACTACTACCTGGTTAAACAAGCATGGTTTTAAATTCCAAGCTTTATTAATGAATAAACCTAGAGGAGGTAACTACCACTGGATAGACAATCATATTGTGCGTGCTACACGCTTTAAAACCAAATGGACTCCTTTGGTGAAAAAGATCAGTATGATAGAAGTATTTGATAACGATTTAGAACAATAAAAATGAAGATTTTAGCAAACGACGGAATAGCAAAAAGTGGAATTGACGCTTTAAAAACGGCTGGATTTGAAGTTATTACTGATAAAGTAGCACAAGAACGTTTAGTAGAATATATTAACGAGAATGAAGTTACAGGACTTTTAGTACGTTCTGCTACAAAAGTACGTAAGGACATTATCGACTCTTGCTCAAGCCTTAAACTTATCGGTCGTGGTGGTGTAGGAATGGACAATATAGATGTTGATTATGCACGCGAAAAAGGTTTACATGTAATCAATACCCCTGGAGCTAGTTCTGCATCTGTAGCAGAGTTGGTTTTTGCACACCTTTTTGGTATGGTTCGTTTTTTATTCGAAGCTAACAGAAATATGCCTCTCGAAGGAGATACGCGTTTTAAAGAATTGAAAAAAAGCTACGGTGCAGGTATCGAGCTTAGAGGTAAAAAAATTGGTATTATCGGTTTCGGTCGTATAGGTAGAGAGGTTGCTAAAATTGCCTTAGGTCAAGGTATGGAAGTATTGGCACATGATACTCACTGCGAAATAGCTACTATTGATCTTGATTTTTACGATGGTCAAAAAGTAAGCTTTACGATTAATACAGTTGGTATAGAAGAAGTATATAAAAATGCTGATTTTATTACTGTTCATGTACCTCACCAAGGAGAAGCTTTGATTTCTAAAAAGGAAATTGAAATGATGAAAGATAATGTAGGACTTATTAATGCTGCTCGTGGTGGTGTAATAGATGAGGCCGATTTATTAGACGCATTAGAAAGTGGTAAAGTACGCTTTGCAGGTCTCGATGTTTTTGTAAACGAACCTACTCCAAATATGAAGGTGCTTATGACTCATCAAATTTCAATGAGCCCACATATTGGTGCTGCTACATTAGAAGCTCAGGACCGTATTGGAACAGAGCTAGCTGAACAGATAGAAAGCCTTTTAAAATAATTATTAAACGCTCCCAAAATGGAGCGTTTTTTTTTGGAAAACACTTTCTTAATGGTATTCAATTTAAGAGCTAATTTATTCCTATTTTTGGATGACTAAAATTAATCTAGAAGATGAAAAAAATATTAAATCTGAGTTTTGCAGCTGCTATACTATTAGCCTCATGTACTCAAACAGAAAAAGCAGAAGTTAAAGAGGCCTTTCAATTTCAGGTTGAGACTTTTGCAGACTTAAAACTAATCCGTTATCAGGTTCCTGGATTTGATCAACTAAGTCTACAACAACAAAAACTAGTTTACTTTTTAAGTGAGGCTGGTTACGCAGGTAGAGATATTATATGGGATCAAAACTACCGTCATAACTTAGCTATTCGTAGAGTTTTAGAAAATATAGTTACTACTTTCGAGGGTGATAAAACTTCAGACGATTGGAACAACTTCCTTACATACACTAAGCGTGTATGGTTTGCCAATGGTATTCACCATCATTACTCTATGGCTAAATTTACACCCGATTTCTCGGAAGATTATTTCACTTCATTAATGACCGCTACAGGTTCTTCTTTAAATGAAGAAGCTATGAAAGCAATTTTCGACGTAGATTTCGATGCTAAAAAGGTAAACTTAGACCCAGAAAAAGGATTGGTCCTAGGATCAGCAGTGAATTTCTATGCTGAGGATATTACAGAAGCTGAAGTAGATGCATATTTCAGTTCTATAAAAGACCACGAAACAACTCAACCTATTTCTTATGGATTGAACTCTAAATTAGTTAGAGGTGAAAATGGACTTGAAGAAAAGGTGTACAAGCTAGATGGTATGTATGGTGAAGCTATCGCTGAGATTATCGGATGGCTAGAAAAAGCAGTTACAGTAGCTGAAAATGAAGCACAGGGAGATGCTATTAAATTACTAATAGAATATTATACAACGGGTGATTTAAAAACTTGGGATGACTATAATATTGCGTGGGTAGCTGCTACCGAAGGGGATATTGATTATATAAATTCTTTTATTGAAGTGTATAATGATCCTAAAGGATATACTGGTTCTTATGAATCAGTTGTAGAGATAACCGACTTTGAAGCTTCAGCTCAAATGAAAGTTCTTTCTGACAATGCACAATGGTTCGAAGACAACTCTTCGATTATGGAAAAACATAAAAAGAAAAACATTAAAGGTGTTTCTTATAAAGTAGTATCTGCGGCTTCCGAGGCTGGTGACTCTTCTCCTTCTACTCCTATTGGAGTAAATCTACCTAATGCAAATTGGATTCGCTCTACACATGGTTCTAAGTCGGTTAGCTTAGGAAATATTGTTTATGCATATGCTCAAGCAGGTGGAAAAGGAATGTTGCAAGAATTTTGTCACGATGAAGAAGAAGTAGCTAGAGCAAAAGAACACGCTAAGCTGGCTGGTAAACTTCATACAGCATTACACGAGGTATTAGGTCACGCTTCAGGGCAATTAGATCCAGGTGTAGGTACACCTAAAGAAACGGTTAAAAGCTATGCTTCTACTCTAGAAGAAGGACGTGCAGATTTAGTAGCGCTTTATTTCTTACTGGATGAAAAATTAATCGAACTAGGATTGATGGAAACATTGGAAACTGGTAGAGCAGAATACGATTCGTATATCCGTAATGGTCTTATGGCTCAAATGCAACGTTTAGATCCTGGTGCTGATATTGAAGAAGCGCATATGCGTAACCGTCAGTGGGTATCAGCTTGGTCTTTTGAAAGAGGAATGAAAGAAAATGTAATTTCTAAAATTACTAGAGATGGAAAGACCTATTTCGAAATTAACGACTATAAGAAGCTTCAAGCTATTTTCGGAGAACTACTTAAAGAAGTTCAACGAATTAAATCTGAAGGTGACTACGATGCTTGTAAAGCTTTAGTAGAAGGGTACGGTGTTAAGGTTGATCAAGAAATTCACAAAGAAGTTTTAGCTCGTGTAGAAAAATTAGACATTCCTCCTTATGGTGGTTTTATTAATCCTAAAATGATTGCTACTACAAACGAAGCTGGAGAAATAACGAAAGTAGAAGTTACTTATGTGGATGACTTTACTACTCAGATGTTAGATTATGCTAATCGCTACAGTTTCTTACCAGACTATAACTAATACATTTATTAGAAGGCAGCATTTATTGCTGCCTTCTTTGTTTTAAGACTATGAATAAGCCACTCATCGAAAATATTAAGATTGCTTTGCAATCTATTAAAGGGCATCTATTGCGTACAGCAATTACTGTTTCTATTATTGCTATCGGAATCGCTTCTTTGGTGGGTATATTAACTGCGATTGATTCTATAGATTATGCCTTGAATGATAATTTTGCAATGATGGGTGCAAATACATTCACTATTCAGAATCAACAAAGAGGTACACGCTCAAGAAGTGAACGTACAACTGTTAACCCTACAATACATTACAAAGAAGCACTCGCCTTTAAAAATGCCTTTAAAAATACTGCTGTAACAACTATTTCTTACAGTGCATCAAGTTCGGCTACTGTAAAATTCAATTCTTTAAAAACCAATCCCAATGTAAGTGTAATTGGTATTGACGAGAATTACCTTAAAGTTTCTGGTTATGAGATTGAATTTGGAAGAAATATTAATCACCACGATATAAGCTTAAATAGTAATGTGGTTTTAATCGGACAAGATATATTTAAACAAGTATTTAATTCTTCCAGTTCAGCCATAGGTAAAATTATTTCGGTTAATAATAAACGAGTTCAGGTAATAGGTGTATTAGCAGAAAAGGGTTCTAGCATGGGTATGGGAGGAGACAGAAGCTGCATGTTACCCATTAGTTATTTAAGGAGTAATTTAAGTAGTACAAGTTCAATTGCTATTAGTGTTATGGCAGAGACAAACTACGAGATAGATGCAGTTATTGGTTCTGCAATTGGTACATTTAGAAGCATTAGGAGGCTGCGTCCTATAGAGAAGCAGAATTTTGAAATTACCAAAAGTGATAGCTTGGCAAAGTCGCTGATGGATAATCTAAAATATGTTACTAGTGCTGCAACACTTATTGGGTTTATTACCCTTTTAGGAGCAGCTATTGCATTAATGAATATAATGCTGGTAAGTGTGACAGAAAGAACAAAAGAGATAGGTACACGTAAAGCAATTGGAGCAACTTCCAAAACTATACGCCAACAGTTTTTAATAGAAGCGATTGTAATTTGTCAAATTGGAGGTGTCTTAGGGATTATAATTGGGATACTAATAGGAAATATAACTTCATTTATGATGAGTTCTGCTTTTGTAATCCCTTGGCTATGGTTAGCCGCTGGAGTTGTACTATGTGTATTGGTTGGATTAGTTTCTGGTATTTATCCTGCTATAAAAGCATCAAAATTAGATCCTATAGAGGCCTTAAGGCATGAGTGATTTTAAAATTTAGTGAACTAATTTATTTTGATTAATGATTATTTATGCACGACTTTATAGTAAACTAATATGAACGATTCTTCAAATATATGCCTGTCTTGTGGTCTCTGTTGTGACGGAACTTTGATAGGATTCGTACAGCTCGAAACTGAGGAGATTCCTACTTTAGGGGAATTAATGGGTGATGAATTAGTTACCCAAAGTGGAGTATTTCTTCAACCGTGTACTAAATATTGTGATGGTTGTACTATTTATGCTAACAGACCTAAGCAGTGTGCTAACTTTAAGTGTGGTTTATTAAACTCAGTAGAACAAAAGAAACTGGACTTTGATAAGGCTGTTGAAGCAATAGCTGAGCTGAAAAAACAAAAAAATATTTTAGAAAATTGCTTAGCAGAAATTGACTTTAAATTAAAATCTAAGTCATTTTATTTTAAAATGATTGAATTGAAAAACTACTTAGATAAATACGATAGCCTATCATCAGGTGAATTAAATATCCAAAAATTAATGGTAGAGCTTGAGGTATTTGAAGCACTACTTAAAAGTAAATTTAAGCTCGAATTAAATTAAGAAATATTGGAACAAAAAAAGCACTCGAAAGAGTGCTTTTTTTTAAGACTAGTCATAATACTATTCCCATTCTATAGTAGCGGGAGGTTTAGAGCTAATGTCGTAGACTACTCTGTTAACACCTTTTACTTTATTGATAATGTCGTTAGAAACTTTTGCAAGGAATTCATATGGTAAGTGAACCCAGTCGGCAGTCATACCGTCAACAGATTCTACTGCTCTAAGTGCAACAACTTTTTCATAAGTGCGCTCATCGCCCATTACACCAACCGATTGTACAGGAAGCAACATCGCTCCAGCCTGCCAAACACTATCGTATAAACCTGCATCTTTCAATCCTTGAATAAATACGTGATCCACCTCTTGTAAGATAGATACTTTTTCAGGGGTAATATCTCCTAATATACGAATTGCCAATCCAGGCCCAGGGAAAGGGTGACGACCTAATAAATCGTGAGACAAGCCCATAGACTTCCCTACTCTACGTACTTCATCTTTAAATAAAGTATTTAGAGGTTCCACAATTTTCAATTTCATATAGTCTGGTAAACCTCCAACGTTGTGGTGTGACTTAATAGTTGCAGATGGCCCTCCAGTAGCAGAAACAGATTCAATAACATCAGGGTAAATAGTACCTTGGGCTAACCAAACTACATCTTGTATTTTATGAGACTCCTCATCGAATACATCAATAAAAGCTTTACCAATCGCTTTACGTTTTTTCTCTGGATCAGATAAACCTGCTAAATCAGTGTAAAAACGATCTTTCGCATTTACTCCTGTTACGTTTAAGCCCATACCTTCGTACTGCTTTAAAACGCCAGTAAACTCATCTTTTCGCAATAAGCCATTGTCAACAAATACACAATGTAAGTTTTTGCCTATAGCCTTATGTAGTAATACTGCAGTTACGGTAGAATCTACCCCACCAGATAAACCAAGAACAACTTTGTCGTTTCCTAATTTTTCTTTTAAAGCTGCAACCGTTGTCTCTACAAAGTTATTTGGTGTCCAATCTTGTACACAACCACAAATATCAACCAAGAAGTTCTTCAGTAAGGTAGCACCGTCTGTAGAATGGTACACCTCTGGGTGAAATTGAATCGCATAAGTAGATTCATTTTCTATATAATAACCAGCACATTCTACATCTTTTGTCGAAGCAATAACTTTATATCCTTCAGGAAGTGTAGAAATTGTATCACCGTGACTCATCCATACTTGAGATCCATTTGGAACTCCTTTCAATAATACGTGACTCTCGTCTACATATGATAAATTAGCTCTACCGTATTCACGAATTTTAGATGGCAATACTTCGCCACCAAATTTATGAGCTAAGTGTTGTGCTCCATAACAAACACCTAATAAAGGTAATTTACCTTTTATATTTTCTAGGTTTGGAATGGGTGCATTTTCTTCACGAACAGAATGAGGAGAACCAGAAAGGATTACCCCTTTTAAGTTGTCTGTTAATTCTGGAATCTTATTGTATGGGTGAATTTCACAATATATGTTCAATTCTCTCACTCTACGAGCAATTAACTGCGTGTACTGTGAGCCAAAGTCGAGGATTAATATCTTTTCTTGCATAGGCGCAAAATTAACACAATTTATAGAATGAACAACCTTTATATATTCGATTATTTAATTGACCCTAAACCCTGTGAATCGCTTCCATTATTTTAAGTAAATATATTCTGTTTTTAGTTTATTCTTCTTTGTATTCACATGGATAATAAGATTGTTTTTAATTAAAACTCCCCATTTATTAATCAATTTGACTTTGTAGAAAGTTCCTTCTACAGAACATAAATTAATTTTACATTCCTAATTCTACATTATCATTTGTTTATACAAACATATTTTTACTGAATTTTTATAAAGTAGTAAGCTCTTATTATGACTGATTATTCTGATGGATATAGAATCTATTGCTGAAATAAATTTTGATTACAATGATTGTAAATATTTAATAATGAGTAGTATTCGACACATAATAATAACTAATCGCTAGGTAGTTGTACCTACAATTACTTATATTTAAAGATGGAAATTACTTAGACAACAATAGGAATAACTAACACCACTTAGTTATGGAAAAAAAGGTTAAGCCAATAGAGGATAAAATCCAATCCACTGGATTTCACTCAGAGCAAGAAAAGGTATACGTAAATCTTATATTTTCTGGAATGAAAGCATTCAGAGAAATTACAATTTTTATGCGTGCCTTTAACTTAACAGAGCCACAGTATAATATTTTGAGAATTTTAAGAGGCTCTCATCCCATAACCTTACTCGGCCAAGATATACAGTCTAGGATGATTCATAATACTTCTAATACTACTAGGTTAATAGATAAGCTTATTGATAAGAAATTTGTAAAGCGCTTTAAAGATAAAGACGATAAAAGAATGATTCATCATATGATTACAAAGAAAGGTTTACTTCTCCTAAATGATATAGATCCACTTTTAATAAAACACTGTAAAGAGACTATAGTGTTATCTAAACAAAAACTAAGTCAATTAAGTGTTCTATTAGACGACTTAACAGATACACTCTAGAATACAGTTGCCAAACCCTCTTTAATTCGCAGTATATCAGTGCTTAACGAGTTGTTTCTTAACTTTATTAATACTATTAGTTGTATCAACAATTGATAAAGTTGAAATAGTTTTTTACCAATACATTTATTCTATAATATTGTTAAACAATAAAGTAAAACCGAAAACTTTTAAGTGTAGGTATAATAGTAGACTGGAAATAAAATATGTCTGTTTAATAATAATTCTGAAAGATTATTCCATTTAATAGAGTCAATATTATAATACAATTATCTAATACTTATTTATAAATTATACTAATCGACCTATTATAACAACCCTCTTTTAAATTTCTTACTATTTTGAATTACAGATTAGGGTCAGTGTAAAAGTCAAAATCAAATAATATACTTGCTTATCAATTATGAGATCAATAAAGAGGAGCTTTGCTCCTCTTTTATTTTACCCAAAACACAGTTTAAAAAACCATAATATTAATTTGTTATACTAGTATTTGTATCAACAATTGATTTTCAATTGATTCCTTTTCTTCAATCCATAAATTGGCTAGTATTGTTAAATGAAAAAATAAGTAAAGCCGAAAACTTTTAACTGTAGGTGCTAATAATAGACTGGAAAAAATTGATGTCTTACTAATAGGTTGAGTGGGAGACAGATTCTAAACCACTTAAAAAAGAAGATGAACGCGAACCCAAATGCGTAAATAGGGAGAACGAATAAATAATATAATTATGAAAAATTTAATACTATTAATCGCAGTATTTACCTTTAGTATTCCAGGAAATGCTTTTACAAATTTCAATACCACTACAGAATCTAAGCCCATTAAAACCCTAACTGAAGAGTTGAGACCATTGATATCAATTTCACTTGAGTTTGGTAGAAGAATATCTGAGAACGATTGTGATAATCGACCAGGGGTATGTAAGTTTAAAATTAATATAAATTTTAGAAATGCAACTGCTCAAATCAATGAATTTGGTGAATTGGTTCTTGTAATAGATGCGAATAAGTTTTCTAAACAGGATGTTAGTAGATATTTATCAGGTAGTCATTTTGTAATGGGGCAATCATTGAGTTTAGACCCAGATGTAGCGAATGCATTAGGTGTAAAGAAGTTTACACTAAAGAAAGGTAAGTACAAATTAAAAAAAATGAAAAATAATTATTTAGTAGTATTTAAGTAGTATTAATATGGAGGGAGAGTTCGCTCTTCCTCCTATAAATTTCAGAGGTATGAAAAAGGCATTTATATTAATTATCGTTATCATTTTTAGCTCTTGTAGAGCCGTATTATTAAAAAGTTTATAAAGTGAAATCGCCCGAAATTGAGTCGTTTAATAGTTTGCAATCATTTTTAAATGGGTCTAACTTCCAGGTCAATCAACTATACGCTACAAAAGATACTACTGCTTTATACGACCTTTATAATTGGGGGGTTGGTTTACCAGATGTTGTTTTTTACAATGACAAACACGAATATTTAGAATATAGAGCAACTGAAGAGAGCTGTAATGCATCAATAAGAAGTTTTATTGACACTCTAAGTACAGGATTTACTGGTATTTATACACCAACTACAAACTATATTAAAATGGAAGAATTATTTTCAAAGCTTACACAACTTCCTAATCTTAACTCATTAGAACTTTCTGATGAATACGATTTTACACTAGTATTAATCTGGTCAAAGTATACAGGTAAAGTAAGTATAGATCATTTAGTAGACTGGCAGAAATCTATTGAGCAAGCTAGAAACAGAGGTTTAAATATTAATACTATATACTTAAGCCTAGATTATATGGATCATTTCAATATGTCAGAAGATCAGTTGCCGGATTTTAAGTTTAATTAATAGTGTTTTATGTAGATAAATTATAATATTATAAGGGTGTACAATTATGTTATTATTTAGGTTAAATAGCTACGAATGCATAATTAGTAATATAGTTGTACTACTCTGCTTTATTGTTAATTGTACTTATTGTGATGCACAAGAGAGTTCAATTTCACCTATCCTAGAGCCGGTAAATAGCTCTTTAATCATAAGAGATTCAATTAATACAAAATATGTTAGTCAGCCCTCATACTTTGCCTCGCTTACAAGTGCTTATACTAGTAATAACAATTGGCAAGTAGAAACGAATAACCTAATTACTT
Source organism: Flavobacteriales bacterium (assembly GCA_965183875.1). Taxonomy (GTDB): domain Bacteria; phylum Bacteroidota; class Bacteroidia; order Flavobacteriales; family UBA7430; genus UBA6772. The sequence goes on along the minus strand of CBCYMK010000037.1, from coordinate 580 downwards.
TTGCCTCAAATATTCAATACAAGCATAATCGACAGCTCAGAGCTTGGGAAGCTACTACCTTTTTAAATATTGATTTGTCCTATATCAAATACATCGATTCCATATGGTATAAAAATATAGATCAATCTGATTTTAGTATTCGTTGGGTAGAAAAACAAGATTTAATAAAAACTCACTATGTATAAAATTAAATACACAGTTAGCCCCGTCATACGAACATAATGAAGATGGAAATAAGGTAATTGTATCTAATATCTTCAACCCATTCACTTTAGAAATGGGCTATGGTTTAAACTGGGATTTTGGAGAAAGGAGTAATTTAAATCTAGCTTTCGCCACCCTGAAACTTTATAGCATACCGAACTATAGCAGGCAAATGAAACAGAAAATCAGTTTATTAAAATTAATAATAGTGTTGTAGATATGGAATATGGATTTAGTAGTCAGCTCTATATACAGAAAAGTATTACAGAGACTATTAGCTGGGAAAACACGAGTAATATCTTCTTTAATGAATTGAATAGAACTCAAATATTTTTAGATGTCTCTAATATTTTCAGAGTTGAATTATTAGCTAACC
>CBCYMK010000036.1:0-9753 GCA_965183875.1 Flavobacteriales bacterium | reverse complement strand
CTACAGAAATTGAAGCTGCACGTTTACTTTGCTTAAGAGCTGCATGGCAAAAAGACTCTGGAATTGATTTCACTGAGTCTGGAGCTATGGCGAAATTATTCTCTGCTGAAAAAGCAATGCGTATTACTACCGAGGCTGTACAAATACATGGAGGTTACGGTTTCGTAAAAGAATACCACGTAGAGCGTTTAATGCGTGATGCTAAGATTACACAGATTTATGAAGGAACTTCTGAAATTCAGAAAATTGTGATTTCTAGATCTATTCTTAGATAGTATCTAAATTCTACTGACGGATAAATTCGTCAAACTATATATAAATACCTCGAATTATTTCGGGGTATTTTTTTTGGCAAAAAAAACGATATTAACAATTGTTAATAAGCTTATCAACAATGTAAATTATGTGTATAAAAATACCAACATAATGTTTATATCTATACTACACCCTATAAATAAGCTACTTAGATACTAACAACAATGTTAATTACGAGATAAAACACGAGAATACACTAGTAAAAACATACAATAGTTAACAATATATAGCTAATCGTGAAACGTAAGACGGAAAACATATTCTTAGATAAACACAGGAGGACAGATAGTTTTAACGGAAGTTAGGAAATCGTGAATAGTAAATGATAAAACGGAAAAAGGAAAACAGGTATTTTGAAATGGGTTATTTCGCTAATAAGCACCAACCAATGACTATCAACTCCATATGTCAACTCAAAACTTAAAACTTAGCACTCAAAATTGTATAACACCTACGTACTATTGACCTACAAAACAGCACTAAAGCCCTACAATTTCAACTATTTAAGCTACACTAAAATTAAGCATAATAGCTTGATAATTAGAAATGAAAAAGCGTATATTTGCGCCACTCTTCGAGAAAGAGTATTATTAATTAACCGGGTTTCGGACCCTTAAAACAATTAACAAATGGCTACTAAAATTAGATTGCAACGTTTCGGTAAAAAAGGTAAACCAGTTTACCATATCGTAGCTGCAGATTCACGTTCTAAGCGTGACGGTCGTCACATCGAAAAATTAGGTACTTATAACCCTAATACTACACCAGCAACAATTGATCTTAACCACGACAGAGCTCTTTACTGGGTTCAGGTAGGTGCTATCCCAACGGATACAACAAGAGCAATTTTATCTTATACTGGTGTAATGATGAAAAAACACCTTTTAGACGGTGTTAAAAAAGGTGCTCATACTGAAGAGCAAGCATTGGCAAAGTACGAAGCTTGGTTAGAAGGAAAAGTGAAAATGATTGGTGATGCATCTAGTGCAATTGCTAAAACTAAAGCTGAAGCTGCTGCTAAAGCATTAGCTGCTGAAAAAGTAGTTAGAGCAAATAGAGAAGCAGCAATTATTGCTAAAAACACTCCTGAAGTAGAGGAAGTTGTTGAGGCTACTGAAGAAGCTCCTGCAGAGGAAGCGGCTACAGAAGAAGCAGCTGAGTAATGAAATTGAAGGATTGCTACTTTATTGGTCACATTAGCCGTAAACACGGATTTAAAGGAGACCTACTTGTAAAGCTAGATGTTGATGATCCTTCGAGGTACAAAAATTTGGAATCAGTCTTTCTTGATAGAAAAGGAAGACTGGTTCCTTTTTTTTTGAGTTCTTGTAAACTCACTCAAAAAGGATTCCTTCACATTCACTTCGAAGGTGTAGATACAGAAACTGAAGCAGATAGACTCTGTAAATCTGGACTCTACCTCCCACTCTCTTTCCTACCTCCTATGGAAGGAAATGAATTTTACTACCACGAAATTGAAGGCTATAAAGTTATTGATCGCTCTTATGGAGAAATCGGGACTATGAAAGAGGTTATCAATGAAAAGGTACAACCATTATTCGCAATTGAAAATGGAGTAAAAGAAGTACTTATTCCTATTATTGATTCTGTAATTGATGAATTAGATCGAGAAAATAAGATCCTTTACCTTACTTGTCCTGAAGGATTAATTGAAGTGTATTTAGAGGACTAAGTAGAAATGCTAAAGATTTAAAGTTGAAGGTTAAAGACAAAATTGAGCTTGGACGTTGAAAAGTCTGAATCGAAATCTTACACTAATTACTTGATACTATCTACCAGATACTTTTTTAAAAAAAAGATGGGAAAAAACAAAAAGAAAGATATTACTGGTGTAGTTTACTCAACCAATCAAGATTACGACTACTCGTATGACGATGATATTGAGCAGGAAACACTTCCACCTAACCAACAAGATTTACGCATAGTTTTAGACCGTAAAAAAGGAGGTAAAGTTGTTACCGCAATTATCGATTTTGTGGGAACTACAGATGACCTTAAAGAATTAGGTAAAAAACTAAAATCTTTTTGTGGTGTTGGTGGTACAGTTAAGGATGGTGAAATTTTACTCCAAGGAGATTTTAGAGATAAGATATTAGCCAAGCTTTTAGAAATGAATTTTAAAGCTAAGAAGAAAGGCGGTTAGTCTTATTCTTTATGAAATAAAAAATGCCCTCGAGAAATCGAGGGCATTTTTGTTTAAAATAGATTTTTATTAGGGTACAAATACCATTTGGCTAAACGAACCAACTTTCACTATATAAGTAGCGGTTTGTAAATAGTGTAAAGGCAATGCTAATTGAGTATCAAAAACACCCTCTAAAACAGATTCACCTAAGATATTGTAAATCTTAAATTCTTGTTGTCCTACAACAGTAGATTCTATCTGTAATACATTAGAAAGCATTTTTATACTTGTGTTAGCTGCATCGTATTCTGGAACAGACACATCTGTATAAATATCATTAATATCTCTCGGACATACTTTATACTCCCCAAAAGAATATTCTACAACACCAGTAATTTCATAGTATGTTGAAACTTCAAAATCATACAAAAACATCAAGTCGTTTGTCATGAAGTTTTCTCCTTCAAATCCAGCCATAAACTCCGCCTCACCATAAGAATTATTAGCTGCAGAGCAAGAACCTGCAATAGTAACTAAACATCCTTCGTAATCTTCTGTAATTGGTGGAGGAAGAATAGTAAGCGACTCAAATTCAGCTATAGGAAATGCATTTAGCGTTTCAAAAGAAGTCACATTTTTCAATTGAGTCATACCATAGAACTCAGCTACTTCAGCTTGAATAGAAAATTCAAAATCCATTTCAACCGTATTTACAGAATCGTAAACAAAGATACCCGACCAAGCAGCAACAGCATCTTGTATAAAGTACCCAGTAGAAGCTACTGCGATAACAGTTCCCGAAGTACTTACTACTTGTCCTTCGTAAGGAGAGCTATCTGTCATTCCTTGAATTTCGGCAATAGTAAGTTCTAAAACTTCCATCTCGTACTCACAAGAACCATCATCAGCATTACATTCCGCACAATAATTTAAAGCTGTTGGATCAGTACAACCAGCAATATAATTCACTTCTATGCAAGATTCATCTAATTCTAAATTTGCAATAGGATTAAAATTAGCCATTGTAGAATCCATACAACCCTCAATATATGCTACTATATCAGATTCCCAACGAGGGTTAATTTTATAGTTTCCATACGAATAATTCACAACTCCAGTTACGCTATAGTAGGCACCTAAAATTGGAGTAAAGTCAAAGAACATATCGTCAGAAATAATGGTATCTGTAGTTCCCGCTAATTCAGCTTCACCATAATTATTCACTTCTGTAATACACTTAAGTGTATCAATTGTAACTAATACACCTTCGTAAGCCTCAGTGTTTAGCATATCTGCAGAAATAATTGTGGGTAAATTGGTAAATTCAGAACTTAAAATGGTAATAGAGTTTACATCCGAAAGCTGTGTTACTCCACTATACTCATCAACAAAAGCAGTAATACTAATTTTATTACCTACCACTAAAGACTCATTTGAAGAATACACATAAATACCATTCCAGGCACCTATTGTGTCTTGTAAAAAGAAAGTAGTTTCCGATTTAGCTACCACCAAACCTGTAGTCGTTACCATTTGCCCTAAATAAGGGGATTCGTCTTGCATACCTTGAATTTCTGCAATACTAAGGATCAATTCTGGATACGTACAAGAACCGTCGTCTTGTGTACAATCTACACAGAAATTTATTGCAGCTTCATCTGTACAACCTGCAGCAATTACCAATTCTGTATGAGAACCTAAATAAGACCATACATCCTGGTCGAATACAATCCATTCACTGTCTTCGGTATTGGTTCCTGCAGATGCAGTCCAATCGGAATTCCCTTGACTTACAGAAAACTTACGCACTAAAGTATGGTCTTTCGTACCATTAGAAACTCCAGCTACTTCCCAACCAGATCCAGGGTCACCGTTAAAGTCACCTATAAAATCGAGAATTTGATAATCAGATTCTGTTCCGTAAACAAGCGCATATCCATCGTCTCCGTTACTCAAATAACTGTGAGTATGACTAGCCAATGCTAAAATAGTAGAATCTGCTGATGGATGACAAATGATATAAACTTCACCAGGACTAATAATCGCCCCACTATCTGGAAAGGTATTCCAATTTTCATGTTCTCCTATAACAGAAGGCGCATTAGCTACATTTGGAAATGCATAATTCTCCAATGAAACTGCTGAATCTGTTGGATTGTAAATTTCTAGGTATTTATTATTTGATGAACCTTCGGCATATTCAGAAAAGAATAAAGGTGCCTGTGCAAATAGCGTACTTATTCCCCCCGAAATAATAAATGCTAAACTAAGTAATTGTGTTTTCATTATATATGGATTTAGATGTTACGGTATTGAACTATAGACTATTTCTTTATGAGTTTATAGTTAATCTTATTATTATCCTTATTTATTATCGATAAGATATACGTGCCAAAGACCCAATCTTCGCCAATAGTAAGTGTATTATACAGCTCTGTATTCTCTATTGATTCTATAAGTTTACCTTGAATATCGTAAACAAGTAGCGTTTCCCAATTAACAGCATTTGTGCTAATTGTAAAAAATGAATTACTTGGGTTTGGGAATAGGTCAATATGCAAAAGAGATTCTAATTGTTGGCTTGAAAACTCCAGGTTGTCTACAGAAAGTACAAAGAGACCATTCTGTCTATCAGTAACCAAAATATTACCAGATGGCAAATATGGATAAGCACCCCATGCGCCAGAAAATGTTCCACCTGTAGAGTCGGAAGTATCATAATAAGCTACTTCCTGTAAGTTGGTTGGATCAGAAGCATCTACCACCGTTACTCCATCACAATAATAAGAAGTAACTAGGTACTTACCTAGCACGTGGGTATTGTGAGGTATTACGTTTATTTCTGGACTCCATGATTGAATTTGGTCTACAACAGTCATATTTGTTATATCCGAAACATCGACCGCAGCTATAGATGCACCTGCAACTTCATCGGTTGTAAAAACAGTGTTTCCATCGTCAGAGACCCATGCATTATGCGTAAAATTATGAGGAGTAGATACCGTACCGATGATTACTGGATTTGTTTTGTCAGATACATCAATAGCCATTAACAAACCATCATATACAGCAGAGCCCCAAAGTGTATCGCCTCTAACCATTCCATCGTGTAAATAGGTTTCTTCAAAACTACCTAAGAATACAGGGTTTTCGGGGTCTAGATTTAAATCATACATCAATACTCCACCATTATCATAGTCACCACCAAATAAATAAGCAATACCATTTTCATCGATATAGATATTGTGAAACCTAGAATAGTCAATACTCAAGATCGAATTTATAGAAACCGATCCGCTTAAAATATCTGACAAATCAACAATTAATAAACCTTGAGACTCTCCGTTACTGAACGAGTCGTGTACTATATAAGCATAGTCACCAAAGGTTTTCATGTCTCTCCAGGTTGAAGTAGGTCCTGGAATAAAAACTTTTTCTACTGGGTTAGTAGGATCGGTTACATCTACTATGGAGGTACCATTAACAACACCCACAATTGCGAATTCATTTCCGTCTTTATCTACATAGCCCCAAACATCATTTAGACCATATTGGTACTCTAGATTTCCTAGAAAAGACATATTATAACTCTGCTGTGCGTTTAATGAAATACTAGTAAAAGCAAATAATAGAATAGTGTAGATATACTTCATTGTAGATAGTTTTAAAAATCAAATGAAGATACAAAATATCTAATTAGTATAAAAAACAGCTAATTCAAAAACGCTCCTATAATTACTGTCTAACTTTTCAATCTTATGAGTAGTAAATTCATTCGTCAAATTAATGAGTTTGTAATGCTAAATAAAATTAGTATCTTAAACCTCATGTAATTAAACATTTATAATATGAAAAAGAAAAGTGCAATTATCAGACAATCATTACTTAATAAAATAACATTAATACCAATAAAAAAAAGAGGACTTTGCTTAATTATTGTTCTCTTATCTCAATTTCAGTATGGATATAGTCAGGAACAAGCAAATTGTTTTGAGCCAACCGCACAAACACATTTAGATATTGGAAAAGTCTCAACGATAATGCTTAATGCTGGAGATATGTGGTGGGATCTAACTCAAGCAGTCTACGAGGTACCGAAAGGTAGTGGTAAACACTCTATATTTAATGGTGGCTTATGGTTAGGTGCTATCGATGATGAGGACAACCTAAAAGTTGCGGCACAAAAATTTAGAGAAGGAGGTTCTGATTTTTGGGCTGGCCCCATTAATAATCAAAGATTAATAATGGATGGAGAAAACCAAGTAGAAAACCCAAACTATGGAACAACTACAGAAGAGGTTTGTTCGTATTACGATAGACATTTTGAAGTGAATAGAAATGAAGTCCTAGACTATATTGCCTACAATAATTCTACAAACCCTGAGGCAGAATTCCCTAACTACACCATACCAGCAAGTATTATAGACTATCCAGGAAATAGAATTCACGACAATTCAGAAAATGTATTTACAGGAGAAGATAGTATAGTACAAACAAATCCATATTACAACTTGGAAGTCTTGGCGCCATTTAGAGATGTAGACGGCGATCAATTCTACAATCCATTAGCTGGAGATTACCCTGAATTTAATCTAGACAATTCTATAGATTGTTCATCTGGAAACTTCTTAAGTGGCGATCAGAACTTGTGGTATGTGTTTAATGATGTTGGGAATACACACGGAGAGTCAGGTTCAGTAATGGCTATGGGATTAGAAATTCAAGCACAAGCTTATGCCTTTGCAGAAACAGAAATAGATGCTATAGACTATACAACATTTTACAATTATAAATTAATAAACAGATCTCATCAGGCATTAAATGAAATGTATTTTGGTGTTAATGTGGACGCTGACTTAGGAGATTATCAAGATGATTATGTTGGTAGTAATATTGAAAGAGGATTGGGATATACCTATAATGGAGATGAAGATGATGGAAGTGCTGTAGGTTATGGAGCAAATCCACCAGCAATTGGTTTAGATTTTTTGCAAGGACCTTTAGCTGATGAAAACGATGGTATAGATAATAATCGAGACGGTACAATAGATGAAGCAGGAGAAAGAATTATCATGTCTAATTTCTTATACTATAATAATGATCATAGCGTAACAGGGTTTCCACAAAGCCCGCAAGGGTATTACAACTATTTAAAATCTATATGGAAAGATAATCTACAATTAACGAGCTGTGGAGATGGTCGAAATCAAGAAAATCCAATCACTAATTTTATGTTTGCAGATGATGAAACTAATGAGAATTGCTCACCTTGGTTAGAACAATCAGCAGGGAATGTACCTGCTGACAGGCGATTCGTTCAATCTGTAGGAGCATTTACTAGGAACCCGGAGCTATAAAAAACATTACAACAGCACTCATATGGTCACGAACAGATACAGCAGGAGCTAGGGGTTCAGTTGAAAAACTTATGGTTGACGATGATTATATACAAGATTTATTTGATAATTGTTTTGAAATGCCATGTATCGAACCTAATGCGACACTAGCTAATTATACTGTGCTTACAGAAAATTATGGTCTTGCTATGGAATATCCTATACAGTTTAACATTCCAATTAGTATGATAGTTGGTAATAACACTCAAGTACTATGGGATTTTAACGATGGAAACACATCAAATATGAGTAGCCCAGTACATCATTACCAAAACCCAGGAGACTACACCGTATACATAACTCTTACGAATGATTGTGGACAAGACACTTACCTTTTAAATATACACGTACCCTACATATTACATTCAAGCTCAGCAGTAGGAGTCCAAATAGAAAGAATAGAAGGAATAGGTTCAGCAGGTAGAGCATTAGAATTAACTGAAGAAAGCTATGAATATATAAGAGATAATTTTGAGAAACAAAAAATTAAGTACAAACAGAATTACGGTCCATTCATAATTCATATAAATGATACTAACGAAGTTACTGAAGGAAGCTATGAATTAAGAAGACTCTACGAGAATGAAGAGGATAATGAATTTACTTGGTTACTAAAACACCTAAATACGGAGGTTACAGAATTAATAACAACTACCACAGGAATAAACGAAGCTATAGAATTAAATAATTGGGGATTTGATATACAAATCAACCAAGTGATAGATATTGGAGATGATCTATCTGTAAATAATGGCTTCATCGATTCGTATATGACTGAGTCGAATTGGTTGACATACATTTACGACAGTGATAAATTATGGATAATAGATGATTCAATTAAAATAAGCCCATATAATTGGATACGTTCTGGAACTGATAAGATTGCGCTAGACGATCCATGGAGTCCAACATTAATTGATATGGGGAATAGTGGTTTTAACGGGAATTGGGAAGATGAAAATGAAGTATTCGAAAATGTAATTAATGGTGCTTGGGCACCTTATAGGTTAGTTGGATACACAAAAGAAAATATACCATTTGAACATAGCCCATCCATAGGAAGAGGGGAGAAACTAAATAAGTTAAATTCAGTAGACATCGTTTATACTTCTGATAAATCCCTTTGGACACGTGTACCTGTTATAGAAACAGGTAACTCAGAAAACAGGATGAAATTAAAAACAAATCCATCAGTTGATAAATATGGTACCCCTGATAATACAGGAACAGGGTTTTCTTGGTTTCCAGGATATGCAATTGATTTAGAAAAAGGAATACGCTTAAATATGATGTTTGGAGAAGCTACTGATTTAGATGATTACAACGGAGATGATATGATGTGGAATCCAAGTTCAGTAGAACTAGAGGGAGACTCAGATGATCCAGTGTACGAGCAAGATGTAATATTTGGTGGTAAACACTATCTATATGTTACCTACTCTAAGTACGAAGGTAATGACGAAACTCTGCATCCACTTTATACAAGACTTTTAGACATGAGTTCTTTTGTGAATCAAAAGAAAGTATTCGAAGATATAGCATGGGTATCACTTAGTATGCTAAAACCGGATGCTGAATTACTATCAGATGAAGTGAAAGTGAAAATTAGAGTATCTAAACCATTTGATCATTATACATTCAATAATAGTTTAAATGTTGAATATAAAAATGAAGGTAATCCACTCTACAGCTTTTCTATTAATATAGATAGTCTTGAAGTATCAATAAATGAACCTATTAAACAAACAAGTGGAATATTAGTACAAACTATTAATCTCTTAGGCCAAGAGGTGAAAGTACAAACACTTCTACCAGGTACTGTATACATAGAGTTATATGATAATGGTTTAGTACGTAAGAAAATCAAACGATAGAGAGATAACTCACAGCAACCTA
>CBCYMK010000035.1:0-7649 GCA_965183875.1 Flavobacteriales bacterium | reverse complement strand
TCTCAGGTAATCGAAACCAAATTCGTTGTTGGTACCAAAGGTGATGTCACATCGGTAAGCAGCTCTTCTCTCTTCTGAGTTAGGTTGGTGCTTATCGATACAATCTACGGTAAGACCGTGAAATTGATAAAGAGGCCCCATCCATTCGGAATCACGCTTTGCTAAATAGTCGTTTACGGTTACTAAGTGAACCCCTCTCCCAGAGAGTGCATTTAGATAAACTGGAAGTGTAGCCACTAAGGTTTTACCTTCACCAGTTTGCATCTCTGCTGCTTTCCCTCCGTGGAGTACAGAACCACCAATTAGCTGCACATCGTAATGCACCATATTCCACTCTACGGGGGCTCCAGATGCGGTCCAGTTATTTACCCATACAGCCTCATTTCCTTCTATACTAACAAAGTCGTGTGCCGCAGCTAGGTCTCTATCGAAATCTTGTGCAGTAACTCTTAGCATTTTATTTTCTGCCAAACGACGAGAAGTTTCTTTTACAACAGCAAAAGCTTCAGGCATAATTTCTACCAAAACTTTCTCCGACTTCTCGTAAGCTGTTTTCTTTAGCGCATCAATTTTTTTATAGGCAGCTTCTTTTTCAGTAATTGCTACCTCATCCTTATCTAAAGAGTTTTGGACAGCTTTAATCTCAGCCTCTTCAAGGGTAATTGCTTTTGCAATTCTCTCTTTAAATTCTAATGTTTTTGCTCTTAGGTCGTCGTCGGACAAGGCAATAACTACAGGGCTTACTTGGTTTACTTTTTCGATTATAGGTTTAAGTTCCTTTAAATCTCTATCGGCTTTAGTACCAAAAAGTAACCCTAATATATTTTGTACAAGACTCATATTTTAAATTTTTCAACGGATAACAAATGTAAATAAAAAGCCCAAACAGAAGGCCTTATTAAAAGCTTTTATCAAAGCAAATTCAAAGCCAAAACTGCAGCACTGACAAAGCGTCATTTTAGGAGCCTTAGTATTGTGTATTTTCATGACAGGACAAAACAAATAAGCACAAAAAAATCCCTTGATTTCTCAAGGGATTGTAAATTAATATTCTTCTTCGTTCCAAAGAAAATCTTCTTCGGTAGGATAGTCAGGCCAAATTTCTTCGATTGATTCGTAAGTATCGCCTTCGTCTTCTATAGCTTGTAAATTTTCTACCACTTCTAGGGGTGCACCTGTACGGATTGAATAATCAATCAATTCGTCTTTGGTCGCAGGCCAAGGAGCATCACTCAAATAAGAGGCTAATTCCAGAGTCCAATACATATTCTTTGTTCTATTTATTTTTTGCAAATATAATTTATTTCACAAACTGAGCAAGTTATTATTTAAAATAAGTAGATAGAGGAGTTAAGGAGGTAAAGAAGAATACAGGAGCCTGAATGTAAAATTTTTAGTAGATGGTATCTGGTCGTTAGTATCTAGTATTTTTCAAATCATCAAATCATTTTCAAACCTTGTCTTTAACGACTCATTTGACACAAAGACCATTTTGACAACTCCTCCCTTATAGCTCAAAACTATATTTTGTCCTGCTGAGGTTTCTCGAAGCACAAAACTTAGAAATAAAATTCAAAAACTACTTATGTCAGTCTGTACCGATAGCAATCGGTATTGTCGAAGACCCACCCAACAATTTTCAAATCTTCAAATTTTCATCCCGATAGCTATCGGGACTTCAAATCAACCTCAACTTACCTCTTCTTTGGTTCCCAAGGAACTTCGGTAGCATTTAGAGTTTTTGTAAAAAACCTAGACAGCACAAATAAATAATCAGACAAGCGATTTAAATACTGAATGGCTAATAGTTCTACATCGTGTTCTTCGGCTAACTCTACAGTTAAGCGTTCTGCTCTACGACATACACATCGAGCAATATGACAATACGACACTGTAGGGTGTCCACCGGGCAGCACAAAAGTCTTTATTGGCTCTAGAGTACTTTCCATAGTATCAATCGCATTTTCTAAATATTCTATATCGGCTTGGGAGATAAGTGGAATTCTCTTTTTAGCAGAATCACTCTCTGTAGCTAAAATAGCTCCTATAGTAAAAAGTCTGTCTTGTACCTTTATGAGTTCTTCTGCCCTACTGGCTACAGAACCTAAATCGCGTAATAGCCCTATATAAGAATTCAACTCATCTACAGTTCCATAAGCATGGATCCTTAAATTTCCTTTCGAAACTCTGGTCCCACCAAAAAGTGAGGTTTCACCTTTATCTCCTGTCTTAGTATATACTTTCATATTTTAGTTCAGTTTTACGATATGCTCATTTTTCAAGTCGGTCTCTACTAAACCGTCTCTTAAACGCAATATTCTATGTGCATGTGCAGCAACTTCCTCTTCGTGGGTAACCACAATTAAGGTATTTCCCATTTGATGAATTTCTTCAAAAAGACGCATAATATCGAGCGATGTTTTAGAATCTAAATTCCCCGTAGGCTCATCAGCTAATATAATAGACGGCTTATTCACTAAAGCTCTAGCAACAGCAACTCGTTGTCTTTGCCCTCCCGAGAGCTGATTTGGCCTATGATCCATTCGGTCTGCTAAACCTACTTTCGATAAAACTTCCGCAGCTTTTTCATTTCTTTCTTCTGTTGAATAACCAGCATAAACCAGAGGTAAAGCCACATTCTCTAGAGCTGTTAAACGGGGTAAAAGATTAAAAGTTTGAAAAATAAATCCTATTTCTTTATTTCTTATCTCAGCAAGAGAATTGTCATTTAAAGAGCTTACGTCAGTACCATTTAGAGAATATTCTCCCGATGTAGGAGTATCTAAACAACCTAGTAAATTCATCAAAGTTGATTTCCCAGAGCCCGAAGGTCCCATCATAGCAACGTACTCATTTTTATTAATGGATACATCTATACCTTTGAGCGCTTTTACCAACTCTGCACCTACCGAAAATTCTCTTGTTAAGCCCTTAATATTAATGATGGAATTTGACATGAAATATGTGTTAAGTATTAGGTAATAGGTATAATAAAAATCTTGTATTATGATTCTCTAAACTACCAATAATTTTCAATCTTTAACTTTAAAGATTCAACTTAATTTAACAACGAAATGTTGCTTGGCTTGATTTTTATCGATTAGCAATATACCAAATTGGTATAAATCTATTGATATAGAAACAGATTTTGAATCACACAAGGTAACCCATAAATTGTGCTTCGATTTAGAAGCATGGGGTTTGGAGATTATCAGACATTTAGAATTGTGTAATTCATTAAATATCTCTGCATCAATTTTGTCGTAGTAACATAAATCGGAATGTAAATTTTCTTGTACTAAGATCCCTAGGCTAGACAAAATAGATAATTCAGTTTCAGAATAATCTCTTAGCTTCTCTACACTTAAATCTTTGGTTTTTGAAGGAATTGCTAAAGCTAGGGCTACCGGAAAATTCGCATTTCTTAAACAAACAGAATTGGGTTTATAAAAGGCAGCCCATCGGAATAAAAAAAGTGCATTTTCTGTAGAAATACTTTTTTTATATTTCGTTAAAAGCGGTCTAAATCGTTTAAAGAAATAGAATTCTTTTTGTGGAGAAATCACTTCATTATAAAAATCAAATAAAAATGGAGAATGTAAACCATGAGCATTTACTGACTTATACCTATAAATTAGGTAGGTTTTTATTTGAAATAGAAAATCTGCGACCATACTAGATTATTAAACCAATTCGGCTAGTTCCATCCAACGATCGGTCTTAGAAGCAATTTCATCATCTAGCTCTTTAATCCTCAAACCGAGTTCTTTAATTTTATCGGCATCTAAAGTAGGGTCGTTAAATTTCGCTCCTATAGCTTCCTTTTCCTGCTCCAATTTATCGATTACCGACTCGATGGTGTCGTATTCTTTTTTCTCGTTATAGGTAAGTTTTTTCTTTTCTGGACTAGAACCTTTTATGGGGTCTTTAGATTTAGGTTTATCAATTTTCAGCTTCCCATCTGCTGCTACATTCTCTCTATAGTCGGTGTAGTTACCTGGAAAATCTTTTACCTGACCTTCACCTTCAAAAACAAAAAGGTGGTCTACTAAACGGTCCATAAAATAACGGTCGTGTGAAACAGTAATCATACAACCTTCAAACTCGTCTAAGAAATCTTCTAAAACTTTAAGGGTAATTAGATCTAAATCGTTTGTAGGCTCATCTAAAATAAGGAAGTTTGGATTCTTCATTAAGATGGTTAGCAGGTATAAACGTTTTTTCTCTCCACCACTCAACACCTTAACATGCTTCCACTGAGCATCTTTGGTAAACAAGAAACGCTCTAACATTTGTGCAGCAGTCAATTTTCTACCGCCCGCCAAAGGAATGTATTCGGCAATATCGCGTATAATCTCAATTACGCGTTTCCCCTCGTCCATCTTCATACCGCTTTGGGTATAGTAGCCTATTACAACAGTATCTCCTGTAACAATTTTACCTGCATCTATAGATTCTGAACCAGTAAGCATATTTAAAACAGTGGTTTTACCAACCCCATTTTTTCCTACTATCCCTATACGGTCTCTTTTCTTAAAAGTATAAGTAAACTGATTGAGTATTTTAAGGTCTCCGTATGCCTTAGACACTTTATGGAGTTCCATAATTTTAGAACCCAAACGAGTCATTTGCACCTCGAGCTGTACTTTATCGTTTTTGATACGTTTTTTAGCAGATTTCTCAACATCGTAAAAACTCTCTATTCGCGCCTTAGATTTTGTACCACGAGCCTTTGGCTGTCTACGCATCCATTCGAGTTCTTTAGTATATAAGTTTTTAGCCTTGTCTATATTGGTTTGCATTATAGACTGTCGCTCTTGTTTTTTCTCTAAATAATAGGTGTAATTTCCTTTATATCGGTACAGATCCCCTTCTTCTAATTCAAGAATTTCGTTACAGATAGCATCTAAGAAATAACGGTCGTGAGTAACCATAAATAGGGTTACGTTTTCTTTGGTTAAAAACTCTTGCAACCATTCAATCATCCCTAAATCCAAGTGATTGGTAGGTTCATCGAGGATTAAGAAATCGGGTTGTTCAATTAATATCTTAGCAAGAGACAACCTTTTCTTTTGTCCACCAGAAAGAAGAGCGATATCCTGTTTAAGCTCATCTAGTTTCAATTTCGAGAGAATGGTTTTTACTTTCACTTCGTAATCCCAAGCCTGTAATTGATCCATCTTATCGAATGCTGTTTGGAAAGTATCGGCATTTTCTGGATTTAACATAGCAGCTTCGTACTCTTGAATTGCCGCTAACAAGGGGTTATCGGATTCGTAAATAGCCTGAAATACCGTTTTAGCATCCCCAAAATCAGATTCTTGTTGTAAAAAAGCAACACGCAAACCTTTACGCCAAACCACCAAACCTGTATCGGCTGGTTCTACATCGGCTAGAGCTCTAAGAATGGTGGTTTTACCCGTACCATTACGGGCTACCAAAGCTACTTTTTGACCTTGATCGATACCAAAGTTTAATCCTTTAAACAGCGTTTGAATCCCGTAGGACTTCCCTAAATCTTGTACCGATAAATAGTTCATTATTCTGTGTAACTTTTGATGTGTTTTCCGACCGCAAATTAAACAATTTAGATAGGATGCTAGAGTTTAGACTTATATTTAATATTGATGAGTTTTTGAATGTAAATTACAAAATACCACCACTTTATTTCTGTAAGTAACAAAGAGTATTTATCAAAAATTATGAATTATTAATCATAAGACTCTTTACATTCTTGTTCAATTCTCCTTATCTGCCCGTCTTTAGGCGATCATTAGGAAAAATATAATTTAGATGGGGCTCTTTCAACTTAAAACTCATCACTTTTAACTCAAAACTTTTTCCAGAAACTTAATCTCTATGCAGCCTTGTAAAATCTTCTCCAGATATTTAAACCAAAACCTAGGGTAAGTAACCAAACAAAAAGCTCAATCCAGTTCGGATTAGAGTTATAACCAAAGAATCCTTTTAAGAAGGAACCTACTGTTCCTTTATCGTGTAGGATGTGGATATACTTACCTTTCTTCTCATTAAAATTATAGAACAACTCTGAACTACCCTCAACCAGTTCTACTTGAGGAACTAAAATATTCCAAGGTCTGGTAATTTCTGTTTTCGACTCTAGTCCGAAAACCTCTAAATGATTACCTTTTACTACAAACTCTTCCATTTCGTGGGTTCCATAAGCAACCATTCCAGCCGCAAATAAAACCAAGAACAAAGAGGTAAAACTAAAAAACGGTTTAAGGTTGATACGCTTTCCTTGCACCACAATTAAATAACCAATTAAAGAAGCTAATGCAATACCAGAAAAGAATCCAATATAGGAGAATCCGGCTTGTAGACTACTACCAAAAAGAAACATCACCGTTTCGAATCCTTCTCTAAGGATTGCAAAAAACACCAAGAAGAAAATACTCCACTTGCTATTACTTTCTGTAGCCGAAGCTGTTAACTTCTCTATTGCATCTTTAGAAGCCATAGATTTAGACAACCAGAAAACCACATATAACAGCACCCCAGCAGTGATGTACATAAATACAGACTCCGCCAATTTGGCAATCGATTCGTTTTGGATACTAGCGTTAATAGACTCCAAAGAGAAAGCAACACCAATACTAGCAACTACAGCAGCTGCAACAGCGAGCCACATGCGTTTTATTTGAGCAGTAAGATTGGCTTTAGAAAGAAAAGTATAAATGATCCCTACTATTAAAGCGGCTTCTAGACATTCGCGAAAAGCAATTATAAACTGATTCATATTGATTGTTTTTTTGACTAAATTCTTTTACTGATTAACTTCTCTATGTTTACTTTTATTTGCTGTCTCCTTGTGGGAAGCTTGTTCATTTTTGCCTTGATACTTCGATAAGCTCAGTATAAACTTCAAAACGAACCAAAAATCCCGATAGCTATCGGGACAAGACTTATTTTCTTTATTAACGCTACATAAACTTTAAAATGGGTTCCAAAATGAACTCACTAAATTCCCTCTGATCATTTGGCTCAAACAATATTTTGAAATGCACATTTTATACGTCAATTCACTAAAAGAAAAGAGGTCGAAAAAAAATAACTTCTAACACCTTAAATCTATAGTCATTTCTTAAACCTCTAGATTTTTATTTGAACACTCAAATAAAAATTTCTTTTATCAGAAGGGATAATACCAGGCCCTGGATAACCAGAAGCTCTACGTGTAAAATAAGAGGTGTTTAGCAAATTGTTTATTCCAGACTCTAGCGTTAACTCACCAGAGATATATTTAACAGATAAATCCATTACTGAATAAGAAGGGATTTCACCAAACAATGCGTTTGTACTAGGTGTAATTGTATTTTGTGCATCTGAAAATTGAGCACTGGTATGAGAGAATAATAAAGAACTAGTTAGGTTTTTATACTGATATTGTAAGCCAAACTTTACTGTTAAATCTGGATTTAATTCTACTTTATTTCCTACAATCTGCTTTTCTTCACTGCGTACATAAGTACCTCTTTGGTAGGAAGTATTTACAAATAAATTCAGTTTGTGATTCTCTACATCAGAAAAAGTCTTTATTACATCCCAACCTATATAAGATTCAAAACCAAAGGTTTTAGAATCCCCAATATTGGTACTGAAACGATACGACCTCC
This sequence comes from Flavobacteriales bacterium, assembly GCA_965183875.1. Taxonomy (GTDB): domain Bacteria; phylum Bacteroidota; class Bacteroidia; order Flavobacteriales; family UBA7430; genus UBA6772. Next base: position 12 of record CBCYMK010000035.1, on the reverse strand, counting down.
ACGTTACTGTGT
>CBCYMK010000034.1:0-44851 GCA_965183875.1 Flavobacteriales bacterium | reverse complement strand
TCACCAGTAACAATAATTGTTCCTGTCATTCCATTTGCTGCATGCTGCCCTATAGAACAGTCGTAGCTATAAGTACCAGGAGTATTGAATGTAATCGAGCCCAAAGAACCACCTGTGTTTGTTCCAAGTGATGAATTATCAGGGTTTCCAAAAGACTCACCTGTAATAGTATTCAAGTCGAAATTTACATCGTGTGTACCACCTGCATTATTCCAAGTAACTATATCGCCTGCGCTAATAGTTAATGAATTTGGAGCATAGTAAAAAGAACCAGCTTCAATAGTATGTTCTACTGGAGCAGAAAGTGCAGCATGTATACGAGGGGCAAAGAATTCGTCCATCATATCAAGCATAGCTTCGGCTTTTTCAGTCCCCATATCAGGGTTACCTAAAAGAGCTAAACAACCCATGGTACCAGAAGGTACACCGTGGTATCCATCAGCCATAGCACCATAAGTAGCATTGTCCCAAGAGTCCCAAGGAGCGTTTTGTACTGTTTGGAAACCACAAGCCGTAGGCGAAGCGGAAGGAGCAGGAGTAATCATACCAAATAAACCTGGTATATCATTGTGTCCAGCAACAGCAGCATTATCTGCACCGTTACCATTTGAGTACCAAGCATCAGTAAGAGTAGTACTCATACCTGAAAATACATCGTTGTTTCCGTATGCAGTAGCATTTTCTTGAACCAGTTGTGAACCGTGAGCCGTAATAACGTACTCTCCAGTGGTAGGAACAATAACATCACCTTCTGCATAAGGAGCATCTGGATCTGTAATATTTTGCATAGAAGCAATAGGTACTTCCCCAGCTTCTAACCAAGAGATATCTGGAAGCGCACCCCCAGCATTAAATACCATATCTACTTCAGAACTGTATCCTACGTGATTTGGAATACAAAGAGGGATTTCTGTTTCTGGAATACCATCACCATCAGCATCGTACGGCATCATACCATAGTCTGTAGCTTCGAAGTTACCCATAATAGAAGGGATAATGTATGGCATTGGTTGTCCGTAAGTAGCTAAAGTTTCAGCAGAAGTATCAATAAATTTAGGCATTAACAACTCCGATTCGTAGTCGTTAAGTGTCGCCATAGCAAGAGAAAGGTATCCACCAGTTCCGTTACCACCAACAGCAAATTTATTACCAACTCCGTAAGGGTTTCCGTCTTCAGTAGCCGATTTTCTTAAATAACGAACAGCGGTTTTAGTATCTTGTAAACCACGGTAAGCAGCTTGTATAAGCGTAGATCTTCTTACGTCTTCAGAAGTAGAAACAGGGTTCCATCCTAAACGGTAGTTCACTGCAACAGCAACATACCCTTTTTTCGCATAACGCTTACAAGCTTCCACGATTGCTATATCTGATTTATCACCTGTAGCTTGACCGTTTACAATAGCAGGTAAGAATGAGCCTGTGTGTAACATAATAATAACTCTACGGTCTGTTTGGGTGTCTCCGGTAGGTTCATAAATATCCATATGAAGATCTTCTAGAACAGGAGCCTGGGTTAGGATACCAATATTAGAACCGTATACAACATTTGAACTGACGCTTACTTCGGAGAAGATTTCGTCTACATACCTCGATTGGGCATTGATTGTTGAAATACAAAGAATCATAGCCAATGCCATAATCCTCAAGGTTAGTTTTTTCATCATTTGTAGTTTTAGTTAATACTGCCTAAATATAGGTACTTTAAAATGTTAAAACAAATCTAACATTCTGTATATAAGAGTATTGTTGAATGTGTTTTTTCCAAAAAAAAAACCACCCGTAGGTGGTTCTTATTCGGTGCATAATTATTAATGTAGGTCGAAAAGTATAGAAGCATACATCATCCTTCCTACTCGTGGCCCACCATAAACTTGGTAGGCATTATTGTTTAATAGGTTCGAAGCACCCACTTTTAGGTTCGCTTTTATTTCAGGAATTTCCTTATTTATCTGTGCATCTAATTGTGAATAACTAGGAACAATTCCAGTGAATTGTGGTGAGCCTTCGAAAATAAATCCTTCTACCCACTTGTAATTTGTGCTAAAGCCCCAGTGTCTTGAAATACCAAATAAGTTAACATCTCGAACTCCAAATCCTAAATTGAATTTATGTTCTGGTGTATTAAAAGCAGGGATGATAGGGTCATCCGCACCTTTTTTATTTAGCTTATTCCAAGAGTAGTTTCCATTGATGGTTAAGTATTGGTTTACGAAGTAGTTTAATCCTAGTGTAAACCCTTTTGTGCTTACCTTATCTTTAGCATTGGCAGCTACCCTATATCCTTGTATTGATGGTAAAAGAATATCGTTGTAGTTGTCTATGGTATCGCCAACAGCAGTTGCCCATCCATCGGTAACATCTTCTTGGGTAGCAACTATGGTAGACCCAAACTTGAATGAAGCCCCCGTTTGGTATCCAATAAAGTCATCGTATATACTATAGTAAACACTTGCATCTAGGTATAGTTTATTGAAAAGTGTTGTTCTGTAACCTGCTTCAATAGTTTTTACTTTTTCTGGTTGTATAGGTGCAACTTTCATAAACCCACCTCGTAATGCATCTGGATTCCATTCAGCACCGATAAAATATTGTTCCAATGAGTCTATATTCACAAAATATTCATCGTACCCAAACCCATTTAAATTACCTAATAAAATTGCAGGGCCAATATCGTAGTTTAAATACTGGTCGGTAAGTGTAGGGTTTCTAATAGCCGAAGAGAGCGATACTCTAATTACATCTTTTTCTGTAGGCATGTACACAATAGATGCTGCTGGAGAGAAAAGGTAGTCGAAGTTTTGGTTTTTATCCATTCTTGCAGAGGCAGAGAACTTTAGCGTTTCGCTCAAAAAGTCTCTTTGATAACCAGCATAAATTCCATATTCCTTATTTGTAATTACCAGGTCTTCTATAATTGTGTCAATCTCAAAAAGGTGTGTTGTATCAACAACCTCAACAAATTCAGGCACCCATGGGGTACCAATATTTACAATAGTAGTATCTAATTCTAGAACCGGATTTCCTAGTTCGTCAAAAAGGTATCTATCGTTGTAGTGTTGTACAAATCCATCTTCGAAAATACTACCGTCAGAGTCAGGTGCGTACATACGTGCGTTTGCACCTACCGTAAATCTATTTTCTCCTACTTCAAATTTATATTCTGCCTGTGCATGGTATAGTTTTGATTTATCGTAGAATTTTGTTCCTCCCACTAAATTTCCGTTTTTGTCGTACCGTGTTTGTGAGGTGATTTCATTAAAGGCTTGCTTGAAAGTCAGCTGAGTCAGGATGAAGGAAGCTATAGTTTTGCTGTCCTACAAAATTATTTACATAGCTTTCTGTTTGTTCATGGAATGAGATTATAGAGTCTTGGTGTAGGTCTAAGATATCATTCATATCTGCATGCCAGTTTTCGTATGCATTGTCTATATAAACAAGTTGTAAGCCCGGTTGATCAGGGTCTCCATCTATATAGTTACCTTGCTCATCAGTTTCGTAATATTGAAGGTCGTTAATGTCAACCCATCCAGGTAATTCAAGAATTTTAGGGTAGATGTCAGTGGTCCAGTAGTTACCGTATTTACGACTCCAGTCACTATCGCTAAGATGTCTGTTTAGTAGTGATTGTGCTGTGGCTACCGCATCGTATGTATTACCTGCATTTTCGTGTGTTTCGTATAATCGAATAAAGAATTTGTCTTTTTGTCTGAATTCTAAACGGTTTTGGAAAAATTGTAATCCGTTAAGGCTATAGCGATTGTCTCCTTGATAAACGGTTGTTCCAGTACCGTAATTGGTAGCGTAAATCAGTTCAGTTTTTTGTGTAGGCTTAAGGAATAAAGCCATATTCATTTTGATGTTTTCCGTGTTGTAGTCTACTAAGTCTTTTTCCTCGTATCCGGTACGGTGAAAAGTTCCCAAGCCTGGGTGTGAACCAAAATTAGAGTAGGTTTTATAATACTCATCTCCATATCTGTTTACTGCATCATATCCTCCAGGGTTAGTAGTGATAGAAGGGGAGTCGAAGGCTTGGTCGTAGTTGTTTGCTACCCAGTCGTCGGCTACCATTTTATAAAAATTAAATTTGGCTCCGAAGATATCGTCTCCATCTTTATTTTTAAATGCATGTGCACAGCGCATTGCTATCTCACCTAAATTTCTAGCCCCACCTTTAATTTGTGCAGAAAATCCAGGAAACTGAAAAGGATCCTTCGTTTCCATGCTTATTACCCCATTAAATGCATTTGGACCGTATAGTGCAGAGTTAGCACCTACTATAATCTCCACTTTTTTAAGGTCTAATTCTGAAGAACCTAAAAAGTTACCTAGTGCGAAGTTAAGTCCAGGAGATTGGTTATCTACACCATCAATAATTTGTAAAGACCGCACCGGTGAAGTAGAGTTAAATCCACGTGTGTTAATGATTTTAAAACCTAAACTGGCTGAGGTAACATCTACTCCTTTAAGGGCCCCTAAACCTTCATAAAAACTCGCAGCTGGAGTTTCTTTAATAGCTAATATATCTAAAGCCTCAACGGTAATAGCAGATTGTTTCTGCTTTTGAGTTAAGCGCGTATCTGTAATTACGATTTCAGATAGTATGGAATTATCTTCTCCAAGGAAGATTTTTAAAGCATCAGTAGAGTTTACAGTAATTAGTTTTTTCTCATAACCTATATAAGAAACTTCAATATCGATAGGTAGGTTCGGAACATCTAATTGAAAAAAGCCATCGAAGTCTGTCATGGTTCCTTTAGAAGAGTTCGGAATAATTACGTTGGCACCAATTAATGATTCCTTACTGTTTTTATCGTAAACAACACCTTTAATAAGCTGTTGTGCCATTAGCTGTTGTCCTATTAAAAAGAGAAATGAAAAGCGTAGAATGTATTTTAATTTCATCGGGATTGGCTTAGTTTTCTCAAAAATAGTAAAATTATGATGCAAGCATTCCAAATTAGGTATAAGATTTATTTTGAGTTCCTAATTGATAAAACTCATTTAGCCTTTTCGTTTGTGATTATTCGGTTGTTATATTTAATTTACTCTGTTGGATATTCGTTTTCTAGAAGTTTGGTTTGAGTAAGTAGTTTTCATAGAAGGTATCTATAATAGGGATTATTTCAGCGGGAGAATCTACTACGGATATTAGATCTAAATCTGTTTCACTTATCGTTCCTTCTGCAACAAGAGTTTCTTTTAACCAGCTAAGTAGTCCAGTCCAGAAACTAGTTCCTACTAATATAATAGGAAACAGGTCTATCTTTTTTGTTTGTATAAGGGTTATAGCTTCAAAGAGTTCATCTAGGGTTCCCATTCCTCCAGGCATTACTACAAAAGCCTGTGAATATTTCACAAACATCACTTTTCGTACAAAGAAATAATCAAAATTTATGTTTTTATCTGGGTCTATAAACAGGTTGCTACTAGCCTCAAAGGGTAGGTCAATATTGAGTCCTACAGATGGTGCTCCTCCTAGTTTAGCCCCTTTGTTTCCCGCTTCCATTATCCCAGGACCACCGCCAGTAATAACTCCATAGCCGTTAGACGAAAGTTCGTAGCCTATATCTGTAGCTAGTTGATAGTATTTATGCTCACTTTTCGTTCTTGCAGAACCGAAAATAGTAACACAGGGGCCTATACGACTCATTTTCTCAAATCCATTAACGAACTCTGACATAATCTTAAAAAGTTGCCAAGAATCTTTTGTCTTAATCTCGTTCCATGTTTTATGTTTGAAATCTCTGTTTAATCGTTCTTTATTCATATTTGCTTTATTTTAAATTAATATCTACTACCAAATAAACATCAAAACGCCTGATGTAAATCACGTATAAAGTTTACAAAACCTAAGTTTATTCGCAAATAGGAGGCCAATTAAACTGTATAGTTAATTGAGCGGGGTAGCCACCCTCAACACATGTAAAGGCGTTACCATTAATATATAAATAAGTTAAATTACTAAGTCCAGACAAATCAGAAATACTTGTTAGGGAATTGTTATTTGTAATACTTAAAGTGATTAAATTACTATACCCAGAAAGATCAGGAATACTTGTAATGGCAGGGTTATTATTTATAGATAAATAGTGTAAATTACTAGGTCCAGGAAGATCAGGGATGTTTGTTAAGGAGTTGTTTTCTTTAATATCTAAGTTGGTTAAATTGGTAAGTTCAGAAAGAATAGGAACACTTGTAATGCCATCATTATCACGAATTGTTAAATGGTTTAAATTACTAAGACCATAAAAGTCAGGAATACTTGTAATGGCATCGTTATTTCTAATAAATAAGTTGGTTAAATTGGTAAGTCCAGAAAAACTAGGAATACTTTTTAAAGAGTCATTACTAATAATAATTAAATGGGTTAAATTGGTAAGTTCAGAAAGGTCAGGAATACTTGTAATGGTATTGTTACTATTAATATATAAATAAGTTAAATTGGTGAGTTCAGAAAGATCAGGAATACTTGTAATGGCATCGTTATGAAAAATAGATAAATCTGTTAAACTGGTGAGTTCAGAAAGATTAGGAAAACTTGTTATCCCATCGTTATTATGAATAGTTAAATCGGTTAAATTAGTAAGCCCAGAAAGATTAGGAATACTTGTAATGGTATTGTTAAAACTAATAGTTAATTCGGTTAAATTGGTAAGTCCAGAAAGATTAGGAATGCTTGTTATGTAGTAGTTACCATAAATATATAAATAGTTTAAATTACTAAGTCCAGAAAGGTCGGGAATACTTGTAATGGAAGCGTTATGACTAATGTATAAATAGTTTAAATTACTAAGTCCTGAAAGATCAGGGATGTTTGTTAAGGAGTCGTTACTACCAATATTTAAATAGGTTAAATTGGTAAGTCCAGAAAGATCAGGAATGCTTGTTAATGAGCTGTTACCATCAATATTTAAATAGGTTAAATTACTAAAATATTGCAAGCCATCTAGGTTTGTAATACCTTGAAATTCAAATTCATACGGAAAGTTAAAGTTGTCATCTACATGCCCAATATTAAAACTTCCATTATAATTCTCTGCTGCCTCAATATGTAAAGAATCGTTTACAATTACAGAAGGGTGATTTGCTTGAAGCCAAGCTAAGAAAATTGGGTCTCCTATTGGGTAATAAGTATCGTAACTCTCGCCGCAATTCAAACCTGGTTCAAGAAATTCACAAGAGCCATCGTCTGTATTGGCTAATTCGGTATAATTACAAGCTATTGGGTTAGTACAACCAAAAACAGTAGGTATGCAAGAGCCATCGTCTGTATTAGCATATTGGTTATAATTAATGGCTGTTTGGTCTGTACATCCCTCAATAAGCGGTACTAAAAAAGTGCAAAATTGAAAATTAGTTACATTTTCAATTACTTTAATTTGATATCCAAGGTTTCTTTCTAAAACTCCAATTCCGTCAAAACCAAAGTCGGGTAAATATACATCTCCCTCATTGTTTTTAACTATGGTAATTATATCTACAATTGGGCTAAAGGCTTGTTCTACATCTATTGGATCATAACAACTGTAGCCAAACATATTCCAACCTTGGTTAAAACTCATTGGAGCATCTAGCTCTATAGCCATATAACTTTGACTAAATAAAGAAAGAGGCATAAACAATACTAAATAAATTAACTTTTTCATAATAGAATAATTGTTTAATGCATTAGTAGTAATTCGTTATAGTGGTGCGGTTTTAGTTTTAATTAAAAAAAGAAAGGATTGTATTTTTAAATTCTTTTGGTTAATTCTCTCTTTATTCATATCTATTAATTCTTTCTAAGATATAAAATTATCGCAAACAAAATGTAGAAGTGAAAGCTTTAGCCAACAAAGAGTTTATTTAGTTTAGATATGTAATGATACTATTCATTTAATACAGCCAGTATTTGTCTATTAAGTAAACAATAGCTGCCAATGATTTAGTTCTATTCACTATTCACCAATTCAGTCTTACTTAGCCCAATACTTATCTATCAAATAGATGAGTGCTGTCATACTTGCAGCTCCTAATTCAAGTTCTCTTTTATTTACTTCTTCGAATACATCGTTATCGGAGTGGTGGTGGTCGAAATATCTTTGTGAATCCGGAGAAAGTCCTATAAGACAGATAGTTTCGTTTTTTAATGGGTTAATATCAACTCCAGCAAATCCCATTTTAAATTCATGTATCCCATAAGGCTCAAAGAGCGGCGCCCATTTTTTTATAGAATTCAATTGTTTTTGTGATCCATTTATTGAGAATCCTCTAGGAGAAAAACCACCTCTATCGCTTTCTAATGCGAGTAAATGGTTTTCTTTTTTTTCACTTGCTCTTTCAGCATAACTAATACCCCCACGATTTCCATTCTCTTCATTCATAAATAGTACAACTCTAAGGCTACGTTTAGGTTGTATATTCATTTTTTTAAATAAGTGTAGTACTTCTATCGATTGTACTACACCAGCCCCATCGTCGTGTGCTCCTTCTCCAAGGTCCCAAGAATCCAAATGTCCTCCAACAGTAATATATTGGTTTGGATATACACTTCCTTTAATTTCACCAATTACATTGTAGGAGATTTTGTCTGGGTAGGTTTTGCAATGTGATTTAAGACTGAGTTCGAGTTGCTTGAAGTTGTTAATATTTTCACTTAAATAATCGGCTCCGTTGGTAGAAATTGCAAATGCTGGAATAGAATCTACTCCAGCCTCATAGCCCATACTTCCGGTATGTGGAAAGTCGTCTTTGCGAACATTCATCGATCTTACCAGTACAGCAATAGCGCCTTTTTTTGCAGCCTCTACTGCACCAGAGTAGCGTTGGTCTACGCATGATCCATAGGCACTAAAAGTACTTATCTTTTTAGGGTCCATTGGTCGGTTATAAAAAATAACCTTGCCTTTTACTATAGAGTCAGCTAGGTTATTCACTTCTTCTATAGACTGGACTTCTATTACCTCACCCTTAATAAACTGGTTCATGCCTGTAGAAACGGACCCTCCGAGTGCACAAATATCTAGCATGTTTTTTCCTTTTTCATTGTAGAAATAGCCCTTCTCTTTTCTTCCTCTTTCCCAATGTGGAACAGAAATATCTTGAAGGTATACGGTGTCTAGACCAAGTTGCTTAAGTGTTTTTTCTCCCCAAATTACAGCACTGTCTGCCTCAGATGAACCACTAAGTCTAGCTCCTATGTTTTTACATAAATCTCTAAGGTTTTCGTAAGCCTCACTTTCGGTTAGTGCGAGGTCGTATATAGTTCGAATTGTTTTTTCATCTTGCGCATAGCTAAATGAACATAGGCTGATACAAAAAAGTAACGAGAGGAATTTCATGAGAGTAGTGTTTGTTAACTTGCTTTTATTGCCAAGAAAAATGTGTATTACAAATTAGGTCTGAAGATAGAGATTTTATTACTGGACAAGTAGCAGCGGCTTTTTCAAGTATTGTTTTCGTTTTAGAATCTACTGTAAGTAGAACTTCTATATGAATATTTATTTGTGCTATTCTTCGGGGATTAGTACCCATTATTTTTTCTGTAGAAGCGGTTGTTCCTTCGATAGATAGGTCCATTTCATCCGCTTTTATTCCCATAATAGTGAGCATGCAGGAGGCTAGGGCTGTTGCTACCAAATCTGTAGGTGAGAAAGCTTCTCCTTTTCCTTTATTGTCTGTTGGAGCATCTGTGATTATTTTATTGCCCGACTGTATATGAGTAGCTTCTGTTCTGAGCCCCTTTTTGTAAATTATTTTTGAAGTCATTTCTTCTTTTTCTGTTTGGGCGATGAAATTACAAAAAACATTTCGACAAGCTCAATAATACTACCTCTCCTTACAGTAATCGTAATAGGGCCGATTTACAGATTAGCCATTTCACCATTTTAAATCAATTTACACTCTTTGTCGAAGTGCTTTAAACTTTTTATATTTTCAAATCTGTTCTTTCTTCTCCTTCTTTAGCGTAGGTTGTTACCTTTTTTGAATCAGAGATTTACTTGTAATTTTTTAATTAGTAGTAGGCATCTAATAAATCGTGAATAATAATAATTATATTTAGCTTCTAAATTCCTGTCTATATGAAGTCGATATGCATCCTTTTTGTTTGCCTATTTATAAGTACCCAATTCACTAATGCTCAAGGCAATATTGATAGCTTGAAAAATCAAATCAATGCGGGTACCGATACCAATAAAATTGAAATCTATTACACCTTATTTTGGGAATATTTATACCGTGATTTAAACGAGGCTAAGACAATGGCTGATTCTGTTTTTGCGGTGGCTAACCAGATGGACTACTATACTGGGCAAGGGATGGCACATGATGCTTATATGAATATTGCTATTTTACAAACTGATTTTGAAAAAGCTAAATACCATATTGAAGAACAAAAAATAGTAAATATTGCAATAAACAATGTTTTTGCTCAGAGTTCTTACCATCAATCAATAGCACACGTATATTACTACCAATCTGACTTCGATTCTGCGGCTTTTCATTTTAACGAAGCAGCACAGGTATATAAAGAGTTAGAGCATTTGGATTACTATTCTCGTATGCTGGTTAATGTAGGAGGTATTTATCAACAAATAGGAGAGTTAGAAAAGGCTATACAGTATTTTATTGATGCAGAAGAAGTTTTAAATTCAGCTTTAGATGATTTAGACACTCGATTTATTGTAGCTAATAATATAGCACTCATTTTTTTAGAGTTAAATCAATTAGACAATAGTTTTATTTATATCCAGAAAAGTCTAAAAATTGCTGAGCAGCTCAATTCTGCTATTTACAGAGCTAAGGTCTATAGAGCAATGGGATCCTATTATTTAGGGCTCTCCGATTATACTACTGCAGAAGAATATTATCTTAAAAGTTCCAATATTCAAAAGGAGCAAGGGCTGCCAAATGGGGAGACTTATTTAGGATTGGCAAATGTGTATTTTGATACTGAGCGTACTGAGTTGGCAGAAAAAAATTATGAATTAGCAAAAAACGAATTTGAGGAAGATTCCAACGATAACCTACAAATTAATGCCCTGCTAAAGTTGGCCGATTTACATCATCAAATTAGTCCGAGTGAATCGATTGACTATGCTGCTGAGGCTTTGTTATTATTAGATCGTATAAGAGACAAAGGAACGCGTTTGCTCTATACCTATGAGCTCTTACAAAAAGCCTATTATTATAATGGGGAATTTAAGATTGCACAATCTTTTATAGCGAAATATAAGATTCATTCAGACTCTTTGTTTAAAGCTGAAACAGAATTAAAAGTTTTAGATCTGGAGAAAAAGTACAATAACCAACAACAAGAGTTGAGAATCGTTTCTTTAGAAAATGAGCAGCTTAGTTTACAAAGAGATAAGACTCGCCATTTTATATGGACCGTTATTATTTTTGGATTATTAGTGCTTATACTTCTTGTGGTGGTGTTTAGGTTGCGTACTGCAAGAATGAAAAAAGCCTTGTTGGATATTGAGCTCGATCGGGAAAGACTACAAAAAGAAATGAGTATGCATCAGAGTAAGCATTTAAGTTTACAGTCTATGCATCAGAAAGAAGAACACAAATCCCTTCTTAATGAGATTGAAAAAATGAGTAAACATAGCCCTAAGGCAAACTCTATTTTGAAATCGGTGAAGGTATCAGAAAAGCAATCTGATTCTTGGGGAACTTTCATGAAACTCTTTTCTGAAACTAATCCCCAATTTTTAGAAAGACTGAAAAGTGAATACCCTAAACTTACACTAAACGATATAAAAATTTGTGTACTTATAAAGAGTAATATTTCTATTAGAGATATTGCAGAGTTATTAAATATTTCTGAAAGAGGTGTCTATACTTCTAGGTACAGGATAAAAAAGAAATTAAACCTACCTAAAGAAGAGAGTATAGGGGAGTGGCTTAATGGGTTCAAGTAATTGGTGAGTTTGCCCTTCCATAGCTATAATAAATAGAGCTAACGATAATTTATGCTTATAGTTGTAAAATAGAGCCCTCACTAATGAATATTATTTATGAGAAAATATTAGTATCTTGAGATGGAATTTAATGTCAATAATTGTATTAATTGTCAAGGTTTTAAGATGATGTTTAGCAAACTATTAAATAGATTTTACATGTCAAAAGTACTTTTGGTTTCCTTTCTTTTTTTTACTTCTTTTGCTTTTGCACAAGAACCAAATTGGTCGGTAAATCCTAGTGCCTACGAACATAGTATGACGCTAACAACGGTTGTTATAAACCAGAATGAAAACTACTCTTCTGAAGAAATTCTTATCGGTGTATTCGATGGCCAAGAATGTGTAGGTGTTTCTACTACCGACACGCCATTTCCTCCTATAAACGCCAAATTTGGCTTTTGTTCTCATTTACGGGAACGCTGCCTCAGCTAGCTACCAGGTTAAAGTATATATGGATAATGAAGTTTTTGATGCTGGAACGATAAGTTTTGTGAGTAATGCCGTTTTAGGAACTCTTAATGAACCCCATGAAATTACAACCCATTTTTGAAGTGTCTGGTTGTATGGATGAGCTTGCTGTAAACTATAACCCATTAGCCATAGACGATGATGGCTCTTGTTATTATCCTGTTTATGGTTGTATAGACGAGTCTGCCTATAATTACAACCCTCTAGCAAATACAGACGATGGCTCTTGTATCGCTATTGTTATTGGCTGTATGGATTCCAATTATATGGAATACAATGTGGAAGCAAACTCTGGTTTTCAAGAAGTTTTATGCCTTAACATGATAGTATCTGGTTGTACCAATCCTTTGTATTTTGAATACGATATTATGGCTAATATTGATGATGATTCCTGTAACCAGACTTGGCAAAATGCCTATCAAATACAAGGTAATGAACTGCAAAACCTCACTCAATCAGTTGATTCGTTAACTACAGAACTTGCCACTTGTGCACCAGAGATTTATATAGACCTAATAGCTGGATGGAATTTGATAGGTTATGTAAACGATAGCCCTATTGCGCTATCATTAGCGTTTGAAAGTGTATCGGAGTTCATCATTATTGTGAAAGATAATTTTGGAAATGTTTACTATCCAGAATACAACTTTAACGGAATTGGTAATTTAGTGCCTGGGCAAGGGTATCAACTTAAAACAACAGAAGAGATTTCTGGTTTTCAGTTTTAAAAGGGATACGTAGTATAGAAAAACGGTAAAATGGTAAGCAGTAAAAGGTGAAAAGTAGGACGTGAATAGTAGCTACTTATTTTCTCTTGAGATACTATTTACTTTATAGTTACCTAGCTTAGGTAAGCCTATCCAGGCTATTATTGACCTTTTAATAATAGGGATTTCCGAGAGCTAATGTGATTGGTTTTTTCAAAACGGAGAATATAAATGGTCTCCTCAGTCTTCAGCTTTAAACTTTCACTTTTTTACTTATTCCATCAAAAACTACTAGTTACTCTCAGACAAGAGGACTTTCATTTTATTTCGTAGTTTTTTAGATACCGCACTATAAGGAGCATTTACAATATGTTCTCCTTCTTCAAGTCCTAGCGTAATTTCTATATTTTGGTCGTCTTGAATTCCAGTTTCTACTTCTACTAGTTTTACATGTCCTTCAGAATAGACAAATACACACTCGAATGCTTCTTTAGATTTAGATTTTTCGGAATATTTATCACGAGAATTTAAAATTACCGAGCTACTGTCTTTTCTTGTTGTAACAGACTGTATAGAAACGAGTTTTATAGCTTCTTTAATTTGAGTTTTAATAGCCACAGAAGCAGTCATACCAGGTCTAAATGGATGTTTGTGTAGCTTAGTTAATTCTGCATAAGAATCTTTTAATATTCTAATCTTTACCTCAAAGTTTGTTACCTGATCAGCAGAAGTTCCGTTTAGGTTTGCCGAGTTTGCAATCTCTGTGACCACACCTTCAAATTCATCTTTCATATAGGCATCCACAACAATATCTGCTTTATCACCCAGTTTAACTCTTAAAATATCATTTTCACTTACGTCTACAACAACCTCCATATGGTTTAGGTCTGCTATGCGCAATAATTCAGTACCAGTCATTTGTGCAGTACCCACAACCCGTTCTCCTTGCTCTACATTCAGTCTAGATATAGTACCCGATATAGGGGCGTAGATTGAGGTTCGATTAAAATTATTTTGGGCTTCTTTTAAAGAAGCTTTAGAACTTTCTACACTAAACTCACTAGCTTCTACAGCCAGTTGTGCAAGCTCGTAGGCATTCTGGCTGTTTTCGTATTCTAGAGACGAAATTGCACCTTGTTTAAATAGGTTGTTATTTCTAAAATGATTGAGTTCTGTGTTTTTTAATTGAGCTTTTTGTTGTGCTAAATTAGATTGCATATTGTTTAAACTCGCGAGCATACGATCTAGATTAGCAGCATAGATTTCAGGGTTTATACGCAAGAGTAAATCCCCTTTCTCAACCCATTCTCCTTCTTTAATAGGTAGGTCTGTAATCTCTCCGGATACATCAGGTGAGATTTTCACTTCCTTTTCGGGTTGAATTTTTCCATTTGCAGGAACCTTCTCTATTATAGTTCCAATGAATACGTCTTCTGTTTCAACAGTTAGAAAGTCATTGCTGCCGATTACTCCCTTTTTCTTGGCTATACCTAAAGCTAAAAGAGTAAAGGCTATACCTACAATTGCTATTGTTTTATTTTTCATAATTCAAACTTTAAAGTGGTGTAGAATTCATATAATTTAACTTTAAATACGAAGTCATATTTTGCTTGTAATTCATCCGACTCCGATTTAATCAGTTTATTTTTGGCTTCGTTAAATTCATAACTATTCACCATTCCTAGCATATAGCGCGTATTAATGTAGGAGAAAGATTCTTTGTTTGCCAAAACTGACTTTTGGGCAGCTTGGTATTTTTTAAAAGCAGCAATTTGATCTGTATAGGCTTGCTCCATATCTTTACGGAGTTGGTTTTTAGCTACCTGATTACTTAAAATACTATTTTCGATTTGTATTTTACTCTGTTTAATAGCCGTTTGTGTAGTCCAACGGTTGAAAATTGGAATACTCAAACTCAATACATGAGATGTTTGCTGGTTGTTACTCAATTGCTCCCTCAGCATGTCTTCAGCATTCCCATTATAAAATGAATTGTTTCCTGTAGACCAACTTAAACTAGGTAGTTGACCCGATTGCGCAATTTTTAAATCGTACTTAGCACTCTCGATCTGTAAATCTGCAGATTTTATAGTGCTTTGATTTTTTAGTGCTATAGCAAAGTCGTAATCAATATTTTCTTTAAGCTGAAACTCACTAATCAGGAGATTAAATTTTTTTAAATTAAAATTCTGATATGTTTCTAAATCTAATAACTGTGTAAGCTGAAGCTTTGATAAAACGAGTTGGTTTTCTGCTTGAACCAGTTGTTGCTCTTCGAGTGCTATTTGAGCTTGAATATTTAAAAGCTCTCCACGTGCAACAGCCCCAGCTTCTACTAAGGTTTTAATACGTTTTTCTTGTGTATAGGTGAGTTCTAGCTGTTTTTCTGAGGTAGTATAAAGTTCTTCGTTAAATAGTATTTGTAAATAACTGAGTGCAATAGTACTGATTAAATTATTTTTTGAAGTCTCTAAATCATATGTGCTTCTTAAAACCTCTGTAGCAGCTTTCTTTAATTGATTTAAATTTTTAAAACCAGAGAATAAAGTAAGGTTTGTAGAGTATGATAAATTTAATATTGAAGTTTCTGTGGTAGATCTGATATTGGTTAGCGGGTTTTCTACCAATCCTTTACTCTGGTTAAATGAGTTACTGGCATTTATAGAGGGTAAAAACTGTAATTTAGATTGTAAATACTGACTTTCTTTAATGTCGATATTTAGCGCTGCTTGCTGTAGAGAAAGATTGTTTTTTAGAGCATAATCAATACAGTCGTCCAATGACCATACTTGTTGAGCTTGGACTGATGTAAAGAATCCTATAAAAGTTAGAATACTTAATAATTTCATAGAGTTATAATTAATTTAATCCCTACAAATATACTAATATTGAGTTATGCTTATAGGTTGTTGACTTAAGACTCTTGTTCTTTTTCTAAAGCCTTTTTATGTCTGTACCAGAAATAAAACCCTAAGCCAATGAGTATATAAGGGAATACCATTATATAAAGTATACCCGCGTTGAGTCCAGAGCCTTGAGTGTTCCCTCCAGCGACACTCGTTTCTGCTACAGCTTTACACATTGAGCAGCCTTGAGCAAAAAGTTCATTTGCAGTAGCGCAAAAGGATAAAATTACTAAGAGTATTTTTTTTTGCATTAGATATTGTAATAGGGAGAGATCATTAAGTAAACAACTACCCCTGTAAAGGTTACGTATATCCATATTGGCATGCTCCACTTAGTTATTTTTTTATGTGCTGGAATATCCCCTATAATTGCTTTGTAGAATGAAAGTAATATTAGTGGTAATACCAGGGTAGCAAGGATTATATGACTTACTAAAATGAAAAAGTATAGTGGTCTTAATGGGTTGTCAGCCGGAAATTTAGTTTCAATCCCAAAAGAGTGATAGGTTACATACGATAATATAAACAGAGCCGATAGTGTGAAAGCGGTTAGGTTTAGTTTTTTGTGCAGGTCAACCTTGTTTTGTTTAATAGCTCTTAAAGAAATTAAGAGTAATACAAAACAGGTAGCGTTAATACTCGCATGTAACTTTGGTAAATACTTTACAAATTCGGGGATATATTCTGCTTGTGGTAAATTGTAGAGTACTACTACTAGTGCAAGTACTGCTGTTGAAACGATATATATTAAACGTGTAACCTTTTTGTTATCCATCTTAGTTTTTCTCTTTTAATAGTTTCTTGATGTCCTGTATCAACTGAAGCACGTCCTGATCGTTGGTACCATCGTAAACACCCTTAACATTTCCTTGTTTATCGTAGCCAGAACGAACTCTTCCCTGTGCATCTACTAAGATGAAATATTCTGAATGTAAGAATCCTCCAGGTGCCAATTCATCTTCACCTGCATTGGCAAAATAACCATGAAAGGCTGTGTTGTAAATAGCCTCCTTGGTTCCAGTAAGAAAGTCCCAGTTACTTGTATCTGCATGCATTTTAGCGGCATATTCTTGTAAGATTCCTTCTCGGTCGAATTCCGGGTTTACGGTGTGCGAAACCAAAGCAAAATTATCCTCTCCTTTAAGTGCTCTCTGTACCTTAACCAAATTATTTGTCATAATAGGGCAGATAGATGGGCAGGTGGTAAAGAAGAAATCTGCAACATAAACTTTACCGGCCAAATCAGAATTTGAGATGCTGTCCTTATTTTGATTTACTAATGTAAATTCGGGTACTTTATGAAAAATAGTATCTCCTTTTACGATCTGCTGAGGACCTACAAAAGCGAGGTTTTGGTTTTTCTTAGTACTGCAAGAGTATATACCTGCAACGCAAAATAGGACGGCTAAAAGTCTAGTCATTTTATCTTTTCAATTCTCTTTGATACTCTGCTAATAAAACCTTTAGATCGTCTCTAAGTAGCTTTATTTCGAACTTACTTAAGCTGTTATAGCTAAGCATCATCTTATCGTTATTGTTATAACCCGTTCTAATTCTACCTTCTCTATCGCAGATAATAGTTTCTCCAATATTCACTTCTCCTAAAGGAGCTACTTTAGTCCCTATTTCACCCACAAATATATTATTATCTAATAGGCTATTTATAGAGTCTTTACTGAGTGGAATATTTACCCACTGCGCTTTCGGAATTGTGTTCTTCTCGAATATAGATTTATTGAAACTCGAAGTAGAGTCTTGAACGGTGAAGTTTAAAAAGTAGATGTCTTCGTAGTTCCCTAGATGTGCCCATACTTCAGTTTGAAACATATAAGCTATTAATTGGCTCGTTAAGCTGTCGTCTGAAGCAGAAAAAAACACCAGTTTTATTTTATTATCTAAGTCTCTAAATGTTAGCGAGTCAGATAAAGGGAAGTCACTTATAAAGTGGTGTTGTGGATCTCCTTGTCTATTTTCGTCTAATAGAGGTATGTAATTTTGCGACTCAGTTGCTATAATAGGTAAGTAAACAAAGTTGTGTTTACCAGAAGTAAGGTATAGGTACAAAAGAGAGGGTAGTACTAATATTAAAAATAGTACTACCCCCTTAGTATAGTTAGGTGTTTGTTTCATTATAAAATCAAATCACTTGCTTCGGTCAATAATATAAAAAGTAAATAAGGTATTAAGATGAAAGTTGGTAAGGCCAAAGTCCAGGCAAAGCTTTTAGTTTCATGTTTAACGTGCATAAAGTAAGCAACAATATAATACGCTTTTACTAGGGTAAGGATAATGAATGTCCATTTAAGAATTTCGTAGCTTACTGGCTTATATATACCTAAAGCAACCTCAATTCCTGTAAGCGCTAAAAGAATCCAAAAAACTAACCAAATTTGTTTTGTTCCGCCGTGGTTATCGTGTGACATATCTAAATGTATTTTAAGTGTTTGTGTAGTGTTTGTTAGGTTCTATTAAACCAAGTAGAAGAAGGTAAATACAAATACCCAAACTAAATCGACAAAGTGCCAGTATAAACCAACTTTCTCAACCATTTCGTAGTGACCTCTTTTTTCATAAGTTCCGAATAGAACGTTCACAAATACAATAATGTTTAATAAAACACCTGTAAATACGTGAAATCCGTGGAAGCCTGTAATGAAGAAGAAGAAGTTCGCAAATTGTGGTAATCCATATTCATTAACCACCATATTAGCACCGTATACATGTTCTGCACCTGCACTTAATGTAGCTATTAGTGTTGGGTCAGTAATGAATTTTTCTGTACCTAATCTAAGCACATCGAAGTTGTAGGTTTGCCCCATTACTTCTGTTCCAGCAGCAATTACTTTAGCGATGCTACCATCAGCTAGCTGTAGTGCTCCTTCTGCAGTACCGTGAATAAAGTGCATCCATTCCCAAGCTTGAGAACCTAAGAAAATAATTCCTCCTAATACTGTGAATCCCATCCACCATGCTACTTTTTTTGTATCCATGTTTTTTCCATGGTGTACCGCTAGTACCATAGTAACCGAACTCATAATAAGAATAAAGGTCATTAAGGCTACATAGAGTAGTGGTTGATCACCGTGTATACCAGGGAAATGTGTAAATACATTTTCTGCTAATGGCCAGGTTTCTGCATACTTAAATCGCGCAAAGCCATAAACTCCTAAAAATCCTGAAAATGTTAAGGCATCCGTTAAAAGGAAAAACCACATCATCATTTTTCCATAACTGGCCTTAAAAGGTTTTACTCCCCCGCGCCAAACGCTTTCTGTAGTTGATTGTGCTCCCATACTAAGTGATTGCTTATGTGTGTGTTATATAGTTCTTTATTGAGGCTTTAATTGATAAAGCCTTTTTAAGCGAGCCAAAGATAAGTCTTTCCTAGAAAAGAGAAAAATGGTTTGTTTGCTTTCCATCATTACCTTCTTGTTTAGAGTCCTTCTAAATATGAAGGTAATCATTCTTGTAGCTTAACTGCTACTTTAACTAAAGCTGCATTCAAAAGTAGGGCTCGTAAACAACAAGATTTTTTCTCTTACTTGTTCTATGTTGCCTGCCTGTAGACAGGCCATTTTTTTTACGTTTTCTCCACTAAAATAAAAGTTATCACAATCAAAATCTATCTCCTCTATTCGAGTAGATATTCATAATTGTGATTGTCTAGCGAGTAAGTAAAAAGAACAGGAATAAATAAATCCATAGACCTCCTAAGAAGTGCCAAAATATTACTCCTAATTCGAGTCCGAGTGCATTTTTACTTGTGTATTTATGGTTTCTCGAATTATAGTACATTACGATTATAGAGATTAGTCCTGCTATTAAGTGTACTAAATGTACCAGTGTAATAACATATACAAAAGACCCGGCAGCATTGCTGTTTTCTCCCGTAAAAAATACGCCCATATTTCGCATTTCAGACCAGCCTTCAAACTGAAGTATTGTAAAGGCAATACCCAGTAGAGCCGTTATTCCAAGTAATCGTTTTACAATATCAAAATTATCGTTTTTAGCAGCCTGTAAACTCTTTTGTATTACTATACTACTAAGAATGATTACCGCAGTACTTATAAAAAATGCATCAGGAAGGTCAAATGCCATCCAGTTTCCTTCAGCTTTACGAACTATATAGCCCGATGTAAAACCGATAAACAACATTACTATACTAATCATAGATATGAATAGTAAAGGTTTACGCGTTTTTTTCTTGTGGAGTTCTGATACAGGTTTCATTTATTGTAAAAGGTATTTGTCGAGTAAATAAATAATTTGAATACTTGGTAAGTAGATCAAGCTACCGAACATTAATTTCTTTGCAGATGCTTGATCGCAATTTTTTAAGAGTAAAGCACTCTTTTTGTATAAGAAAAGACCCATTATTAGTGTAAGTATTGCTCCTATAGGGCTAAGTAGTAGTTTGCTTTCTATTCCTATATAAGGAAAAATAAAGGGCATAATAGAAACAGGGATAAGCCATATTGTATAAAGCATGGCTTGGAAAGCACTTTTCTTGTCCTTCATTCCTGAAGGAAGCATTCTGATACCTGCTTTTTTATAGTCCTCATCGAGGAGCCAAGCTATAGCCCAAAAGTGAGGGAATTGCCAAAGAAATTGAATGGCAAATAAGGTTCCTGGTTCTGTTCCAAATTCGTTTGTTGCTGCTACCCATCCCAGCATAAAAGGAATGGCGCCTGGAAAAGCTCCTACAAAAACAGCAATTGGACTTACCGTTTTAAGTGGGGTGTATACAGCTGCGTATAAAACTAAGGCTGCTGCGCCAAAAAGGGCAGATTTTGCATTTATATAATAGAGTATAATCATCCCTATCAACCCTAGTATGGTTGAGAATAATAAACCTTCTGAAGAAGCCATTCTGCCAGCTGGCATAGGTCGCTCCTTGGTTCTGTCCATCAGTTTGTCGGTTTCTTTTTCGTAAACCTGATTAAATCCGTTTGATGAAGCTACAACCATAAATCCTCCAATTAGAAGCATGAGTAGGATTTTAAAATCAACTTCATCTACGGCTAGTAAGTACCCTACTAATGCAGAAAACACTACAGTACTAGAAAGGCGTAGCTTTGCGAGCTGACTATAATCTTTAATTTTGTTTTTCAAGGTTGCGCTATTTTGATGAGGCAAAAATAAGGTTTAGATTGTTTTTGTCTCTCTTTTTTGGTAATTATTTGTTTAGGTCAATACTTACTCATTTAAGAGTTTGTTAATTTCATTTTCTACCGCCCTTTCGATGTTTTCTTTCTCAACAACACTTGCTTTAGCTACTCGGTCCTTACAGTCGGTAAGTGTACATCGCTCGCAGGTAGCATTCACTTTTTTTGTCAGAATTTTTTCATCTTTTAAGAATGATATTTTCTTTTTGAGTTTATCGTTTATAAGTAAGCCTATGGTAACACTGCTGTTTGCATTTGGTGTTGGGTACATAGATCGAGCAATGGAGAAGCAGAGGTATTCATTTTCGGAGTCTATATAAGAAGACCGCTGAGCTCTAATGATATTACTATTGTCGCCTTTGTTTTCTTGGTTGTTTTTTAATTCTTGCAATACCTCTAAGGTAATCCATCTTCTGCAGTAATGTTCTTCGATTTTGTTTCCGTGTGGGTTGTGTAATTTGTTTAAATGCAGTTCTTTGTTTAAGGTGTAGTAGCTGCTATCTGATTTATTGTTGAACCGTAAAAAGAACAGGTTTTTTAAGCCCATCTTTTTTGGCAAAATATTGGTTATTCTTTGAAATAACATCTCTGGTGATGCATTGTATTTGTCTAGTAAGTTTTCAACTTCTTTTGGATCAAATGTGTTCTTGTCGAAAAATCTTGTTAGATCTTCTTGGAGCTCGTCTTGGTTTATGAGCAGAGCTATAGAGAAGTATGATGCTTTGAAATTATTGAGTACTTCGTTGAAGTTTTTTGCTATATGATGGCTGAATGTGTAAGGCCTCTCTTCTATTTTAAGAAAGTTAAATCCTATTTCTCTCCCTAGGATGAATCTTAATTGTGATTCTTGTAAAGTAGGGTTTATATAAAGGGTGTTTTCGTTGCCGTTTTTTAAAACAGATCTTAGACTCTCTAGTTTATTGAATTGTTCAAGATCAATTTCTTTGAGTTTGTAGTTGTAGTGGTTTTCTAATACTTTTTTTAATTCAGAACTGGTAACTCCTTTTTTATTTAGTCCGTATGTTCTTAGGCAGGAGGCTACCGAGTCTTCAATTTCTTCAAAGTAATTTAAGTGTAACTCTTGGTAGGCTCTTAATGCTGAATAGTAAAAATGTTCTTGGTTTAATTGGTGGTCTCTTGCGATTTCTAGTATGGCGCTTATAAAAGCGTTTACCCTTGTAGGTGCATCTGCTAGTAGGTTTACTAGTTTTTTTGAATCAATCCCAAAAAAGTCTAATGGGAGGTCGTTTAAAATATCGCTTTTTATAAGCGTGCTTAGTGGAGAAAGACGTTTTTCGAGTTTTAATGAGATTAATTCATCAAAATTTAAGTCTAAAGCAGTCGATAATGCATGTATTTTTTCAGGTTTAGGGTATTTTTTTCCCTTCTCAATCTCGTTTAAATACGATACAGATAAACCTGACTTTTCTGACAATTTCGCTAAAGAGAGTTTTTGCTCTTTTCTTGCCTGCTTTAGTTTTAGGCCCAGTATTATTTTTATGTTTTCCTTATTTACGCTCATGCGTCAAAGGTAGTAATTTTATTGTTTAGCGTAAATTCATTAATAGCGAATAAGTAATAGCCAGCGAAAATTCGCAAAACAAAAAGAATTTTGTCTAGATTTGTAAGGAACCTAAAATCAGACTTATGGATAGTGATGTGCTTGTAGATTTGAATGTTGAGATTGTTGAAAAAGAAAATATAAATAAAGTTATATTATGTGATGAGGCTTTAAATTTTCTCTGTGAATTACACAAAAAATTTAATAAAACACGTTTGAATTTAATTTCTGATCGCAAAAATCGCCAAGCAGAAATTGATAATGGCGTGATGCCTTACTTTTTACCTGAAACAGAATATATAAGAAGTGGAAATTGGAAGGTTGCTCCCATTCCAGAAGACCTACTAGATAGAAGGGTAGAGATTACCGGTCCGGTAAGCAGAAAGATGATTATAAATGCACTTAATTCTGGTGCTAAGACCTTTATGGCGGATTTCGAGGATAGTACTTCTCCCAATTGGACTAATATTATTGATGGTCAGCAGAATTTGAAAGATGCTGTAGACGGCACAATTAGTTTTACTAAACAAGGATCCTCAAAACATTATACCCTTAATAGGCAGACTGCTGTTTTGATGGTTCGTCCTAGAGCATGGCATTTAAACGAGCGTCATTTGTTGGTTAACGGTGAGTTTATGAGTGCTTCGTTAGTTGATTTTGGACTTTACTTTTTTCACAATGCTAAATCATTACTCAAAAAGGGGACTGCACCTTATTTTTATTTACCTAAAATGGAATCGCATTTGGAGGCTCGTTTATGGAATGAGGTGTTTGTTTTTGCACAAGATTATCTGTCAATACCTCAAAAAACAATAAAGGCTACAGTATTAATAGAAACGATAATGGCAGCTTTCGAAATGGATGAAATAATCTATGAACTGCGTGACCATAGTGCAGGGTTAAATTGCGGACGTTGGGATTATATATTTTCATTTATTAAGCGTTTTCGAATGCATAGCGAATTTTTATTATCAGATAGAGATTTGGTAGGTATGTCGATTCCATTCATGAATAACTACTCTCTATTATTAATTCAGACCTGTCATAAACGTGGAGCATTAGCCATTGGTGGAATGGCGGCTCAAATTCCTATAAAGAATGATGAGTATGCTAATGGTATTGCTCTTGAAAAGGTGGCTCAAGATAAATTGAGAGAGGTGAGAAATGGCCATGATGGTACTTGGGTGGCTCACCCTGCCTTAGTACCAGTTGCTCAAGAAGTATTTGATTCTGTAATGCCTACAAAGAATCAAATCGATGTACTACGTTCTGATATAACTATTTGTGCGAATGACCTGATTGAGCTACCTGAATTAAAAATTACAGAAAAGGGAGTACGGAAAAATATTAATATAGGCATTCTTTATATAAATGCTTGGTTAATGGGGAATGGGGCTGCAGCACTTTATAATTTAATGGAAGATGCAGCAACAGCAGAAATTTCTAGAGCCCAGTTATGGCAATGGTTGAAACATGAAGCAGTACTCGAAAATGGTACTAAGATAGATCGAAAGTTACTGCGCCAATTAATTCCAGAAGAGTTGGTTAAGATTAAAGAATATGTTGGAGCCCATTTCTTTGATAATTCTCGATTCCCCGAAGCTATATGTTTATTTGAAGAGCTCGTTTTTAACAACGAATTTGAAGAATTCTTAACTCTAAAAGCTTACCCAAGTATATAGTCAATTGCTGTTCACTAAAATCAAATCTCTTTTAAAACCAAAAAATATGAGAACTATACATCAAAACAAGTATGCATCTGCATTGGAGACAGTACGAAATTTAAAGTTGAAATTCGGTGAGAGCTGGGATAGTATTAGTGCAGAAAGCGCGGCTAAAATGGTGACTCAAAATCGTTTTAGAACGGGCTTAGATATAGCCAAATATACTTCCGCTATTATGCGAGAAGATATGGCTGATTATGATAAGGATGCCTCAAACTACACTCAGTCTCTCGGTTGTTGGCATGGTTTTGTGGCTCAACAAAATATGATAGCAGTAAAGAAGCATCATAAAACAACGAATAAAAGTTATCTATATCTTTCGGGTTGGATGGTTGCAGCATTGCGGTCTGAATTTGGTCCTCTACCTGATCAGTCTATGCACGAAAAAACTAGTGTTCCTGCATTAATAAAAGAGATTTATGATTTTTTACGTCAGGCTGATGCTATAGAATTGAACGATTTATTTAGACGCTTGGATAATGGGGAGGATGTGCAAGGGCAGATCGATAATTTTGAAACGCATATAGTTCCTATTATAGCTGATATAGATGCTGGTTTTGGAAATGAAGAGGCAACCTATTTATTGTCTAAGAAAATGATTGAAGCTGGTGCCTGCGCAATACAAATCGAAAATCAAGTTTCAGATGCTAAGCAATGTGGGCATCAAGATGGGAAGGTTACTGTACCTCATGAAGATTTTATAGCTAAAATTAATGCCATTAGGTATGCGTTTTTAGAGTTGGGAGTTGATCAGGGTGTTATTGTTGCTAGAACTGACTCCGAAGGAGCAGGTCTTACTCAAAAATTACCTGTTAGTAAGGAGCCTGGTGATTTACCATCTCAGTATTTATCGTTTGTAGAAGCTGAAGAAATTGAATTGATTGAAGCTGCTGAGAGCGATGTATTGCTAAAGAGAGAGGGTAGATTAGTTCGTCCTGTACGATTAGCTAATGGATTGTATAAATTTAAAGAAGGTTCTAATATTGATCGTGTAGTCTTAGATTGTATTACTAGTTTACAGAATGGAGCCGATTTACTGTGGATTGAAACGCCAACACCAGATGTGAAACAAATTGCACATATGGTAAATAGGGTGCGGGAAGTTGTGCCCAATGCTAAATTGGTTTACAATAATTCACCTTCTTTTAATTGGACCTTAAACTTCAGAAATCAAGCTTATGATGAAATGCTTGAGAATGGAAAGGAAATGAGTCTGTATGACAGAGAAAATTTAATGTCCGCAGAATACGATCAATCTGAGCTCAGTATTTTAGCTGACGAAAAAATTAAAACCTTCCAAATTGATAGTGCTAGAGAGGCTGGGATATTTCATCACCTTATTACCTTGCCAACTTACCATACTACCGCCCTTCATATGAATGATTTAACAGAAGGCTATTTTGGTGATTTAGGTATGCTGGCTTATGTAAGAGATGTGCAAAGACAGGAGATTAGAAAAGGGGTTTCTTGTGTGAAGCACCAAAGAATGGCAGGGTCTAACCTAGGCGATGATCACAAAACTTTCTTTGCAGGAGAAAAAGCACTAAAAGCTGGAGGAGCAAACAATACTTCCAATCAGTTTGAAGTTAAAACGACTAAAGTAGAGCATGACTGTGTTGCCTAATTATAGCTGCCAAAAATAATTTATTGGTTTTAGTGTTAAAAAAAAGGAGAGCTACGCTTCTCCTTTTTTTTTAACCATTAACCATTAACCATTAACCATTAACCATTAACCATTAACCATTAACCATTAACCATTAACCATTAACCATTAACCATTAAGGGTGTATTTGTTTTACCTTCTAAACCAGGACAATCGCAGGACTTAACCACTGCACACGAATTGATTAGCAAAGAAGTTAGTATTGTGAAAACTAGCAATGTTATTTTTTTTGTAGCGTTTAAGCTCATGTCAGTCTTAAAAATCGGTTATTTACTTAGATTACTCGAGTATTCGGTTTTTATCTTTGACCTACTTTTGATAGCTGTTTGGAGTAGCGCAAAAATAAATTGTTAAATTCTTCGAAAACCTAAATACATTGAGTGTATAATCGGTAAATTTACATTTATTTTATACAAAATTCATGCTATGGGCTTAATTGCTTCTTTTGGGAAATATCTTCTTTTTATAATCGATGTTTTTAGAAAACCTGAGCGTCGTTCTGTGATGTATAGACTTACCGTTAAGGAGGTTTATGAATTAGGATTTAAGTCCCTTTTATTTGTGGTTTTTGTTTCTCTTTTTGTGGGTGCTGTAGTTACTTTACAAACGGCAGCCAATATGGAGGGGAGCTGGATGCCGCGCTACTTAATTGGTTATGCTACTAGAGATGCCATTCTACTAGAGTTTTCTCCTACTATTATAAGTTTGTTATTGGCCGGTAAAATTGGGTCTAATATTGCTTCTAGTCTTGGTACCATGCGTGTTACTGAGCAAATTGATGCCTTAGAGGTGATGGGGGTAAATCCGGCAACCTATTTAGTGAGGCCTAAAATATTTGCATTAATGTTCTTTAATCCGCTACTTATTTGTTTGAGTATGTGTGGTGGTGTAATAGGTGGCTTGATTGCAGGTACTATGTCTGGTGAGTGTACCAGTGCAGAGTTTATCTCCGGGATCCAATATGATTTTATTCCTTTTAAAGCAGTTTATGCGATTATAAAAACAATCCTATTTGCCTTTATCATCGCCAGTGTTTCCTCTTTTCATGGTTTTTATACAGAAGGTGGAGCTTTAGAAGTTGGGAGGTCTAGTACAAGAGCCGTTGTGTTTAGCTCTGTATTGATCATCGTTACTAATTATATATTAACTCAGTTACTACTAAATTAATGATTGAGATAAAAAATATTGTGAAATCTTTTGCTTCCAAAGAAGTACTTAAAGACGTGAGTTTTACTTTTGAAAAGGGTAAAACCAATTTGGTAATTGGTCAGAGTGGTTCTGGAAAAACCGTACTATTAAAATGTTTATTGGGTTTACACGAACCCGAGTCTGGCTTTATTCGTTTCGATGGTTTGGATATTGTTGGTAAGTCCAATAAGAATTTGAAGAGTTTAAGAAAGCAAATAGGAATGGTCTTTCAAGGCGGTGCCTTATTCGATTCTATGAATGTAGAACAAAATGTCCTTTATCCTCTGCAGATGTTTTCTAAAATGTCTAAAGAAGAAATGCTTCAAAGAGTAAATTTCTGTTTGCAAAGAGTAAACCTTGAAAATGTAAATCACCTTTTTCCTTCTGAAATTAGTGGTGGGATGAAAAAACGTGTTGCTATTGCTAGAGCTATTGTTCTAAATCCGAAATACCTTTTTTGTGATGAACCCAATTCTGGACTCGACCCATATACAGCAACCCTAATTGACAATCTTTTACAGGAAATAACTCATGAGTATGGCATGACTACGGTTATAAATACCCACGACATGAATTCGGTAATGGAGATAGGAGAGAAGATTCTGTTTATTAAAGAAGGAAGGAATGTATGGGATGGTACGAAGTCGGATATTATTACCTCTGAGAATCAATACTTGCAAGATTTTGTGTTTTCCTCAGAGCTTTTTAAAACGATAAAACGGAATTCGTGAAACATAAACAGTAAGTGATTGGTTTACAGTTGATTGCTTAAGACTTAGAACTCAATTTTTTTTTACTCCAGACTCCTTTTATATTGTAAAACTAGTCGATTCCTCAGAAGGTAGATTACAGGCCGGGTTGATAGAATTTTAAGTTTCTAGTGAAACCCCCACCATTTACTAGATACCTTCTACCTAATACCAACTATTTAATTCTATTTTTTTACTCAGCTATTCTTATTTCGTCGTCAAAGGATTTTTAAATACGGGATAATTAGTAATGATTGAGTAGTAATTATTGGGTGAGGTGAAGGATTTTCGTTTCACATTATATGTTTTCCTCCTACAAATCACCACTCACTACTCACCACTCACCACTCACCACTCACCACTCACTATTCATCATCAATCACATACCCTTTCCCTTCTTCTTCTCTATACGAGCTCTTTTGTGCAATAAGCTCTTTTGTATTAGGCTAATAATTAGAATTTCACTAAAATTGTTACTCATTAACAAAACATACTATGAAGAAAATTTATTCTCTTTTTTCTGCCTTGGCAATCTGCGCTATGGCAAATGCACAATTCACATTCTCAGACGATTTCGAAAGTTATTCTGTAGGTGATTATATCGGTTCTAATTCGTCTGTTTGGACCACTTGGAGTGGCGCAACAGGAGGTTCTGAAGATGTTCAGGTAACAGATGTAAATGCAAGTGGAAGTGCAAATTCCATTTATTTTTCTTCTACTAGTTCTGCAGGTGGCCCTCAAGATGTTGTTTTAGACTTCGGTGCTGTTTATTCAACTGGAGATTTTGTTTTCGAATCTGACTTCTATATAAACCAATCTGCTGGAGCTTATTTTAATTTTCAAGCAGAATCTGTAATTGGTACTACCTGGGCTTTAGATTGTCATATGGCTGATGGTGCAATTTCTTTTCAAAATGCTTCTACAGTAATGCTAGCAGGATCTTACTCTCAAGCTTCATGGTTTACCATGAGAATGGAAATTAATTTAACCACTAATAACTGGGAGGTATTTATCGACGGTGTTTCTATAGGTTCTTTTGCCAATGGTGAAACCCAAATAGCTTCTATTGATATATATCCTACACAGGGTAATCAATTTTACGTAGATAATGTGTCTGTCTCTCACACTCCTTATGTTGTGCCTCAGTTAAATGGTGCTATGCTACTCATTAACCCTATTGAAGGTTTAGTTAGTCAGGAGCGTTATGCCACAGTTGAGGTTAAAAACTTAGGCCTTTCTACAATAAATACTTTTGATGTGATTCTTAATTATGGAACTGAACAATTAACAGAGTCTATTTCTGGATTGTCTTTAAACTCTTTCGAGTCTATGGAAGTAGCGTTTACCAGTCCTATAGTTTTAGGAGAGGGTGCTAGTGGGCTAACGGCTACTATAGCTAATGTAAATGGTGCTGCTATGGATGATGATAATTCTGATGATACTAAAATTATTAATGTGACTGCTGTAAAACCTGCTCCAGGGAAATTAGTAATTGCAGAAGAGGGTACGGGTACCTGGTGTGGATGGTGTCCTCGTGGTACTGTTGCTATGGACCAAATGGCAGAAGAGTTTAGTGGCTTTTACCAAGGTATAGCGGTTCATAATGGCGACCCTATGGAATTGGCTGTTTACGACCAAGACCTTGATGTTTCTGGTTACCCTAGTGCCTTAGTAGATAGAGGTTCTGAGATTGACCCAGGTGCTATTAAGATAGATTTTATGGAGCGTATATTGGTTGAGCCTTCCGCGGTTATTTCTAACGGAGCTGTTTTAGAAGAAGATTCTATTAATGTTTCGCTAACGGTAGATTTTTCATCTGCTGTAAGTGGAAACTGGAAAATTGCTTGTGTGCTAACAGAAGATAAAGTAAGTGGAACGAGCTCTGGTTATGCACAGTCAAATTATTATTCTGGTGGAGATGCTGGAGATTTAATTGGTGTAGATGGAGTGAATTGGGCTAACTTGTCTGGTACTGTTCCCGCTTCATCAATGGAATATAATCACGTTGCTAGAGCCTTGAGTCCTAGTTTCGATGGTCATGCTGGCTTCCCTAACTCTATTCAGTCCGGTAATAGTTTCACTTTTAACTTTAAGTTCGCTTTGTCTTCTAGCTGGAAAGTGGAAGATATGCATATTGTAGGTATGTTAATGGATGCTTCGGGTATCATCGATAATGGTTCTTCTACGAGTATAAATACTGCCGTTGATAATGGTTTTGTTACAGGAACCAATATACTAGCTACTACTGAGCTTTCTCAGTTCGACGACCTGTTAAATGTGTACCCTAACCCTAGTACAGATCTTGTACAGTTGTCTTTAAATATTAAAGATGCTTCAGATTTACAAGTGAATATCCGTAATCTAATGGGGCAAAAAGTTGCTGCTAAATCTTACGGTAGTTTAGTAGGTGCGCAAAACATCTCTCTAAATGTGTCTGATTTCCCAGTAGGAATTTATACTGTTGAGGTTTTAATGAACGGAGCTATCTCTACAAAGCAATTTGTTAAGCAGTAGTTTATCCTTTATAATATTCTTGAAAGCCTCCCCAATTGGGGAGGCTTTTTTTGTATGCTCTAGTGCGGATATTACGGAGTAATCGTTAGTAGGAGTAAAGTATATCAAGAGTTCGCATGCTTTTAAATTTTGTGAGCTTTTATCAATATAGTTTACAACTTGTAATTACTTAATGTATAGCTTACATTTGACTTTAATTTTGTGAAAACTCTTTTTAGTATTTATGAATAATCATAATTTCTGTTTTTGTGCTAAAATCACAAATTTGAAAAATAATAAATAATACCTGCCAGGTTTTAGAATCGGTTTTATATGAAGAAGATTTTTATTGTATGGCTCAGTTATATGCTCTTTGTGTTTATATATTCAGAGTATAAGCGATCGCTTATTTTAAGTTCGGTAGAACATCAAAGTATGGAACAGCTATTTTCTACTCTTCCACAAGAGGAACTGCAGGTGTTTAATAGTACCGATAGCCTTGCGTATCTCTATGGAATAATAAGGTCTAGAAATATTGAAATAAATAGTTTAATTGACGATTCCAAGAAATACAACTCGTTTAAAAATCAAGTAATCTTTCCGATGACTTTTCCTGTACGGATGCTTATGGTTTTGTTTGTGGTATTGTTTGTTGCATACTTCTCACTGCGAAATAAAAAATTACATAAGTTGAAAATTATGAATGAATACGAAACCAAGTATCGAAACATAGAGTTACAAAACTCAATGTTACTACTTGCAAAACGAAACGAAGACATAGACAATTTAGTTGTTCAATTAAACCACTTGGAAGAAAGCCCTACAAAAGAGGAAGTTGAATTGTTGATTACACAATTAAAAAAAGAGAAGATTATAGAGAGTAACTGGAAAGACTATTTAATTTCCTTCGAGAAATTACATCCTTCGTTTTATGCCACTCTTGAGCAAATGGATATTTTCTTAACTAAATCTGAAAAACGATTATGTGCTTTTATTTTTCAGGATCTAACTATAAATCAAATTGCAGCTATTATACATGTAAATCCTAACTCGGTAGAGAAATCGCGTTTTCGGTTACGCAAAAAACTTTTGCTTAAAAAGGAGCAAAATTTAAATCAGTTTATACAGACCTTGTAAATTCATCGACGAAATAGTCAATGAGTCAAAAAAGTGTCTTTGTCAAAATAGTATTCAAAGACAAGATTGAAAATGATTTGGGGATTTGTTAATTTGAAAACGACAATTGAAAAAGTTTTGTGCTTTGATAAATCTCTGCAGGGTAAGAAGAAAGTCGTTTTGAGTTCTAAGTTTTAAGTAAAAAATAATCCTTAGTAGCTAGTACAAAAAAACTCATGTATTCCATTTCACGTCTTCCGTCTCACGTTTTACCATTCGCCATTTCCCTAAACATGTTACCTTTTTTTTACAGCTAGCCTATAAATGACCGCAAGACTGTTTTAACTTTTTCAAATCGTCATTATCCATTCATCATTGCGATTTAATAGCCTTGTCTAGGCTTTTGTCTGGGTCGTTTTTTAGGACTACCCATACTCTCATACTATTTTTGCTTTCTCATAAAACCAACACACCTATGAAAAAGCTAATTATCCTTTTCGCCTTAATTCCGTTTTTTGCTTTTGCTCAAATTGGCTGTACAGACTCAGATGCGACCAATTACAACTCCAATGCATTTGTAGACGATGGCTCTTGTTATTTAGATGTGTACGAGAATAATCCCAATCAGAATATTTTATATACTCATGATTATCATGGCTATTTTAGAATTGATAAATACATTACTGATAATGGAGGATTTAGGGTACACATAAAAGCTGCAATGGGAGAGAATCAGCAAAATGACGCTTCATATGCTGTGAAATCAATTGGTGATATTCTTCATCACAATCCTAGTGTAGGCGATTTTCAGGTTCTCAATTTTGATGATTCGAGTCCAATTGGTGGAGTGGCTAATGTAGGATTTGCAAATGGTATGCATGTGGACCTACATGGTAATTATTCTACAAATAAGATGCACCAGCCATCTTATGCAAATAACTCAGGAGACTGGTCTTATTGGTACAGTGTTGGTAGTGCTGGTTATACGAATGAATTTGTTGAGTTTGACTGGCAACCTAGTGATTATAATTTATTTTTTAATAGTACAGTTGGTTTTGTACTTAACAACCGTTCGTTTAGAATTTATAACTCTACTTTTAATGGGGACTCACATATAGATAAATCGTTCAATATGGAACCAATTCAATCTGATTATGGTTCGATTACAACACCCCTAATACCAACTGGCTCCATTACAATAACAGATAATGGCATTACTATTTCAAATTCTGCAGTTTTTGGAAGCTCAAGTGGCTATGCAAGAGTAACAAAAGCAGTAAAACGATTATCTAACGGGACCTATGCTTTTGACGATATAGATGGAGATGCTCAAAATGATTTATATAAAATTAGTCCTAGTAACAATACATACACCTTTGAAGTAGGTCCACTACAAGATGGTGTATTTGGCGATTATGAGATATGGATCGGAGACATAAATTATAATAGCAGTGCATTAAGAAAGTACAAAATAGACAATATCCAAACCCTACCTTACCAAAACCCAAATATACTTGCCGAAAATGTAGATGACAATGTCCGTGTTTCTTGGACGAAAAATAGTAGTATACCTACCTCGGAGCTTATTTACTATGTAGAAAGAGGGGAGTTAAGCGCTGATGGGGATAGTATTGTTTGGGATGAAGATGGATATTATGATGAGGCACCTACTGAGGCGTATCGCTACAGGTACGATGGTTCAACGAATACCTATTGGAATGCCACTAATGGTGCTAGTAATCTTCCCGCTGATGAGGAGCATACGGAGTTTAGTTATATAGATTATACTGCTGACCCTAACAAAACCTATATGTACAGAATTCACACTTTTGGTGCATCAGACAATGTATACTATGCTGGTTTAGACCAAGGGCACACTTCGGAGATTAGTACTGGTGCTGGAACCGACTTTTTTAACAACACCCAATTTAATTTATCGGCTACTGGTGGCTATACCTCAATTTGTGATGGTTTTGCTGTGGCAGGATCTCAGGTAAATGTTAATTCAATTGAGTACGCTTTAGTAGATGAGTCTTTGTCGTTTGCCGTTGGTACCGATTATGCGCAAAGTCAAACTTTACTCATTTATACCGATTCGGCCTGTACTATAGAATACGTTGATGATTCTTACCCTTATGGTGGGATTACAGATCTCAGTTTTTCAAACTTAGAGATTGTCAATACAACAGGCCATAAAGTGTATGTAAAAATAAAGGCAAGGCGTTCGGACGATAAAGTATTTGAGAGTTTTTATCCTCTTATTCTTGAAGGAGCACCAATAACTGCCCCTTCAAAACCAATTATCGAGGAGAGTCTTTCCTCCTTTGATAATTTTAATAATATTTATTTTTCAATTCATGACTATGAGCTCATAGATGAGCTTACTATTAAGAGACTCAATAACAATACAGAGGGTTTAGATAGTATAAGTATTAATTTAAGCGAATTAAACCTTATAGATGAGAGCTATTATTTGTTTGTTGACAACTATAATAACCTCGGTTTTAGTACACCAACCGAAGTATGTATTCCCTATACTTATAGTATAAGAACAAGTAACTGTGGGTATCAAGATTCTGAAGTTTCCGATAGCATTACCTTAACTCCCTCTATTACAAAAGAGGTTTTTACCGAAACGGAGTATTTATCTGTTAGTCAGGGAGATTTTGGCGACAGAGTATTTTTAAGTTGGGATAATAACAATACTGTTATTATATCGAGTTATACGATTCAACGAAAACAGCTAGACGACACCAGCTCTAATTGGGTGAATTTGGCAACCTTACCAAACGGCTCCAAGTCTTTTACCGATTTGTATGCTTCTTCTAATATACTGTATAAGTATAAAGTTACTGCTATAATACCAGGTTGTAGTACTACCAATAATAGCAACGGCTATAGCTCTAAAGAAGTAGTTGGCTTTAGAAGACCAACCGCCCGAGTATTGGGAACCGTAAGCTACGAGAGTTTCGATCCTGTAGAGAATGTTTATGTGCATGCAGAACCCAACTATTTTGCTGGGCAAGAGAGTTTTAATCAGTCCCTGCAATTAGCCAATACAGCACTCGAGATTCCAAATTTTAAAACAAATGTACACAGTTCCGAAAACAAAACTAGTTTTACTTTAAATTTTTGGTACCATAAGGGAGGAGTAGAAAATGGGAATATATTTAGCATAACTAGCTCCCAAACAAATGGGCTTTATATGAACTTAAGCCCCAATAAATTTTCAATTTTTACAGCTTCAGAAATCACAGATAATACTGCCCCTGTATTAGAAAGTATAGCTGATTATTGCCTAGACGAATGGGCGTATATTAGTTTGGTTTATAATGATTTGCTTACATCACCCACTTTAGAGTTGTTTGTAAATGGTGTGTCGACTGTGTTAAAGGATAACTTTACGCTGTCAGAATTTAGTGTAAACGACCATACACAGTTGTTTTTCGGACATATGCCTTACGATCTAATCAATTCGTATTCGTCTGCTACTAATGGTAATATAGACGAAATTAGTTTGTTTAACAGAGCCTTAACTGTCGATGAGATAGACTATAATAAAAAACGATTTATTACCAATGTTAATAACGACTTGGCAGTGTATTATCCTTGCGATGAAGGATACGGAAATGTACTCTACGATTTCTCGTCTAATACAACCAATATTTTTAATAAAAACCATATTAATATTCTCAATGCATCGATGGATTCTTCTGCTGTTGCGACCTTATCTACCCACGATGAAACAACTAATT
This sequence comes from Flavobacteriales bacterium, assembly GCA_965183875.1. Taxonomy (GTDB): domain Bacteria; phylum Bacteroidota; class Bacteroidia; order Flavobacteriales; family UBA7430; genus UBA6772. The sequence goes on along the minus strand of CBCYMK010000034.1, from coordinate 9,405 downwards.
TGTTTAGTGATAATGTAACTAGTTCAATTGGCTTTTTAGGTATTACCGATGCTTCGGGTTATTACGATATAGATAATATTCGCTATGTAGGTACGGGTTCTAATTTTAGTATTACTCCTGTAACTTTAACCGAGGATTACGATGTTTCGCATGTGTTTGAGCCCAATACACTCAACACCTTTATTGGCGATGGGCAAGTACTTATTACCAGTATTAATTTTACCGATAAAACAGCAGTACAAGTTTCTGGTTCTGTTCTATTCGATGTGGAAAATTTAATTGATATGGGTTCTACACAAATAGGGGTAGAGGGCGTAACCGTGTTTTTAAATGGAGAAGAAGCCCAAACAGACAATGGGGTTTTGAAAACAGATGAAGTGGGGAATTTCTCGCTTAGCGTACCTATCGGATATCAATGCATTAGTTTTGAGAAAGACGGCTATTCTTTTGTAAACAATAACGATGCCCTACTAAATCGATACTGCGAAAACTTCTCTTTTGACATGGAAACCGATTTAGGTGACTTTGCTTGTAATACCTACAAAGAATTAAGAGGTAGAGTAACAGGTGGATTAACGTATGAAGGTGTATTAATGGACTCTATTGCTATTGGCTTCGATAATCCTGCCAATACCGTTGGGCAAGTAGGTTTTACCCTAAGTCAAAAAGATAAGGACAATAATCACAGTATTTCTATTCTTACCGATACTACTTCAGGAGAATTTTACGCCAAGGTATTGCCTATAGAATATAGTGTAACTAAATCTTCTTTTAAAGCTTCTAATGCCTTAGTCGAAACAGCATTTACTCAGGAGTCTTATTTGTTTGAGTCTATAGACATGAGCGTACAAGGAGAAAATTCGAGTGAAGGTGTATTTGTAGAAGAACTTATAAGTTCTGAACAGAATGAATCAATAATCACATTTCACAATCGATACGATCTTACTTATCGTACAAGCCCAAGTGTTTCTGTTAGCCAAATAAACGGCACTGATACAACAAGCTTTTTAGGAGAAGAATTGTATGATTTAGATGGGCTGCAATTCGATTTGAAAGATGAAACCGCAATTAACGCTGCACAATACGTTCTTGGGAATCCTGTATTCAAGCAGTTGTTTGGAGGCATTACCTACCAATTCTTAATTGAGGTTCGAGAATCCTATGAAAATTTTGGAATGTTAGTAGACCCCGCATCTCATTCAGAAAATCAATACTTGAGCACAGCAGCGAGCCCGTATTACCATCCTTTAAACGAAGGTGAACTAAGCATACAAAACGAAATGTTAGAAAATCCTGAAGCTAGTATAGAGGTAGATGGTTCTGAAATACTCTATTCTTTTGCTCCAAATAACCCCCATGTTTTTGGTAAAGACGAGAGTTATTTTAGATCTTTTGTGGTAGATTATCAAAATGGTACGACCACGGCAAATTTAACACAAGATGCATTTTTGTTTGGTGTAAAATCGTATGGTAACGACTTCTTTACTTTCGGTCCAGATGCCGTGGATATGATTTTACGTGACCCTCCTGGCGATGCTTCTTATTCGTGGATAGAAGAAGGAACCACTGTAACCCGTACACAGAGAGTAAATGCAGTAAATGGACGTGCAGCTAAACACGAGTTTAATTGGAATGTTGGTGTCGATGGGAAGATCAAAAAAGGGGTGTCTGTAGGGACTGGATTCTTTAATGTTACCATAGCTGATGAAATTACCTATAATGCTTTATTGCTCGGGACTTTAGAAAATTCAGTTTCTTCCTATAAATCCAATGAGAATGAAATTAGTATTTCAGAAACGTTCTCAGAAACAATCTCTACCTCTGGCGAAGATTTTAGTATTGGCTCTATTGGAGATGTATTTATTGGGGAGTCTAAAAATTTGAACTTTGGAACTTCTAAAAAATTACATTTTATTAAAAGTGCTTATTGTGGCGACACCGAGGGTATCTACGAGTGTTACGAGGGTAGTTCAATTGAAAGCGAAGACAGTAGTGATACTTATAAAGTAGGAACCATAACATTACCTAGTATAAGTCCAGGAACAAATACCAAATTTGCCTATTCGGGGCATTATATTGAAAGTTATTTATTACCTAAACTGTATTTTATTCGAAATTCTTATCTAATTGGAGAATACAATGTATTTGAGGGTAAAACAGACCAAGAAATACTTGCGATGACAAGTCATCCTTGTTGGGGAGAGGCTGCGTACTCTAATTGTTTTGATGAGAATAATGATAATACGTACTTAGAACCGGGATATTATTCCGTTTCTACTACAGAAGAAACTTTTAATTTACCGGTTCTAACAGATTATTCCAATAGTCAAATTGTTAATATTTTGGGGTCTTCTTTAGAGAGTTTTCAAAATGGTTTTACTACTGCTACCACTAATAATAGTGGTACTAATTATAATCAGCTATTAACTTATTCTATTGGTTCTGGTGATATTACCGAATTTGTGAATTCGGTAAATACTAGTGCCAGTTTTTCGGTTGGCAATTATAGTAGTACTTCTGATATAAATAACTTTGTTAGAGAATTTAAAAACAATCATGATTTTACGGACGCACCTGGTATATTAAATATTGATAATGTTATATCTAATTTAACTGATGCTGATGAGCTAGAATCAATTAATATTATTATTCCGGATGATCTTGTTTATTTTTACAACCAACAGATAAAATTGTGGAAAACTGCATTGGCGCAGAACGAGTTAGATAAATTTCAGTCCACTTTTAGGACTAATCATTCCATTAGTGCAGGGGTAGAGATTGAGTCGGTACATACCACCTCAGGTACATATAACCAAACTCGTACCATTGGGTATCAATTAGAACATTTAGAAAGTATAGGCTTAAGTGCTGGAGCGAGTATGAGTTCGTTTTCTTCAGAGATGGACTTTCTTAATTCGGGAATTATAAATTTTGAGTTCGAATCTTCTACCATTCTCGAGGGTGAAGCTTCTAGAAGTATTGGTTATTTCTTAAAGGATGACGAACATGGAGACGTTTTTTCTGTAGATGTGAGAGATTCTAAATACGGCTTTGGACCTATTTTTAAAACACTTGCTGGGGTAAGTATGTGTCCTTTCGAAGACGCTACTATGGCTAAGTACATTAATAACACTGACGATTATTATATAAAAGATGCTTTTTGGCATTTTGATTACAATGAATTGGTTGAAAATCAAGCCACAGATGGTGTCTTAAGCGTGTACAAAAAACCCTTTTATTATTCGTCTCTAGAAACAGTAGTAAATAATATCTCTACTACCTCAATTGATGGAGAGAATATTATAGCTAACACGGATTTTGGTAGTCCTAATACTTCTGAAGTAAATGATTTTTTTGATAGCACAGATAATTATGATGACATAAGCAATGAAGATCCGTGGACTGATTTTTCAAATACTGACATACTTATAATCCAAAAAATTATAAATACGGATTTTAATGGTTCGAACGAGGTGATTTTAGAAACAATAAACGATATTATATTCGAGTTTTCAACTCCTACAACCAGCTATAAAACAATTATTAGTGGTAAGACCACATCAGCTGATTTGTTATTATTATCGAATAAGTTATTTCCTATTTCCGGAATTGAAACTGATGATGATGTGTTTGAAGTGGATATGATAGCTACTTATGGTTTTGGAGATGGAACTTTTAGAAGCATAGCCGATAGAGCTTTCCTTCTACAAAAAACTTATACTGAAGTTGTCTCTACGTTAACCGATTTCGAATTGTCTAGAAAAGCTTATTATTCGCTTATTTTTGAAGCTATAGAAGAAAAAATAGATGCTTTAGGCCTAACAGACGAAGTTGAACTGTCGGCAACAACATCAAGAAGAGAAAAACCTACACTAGGGATATATCCATACAACCAGTACAACGTACCCGAACAAGAGGCTGCTGTATTTACAATTACACTCGGTAATGAGTCGGAATCTGGAGACCCTATGCCTTATATGTTAAGGGTAGATGAAATTACCAATCCAGATGGGGCTATTATTGAAATTGATGGACTTTCACCTAACAGAATGTTTTTAGTTCCAGCTGGTAGTACGGTTACAAAAACCGTTACCGTTAAAAAAGGTCCGAAAGCACTTAATTATGAAGGGCTTGGTTTTATTTTACACTCACCATGTCAGTACGATTTTGGTGGTTTAACAATTCCAGATATTGCTGATTCCATTTATTTTAATGCGTATTTTTTACCAACCTGTACCGATATTGCTATTGACGATCTTGACGATGATTGGCTAGTGAACACTTCGGATAACAGTACCGTAAACTTAAAAATTAAGGACTACGATGTAAACTATTACAGCCTAGAAACAATTGACTTAGAGTACAAGTACGAGAACGACGATTGGCAGAAAATGGAGTCCTTAGAGAGTCCTTTAGCAGTAGTAAATAGTGAAAGCTATAAGTATATGGATGCTTTAAACTTGTATAATTTATTACACAGCGATTTTGAAAGTCTTGTAAGTACAGATACGCTAAGGATATTAAATTGGTACAATTTAATAGAACCCAACGAAAAATGTGATGCATCGTGTACCTTTCTCGATTTACAAGGAATAGCTAATTATACGGCAAACAATTTGTCGGATGATGAATATATAGCAGATAATTGGTTGGATTGGAAGTATACGAATACTGATAGTACCTGTACTTTCAAGGATGGTCAAACTACTTATACAGACGGTCTATCTACTTCTATAAGTTGCTATACCTCCAGAAGTTTAGAGGAAAAGCTAGACTATTTATCGGTCGAAATGAATAGACTAAAAGAAGAACATTTAGGTAGCGATACTTTGTATTCAAATGATGTATTCCTATCAATGCGAAATTTAAGTTCTACTTATTCTTGGTCTATGCCATCTCTTCCAAGCGATGGGCAGTATAAAATACGTGCAAAGTCCGATTGTGGTACATTTACACCTCATACTGGTGGAGATCCACAGGATGTTATTGTGTACAGTCCTATTTACGATTTGTATAGCGATCGTATTCAGCCCGAGGTATTTGGGAATATCCAACCCGTAGATGGTATTTTGAATCCGGATGATGAGATTTTACTAACCTTTAATGAGGCAATCAATCAGTTTGACTTTAATGTAAGTACTGCCGAAACTTTTGTAGAGGTAAAAGCGAAAAGAAACGGTACAGAACATCATTTCAATTCGTATATGTATTTCGACGGAACAGGCGAAATGACTATACCAGCCGGCGTGCAATTAGATGGGGCTTTTACCATAGAAATGTGGATTAAGCCAGAATCTAATGGTGTGTTGTTTGAGCAAAGTTATGGAGATAACTCCGATGGATTTATACTAAGTCTAGAGAACTTAGATGAAGAGTCTAATTCTGTCGACTTAAAAATGATTTATACCCATCCAAGTGCAGAAGATGTTACAGAATCTCATACGATTTCTCTTTCGAGTGTAACATTTACACATATTGCCTTTTCTTACGACGATGCAGGGAATCTTAATTTTTATTACAATACCCCTTTTGGTTATACAGGTGTTAATTTTGATTTTACCGGTAGAGGTCCTATTACGATTGGTTCTGGCTATCAAGGAGCAATACTCGATTTGCGTTTGTGGAATACGAATCGTACTTCTAGCGATATAGCAGCCTATAAGCAGGTGTCTTTATCGGGTAGAGAAGCCAATCTTATTGGCTACTGGCCAATGGGTGAGCTTTATGGAGATCCTCAAGATAAATCTCGTTACCGCCATGCTATAACTACTGCGCAATGGACGGTAGAGAGTGAGAATCTTTCTAAGGTGTTTAATGGTACAGATAGTCTATTTATTGAGCCTATTTCCGTAGGTATTACTGCTACAGGCGACTATACAGTAGAAGCCTGGTTTAAATCGGAGAATACATCTCATCAGACTTTGTTTAGTATTGGCAATTGGGCTTTCCCCGATGCGCAAGGTGCCTGGTCTTTCGATTTGAATGAAGGGAATGTAGAGGTATATCAGTCTGGAGCTAATGCAAGCCAAGCAAGTGTTTCCTCCAGTGGAGTTAATTACAGCGACAACCAATGGCATCATCTGGCTTTTGTGAAATCGGATATTGGGAATACTCGTTTGTATATAGATGGAGGCGAGGTCGCAGAAGGAAATTCAGCTGATTTTGCTGGGATTTCAGCGATTAATTTAAACTTAGGTTATAGAAGTCCTTCGTCCTATTTACAAGAGGTCGATGGTTCTTATTTGATTACAAAACCTGGATTTGATATTGCTACCTATGTTGATGGTACGACTTCTTACCAAGCACAAGACGACATAACTATAGTACATACCACAGTAATTAATTATACAATTTCTGGAGAGGTTTTAACAGAGGAAATTCTGGTAACATCTTCAGATTCGGGATCAGATATTGTAAGCCTTACTTCTGTGGATTACACGAATACCACAGACTCCGTAGTCTGGTCAATAGCTCAGGAGCAATTATTTACAGATAATCAAAATTTATATACGGGTAAATTAGATGAAGTTAGAATTTGGAATTTAGCTAAAACTACGAGTCAAATAAAAACAGACGCTAACAATGCCTTAAGTGGTGCAGAAATTGGCTTGAATGCTTATCTGAATTTTGATACAGATACAGTATCTGTTTCTCTTACCGATGTGCCATTGATTATGGAGGCGAGTGTAAAAACATCTGTTAGTTTCGATGATGTTTCTAACGGAGATCAGGTATTTATTAATATTACCGAAGCCTTTGCAAAAGTAGAAAACACAATGCTGAATATTACGGTTCAAAATGTAGAGGATTTAAATGGTAATACCATTGAAGAACCTATTACATGGGATGTATATGTTGATAAAAATCAATTAATTTGGGATGAACAACTCATCGAAAAAGAGAAGTTTATTGGTGAGTCTTTGGTTTTTGAAACGCATATTGTAAACCAAGGAGGAACAGTAGAGACTTTTGAGATAAGTAATTTGCCAAATTGGTTAACAGCCATTCCAAGCGAAGGTTTATTGGAGCCAAACTCGTTCATGCAAATAGAACTGGTAGTAAACGAAGAACTGTTTATTGGCGACTACCAAGAAGATTTAATGCTTATTGGTAATAATGAATATGCCGAACGATTGGAATTACACTTGGAAGTAGAAGCTCCTACCCCTACGTACGATTTTGATGCGACCGACTTCTTATATACCATGAGTTTTGTGGGTATGGTTAAGGTAGAGGGTGTGCGCAGTAGAGACGAAAAGGATATCTTATTTGCTTATGTTGGTGATGAGGTTCGTGGCGCAACAGAACTTATTTATCTGGAAGATTACGATGCGTATTTTGTATTCTTCTCTGTGTATAGTAATACAGCTACTGGCGAAAATGTGAATTTCCGTTTGTGGGATGCGAGTGAAGGAAAAATTCAATCTCAAATAGAGTTGACCAGTTCCATCTATCCAATAACAAGTCCTTTAAATGAGGTTTCTACTGTACCCTTTTTACAAGGAGCTGTAGTAGGGTCTTTTGCAGACTTAACACATTTTGCTGCTAGTAATATGCTGCGTCAAGAAATTCCATTAAACGAAGGTTGGAATTGGGTATCTTTTAATTTGGATGCTGAGGACGATACAGTTTCCAATAATCTTTTAAAAGAAACGGTTTTATCTAATGTACAAAACAGCACAATAGAAGTTGTTAAAAACCAAATGGTATTTGCTCAGTCTTTTGAAGAGTCTATTTTTGGTACATTAACATCCTTTGATATTGAGTCATTGTATATGTTTAAGATGGCAGATGGAGCAGAAGAGACTCTTATTTACGAAGGAAAAGCAATTGATCCTGCTTTGGCTCCAATTACCATTAATAGTGGATGGAATTGGATTGGTTACCTAGGACAACGTATGCTAAGTACAAATGAGGCATTGAGTAGCCTGAATCCTAGTCCGGGAGATTTAATTAAGAGTCAAACAGCCTTTAGTATGTATGCCAGCGAGAGTTTAGGTTGGTTAGGTACTCTTACAAATATGCAAGGCGGTAAGGGATATATGATGAAAACTACCGAATCTGGAGAATTAATCTACCCACAAAGTTCCATGTATGGTGGCGGTAGCCTTCGTGTGGATATGAACCACTATGCTGCTGATTTCTGGGAAGTTGACGCAGGTAAATACGAAAACTCAATGAGTATTGTAGCTCGTATAGACCATCCAGATTATATGCAACCAAACTCCGAAAATCTCTTAGGAGCTTTTGCTGGATTAGATTGTGTGGGTAATATTTCTGCTACCGAGTTAAATGAAGAAGAATCTATTTACTTTATAACTGTATACGGCGAAGACGATTCTAAAATCCATTTTGACTATTACGATGTAGCCAAACAGAAAATCTACAGAACAGATAATATCTTGGAATTTACTGCCAATAAATTGGTAGGGTCTGTAGAAAATCCATACCCAATTAGCATAGAAGTAGAAACTCAAGATTTAGAAGTCTTCTTTGATCTAACGGTGTATCCAAATCCATTTGCCGATGTATTTGACTTGGCTTTCAGTCTAGAAGAAAATGCTGAGGTAGAGATTCAAATATTCGATGTTATGGGTAGATTTGTGAAAACCGTTTCTAAAGGAGATTTAGAATCTGGAGCTCATAAACTTCAAATAGATGGAGAAGACCTAAGCAAAGGTGTTTACTTTATAGAAATCATCATTGGAGAGGATTCGTATAAAAAAATGATTGTTAAATCTTAATTGAGGGGAATTATGAAAAAGAGACAATCAATATTAGGAGGATGGCTTGTAGCCATCTTCCTTATACTATTTGCAAGTACAAATATCGAGGCACAAATAAATCCTTCAGCTTATGAATATACGATGTCTGTAACCGCACAGTTACAGATTAGTGGTGCTTTATCTGTGAACCCAAATGATAAAGTCTTGATTAAGAATGGAACAGAATTAGTAGGAGAGGCTAGTTTTGATATCCCTATTACTAGTTTAGGTAATTATGCCTTTTTAACGGTGTATTCGAATTTATATAGTGCAGAGTACACTGTGTTTTATGAAAATTCAACTGGCGAAATCACTGAGTTGTCAGCTCCAATTAGTTTTAATGCCAATAATGTTTTGGGTACCATAAATGAACCTTACGTGTTTAATATGGGCGAAATTACTTATGGATGTACAGATATTGCTGCATTTAATTTTAATTCAGCAGTAAATACGGATGATGGTTCGTGTATTTCTATAATAGAAGGTTGTACGAATTCTGAAGCATTTAATTATGATGCTACTGCAAATACCAACGATAATTCTTGTATAGCTGTAGTGTATGGTTGTATAGATGAATCTAGCTCAAATTATGAAGCTCAATATAATACCGACGATGGCTCTTGTATCTCTTGGGAAACTG
>CBCYMK010000033.1:0-35773 GCA_965183875.1 Flavobacteriales bacterium | reverse complement strand
TTAGCTGTTGAAAGTACTGGCCCTAGTATAAACAAACTAAAAATGGCCATTTCAGATTTTAATTCTAAGTATTATAAAACAGAGGTCTATAAAACTCAAAGTTTGATGTTGAATTTAGATTATCAGCTGATAATTGTGAAGGTGTTCGATAAGTCGGCGACTTCCCTAAAGTATTTAGACGCTCTAAAAGAAGAGGAGAACTTAAAAACCCTTTTAGGTAGGTCTGACTATGAGCATTTTATTATATCTTCGAGTAATTTTAAAACCTTCTATAAAGACAAGTCACTAGATCAATATTTAGTGTATTTCGAAGGAACGTATTTAAAGTATCAATAACCTAAAATCTAGCTATGTTTTCAAAAACTACCTCAGAAATCAGTCGTTCTAACGACAAATCCAGTTCAGCTGTAAATGCAATTGGTCAAGGGAGTGTTATTAAAGGAGATATAATTACCGAAGGCGACTTAAGAATCGATGGTACCTTAACGGGGTCGATTACTACAAAGGGCCGTTTGGTGCTAGGAGAAACCGGTTTGGTTGAAGGTGAGGTTGTTTGTCAGAATGCTTTAATTGCAGGAACCCTAAAAGCTAAAATTCAAGTTCACGAATTGTTGAGTTTAAAATCAAGCGCGAATTTATTAGGCGATATAACCACTAATAAACTCGCTATTGAACTGGGGCAAATTTTACAGGTTCTTGTAGTATGGGTGCTTCCATAAAAAACATTAAATCGAACGATTCTAATGGGAAAAACGAAGAAAAAACCGCTTAATCAGTTTCTTAAATTCTCTGGTATTGCTATTCAAATGGGACTTATTATCGGCGCAGGCGCTTATGCTGGAGTGCGTTTAGATGCTTATTTAGAAAAGGAATTTCCCTTATTCACACTTGTACTTTCTCTGTTTGCTGTTTTCTCAGCCTTATATTATATTATTAAAGAAGTAATACTACTGAGCGATGATTCCTGATTTATTAAACTTCTTTTTAAAGTTGCTTCGTGCTGCATTAGTCATTTTTGGAGCGCATTACCTCTTTAATTATTTTGGGCCTTGGCCTTTATCGGATTCTTTATTTTACAAAATCCACCTTTTCAATTTTGCCGCAAGTATATTCATGTACCCCGTAGTTGTTCTTGCCTTTCACAGGATGTACGACCGTGCAGGGTTTGCATTTTTAACTTCTAGTGTTTTTAAAATGCTCATTGGGCTGGTTTTTTTAGTGCCTTTTGTGCTTCCCAAAAAAGAGTTTAGTCAAAATTTTGCTCTACAGTTTTGTGTAGTACTCGTTTGTTACTTGGTTTTTGAGTCTGCTATAACCATCAGGAAATTAAACAAGTAAATTAAAACAGGCTTATTTACTTCGCGCTACAATGCCTGTGTTTATTCATAATCTATTTTTTATTGTTGATAAGGTTTAAATATAATTCGCTCATTGAAGAATATTATCTATTTTTGCATCGATTTTCACAGGCTCTAAAACCATATTTGAAAACAAGATGAAAACAGTACTGAATACATTCTTACTTATTGCAACGTTTACCTTAGGTAATCTTTCTTTATATGCTCAAGCAGGACATGGTCACGATGGTCACGATCATACTGGTCATAATCATGGAGAGTCTGTTGAGGTTCATGTTGAAGAAACTCATACAGATACAACTCATCTAGAAGAAGTATCTCACAGTACTGCTCATGCAGTAGAAACACATGCTGATGATTCTCACGCTGCTCATACTGATGAAAAATTTGATGCAGTAGCAGTAATTATGCACCATATTGCAGATGCTCACGAATTTCATATTTTAGATTATACAGATGCTGAAGGTGTAGAACACCCAGTTTCTTTGCCTCTTCCTGTAATTCTTTATACCAATGGTAGCTTAGATGTATTTATGTCTAGCGAATTTAACCACGGTCACGATACCAAAGTAGTTGGAGATCGCGAGTACAAATTAGATCATGGACATATAGTTGAATTAAGTGGAGCACACCCAATAGACTTTTCTATTACTAAGAACGTATTTTCTATGTTCTTGTCTATGGTAATTTTATTGTTCATTTTCTTAAGTGTTGGTAGAGGTTACCGCAAAGGAAACCAAGTGCCTACAGGATTAGCTTCTTTTATGGAGCCTTTAGTATTGTTTGTTAGAGACGATATCGCTATTCCAAATATTGGAGAGAAAAAAGCAGATAAGTTCTTGCCTTACCTATTAACAATATTTTTCTTTATCTGGGTAAACAACCTATTAGGTTTAATACCATTCTTCCCAGGTTCGGCAAATATGTCGGGTAATATTGCCTTTACTTTTACATTAGCTATGCTTACATTCATCATTACGAATGTAAACGGAAATAAAGATTATTGGAAACACGTATTTGCTACACCAGGAGTTCCTCTTTGGTTGTCGCCTATTATGATTCCAGTTGAATTGATGGGTCTTCTAGCGAAGCCAGTTGCCCTATTTATTCGTTTGTTTGCAAATATTACTGCAGGTCACATTATCATCCTGTCTTTGGTGTCGTTAATCTTCATCTTTAAGACAATTGCTATTGCTCCTGTATCAGTAGGATTTGTATTGTTTATGAACGTGTTGGAGTTGTTTGTTGCTGCGCTGCAGGCTTACATCTTTACACTGCTTTCTTCGCTCTTTATTGGTGCGGCGGTAGCAGAACACGATCATCATTAATTTGTAATTTTTTGTTTAACCCTATAAATTAAAATTATTATGGGACCATTAGCTGCAATTGGAGCTGGTTTAGCCGTTATCGGTGCTGGACTAGGAATTGGAAGAATCGGTGAATCTGCTATGTCAGCCATCGCACGTCAACCAGAAGCGACTTCTAAAATACAAACTGCAATGATTATTGCTGCTGCCTTAATTGAAGGTGTAGCATTATTCGGTGTAGTAGTATCTTTATTAGTAGCAAGCAACTAGTATTGCTATTTAATAGACCTTTCAGGGATTGCCTGAAAGGTCTATTTTCAAAACAAAATTATTAAAATTTAAAAGTGCCCACATGGAATTAGTTACTCCTGGTATAGGTCTTATTTTTTGGACAACCTTATCTTTCCTCATCTTATTGGTGATCTTAAAGAAAGCTGCATGGACGCCAATCTTAACGACTGTAAAAGAACGTGAAACGTCTATTAAAGATGCTTTAGCTTCTGCTGAAAATGCACGTGCTGAAATGGCTTCTTTACAAGCAGACAACGAGCGTATCTTAAATGAGGCTCGTGCTCAAAGAGACGAGATGTTGAAAGAGGCTAGAGACATGAAATCTAATCTTCTTTCGGAAGCTAAAAATACTGCTAAAGCTGAAGCTGATGCAATTATTGCTTCTGCTAAAGCGTTGATTGAAAACGAAAAAGTTGCCGCTATTTCAGAGCTGAAAAGTTCTGTAGGAGCTTTATCTGTAGATATCGCTGAAAAAGTATTAAGAGCTGAATTAAAAGATTCTGAAAAGCAAAACGCGTATATCGCTGAAATGCTTAAAGACGTAAAGCTTAACTAAGAGAAGATGAAAGAAACCAGAGTTGCCCTGCGTTACGCGAAGTCTTTGATTTCTTTAGCTGAAGAACGCAATATTCTTGAGCAAGTAAAAGGAGATATGCAGACCCTTATGGCTGTATGTGAGGAAAACCCAGACTTTACCAATATGCTGAAAAGCCCTATTGTTAAAGCCGATAAGAAAACGGTTGTCCTTAATGAGATTTTCGCAAAAGAGGTTTGTGAGTTGAGCTTAGCATTTATTAATATCGTTGTTGAGAAAAGACGTGAGGCGATATTAGCTGCTATTGCAAGTAACTTTATGGAGCTTTACAACGAACTAAAAAATATTGTAAAAGCAACAGTTGTTACAGCTACTGCTATTACAGAGGATATAAAAACGCAAGTATTGGCTCAACTAAAATTAGTTGCTGGCGATGCTGAAGTTTTACTTGAAGAGCGCGTAGATGAAACTATCATTGGTGGATTTGTTCTTCGTATTGGCGATCGTGAATTTAACGCGAGTGTTGCTAATAAGCTACAAAAACTAAAAAGAGAATTTGTTTCCAATCCGTACATAAAATAGTACTATTATGGCAAGTGTAAAACCAGCTGAAGTTTCAGCAATATTAAGAGAGCAATTATCAGGTCTTAAAACGGAGGCAGAAATTGCTGAAGTGGGTACCGTACTTCAAGTAGGTGATGGTATTGCTCGTGTTTATGGACTTACAAACGTAGGTTCAGGTGAATTGATTGAATTCCAATCAGGTTTACAAGGGATCGTATTGAACTTGGAAGAGGACAATGTAGGTGCCGTACTTTTAGGATCTTCTAAGGAAATTAAAGAAGGTGATACTGTAAAGCGTACTGGACGTATTGCATCTATTAACGTAGGTGACGGTTTGTTAGGTCGTGTTGTAGATACCCTAGGGAATCCTATCGATGGTAAAGGTCCAATTACAGGAACAACTTACGAAATGCCTCTTGAGCGTACTGCTCCTGGTGTAATTTACCGTCAGCCTGTAACAGAGCCACTTCAAACAGGTATTAAAGCAGTAGATGCTATGATTCCTATTGGACGTGGACAACGTGAATTGATTATTGGTGACCGTCAGACAGGTAAGACTTCTGTAGCTATCGATACCATCATCAACCAAAAAGAATTTTACGATGCAGGGGAACCTGTTTATTGTATCTATGTTGCCATAGGTCAAAAAGGATCTACTGTAGCAAATATCGTTCAAACACTAGAAGAAGCTGGTGCAATGGCGTATACCGTTATTGTTGCTGCAAATGCTTCTGATCCTGCTCCAATGCAGTTTTACGCTCCATTTGCAGGTGCTGCAATTGGTGAGTTCTTCCGCGATACTGGTCGTCACGGTTTAATTGTATATGATGATTTATCTAAGCAAGCGGTAGCTTACCGTGAGGTATCTCTTCTATTAAGACGTCCTCCAGGACGTGAGGCTTACCCTGGTGATGTATTCTTCTTACACTCAAGATTACTTGAGCGTGCTGCGAAAATTAACGATTCTGATGCTATTGCAAAGGATATGAACGATCTTCCAGAATCTATCAAAGGTATCGTAAAAGGTGGTGGTTCTTTAACTGCTCTTCCAATTATCGAAACTCAAGCCGGTGATGTATCTGCTTATATTCCTACCAACGTAATTTCTATTACTGATGGTCAGATTTTCTTAGAAGCTGATTTATTTAACTCAGGTGTACGTCCAGCTATTAACGTAGGTATTTCTGTATCTCGTGTTGGTGGTAACGCTCAAATTAAATCGATGAAGAAAGTTTCGGGTACCTTGAAATTAGATCAAGCTCAGTACCGTGAACTAGAAGCATTTGCTAAGTTTGGTTCTGACCTCGACGATGCTACCTTATTGGTAATTAACAAAGGGAAGCGTAACGTAGAGATACTGAAACAAGGATTAAATGCTCCTCTTCCAGTGGAAGAACAAGTAGCTATAATCTACTGTGGTACTAAAAACTTAATGGCTAAGGTTCCTGTTAATAAAGTGAAAGAATTTGAAGTTGAATTCTTGTCTTTCATGAGAAACAAGTTTGCTAGTGAATTAGCTACTTTAAAAGCAGGTAAATTAACTGCTGAAGGAACTGCTGCAATAGAAAAAGCAGCTGCAGAAGTTTCATCAAAATACTAATAAGACTGAACTAGTGAAGGCTCCGGCCTTCACTTTCAATAGACTTACCAATGGCGAACTTAAAAGAAATACGTACTAGAATTACTTCTGTTGCTTCAACCATGCAAATTACCAGCGCTATGAAAATGGTGTCGGCTGCAAAATTGAAAAGAGCACAGGATGCAATTACTCAAATGCGTCCTTACGCTGAGAAATTGCGTGAGATTTTAGTAAATATTAGCGCTACTTTAGAGAACTCAACAGAAGGTGTTTATAGCCAAGAAAGAGATACTCAAAAAGTATTGCTTGTACCTATAGCTTCTAATCGTGGATTATGTGGAGCCTTCAATGCAAATGTATTTAAGGCTACCGAAAAGCGTATCAACGAGCTTTCTGATTTTGAGGTTCAGGTTTATCCTATCGGAAAACGTTCTGTAGATTATTTTACAGGTAAACACACTGTATTTAATTCTAATCTTGAGATTTTTAACGAATTGAATTTTTCAACTTCTACGCAGATAGCCCAAGAAGTTATGGATGCATTCGTTGCGGGTTCTTTCGATAAAGTTGAAATCGTTTACAATAAGTTTTTAAATGCTGCTACTCAAGAGCTTATGGTAGAGCCTTTCTTACCGGTTCAAGCTGAGGATGCTGAGGCAGAAGAATTGAATGCTGATTATATCTTTGAGCCTTCTAAATCTGAAATTGTTTTAGACTTAATTCCAAAGTCATTAAAAGTACAGTTTTATAAAGGTTTATTAGATTCACATGCTTCTGAGCATGGTGCTCGTATGACTGCAATGCATAAAGCAACAGACAATGCACAAGATCTAAAAGACGATTTAACTCTAACTTATAACCGTCAACGTCAGGCAGCTATTACCAACGAAATCCTTGAGATTGTTGGAGGTGCTGAAGCATTGAAACAATAATATTTTCACACATCTTAAAAACCCTGCCTTGGCAGGGTTTTTTTGTTTTATATTGCTCCTATGAAGTCTTTTGTTATATACCCTAAAAAATTAGGTACTCGAATCTATATCTCTATGTTGGCCCTTTTGTTGGCTTCCTTTTTCTTTATAGGGATTTTTACTTTTTTTAACTTTAAAAGTCAGAATGTAGAATACCACAATAATCGTTTACAACGTAAAGAGTCTGCCACCTTAGCATCTGTAGCTTATTATTTGAAGGATGAAAACCCTAGTGAGTTAAACGACACACTTATTTATACGCTTTTTAAGTATAAACTTAATGAACTTGCAGACATCCACAATTTGGATATTATCCTGTACAATCTAGAAGGGGAGCTTATAGTGAGTTCTAACCAAGAAATTGTGCAAACCAATATATTGCCTAATCATTTAGATTTAGCCTCTTTAAACGATTTAATTAGTAAGCAAAAACGTGTTATGCGCCACCTTTCATTTAAGGGTGAAGATTATTTAAATTCCTATCAGTTTGTATTCGACCAAAACAACGAAGCCTTTGCCATAATAAGTATTCCTTATTTTCAGCTTAACGAAACCTATAAGAGAGATTTAAGAGCTTATTTTGTTGCCCTCTCCCCTATTTATATTCTTTTATTTATTGGCGCGAGTATGATTGCTTTCTTCCTTTCAAAGCAAATTGCCGAACCTATCGCTAAACTATCTTCGGTAATGCGCAAGGCTGCCTTAGCAAAAAGGTATATGCCTTTGTCGTGGAAATCCTCCGATGAAATTGGTCAGTTGGTATCTCAGTATAACTTTATGGTAAAAGAGCTTGAAATGAGCTCTGAGAAGCTGGCACAAACACAGAAAGAATTCGCTTGGAAAGAAATGGCAAAGCAGGTTGCACACGAGATAAAGAACCCGCTTACGCCAATGAAATTAAATATTCAGATGTTTGAGCGCAAGGTAAATACCCAAGACCCTGATTTCCCCGCAAAAATGAAGTCTTTTACAAGTTCATTGATAGAGCAAATAGATACTCTTGCTCATATCGCCTCGGCCTTTTCCGATTTCGCACGTATGCCTTCAAGTAATAAAGAAGCCTTAAATATGTCTGAAATTGTAGAAAACACAATCTCTTTCTTCTACCCTTTAAGAAATGGGGTTTTAAAATTAGACCCTTCTTGCTTTGTATATGCAGATCACGACCAAATAGTTAGAGTGCTCAATAATTTATTAAACAACGCTATTGAAGCCGTTGCTGATGGAACCTCCCCTTTGGTAACCGTTTCTTTAGAAAAGGGGAATGATAAGGTATTGTTACAAGTACAAGACAACGGTGTAGGCATACCCCTAGAGCTTCAAGACAAAATATTTGAACCTAATTTTACGACCAAATCTAGCGGTACTGGACTAGGGCTAGCTATGGTGAAACGAATTATCGACGATTTAAACGGGCATATTTATTTCGAAACTATTCCAAATACAGGAACTACTTTTTATATAAGTTTGCCACTGCTCAAACAAAAAGCCTAATTTTACTTTTTTAAATAGACTCACATGACTTACGAAAATATCCTTCTAAATACCGAGGCTGGAATTCAAACAATTACCATCAATCGCCCTTCAAAATTAAATGCTTTAAATAAAGCGACTATCCAAGAATTGAATTTGGCTTTGCAAGAGGCTGAATCGTCAAAAGAAATTCGTGTAATTATCCTCACTGGAGCCGGAGAAAAAGCCTTTGTTGCTGGAGCTGATATTTCAGAATTTGCCCATTTCTCTGTAACCGAAGGGAAAGCACTTTCTCAAAAAGGTCACGATGATTTGTTTAACAGAATAGATCGTATGGGAACTCCTGTAATAGCCGCTGTAAACGGCTTTGCTTTAGGTGGTGGATTGGAACTGGCTATGTCTTCACACATTAGAATTTTTGCTGATACTGCTCGTGTAGGATTACCAGAAACTTCTTTAGGAGTAATACCTGGTTATGGAGGAACACAGCGACTTGCTCAAATAGCTGGAAAAGGAAGAGCTATGCAAATGGTATTAACTGCAGAAATGGTTGATGCTCCTACTGCTCTATCGTACGGTATAACAACAAAAGTTGTTCCTCTAGAAGAGCTTATGCCTACTGCATTAAAGATGGCTAAAAAGATTTTAAGAAATTCTCCTATGGCAATTTCTACCGCTATAAAGTGCGTAAACGCCAATTATACTTCTGGTGTAGACGGCTTGGCATTTGAGGTTTCTGCTTTTGGTGACTGCTTCGGAACAGCAGATTTTACTGAAGGTACTACCGCCTTTTTAGAAAAGCGTAAGGCTAATTTTTAATCCTCAAATTTCAATTAAGCTTGGGTGTTCTAAAAAAATTAGTGGGTCAAACAGCCATTTATGGCTTGAGTAGTATTGTAGGGCGTTTACTCAACTTCCTATTAGTACCGCTATATACCAGTATTTTTAGTCCCGACGAGTACGGTGTACTCTCTGTACTTATGTCTTTAGTAGCCTTTGCAATGGTTGTATTGACTTATGGTTTAGAGACTTCCTTTTTTCATTTTGCCAATAAAGAATCCGAGCCACAAAAGGTGTTTTCTACAGCTTTTCTTTCTTTAGTAGGTACTACCCTCCTATTTTTACTTGTAGCACTAGCACAAATAAGTCCGATTTCTAATTTATTAAATATTGCAGATAGGCCAGAGCTGGTGCGTTACCTAATTTGGGTTTTAGCATTAGATGTTCTTTCAAGTCTGCCTTTTGCAAAGCTGCGATTAGACAATAAACCTTGGCGTTTTGCTTTTATTAGAATTGTAAATATTTCGGCAAACATCGGTTTAAATTTATTCTTCTTTCTGTTGTGTCCTTATTTAATTAAGCAAGGATATAACAGTGAATTCATCGATTATATATACGACCCAAACGCCGGTATAGCCTATATATTTATTGCCTATTTAGTATCTAGCTTGCTCACCTTGCTTCTTCTATTACCTCAATTGTTTAGTATCAAGTTTACTTTCAATCTCTCTTTGTGGAAAAGAATGATTACCTACAGTTTTCCCCTTTTGGTAGGAGGTTTGGCTTATGTGGCTAATGAAATGGTAGACCGGGTGCTGTTAAGTTATTTGTTGCCTTCGTCTATTGCCAGTACTCAAATTGGTATCTATTCGGCCTGCTATAAAATTGCTATTTTTATGTCTCTTTTTATACAGGCTTTCCGTTACGGAGCTGAACCATTTTTCTTTGCTCAAGCAAAAAAGGAAGGAGCTAAAGCCCAGTACGCTAAAGTAATGAGCTACTTTGTGGCCTTTACGGGTTTTATATTTTTGGCGGTTAATGTATATATAGATTTGGTAAAAGAATTTATTAGAGATGAGGCCTATCATACCGGATTAGCTATTGTGCCAATATTGCTCTTTGCTAACTTACTCTCTGGGGTATATTATACCTTGTCGGTGTGGTATAAAGTAAGCGAAAAAACCAAGTATGGCGCCTATTTAACCCTGTTAGGTGCTTTTGTTACCATAAGCTTTAACCTATTGTTAATTCCCTCTATGTCGTATATGGGCTCTGCCTGGGCTACTCTATTTTGTTACAGTTCTATGTGTGTGATTTCTTATCTCTTAAGTAGAAAATACTACCCTATCCCCTACGACCTAAAGCGTATTTTTACCTACCTTTTTCTTTCCCTTTCGTTATTTTATATTTGGTCGGTATGGCACGACGAATATTTTGTTCTAAGTACCTTCATTTGTATTGTATATTTGTTTGCAGTATTGGTATTAGAAAAGAGAAAAAAAATGAGTAATTTCAAGCACTAAATTAAGCCCATAAACTATGCAAATTGAGATCATAAATCGCTCTAAACATCCCTTGCCTAAATACGAGACTTCCCTCTCTGCTGGAATGGATTTACACGCTAATATTGATGATTCTATTTGTTTAAAACCCATGCAAAGAGCCTTGGTTAAAACGGGCTTATTTATAGCTCTGCCCGATAGTTACGAAGCGCAAATCCGCCCACGTAGTGGTTTAGCCTATAAAAAAGGTATTACGGTACTTAACAGTCCCGGCACTATTGATGCTGATTACAGAGGAGAAATAGGGGTTATTTTAGTGAATTTATCTGATCAAGAATTTGTTGTTGAAGATGGAGAGCGTATTGCTCAAATGGTTATTGCTCCTTATACTAAAGCGGTATGGAGTGCCGTTACAGAGCTGTCGGAAACCGATAGAGGTGAAGGTGGTTTTGGATCAACAGGAAAAAAATAAAAAATATATAACATGAAAATAATTGTACCTATGGCAGGTAGAGGATCAAGATTAAGACCTCACACCTTAACAGTACCTAAACCTTTAGTTCCTATTGCTGGAAAGCCTATTGTACAGCGTTTAGTAGAAGATATTACGCGTGTTTGTGGACAAAAAGTAGATGAAATTGCTTTTGTAATTGGTGATTTCGGACAAGAGGTAGAAGATGATTTAGTTTCTATTGCAGAAGGACTCGGTGCCAAAGGGTCTATTTACCATCAAGATGAAGCCCTGGGAACAGCACATGCTATTTTATGTGCTAAAGACTCCTTAGAAGGTCCTGTAGTAGTGGCCTTTGCCGACACGCTTTTTAGAGCTGACTTTACCTTAGATGCTAATAAAGATGGTATTATTTGGGTGCAAAAAGTTGAAGACCCTAAAGCCTATGGTGTAATTAAAATGGATGAAAATTCGGTGATTACTGACTTCATCGAAAAGCCTGAAGTGTTTGTTTCAGACCTTGCTATAATCGGGATTTATTTCTTTAAAGATGGATTGAACCTACGTTCTGAACTCCAGTATTTAATTGATAACGATATTAAAGACAAAGGAGAATATCAGCTTACCAACGCCTTAGAAAATATGAAGGTTAAAGGAGCTAATTTTTACCCAGGTAAAGTAGAGGAGTGGTTAGACTGTGGGAATCCTACAGCCGCAATTCATGCAAATAAAAGAGTACTAGAGTACACTGAGAATACTGAAGAAAGAGCTGGCTTAGTTCTAGAAAATGCCTGTATTATTGAGCCTTGTTATATTGGCTCTGAGGTGACTTTAAAAAACTGTACTGTAGGACCTCATGTTTCTATTGGTGCTACTACAAGCATTTCTAATAGTACATTAAAAAATACTATTATTCAAAACAATACGCGCATACACAACGCCGATCTTGAAGATTCGATGATTGGTAATAATGTTGAATATACGGGCGGTACAAAACGAGTTAGCATAGGAGATTATTCTAAAATTGGATGAGAAGCATTAAAGCTATAGTATACATACTAGGGGTAAGTCTAGTTTTTGCGGCTTGTTCGGGAACTAAACAGCTTTCGAATGGAAGTACATTCCTAAATACTTATACGGAGGGAGACTTGTCTTATAAAAGTCAATTTCGCTTTAAGTATTTGTTTTTTGAAGCCCAGCGTCTAAAGTCTTTAGAAGAGTATAAAAAGGCAGCTGACTTAATGGAGCAGTGTGTAGCTATAGATCCCTTAAATGCAGCTGCAAATTATGAAATGGCACTGCTTTATACCAGAACTGAGCAGCTAGTACCTGCTTTATTCTACGCCAACCAAGCCTATTGCTTAGATCCTAATAACACCTGGGTATTGCATAGTTTGGCTCAGCTAAATTTAGCTTTAGGAAATCGGGAGGCAGAGCTAAAAGCCTATAAAGATTTAGTGAAGCTAGAACCCTCAAATATTGAAAATCATTACAGCTTAGCACAGGTCTATACTAGAAATGAACAGTATAAAAAGGCTGTACAAGTATATAATACCATTGAGGCTAGGCTAGGAGTAAGCGAGGAGTTTTCGGTAATGAAAGAGCGTCTTTATATTGCATTAGGCGATTTAGAGGCAGCTGTAGCTGAGTTGCAGCATCTTATTGATGCCTACCCAAACACTATACGTTATAGAGGAATGTTAGCAGAGCTATTGCAGGCAAACAACTTATCTGAAAGAGCGCTGCAAATCTACTCAGAAATTCTAAGCATCGACCCTACAGAACCTAGGTCTAATATTGCTTTAGCAGAATATTATAGAGCTAATAATGAGTTAGATAAAGCTTTTGGCTATTTAACTTATAGTTTCGAAGATCCAAGTTTTAATGCCGAGGTGAAGTTTAAAATTTTAGTCTCTTATTTTCAGCTTGCTATAGAAGACGAATCGTATTTAAATTCTCTTTATTCCTTATTAGATAAAGCAATTAAATACCACCCTTTAGAACCTAGTTTCCCTGCTTTATATGGCGACCTATATTATCAAAAAAACAATGTTGCTGAGGCGTATACTGCCTATTCAAAGTCTCTTGACTTAGGAGCAACAGAGTATTTAATATGGAACAGGTGCCTAATTATGGGCTTAGAGCTCCAAAAGTATGATGCAGTAATAGAGAAGGGAAATAAGGCAATTGGTTTGAATCCGGTACAGCCAATGTTGTACTTGTTTACAGGTCTCGCTTATTCTATTAATATGCAGCATGAAAAGGCAGTAAACACATTAAATAAGGGAGTAAATTATGTGGTTAATAATCGCCCTTTAAAAGCAGAGTTTTATAATTATTTAGGCGATGCTTATCACAATTTAAATCAGCATTCTTTATCTGATGAGAGTTACGAAAAATCCCTTTCTCTAGTTCCTGAAAATCCAATTGTTCTAAACAACTACAGTTATTATTTGTCGTTGCGAGCAATAGACTTAGAGAAGGCTGAGCGCTTATCTAAACAATGTAATGAGCTAATGCCCGATGAGGCAACTTATCAGGATACTTATGGTTGGATTTTGTATAAATTAGGCCGTTTTATTGAGGCAAAAGAGTGGTTGTATAAAGCGCTTGTTAACTCTCAAACTGAGAGTGCTGTAATGGTAGAGCATTATGCTGATGTATTATTTAAAAATGGTGAAAAGGAAGAAGCTTTAAAGTATTGGAAAAAGGCTATTTCTTTAGGTGGTAATACTTCCCTACTACTCAAAAAAGCTAGTGAAGGTATTTTGTATGAATAAAATTCTTCTGCTCATAGTTCTCTTACTGGGGCTGGCGAGCTGTCGTTCTACAAAAATTACAGAGCCCGTTTATTCTAAAGTCCCAAAAATACAAGTCCTTATAGACTCTGTAGAAGCTTCTCATTTTGAATTTGATTGGTTTAGTGGGAAAATTGCGGGTAAGTATAAAGATGAGGAGCAGAGTTTTTCATTTAAAGGAAGTATTAAAATTAAAAAAGACAGCCTTATTTGGATGTCTATTAGTCCAGGTTTAGGGCTTGAGTTAGGACGTGTACTCTTAGATAAAGATAGTTTACACTTTATGAATAGGTTCGATAAAACGTATTTTAAAAGTAGCTATTCAGATTTAAGTGCCAAGGTAAAAAGTCCGCTCAGTTTCTCCAGAATTCAAGATTTACTAATGGGAAATTCGTTTAGTAATTTTGAAGAAAAAAAGTACTATGCTGGCTTGGTATCGCCTTTGTTTAAAATCTCCTCTGTGAGCGATAAGCAATTAAAAAAGATGCAACGCAGCCGTAAAAAAGCCAATCAAGAGGTTTTTACGGCCTTTATAAATCCCGAAAATTCTAAAATTACTTCACAGCAAATAAGTAATCTAAAGCTCAATAGAACACTCTTGGTTACTTACGAAGACTTTGAATTGCACGATGCTCAAAGTTTTGCAGAATCTATAGACTTTACTATTAATACTCTGAGTTTAAATTTGTCCTATTCGCGAATCAACTTAGCTAAAAAATTAAAATTCTCCTTTAAAGTGCCTAAGTCCTATGAAGTTATTCATTAAAATATGCTTTGTTTTACTCTCGTGTAGTAGCTTAATGGCTCAGTCTCGAGTAGTATTACAGAAAAGAAAAGCAAAGCTCTTAGAGGAGATAGAATTGAGCAATTCTGTTTTAGATCAAACTGTGGCTGATAAAAATGTTTCAGTTCATCAGTTAAAAGCATTGAAGCAAAAAATAGCAATTCGTTCTCAGCTCATACGAACCATACAAAAGGAGGTAGGGTATATAAAAGAAGAGATAGAATTGAGTACTCGCCAGCAACAAAAAATGCGCGATGAATTAGACTCTTTAAAAGGTGCATATTCTGTTTTAGTCCAACAAGCCTACAAAAGTAGCCGTCATTTTAATAGGTTGCTGTTCCTATTCTCGTCTAATGATTTTCAGCAGGCATATAAGAGGCTTTTTTATATTCGCCAAATTTCTAAGTACCGTATAGCGCAAGCTGTTTTAATTGCTGAAAAGAGTCTTGCACTAGAGAAGTCTATTGTGGTGCTTAAAAATCAGAAATCAATTAAGCAAAATTTAATCTCCAATAAGCGCACGGAAAATGAGTTGTTGAGTAGGGAACAAGCACAGGAATCGGTTAGTTTGGCCACCTTAGCAGAAAAAGAAAAAGAATTAAAGAAGGATCTAAAGTCCAAGCGTACAAAACGAAAAAAGATACAAAAGGAGATAGAGCGTATCATTGCCGAGGAATTACGCAAAACAAACAGCGCTGGTTCTACCAAAGCTTTTGCATCTACTCCAGAGGCAATTGCCCTTTCCAATAGTTTCACTTCTAATAAGGGGAAACTGCCTTGGCCTGTAGCTAAAGGGTTAATTATTTCTAAGTTTGGTAAGCAAAAACACCCTGTGCTGGCAGGAGTAGTAATTGAAAATAATGGGATTGAAATTGCCACAGAACCACACAGTACTTGTAGGGCTGTTTTTACAGGTAAAGTGAGTAGTGTTTTGGCTATGCCAAACGGAGTTAAAGTTGTTATGGTTCGTCATGGAGAGTATATTAGTGTGTACTCTAACCTAAGTGAAGTTTATGTTGAAAAAGGGGAGGAGCTTAGCACCAAATCTGCCATAGGAATTGTTTTAACCTCTCAGCAAGATGCCAGTACGGTAGTAGATTTCCAATTGTGGAAAGCCTCTCAAAAGCTAAATCCTCAAAAGTGGTTAATGAAGAAATGAGAATTGATTTGAGAATTTAAGATGTGTTGATTTTCACTCATCTCTTTTCCCATCTACTTAAAAAGAAGAATACAGGAGATAGGAGTACAGAATACAGAGCATTTTTTGTCAGGCTGAGGCACTCGAAGCCCATCCTAGTCCTTAACGGACTCATTTGACTGCAAGACCTTTTGATTTTTTTAATTTCCTACTACCTACTACCTCATTTCGTTTTTGTCTTAGTCTTCGTTTTTAATCAGTCACTAATCATTATTAATTTCCATCCTAGTCCTTAACGGACTCATTTGACTGCAAGACCTTTTGATTTTTTTCTCATCATTCCAGCTATATACGCCATACAAAGATCTATGGTGGCTTGAATTCCTTTTTTGTGGGTTCTTTCCATACCGTGAGAAGCAGATACACCAGGTCCAATTAAGGCAACTCTAAAGTCGTTTCCAGCTCTTAGTGCAGCAGAGCCATCCGATCCATAATAAGGGAATACATCTACTTGATGTGGAATATTTTGTTGCTCTGCTAAGAGGTTTAGCTTTTTACGCATTTCATAGTCGTAAGGCCCGGTAGAGTCTTTGGCGCAAATAGAACATTTACTTTCTGTTCCTTCACAATCATCTCCAATAACACCCATATCAATAACGAGTAATTCTTCAATGGTATCGGCATATCCGCAGGTGCCACCGTGTCCAACTTCCTCGTAGTTCGAGAAGAATATTTCTACAGGAGCATTTTGCCCTTGTAGCTTTCTAGCCAGTTCAAACAGCACAAAACACCCTGCTTTATTGTCCATGAAACGGGACTTTATAAACCCGCTTTCCAGCTCTTGATAACGGGTATCCAAGCAGATAATGTCTCCTATACGGATTCCTAAATTCTTTAAGTCTTCAACAGAGTTTACTTCCTCGTCTAAACGAATGTGCATATTTTCGATGCTGCGAACTGTAGTGCCTAAGTTTTTATTGGCGTGTTTTGCAGGGTTGTTTAGTAAGTAAGTACCTGTATAGGTTTTACCTTCTAAGGTGTAAATGGTAACATACTCTCCTTCAGCCTGATTTAAGGACACGCTACCGATTAATGAGGCCGATAGTGTTCCGTTAGCATTAAAGCCTGTTACAATAGCTCCTAGCGTGTCTATATGTGCTGCGATCGCAAGTGTAGGCTTCTCACCGAAGCTACATTTTATAGCATTTTTATTTGTTCTCGATGGTTTCCATCCTAAGTTCTGTAGTAGGTCGAAACAATAGTCTTCGGCTTTTTTAGTAAATCCCGATGGAGAGTCTATTGCAACTAATTCTTGGAGTGTTTTGTAGGAAGTCATTATAGGTTTACTCTAAGGGTTAAGATAAAGTTTCTTCCAGGCGCAGAAAGTCCAGAAGCAAAGGTTTTGTAGTGGTGATCGAGGATATTTTCTGCTGCTAATTGTAGGGTGAAATGGTCTGTAAAACGATACATAAAACTCATGTTTAGTGTATACCAAGCGGGTGTTCCTTGGTACTCTACATCCCAGCTATCAGATTCTTCAAGGTAATTCCATTCTATAGGAGATTCCTCTTCGTTGTCAGTTCCAGAAACCAAGTCGTATTCCTCAATCGGTTTTCGGCCGTTGTAAAGGGTGTAAATAGAAGCTCTCCACTGGTCAAAATCGGCATATAGAGCAGTTTTACCAAAGCTTGGTGGTATATGGGTAAAGGGTAGGTTAGTGTCTTTATTTCGTCCTTTAATATAGGTATAATCTGTTTCTAGAGTGTAGTTGCTAGCTATACGCATCGATACACTTGCTGTGGCTCCGTAGATTTCAGCTTCCCCGGTATTTTTGTTTGTTTTTATTTTAGAGTTGAATTCATCAAAATCAATCAAAACCCCTTGCTTATCAATTGAATCTGCTTCTACCCGCATAATAGCATCGTTTATAGATGTGTAATAAGCATTGGCGTTAAGTAAGACTCTATTATTTATGTTTTTGGTAATGTTTAATTCTGCAGTATTGGCGTATTCAGGTTTTAAGTTGAAGTTTGGAATGGTGACATTACTTCCTTTATAAAATACTTTACTCACATCATCTAGGTTGGGAGCATGAAATCCAGAGGAAATAATCCCAGCAATTTTCCATGATTCGTTAGGGTAGTAAGCAGCGCTAAAATTCCCTGTAAAGGCGTGGTAGTCATTATTAATATTGTCGTAGGGTAGGGTAATGGTAGGTACTCTTGCCTGTATGTATTTTCCAGTTAATTGATTCTCTGTAAATCGTATACCAGCATTGAGTTTTAATTTCTCAGAGATCTTATGGTGGTAGGTAATATATCCTGCCCAAGAACTCATGCTCGAGCCCCCGTTAGGATACCTGGTTTGATCGTGTGGAGTAGATGAGTTTTCGGTAATTTTATATGCTTTAGACGATACTTTGTTGGAGTAATACTCTAAGCCGTAGTGTAAGTTGTTTTTTCTAAAATTTAAATTTAGGCTATAAATATCAACGTTTTCATGTTGGTCTATCCGTTCCTCTGAGTCTATTTTTTGTACTAATCTAGATTCATACACATCCTGATAAGCTACTATTAGTTGGGCTGAGTCCATAAAAAGAGTAGAGGCAGAGTAGTCGAATTGCATAGAGTAAAAGCTTCTTTTTTGCGGGCCGTAACTCCAGTTAGAATATTTTAAATCTTCGTAATTAGTCGCGTTTATAGTTTCATTATAGCTAATGTTTTGATAGTCGTTTAACTTGTCAAATCGCGGTATATTACTGGAGTTGGAATATTGAAAATTCCCAGTAAGTAGAAGTTTATCACTCAGCTTAAGGATGGCTTTTTGCATATAATCCTTTTGGCTATAACCTGTGCCTTTCTGTATATTCGGGTTTGTATTTTCCTTTTGTATTCCGTTGTCTATATAGTGGTATACTTTTCCCCAATTGTCGTATCCATGGGTACGGGTTTTTCCCATTCTTAAATCATCGAAATCGTTCGCCGAAAAGGAGCTAAATATTGAGAAGTTTTTTCCGGTATAGCTTAGGTCATAATGCTTGCTTAATCCTTTATTAGCAGTTGCAAATCGTGTGGTGTAATTCTGTGAAAGCTGTGGTGTAGCAGTGAATTTTGGCCTCTTGGTATGTAAGTGGATTACTCCTCCGAGACCATCACTACTGTATTCTGAGCTACTTGGCCCAAAAATAATATCTACCTGTTCTAGTGTTGCATTATCTACCGAGATGATGCTCTGAAGGTGCCCCCCTCTGTATATAGCATTGTTTAGTCGCACCCCATCAACAACAAGTAATACTCTGTTTGCTTCAAATCCACGTATTACAGGGCTTCCGCCTCCCATTTGGCTTTTCTGTACATTTACTCCCGCCCTTTTTTCGAGTAAGTCGGCTGTGGTTTGGGTGTTTAGTCGTTCAATTTCTTTCTGATGTAAAATCACCCTTCTGTCTGCTGTAGTCTTTAAGTTTTCGTCGTCTATACGTGTCATTAAAACAATTTCTCCCAGCGTTTCGGAGTCAAATTGTAGTATTAGTTGGTTGTTCTGTGATTGTATTTTATCCTTAGTAGTGGTTACAGATATGAAGCTCGAATGACTTATATATATTGCTTCATTATGCCCAAAATCCTTTAGGTTTACCTGTCCGTCTTTATTGGTAAATGCATGGGTGTTTTGTTCCAAAGAAACAAAATGCACCTCGCGAATAGGACTGCCCAGCTCATCTGTAACCGTAATTTCTTGAGCTATCATTATATTAAAACTCAGAAGTCCTATTAAAAATAGAAGTCTATTCATCGTCAAAAATTTGTTGAAGTATATATTGCGAATTTAATTCTTTAAAATGAATCAAATGCAATTTATAATAGTCCATCAAAGCTTGTACCACGTTTCTTTTAAGTTGGTTAGAAAACTGTAGTGTTTTCAGCTCGCTATAACTACAGTCAAGTAGTTGTCTCCAGGCTATTAATTCCTCTCCTCCGAGCTTGTAGTTGTGTATAGGGGTATATTTTAGGAATTCTCCCGTTTGTAGGTCGAAACACAAAGTGTTCTCTTCATCTTTCATTGGAGAAAAGCCTAAATACCTAGTTAGTTTCATCATAAATAGAAGATGAAAGTGCGTGCAGGAATCTTTGCTTAAATCTAACCAGTGTATAGACTGATGTAAAAATAAAAAGAGCTCTGGATTTTGTTCTTCTTCTTGAATGCAGTTTTGTATTAGTTCTGCCAAAAATAAGGCTACAGACCTTTTTATAGGGTCGAAGAGTAGGTCGCTAAAAGGCTCAGACATTTTCAAGTCTGAGATAAATCTTAAGCTCGATTTCCCTGTTTGTTTATAGTCTATTTCTATTAGGTTAAGTGCTTGAAATTGTGCCAGTCTGAGTTTTCCTTTTTTTCCTCTAATACCCTTTACAATAAAAGACAACAAGCCTTCTTGTTCGGTGTAAATCTTTAAAATTATACTCGACTCAGAATAGTTTAATTTATTCAGTACTATGGCTCTAGACTGCTGCATTAGTCTCTAATAATAAGCAGTTTGCTTACGTGGTTTTCTTTTCCATCTTCATCAGAACAGAAAATTAAATACACACCCGAACTTACTTCCTTGCCATTGGTTTTTTTTCCATCCCAGTTGGCTTGCCCTCCAAGAGCTGTTGTCTTGTATACTAGGTTTCCACTAATATCTGTTATTTTTACTACTGCATTTGTAAGCAGTCCTTTTATGCTAATTGACCCTTGGTAATTCGGTTTTACTGGATTGGGAAATACAACTACGTTCGAGAAGTTTTCGCTTCCCTGCGTTGCGCCACTACGGTAAGAGATTAGGCCTTTGTCTGTTGCAAAAAATACTTCCCCACTTTCTTGATTCACTTCAATATCGATTACTTTATTAGAGAATAATGGACTGTTTTCTGCTGTGAAATGGTAAATTTCTTCTGTTCCATTTTCTGAGCTTAATATTACTCCAGAATTATTTGTAGCAAACCATTTTCTATTTGCTCCATCTACTTCAATATCGTTTATTAGAAGTCCATTTAGTAGGTGTGTGTTGTGTCCGTCTTTAGTAACGATAATTGTTGATGCTTGCTCCCCTTCAAATATATCTTTTGGCTCGTAGAACACGCAAACACCGTTGTCTGTCCCTATCCATATTTCTCCATCTAAATCTTCTGCCATAGAGAATACTCTATCTGAGCTTAGATTTCCATTATTTTCTCCATTACTAATTTTCTTAGTCTTTGTTCCCGTTCTTTTCTCATCAAAAACAATCAGGCCATTATTTTTTAGCTGTATCCATTTTGTATCGTTTTCATCAATCAATAGCTTGGCTAAATTCTGACCCTCAGTAACGGTGTTTCCAAGCGAAAAGGACTCCCATTCTCCATTGTAATATTTAACAGATAATGGTTCTTGTGTTTGAGCGTTTGTGCACCATAAATTTCCATCAGAATCAAATGCAATTCCGCCTATATTTATCCAGTCGTTGTGTGGGTGTCGTTTTTGAAGGCTGCTGTTGCTATCGTCGTAAATATTAGTTATTTCATTTTCTATCATTTCTACGATCCCGTTTTGCCAGCTTGCTATATAGGTAATGTTTTCTTTTTTCACTATTGCTACTGGGTCGTGTATACCATTTTCTACTAGCCTAGTAGTGTGTGTCCAGCTGTCATTTATTAAAGTGGAAACTTCGTTTTTCGACCATGTAGGATCCCAGTTTTCGTTTTTCGATCCGTGTGCCAACCATATTTCATTTTCATAATTATGTATTTGTGCAACATCTGATTTGTAGGGCCCTGTAGGTATTAGTCTTTCTGAGATCCCTTTATAATAATATAGTAAGCCATTGTATTTGTCTGCTATCCAAAACTCCCCATCTATATATATACCAGCTCTAAATTCCTTTTTTGAATAATTAAATTCTCCGCTACTTAGGTGTTTCACCGTTTCTAGGTTTTCGTTGTATACATGTATTCCGTAGAGTGAGGTTACGGTTAGTTCAGAGTCGTTAACCTTAAGGGAAACATTGGAGTAGGGGTGAGAGAACAGCTCCCAGTTTGTTCCATCAAATGTGTATAAACTGTCTGTGTTAAAGCTGTTGCCTTGTAAGTTTACAAACAACTTGTTCGCATAGGTTTCGAGTAGATTAATTTTTGAATTAGGTTTAAATTCTGCCTTGTTCCATGCTTGAAAGTCCGCTAGATTTTCTGAGTTTAAATTTGCAAAATAGAGCCCGTTTTCTGTGGCTGCATAGATTTTATTTTGTGAAATACTTGTTGCAGTAATATTGATATAAGTCCCAGCTTCCCCTATATAATAGCTGTCTTTTATTTCTTTTTTTAGTAGGTCAACTACTACAATTCCAAATCCACAAGACAGGTAGGCTTTATTGTCTTCTATGTTTATTGAGTTTATTTTTTTATTCGCAATTAGGCTTGCTCTTTTTATATCTGCTAAATTTTCAATTTCACCTTGCTGTATGAGGTCTATATTACCGTTTTCATACCCAATAATAAGTATCGTTTCACTACAGTTTATTGCACTTACGTTAGCGTCTGATAGTCCTTTAAGTGTGTTCAGTCTCTCTATGCTATGGTCGTATTTATTATATGTAAACAGTGCCTTATCTGTACTTGTGTAAAGTACATCCCCTTGGCTGCATACATCGTAGGTTTCAAAGTAGGATAAATGATCTCTCCAGTCACCAACTTTAATCGATTGAGCTTGTAGGGTTGAGGTAAGTATAGCTAGGCTTATAAAAAGTATTTTTTTCATAGGGTAAAAATAAAACTAATATACAACGGATAGAAACTAAAAATAATATATTTGCCGAAATGGCTCCGTAGTTCAACTGGATAGAATATCAGATTTCGGCTCTGACGGTTGGGGGTTCGAATCCCTTCGGGGTCACAATGAGAAAAAGCGAGTAATTTTACTACTCGCTTTTTTTATTTCTTTGCTACTGTTCTGTATTTCAGTGTTTTGAATAAAGTCTACTTCTTCTTAAAAACGACCTCTATATCTTGCCGTACACAAGAGATTGCAATTATTCGATGTACCGCCTCCTAATTTCTCTAAACGACCCTTATATCGCTCTAAAATCGATTTCACATTCTAAATAGGTCATTTCTCGTTTACTGTTCCACGTGGAACAGTTAGGGCGTTATATTAGTCGAAAGAGTAGTTTAAAGAATGGACGTGAAAAGAGTTTTTAATTGAAGAGGTTGTGTTGGGTTTCGAGGAGTCTCAGGCTGACAAAAAAATCTGTCTCCTGACTCTTGTATTCTTACCTCCGTCTTTACCTTCCCATATAAACAAGTAGTACAGATATGTCGGAGGGTGAAACTCCTGATATCCTTCCGGCATGCGCAATTGTTTTCGGTTGTATTGCTTTAAGTTTTTGCTTCGCTTCGTTAGAGAGTGATGCGAGTTTGTCGTATTCGAAATCTGCAGGTATCTTTATATTTTCTAATCGCGTAATTTTTGCAGCATTGTCTTTTTCTCTCTCTATATAGCCGCTGTATTTTATTTGTATAAAAGCCTGTTCGATCGCTTCGTTATCTCTACCGAATTCAGCAAGAAAACCTTGTATTGAAGCAATTTTTTCTAAGTTCTCGAAGCTCACTTGTGGGCGTGACATGATTTTAGTAAGCTTCGTTTTTTGAGGAATTTTACTCGAGCCTAAGGCTTCTAAAATTGGGTTTATTTCTTCTGGAATTGCCGAGGTGGTAGCGAAGAAAGTTTTGAGCTTTTCAATATAGCTTAACTTGGTGTTTAGCCTATCTAAACGTTCTTTGCTTGCTAGTCCGAGTTCGTACCCTTTTTGGGTAAGTCTAATATCGGCATTGTCTTGCCTGAGGAGTATTCTGTATTCTGCTCTAGAGGTAAACATCCTGTAGGGCTCGTCTGTTCCTTTTGTGATTAGGTCGTCTATGAGTACCCCAATATAGGCTTCCGATCTGTTTAGGATAAACGGTTCTTTGTTCTGACTTTTAAGGCAAGCATTTATTCCGGCCATTAACCCTTGGCAGGCTGCTTCTTCGTATCCTGTAGTACCGTTTATTTGTCCGGCAAAATAGAGTCCTTCTACTAGTTTTGTTTCTAGGGTATGTTGTAGTTGCGTAGGTGGAAAGTAGTCGTATTCTATTGCGTAGCCCGGTCTAAACATTTTAGCATTTTCGAAGCCAGGTACTTTTTGTAGTGCTTCAATTTGTACCTCTTCTGGTAGAGATGTAGAGAAGCCATTTACGTATATCTCGCAGGTGTCCCATCCTTCGGGTTCTACAAATATTTGATGTCTATTTTTGTCTGCAAAACGGGTGATTTTATCTTCGATAGAAGGGCAGTATCTTGGGTCCTAATCCTTGAATTCTACCCTGAAACATAGGTGATTTTTCAAATCCAGTTTTAAGAATTTCGTGTACTTCTTCAGAGGTGTAGGTTATATAGCAGGAGCGTTGTGTGGTAGGCTTTTTTGTAGGCATATATGAAAATCCAACCACTTCTTGATCTCCTGGTTGTTCTTCCATTTTTGAGAAGTCTAAGCTTCTTCCGTCTACCCTAGGAGGGGTTCCAGTTTTCATTCTACCAGACTCAAACCCTGCTGCTTCAAGTTCTGCGGTTATTCCAACAGATGCTCTTTCCGAGGCTCTACCACCTCCAAAGCTTTTGTCTCCTATATGTATGAGTCCATTTAGGAAAGTTCCGTTTGTAAGGATTACAGATTTTGCTTTAATCTCTATGCCAAGACTGGTTTTTATGCCTCTAATTTTACCATCTTTAATTAGTAATCCACTCACCATTTCTTGCCAGAAATCTAAGTTTTCAATTCCTTCAAGGGTGATTCTCCATTTTCTAGCAAACAGCATACGGTCAGATTGCGCTCTAGGGCTCCACATAGCAGGTCCTTTAGATCTGTTCAGCATCTTAAACTGAATCATTGTTTCGTCTGTTACCATTGCCGAGTACCCACCTAAGGCGTCAATTTCACGAACTATTTGACCCTTTGCTACACCTCCCATTGCTGGGTTGCAAGACATTTGTGCTATGGTGTCCATGCTCATAGTAGCTAAAAGTGTTTTAGCTCCTAAGTTTGCTGCTGCTGCTGCTGCCTCACATCCTGCATGGCCAGCACCTACTACTATTACGTCGTATTCTCCTTGAAACATAAGTCGGGTTCCACGTGGAACATTTTATTTATTGAAATCAAACCCTTTTAAGTGATTTGATTTATCTGTCTGAAAATCAGTTAATTAATTGCTCAAAGATAAGTAATAGTTTTCTTTGGATCGCATAAGTTTTGCTTCTTCCTCTGATTTGTCCTTATAACCACATAGGTGTAGTAATCCATGAATGAGGACTCGGTATAATTCATCTTCAAAAGTTTCTCCAAATTCTACAGCATTTTCTGCCACTCGCTCAGTGCTAATATAGATATCGCTAATTAACTCGTCTCCTACGCAATAATCAAAGGTTATGATGTCTGTATAGGTGTCGTGATTTAGGAATTCTACATTGATTTTAATGAGGTATTCATCGTCACAAAAAATATAGTTCAAGGCTCCTATATGCTTGTCTTCTGCCTTTGCGGTATTTTCAAACCAAGTCTTTATTTGTTCCTGGTTTTCAAGAATAAAAGCTCCTTCTGAGTGAAATTCTATTGATGCCTCTTCCATTAGTTTTGTTCAATATTTTGAAAGTATTCTTTTACTTTCCCTTTATAATAAGGTCTCAATTTTGGCGGTATAGTTTTTAATAATTCCGCTTGTTTGAGTTTGTTTCTTTGGTATTCTTCTAGTAATTCTTGTACCTGATGTGGTAGTTGGTCTGCTTCTTTTGCTTCCCTTTTCTCCTCCTTATCTCTTTCTTGCTCTGCTTTTTCAGCTTCTAAAAGGTGTTCTATAATTTGATTCTGTCGGTTTAAGGTTTCTTGAGTGATATTGTCGTTGGCAATATCTTCCTCTGTTTTTTCCATCTTTTCAATGGCCTCGCGTAGCCCTTCAGCATTCCCATTTTCAGACTCCTCAATTTTTTCGGCCATCTCTTGTAATTGCTGACGAATCATTTCCTGCCTACCCATCATTTTGGCGAGGTCTTTTCCTTGTCCAGGTTTAGGTTTTTGTCCTTTCCCTTTCTTTTCTTTTCCTTTTTTCATTTTCTCCAGCTGCTCTTTAAGTTGCTTTTGCATCTTTTTTAAGTCCCCTGGTTTAGGGTTTCCCGAGCCTGGTTTATTGCACTGTTGTTGTCCTGGAGTTTTCTTGGCTAAATCCTCTTGCATGGCTTGTAGCACATCGCTAAGCATTAAGGCTAGGTTATTAGCCGAGGTCATTACCAGTTGTTGCTTGTTGAGGGCTTTGTTCGTCTCTCTTTCAGACATGTTTTCTAGAGACTTACTGAAATTAGCTGTTATTGCACTCATCTCTCGATTAATGGTTGCTTTAATTTGCACCTGTCTTTTACTTAGCGCATAAAGTGAATCTTCGAGTATTTTAGAGTCGTCGCTAAGTTTATTTTGCCAGTGAATGAGACGGACATAATCGGGGTCGTTTTTAGTTGTTTCTGCCAATCCGGTAAGTAGTGCTTCTTCTTCCATAGAGAGGTCAACTAGATTTTCTAAAATCTGTCGTAGGGCATCCATATCTTCTGCTGGGCCACTTTCACTTGCCGATTGTTGAGCTTGTTCTAGTTTCTTTTGTAGCTCCTCCATTTTATCCATCGCCTCTTCCTGAGATTTAGATGTTTTTTTACGTTTTTTTGATTCAGAATTTTCTTTGCTCTCCTGCATCTCTTGCTGTATAGAATCTTGAAGTTCTTTGGTGTCTTCAAGATTCTCCTGCTCTTCTAATTCTTCATTTTTTGTGTGTAGATCGTCCAGTTTCTCAGAAAGGTTTTTAAACTCCTCGTTTAGCTTCTCTTGTTCTTCGGTAATTTTCTCTTGAGGTTTCGTTTTTTCTTCGTTGGCTTTTTGAAGTTCTTTTTGTTTTTCCTTGAGTTCTTTTAATTCGTCAATATTTTCTTCCAGTGCTTGTTCGAATTCAAATTTTTTGAGCATTTCAAGATTTCGATCTAACTCCTTTTCTAAGTCTTCATTGTTTAGCTGAAGCTCTTCAAGTTTCTCCATCCACTCATCGGTTTTCATCTCATCCATACGAGTTTCCATCTCATCAAAAAGCTCTCGCATTTCATCAGTGATAAGTTCTTCCATGAGTTCTTCAAGCTGTTTTTGCTTGTCTAATATGCGTTTGTCTTGCTCAGAGAACTCATTTTTAATTTTGTTTTTCTCCTTGTTTTTTTGAGCTATCTGATCTATGTTTTTTTCGAGCTTTTTTTGTTTCTCAAGTAATTCGTCTACCAACTGCTTGTCTTCCCAGCTAAGCTCCTCCTTCTCTAGAAGCTTTCTACGGAGTTCTTCAAATTCTTCTTGTAACTCCTTTGCTAGCTCTACATTTTCCTCTAAGCTAGTCTTTAGTTCATCTGTATGCTCAGCTTCTTGTTTTTGTAAATCCTCTTTGCTTGGCACTTTAAATTCGAAGCTTTTACTCTGGCTTCTCTTAGCACCGTTTATCCCATCGTTATCGTATACTTCAAAATAATACTCTAAGCCATCTTCTGCACGTAGATGCATGGGAGTCATGTCAAAAACGAAAAAGAAATTATCGATGCTTAGGTCATTATTAAATTCAATCGGGACTATGCTATCCCAGTTGGTATTGGTGTTTTTTATAATAAATTGAAGTTTGCTAAATCCGTAATCGTCCTTTATTTCTCCCTTAAAATAACGGGTCTTTAGTTGGGTAGAGTCCATTACTTCACTCACATCTACTATAGGGTAACCGTCTTTTAGCACTTTGAATAAGTACTTTACAGAATCTAAACTATTTACCTGTTCGTTGGCAGGGAGGAGGGTGTAGTGAGTTGTATGGCTTGCGGTTTTAGAAAAGCGATAGCTGTTGTCGTCTATATTAGTTGCTTCCTGTTTTTTGTCAGCCCATAAAACAGATAAGGACGCTGTATTTTCGGTGTTAAATTCCCAATAGGCTTTGGTCCCTTCAGGCACAAGTACTTCACCAGTATTTTCTAGGGTTTCGTCTTTTTTATGTGTGTAGTTAGGGTAGTCAAGTTTTAAGTTAAACTTTACTATCGAAGGTGCTGCCAAGACCTTTATCTGGTGTTTTTTTGAATACAAACCTCCGGCATTAAAAGTAAATGTTTTGCTCTTTTGTAAATTTGTAAGTGTATATACAAATTCGTGATTTGCTTGCTTTTTCATTTTTATTGGCAAGCCGTTAAGTTCTATATAGGCATCTACAGGTTGGGCTTCACCCTCCAGTTTGAGGGTTATTTTAAAGTTTTCATTCTGTATGCATTCCATCTCCTTTGTGAGTAGTACAAACTCGAAGGGTGGGGCAATAAGGTATTCTGTATTGTAGTCTAGTATACGAGCTGAGCTTTCGGTAATAATTTTTTCGCTATCGGTTAACTGTAGGCCTAGGAAAATAAAAACGGGTATAAAAACATACTTTAGGTAGCGTTTATTTTCTAAAAAGTTTACCGCGCTCCTAAATGATATGGGGTTTAAATCGAGTGACTTTTGGTGTATACTAGCCTCTAATAAACTTAAATTCTCACTGTTTTGTTGTTTAAGTTGAAGTACGTTTAAGAGCTTGTCTGCTACCTCAGGGAATTGTTTGCCAATTATTTTTGCTGCTTCTTCCTCGCTTAGTTGACTGCTTAATTTTACAAGCTTTAATATTGGAAATAATACCCAAGCAATTAAAACACAGACGGATACAGTTGAAAAGCTCCAAAATAACAGCTTGCGTGTTAGGATTCCAAATCGCCCGTAGTATTCGAGAAGGGCTACTAAAATAAACCCAACGGCTAGTAAGCTGAAACTTAGCAGTAAACCCTTAATAAGTAGGTTCTGGTAATATTTCTGCGTAAAAGCTCTTAGCTTACTGATTAATAATGAATAGGCGTTTTGCATCCTGCAAAAGTAAGGTATTCTAACTAAGTTGAAAGTTTAATCTTGAAGACTTGTCCCGATAGCTATCGGGAGTAATGTTCTTTTGCATCAAGGCAAAGGATAAAAGAACTTTTTGGTAAACAAGCGGATAAACATATTATGTTTATAGAATTTATAGGTATAGTTACTCATATTTCAAATTGTGGTGGTATGAGAAGATATTAAATGTATTTTAGCATACAATAACGAGTAAAAATAGTACTCGTTATTAAGCTTAATAACATATAGTTAGTCTCTGTATTTGTAATTACCGTGTTTTTTTTATGGGACTTACAAGGCGAAGCGGTGGAATAACAAATGGATATTTACAGCTCTATTTTCTTAAAACGAATACATTCATTCGTATTCATTAATACATCTAATCATTCTTAGTACACTCATTTCCTCAAAAACACGAGTTAAATTACTACTCAAATTTTTCATCAACGCCAATAACAGAGGTTATTTACGTGGTTTGGCTGATGAATTTGGGGAGTCTACCAATGCGGTACGTCTGGAGTTAAATCGTTTGGAAGAAGCTGGAATGCTGTGTTCTGAACACCAAGGGAATAAGAAGTATTTTCAAGCCAATTCATCCCATCCTTTATTTAGCGAGGTACAAAGTATAGTTAGAAAATACGTGGGATTAGATAAAATTGTTGAGCAAGTAGTCCTTAGGTTAGGTGATATAAAACAAGTTTATCTAACGGGAGATTGGGCTAAGGGCTGTGAATCGGAAATTATTGATTTATACCTAGTAGGTGAGAATATAGACAAGCACTATCTGCTAGAGCTCGTTGAAAAGACTGAAAAACTTATTGGTAAAAAGATAAAGTATTTGGTTTATGAAAAAGATCTTCCAGTTAATAACGTAGCATTGTTGCTTTGGAGCGACAAGTGATGAGGGAAGAGTCATGCAGTCAATTAGTCTTGCAGTCGTTTAAAGGCTAAGACAATAACTAAGACCAAGACTACGACTAAGACAAAAAACTAAGACCAAGACCAATACGAAAACTAAGACCAAGACAATAACTAAGACCAAGATCAAGGCTAAAACTAAGACCAAGATCAAGGCTAAAACCAAGACTAATACAAGGACTAAGACTAATACGAAAACTAAAACCAAGACTAAGACAAAAACTAATACTAAGAAGTAACTTTTGTTTTAGTCTACGTTATAGATTAATAAAATGAGAAATTTTAGAGAATATGATATATGGATTGATAGCATGGAGCTTGTCAATAATATTTATGACTTAGTTGGAAATTTTCCGAAGAACGAACAATATGTATTGACGTCTCAAATGACGAGGTCTGCAATTTCAATTCCTTCAAATATCGCAGAGGGAGCTTCTAGAAACTCCGAAAAGGATTTCGCTAGATTTTTAGAAATTGGATTAGGTTCAGCATTTGAATTAGAAATTCAAGTCAGAATAGCAGTCAAAAGAAAATATATTTCAGAAGAAGATAATACAAGGACTATAGAATCTCTAATTAGCTTACAAAAAAGAATAAGTGCATTGCGATTTAAAGTATTAGGTAACAAGAAGTTGAACTAAAGCCAAGACAAAGATCAAAAAAGTCATCGTCTTCGTTTTAGTCTTTGTCTAAGTTTTTAAAAAAAGTCATCGTTTTAAGGTAGCAAGAACTAAAACTAAGACAAAGACAAAAAAAAGTCATCGTCTAAGTATTTTAAAAAAAAGGTCATCGTTTTAAGGTAACAAGAACTAAAACCAAGACTAAAACTAAGACAAAGACAAAAAAAGTCTTCGCCTTAGTTTTAGTAAAAGTTTTTTAAATTATGAAAATAACAGTAATAGGTACCGGATACGTCGGATTAGTAACAGGAACGTGTTTTGCAGAAATGGGAAACGATGTGACTTGTGTAGATATAGATGCTAAAAAAGTAGAAAATCTAAAACAGGGGATTATACCAATATACGAACCAGGTTTAGAAGAAATGGTTTTAAGGAACCATGAAAAAGGCAACTTAAATTTTAGCACTTCCTTGGCTGTAGGTTTGGCAGAAGCTGAAATTGCTTTTATTGCTGTAGGTACCCCTATGGGCGACGACGGCTCGGCTGATCTAAAATATGTACTAGCGGTAGCTAAAGAAATTGGACAGAATATTCAAAAACCTTTGGTGGTGGTAGATAAATCTACTGTTCCTGTAGGTACAGCCGATAAGGTAAAAGCTACCATTCAGAAAGAGTTAACTACTAGGGGAGTGGATTGTGATTTTTACGTAGTATCGAACCCAGAATTCCTCAAAGAAGGGGCTGCTGTAGAAGACTTCATGAAGCCTGACAGGGTTGTAGTAGGAGCTTCGGAGGAAATAGCATTAGAAAAAATGCAGCAACTTTATGCTCCTTTCTTCCGTACCAACGACCGTTTTATAAGCATGGATATACGCTCGGCAGAAATGACTAAGTATGCTGCCAACGCTATGCTCGCAACAAAAATCTCTTTTATGAACGAGATTGCTAATATTTGCGAGCGTGTAGGTGCCGATGTGAATAATGTTCGTATTGGTATAGGATCAGACCGTAGAATAGGTTATTCTTTTATTTATCCTGGCTGTGGTTATGGAGGTTCTTGTTTTCCTAAGGATGTGAACGCCTTAATAAAAACAGCCGAAGAAAATGATTATCATCCCGAATTAATAGCTTCTGTAGATGGGGTTAACCAAAGACAAAAGCGTGTTATAGCAGATAAAATTATTAAGCGTTTTGGAGAAGATCTCACAGGGCTGACTTTTGCACTTTGGGGGCTTTCTTTTAAACCCGAAACCGATGATATGCGCGATGCTGCAAGTATTATTGTGGTAAATGAAATTACTAAAAGAGGCGCCAAAGTATGTGCTTACGACCCAAAAGCTATGCACGAAGCAAAGTCACATTACCTGAAAAACAATTCAGCTGTGACTTATGCCGACAGTAAATATGCTGCACTAAAAAATGCAGACGCATTAATTCTCTTAACCGAGTGGAAAGAATTCCGTTCTCCAGACTTTGAAGAGCTAAAAACACAGTTAAAAAGCCCTGTTATTTTTGACGGACGTAACCAATACAACGCCTTTAATTTGGAAGATAAAGGTTTTGAGTATTATCAGATAGGTAAGAGTCATGCAGTCGTTTAAGGACTAAGCTGGAGAAAAAAGACTAAAACGAAGACAAAGACTATGTTGATGTTTCTTGAACGGCGTGATTGAGATAAAACAATGGATCTTCGTTGGCTCAAACCGCCAAATTGATAAAAGGTAGTTTTGGTTCTATTTACTCACTTGTGTGAATAATTTGTGTTCGTGAAGCAATTCTTGCTTTGCGTCAAGGCAAAAATGAACAAATAATAAAGGAACAAACTTAGAATAGAGTCTTCGATGAACTCAGCCTGACAAAAACGTAAAGAAAAATAATCCAACATTGTCTTCCTGATTTACCTATTACGGTATGGGTACTCGAAGGACACAATGGGTACTACCACATTAAAAACAACACCTATAAAAATGAAAAATAATCCAACAATAGCAATCATAGGCCTAGGTTATGTAGGCTTGCCGCTAGCTGTAGAGTTTGCTAAGCAATATAAGGTTATTGGATTTGATATCAACTCCAATAGAGTAAAAGAACTAAGAGGCGGAAATGATAATACCTTGGAAGTTTCTACTGATAACCTTACTAAGGTATTAATATCTAAAGAAGAGGTAAATACTAAAGGACAATTAGGTTTACTTCCTAGTGCTGATGTAAAAGATATTGCTCTAGCAAATATTTATATAGTTACCGTTCCAACACCTATAGATGAACATAAACGTCCAGACTTAGGCCCTTTATTAGGCGCTTCTGCAATGATCTCTAAAATATTAAAAAAAGACAATATTGTTATTTATGAATCGACGGTTTATCCTGGCTGTACAGAAGAAGATTGCGTACCCGTATTAGAAAAATATAGCGGGCTCGTATTTAACCAAGATTTCTTCTGTGGCTACTCTCCAGAACGGATAAATCCAGGTGATAAAATTAACACCTTAGCGACAATAAAAAAAGTTACCTCTGGTTCTACAATGGAAATAGGCGTTATGGTAGATGATTTATATAAATCGATAATTACAGCAGGTACTCATTTGGCTCCCAACATGAAGGTCGCAGAAGCTTCTAAGGCGATAGAAAATGCACAAAGAGATGTAAACATCTCCTTTGTGAATGAGTTGGCTTTAATTTTCGACCGAATGAATATTGATACACACGATGTATTAGCTGCTGCTGGAACTAAATGGAATTTTTTACAATTTAAACCTGGTTTAGTAGGTGGGCACTGTATAAGTGTAGATCCATATTATTTAGCGCATAAAGCAGAGTCATTAGGCTATCACCCAGCGGTAATCCTTTCTGGTCGCAGAGTAAATGATCAAATGGGGGCTTTTGTAGCAACAAAAGTCATCAAGTTAATGATTCAAAAAGGAATTCAAATAAAAGGAGCCAAGGTGCTCATTTTAGGAATTACATTTAAAGAAAATTGTCCAGATATACGGAATACCAAAGTAATAGATATTTATTCAGAGCTACTGTCATATAATACCAATGTAGATGTATACGATCCATGGGCAAATAAAGAAGAGGTTAAGACTGAATATGGCATTGATTTGATAAAGACTTTAGAGCTTAATAAATACAGTGCAATAATACTCTCCGTTGCCCATCAACAATTTTCGACAATAGCATTCAAAGACTTAAAAAATGAAAATCTTGTTATTTTTGATACAAAGGCTATAATTGATCCTATTATTGCGGATTCAAGGTTGTAAATATGAAAAAAAAAGACTCTCATCACTTTCGTTATTACCAAGAAGCAAATAGTTTGCTAACAGACAAAGCTAGATATGCCGCTATGAGCACCCTTCACAACCCTTACGGAGACGGGAAAGCTTGTAAAAGAATTGTAGAATTTATTCAAAATTTATAGAATGATAAATCAGCCAGAAGTTGTAATGATTGGACTGGGTTATATAGGACTGCCTACCGCAGCCTTAATAGCTCAAGGGGGAGTATCTGTTCATGGAGTAGACATAAACCCTAGCGTGGTAGAAACTATTAACGCAGGAAAAATACATATCGTAGAGCCATCGTTAGATTTAGCCGTAGCAGAGGCGGTAGAGAAAGGATTTTTAAAAGCATCTACCAAAGCCGTAGAAGCCAACAATTATTTAATTGTTGTTCCCACCCCTTTTAAAGGAAAAAATGAGCCAGATATTTCCTTTGTTGAAGCCGCTACAAGAGGCATACTTCCACTATTAAAAGAAGGCGATTTATACATCATTGAATCTACCTCTCCTGTAGGAACTACAGAAAAAATGATGCGTTTAATTTATGAGGAAAGACCAGAATTAACCGGCAAACTACATATTGCTTACTGCCCAGAACGCGTATTACCTGGTAACGTAATGCACGAACTGGTTTATAACGATAGAGTTATTGGCGGGGTTGATGAAGCCTCAACAGAAAAAGCAATTGCTTTTTACAGCAAACATGTAAAAGGAGAATTGCACAAAACCAATGCACGCACTGCAGAGATGTGTAAGTTGGTAGAAAACTCTTCTAGAGATGTACAAATTGCTTTTGCTAACGAACTCTCTTTAATCTGCGACAAAGCAGATATTAATGTGTGGGATTTAATTAATCTAGCCAATAAACACCCTAGAGTAAACATACTACAACCTGGTTGTGGTGTTGGCGGACACTGTATTGCTGTAGACCCTTACTTTATTGTTTCAGACTACCCAATGGAAACAAAAATTATTGGAACAGCCAGAGAGGTGAATAACTATAAATCTTTTTGGTGTGCCGAGAAAGTGCAGACTGCTAAATTGGAATTCCAACTTAAAGAAGGAAGAAAGCCTAGCATCGCTTTAATGGGCTTAGCGTTTAAGCCGAACATCGACGATTTAAGAGAGTCTCCAGCGAAATACATAGCTCAAAAAGTATTGCAAAATGCAAATAATGAAGCCTACTTTATTGTGGAGCCGAATATAGAAAGTCACACCGTTTTTAAACTAACAGGCTATACAGAGGCGGTAGAAAAAGCCGACATCATTGTATTCTTAGTGGCGCACGATGAGTTTAAATTATTAACTATTCCTGAAGACAAAATCGTTTTAGATTTTTGTGGGATTAAAAATTAAAAAATGGACAATAAATCTATACTAATTACAGGTGGGACAGGCTCTCTAGGGAAAGCATTAACCAAACATATTTTAGCGACCTACCCAGGAGTTAGAAAACTTGTTATTTTTTCAAGAGATGAGCAAAAACAATTCCAAATGGCTCAAGAGTTTCCAGTCGAAAAATATCCACAGATTAGATATTTTATTGGTGATGTTAGAGATAAAGAGAGATTAATAAGAGCACTCTCTGGGATAGAATATGTAATTCATGCCGCAGCAATGAAGCATGTGCATATTGCAGAATATAACCCTGATGAATGTATAAAAACTAATGTTGGTGGTGCACAAAATGTTGTT
Source organism: Flavobacteriales bacterium (assembly GCA_965183875.1). GTDB lineage: Bacteria > Bacteroidota > Bacteroidia > Flavobacteriales > UBA7430 > UBA6772. The sequence goes on along the minus strand of CBCYMK010000033.1, from coordinate 731 downwards.
GATGCTTGTTTAGTTACAAAAGTAGAAAGAGTTGTCGCTTTATCTACTGATAAGGCATGTGCACCAATTAATTTATATGGAGCTACAAAATTGACTTCAGATAAATTGTTTGTTGCTGCAAATAATATAAGAGGGAACAATCCAATAAAATTTTCAGTAGTTAGATATGGAAATGTTATGGGGTCTAATGGTTCGGTTATCCCTTTTTTTATTAATAAAAGAAAAGAGGGAGTATTGCCTATTACCAATACAAAAATGACAAGATTTAACATCTCACTCCAAGGTGGCGTTGATATGGTAATGCATGCTCTAGGAAATGCTTGGGGAGGAGAAATTTTCATTCCTAAATTACCATCTTATAGGATTACAGATGTTGCAGAAGCAATTGCACCAGATTGTGAACGAGTAATCGTAGGAATTAGACCTGGAGAGAAGATACATGAAGAAATGATCACATCATCTGATTCTTTTTATACATATGATCTTGGCAAGTATTATACCGTTTTACCTGCAACCCATAGATGGGATTTAAAGGACTATATTGAACATTTTAATGCGAACATAGTTGAGGAAGGTTTTTGTTATAATTCAGAAACAAATGACGAATGGGAAACAGTAGAGTCTTTAAAAGAACTCATTAATGAGCATGTTTTTGAGGCTTAGATGAAGGTCGTTGCAATCATACAAGCAAGAATGGGTAGTACTAGACTCCAAGGGAAGTCTTTAATGAA
>CBCYMK010000032.1:0-4976 GCA_965183875.1 Flavobacteriales bacterium | reverse complement strand
AGGTTATTCTCGCCTACTTTTCATATTACTTTTGTAATTCCTTAATTCTAGCGTTTGTTTTTTTCCAGCAGTCGATATCGTCTGTTTGGTAACAAACTTCTTTTAAAGCACCTAGAACTTCTATAGCTGTATCATTAATACGTACAGCTTGTTCTAAAAATGGTTTTGCTTCAGTATATAAGTTATTACGTTTCTTTTTAATCGAAGCATATTTCTTTTGGTCAGACGCGCTTAGTCCAAGAGAATTCATCTTTTCGATTAATGCAACTGTCTGATCTAAGAATAAACCAGCTAAGTTATTGTAAGCATCAAAATAATCAGCATCAATTGCAATTGCAGCTTTATAAGCAAGTTTTGCCTCGTCGTACCTTTTAAGGTTACCTAGAGCCATACCCTTTGCAAATTGAAGAATTTTATTCTCTGGAGCTGCTACAATGGCAACATCTAAACTACTTAACAAAGCGTCGTTATCGTTTTGAGATAAATAGTAATTTACTTCCTCAAAGATTAAACCTGTATGGTTTGGAGCTAAAGTTCTTCCATTTTTTAAGGCAAATAACTGACCTTCTACATTATCTACTTTACCATACTCCTTTACAAGAGACATGTGGTATTCACCATTACTAGGGTCTAATTCCAATAATCTAGAAAGTAATTCGATAGACTTTTCAGAATCTTTAGCCTGAATAGCCATTAGAGAAGCATTAAAGATATTTGAAGTGTCAACTTTCCCAATTGCATTTGAAGCATTAACAAATACTACTTTTTCGAATAGACTTAAAGCTGCACTATATTCTTTTGCGTCAAATTTGTCGTATGCAGCAGTTCCCAATGAATAAGCACAACGTCTAAGCTCTACTGTAGATTTCTTATAGTAAGAACTACCAGCTTCTTTAGTTTCTGCTAAATATGTATTTACAGCTGTGTCTAGGTATTCAGTGCGGTCAAGTTCTAGTACTGTAGTATCTTGAGATAAAGAGAAATACACTAAACCTTTGTGGTATAGGAATTTACTGTGGTCTTTCTCTTTTAAGGTTCCTCCTTCTAAAAGTTTTACATCTGCTTGGTCTATGTATTTTTTAGCGGTAGGCATATCTTGTTTACGGTACGATAAAATCGCGCTTGTAAGATCAGATTTTTGTGCAAATGCTTCACCAGCAAGTAAAGCTATGGCTGCAAATAAAATTCCCTTTTTCATTTTAGGCTTCTAAATTGTTTTCTTCTGTATTTGATTCTGAGTCTTCAGATTCAACAACCGATTCTCCATCGATTAGTTCTTCTTCGTCCTCATCTTTATTAACTTTTGCTACAGCAGCAATAAAGTCATTACTCTTAAGTGTTATTAGTCTAACTCCTTGTGTCGCTCTACCCATAACACGCATTTTCTCTACTTCTAAACGTATAGCAATACCCGATTTTTTAATAATCATTAAATCGTTCTCGTCTGTAACGTTTTTAATGGCAATTAAGTTACCTGTTTTTTCTGTAATACTTATAGTTTTAACTCCTTTACCACCTCTATTAGTGATTCTGTAGTCTTCTAAATCCGAACGTTTACCATAACCATTTTCAGAAACTACCAGCACGTTAGATTCAATGCTATTAACGCAAATCATTCCTATAACTTCGTCGGTATCTTCTATTCTAATACCTCTTACACCGGTTGCATTCCTACCCATTGCACGGGTAGCATCTTCATGGAAGCGTATTGCTTTACCAGATTTAGCAGCTAACATGATAAAGGAATCTCCAGTAGTAAGTTTAGCTTCTAGTAGTTGATCGTCTTCACGAATACCAATTGCATTAATACCATTTATACGTGGACGTGAATAAGCTTCAAGAGTCGTTTTCTTGATTATACCACGTTTGGTACACATAATAATGTTGTGGTTGTTTATATAGTCCTCATCCTTAAGGTTATCTACGTTAAGGAATGCCATAACTTTATCGTCTGGCTCAAGGTTAATTAGGTTTTGTATAGCTCTACCTTTAGCAGTTTTAGACCCTTCTGGGATTTCATATACTTTTAACCAGAAACACTTTCCTTTTTCAGTAAAGAACAGCATATAATTATGGTTTGTAGCCATAAATATTTGTTCTACAAAATCCTTGTCTCTTGTGGTAGCTCCTTTAGATCCTACTCCTCCTCTACTTTGAGTTTTATATTCGGATAAAAGTGTGCGTTTAATATATCCTAAATGAGAGATGGTAATAACAACCTCAGCGTTTGGGATCATATCTTCAATACTGAGGTCTCCTCCAGCATATTCAATTTCTGTACGACGTTCATCACCGTATTTCTCACGAACTTCAACTAACTCCTCTTTAATGATGTCCATTCGCAATGGCTCACTTGCAAGAATATTTTCTAAGTGCGCAATAACCTTCATTAACTCAGTATGCTCCTCTTTAATTTTATCTTGCTCTAGGCCTGTAAGTTTTTGAAGTCTTAGGTCTAAAATCGCTCTAGCTTGAACTTCAGAAAGCGAATAATTAGAAATTAAAGCCTCACGTGCAATTTCTGGAGTTTTAGATGCTTTTATTAAAGCGATAATCTCATCAAGATTATTCAATGCTATTAATAAACCTTCTAAAATGTGTGCTCTTTTATTAGCTTGTTTAAGCTCGTATTCTGTTCTGCGAACTACAACTTCATGTCTGTGTTCTACAAAATACTTAATCATTTCCTTAAGAGTAAGTAACATCGGTCTACCTTTTACAAGTGCGATGTTATTTACTGAAAATGAATTCTGTAGAGCAGTATATTTAAACAGTTTGTTTAGTACGATATTTGGGATTGCATCGCGCTTAAGTATATACACTATGCGCATACCATTACGGTCAGACTCATCGCGAATATCAGAAATACCTTCTAACTTCTTATCGTTAACTAGATCAGCCGTTTTCTTAATCATATCGGCCTTATTTACCATATAAGGAATCTCAGTAACGATAATACAATCGCGCCCGTCTACTTCCTCAAATGCTGTTTTGGCTCTTAATACAATTCTACCTTTACCTGTTTCAAAGGCATTTTTAACACCGTCGTAACCGTAAATAGTACCACCTGTAGGGAAATCAGGTGCTTTAACGTAATTCATTAACCCTTCCGTGTCAATATCATTGTCTCCTATATATGCGATAATAGCATTAACAATTTCGGTAAGGTTATGTGGGGGCATATTGGTTGCCATACCTACAGCAATACCAGAAGCACCGTTTATTAATAAGTTTGGTATTCTTGAAGGAAGCACGGTAGGTTCCTGTAAAGAATCATCAAAGTTTAATCTAAAATCAACTGTTTCCTTATCGATGTCTTTTAACATCTCTTCAGAAATCTTCTTTAATCTAGCCTCAGTATAACGCATTGCTGCAGGACTATCACCATCGATAGATCCAAAGTTACCTTGACCATCGACTAACATATAACGCAAAGACCAATCTTGAGCCATACGTACCATAGAGTCGTATACAGAAGAATCACCATGTGGGTGATACTTACCTAATACTTCCCCTACAATTCTTGCAGACTTCTTATGAGCACCTGTAGCGCGAATTCCTAATTCATGCATTCCGAAAAGAACTCTTCGGTGAACAGGTTTAAATCCATCTCTAACATCCGGTAAAGCACGAGAAACAATTACAGACATCGAATAATCGATGTATGCAGACTTCATTTCCTCTTCAATATTTATAGGTATAATCTTTTCTCCTTCAGTCATTTACTAAGCAATTAAGATTTGTATTCTTTTCTATCTTTTAAGACACACGAATATAGGCTAAATTGCTTTTAAATACCTCACCTTGGGTGGTAAATAATTAACAATTTATTCCCTTAATATGTTGAAAAAAGCAATGGCTATTTACACATTATTATCAAAAGGGTTTTATCTTTGAGTTTAGATGAATTATGGATTAAAATTTGAAAGATTATGGATGATAATTTCTCACCAAGAGTAAAAGACGTAATTCAGTTTAGTAAGGAAGAGGCCATACGATTAGGTCATAATTATATAGGTACCGAACATCTATTATTAGGTATACTTCGCGAAGGTGAAGGAGTAGCTATAGATATAATGATGTCACTTGGTGTTGATGTAAAAGCACTTCGAAAAAAAATTGAAGACTTATGTATCAACGGCTCTGTAACCGATCAAACTACTGCGTCTAATATACCGCTCACAAAACAAGCAGAAAAGGCTTTAAAGACTACGTTTTTAGAAGCTAAGCTTTACAATAGCGAATTAATAGGTACCCCTCACCTACTACTTTGTATTTTAAGAAACGATACTGACCCTATGGCTCATTTATTTGAGCAACTCAAGGTTACCTACGAAATGGTGAAAGCTCAGTTCGAGGAAATTACAGGTGATGAGGAGGTAGAAGAACCATACAGATCGGAAAATTTTTCTGAGGAAGATTCGGATGATGGGGAGTTTGAAGAACGCAAATCTGGGGATTATAGATCAGAGAAGAAATTCAAATCAACTAAGAAATCTAAAACACCTGTATTAGATAACTTTGGTAGAGATTTAACCAAGTTTGCTGAAGACGATAAACTCGACCCTGTAGTAGGTAGAGAGAAGGAAATAGAACGTGTTTCTCAAATTCTATCGCGTCGTAAAAAAAATAACCCTATGCTAATTGGGGAGCCTGGAGTTGGTAAATCTGCTATTGCAGAAGGTTTAGCGCTGCGTATTGTACAGAAAAAAGTGTCTCGTGTACTTTTTGATAAGCGTATTGTTACTCTTGATTTAGCTTCTTTAGTTGCCGGGACCAAGTATCGCGGACAGTTTGAAGAACGGATGAAAGCGGTATTGAATGAGCTAGAGAAAAATCCAAACATCATTTTATTTATCGACGAAATTCATACCATCGTTGGTGCAGGTGGTGCTGCGGGGAGCTTAGATGCATCTAATATGTTTAAGCCTGCTCTAGCTAGAGGAGAGTTGCAATGTATTGGAGCTACTACCTTA
>CBCYMK010000031.1:0-69820 GCA_965183875.1 Flavobacteriales bacterium | reverse complement strand
CGTGATGTTTAAATGTTTTTTATTGGATAATAATTTAAATCGAATTATTGGATGAAATTAGTTTTTGTAACGGAAGCAAGATTTATAAAAGATATAAATGGAAATATTTATGGTGACAGCTCATTTAATTTTGAACTGTGGCAACGTTATTTAATGTCATTTTCTGAAATTGTTGTAATGGCAAGAGTAAAAAGGAATGTGGATTATATTGGAAATATGGATTTTCTGTCTTCTGGTAAAAAAGTTAGTTTCATTGAACTACCCTATTTCGTCGGCCCTTTACAGTATGTAATAAAACGAAATGAAGTACAACAAAAAATTAAGGAGAGTATTGAAAATATAAATGCTGTTTTTATATGTAGAATTCCTGGTGCGATAGGAAATTTGGCTATTAAGTGTTTTTCTAAAAAGAAAATACCATTTGGTGTTGAGGTGGTAGGTGATCCCTGGGATGTTTTTTCACGAGGTAGTATTAAGCATGTTCTAAGGTTGTTTTTTAAATGGCAAGGATATTTTAACTTAAAAAGAAATATAGCAAAGGCATCAGCAATATTATATGTAACAGAGAGTACATTGCAGGAAAGGTACCCCGTTAAACCATCTGTTTTTCAAATAGCAGCGTCAAATGTTAAAATTAAAGATGAATTAACACAAAAAAAACCAAAAAGCCATCGCGTAAAAAAACAATACACAATACTTTCAGTAGGCTCTTTAGAACAGATGTATAAAGCTCCAGATGTTGTATTAAGAGCTATAAAAACACTTGTTATTCAAGGTGTTTCTTGTAAGCTTTTTTGGCTTGGGGACGGAGTCCATAGATCGCAAATGGAAGCATTAGCTATTGACCTAGAAATTACTGAGCATGTTAATTTTGTCGGGAATGTAAGCAACGAAACAGTTAAGGAATACCTTTTGTTAGCCGATATATTTGTGTTGGTCTCAAGAACAGAAGGTTTACCTAGGGCTATTATTGAAGCAATGTCATATGGTTTACCCTGTATAGGTACTTTAGTTGGAGGCATACCAGAGCTTATAGAAAAAGAAGTCTTGATACCAAAAAATAATCCAAAAAGTTTAGCAGAAAAAATAAAAAAATTAATTTCAGAACCAAATTTTTATAATCAGCAGAGTTTAAGAAATCTATTAGAGGCTGAAAAATATAGAGAAAGTATTTTAAATGAAAAAAGAAAATATTTTTATGAATACCTAATAGATTTAAATTCCAAGTATTATAATAATTGAAGAACAGTAGATAAAATAGAACGAGTATATGAAAAGGAAAAGTATATGTTTTGTGGTTTCGTCACCTTTTACAGCCCAAGTATTTTTAAAAAACCATATTAAGGAACTAGCGAAATTTTATGATGTTTATTTAGTTGCTAATTTTGAAGGGTTTGATAAATCAAATTTACAAAATCTTGGAATTATGGAGCTAAAACATATTGCTATTGCAAGGGATATTAAATTAAATAAAGACATTGGAGCATTATTTTCATTAAAAAAGTATTTTAAAAAAAAGGAATTTGATGTCGTACATACTGTAACACCCAAAGCTGGGTTGTTAGGTGTGTTTGCATCGCGCTTAGCAAATGTAAAAAAACGTATACACATTTTTACTGGACAAGTCTGGCATACTAGAACAGGTGCGTTTAAAAAAATGTTGATGTGGTTAGACCGTTTTATTGTTTGGAATTCCACCGATATATTGGTGGATGGAGAATCTCAGCGACAGTTTATAATTAAAAATAAAATAGTTAAAGATGTAAATTCGTTTGTGTTGGGAAAAGGTTCTATTAGTGGCGTAGATACCAAACGTTTTGTGCCAAATGAAAATATTAAAAGTGAAGTTAGAAAAGAACTTGGAATTACTGGAAATGAAGTGGTTTATATGTTTTTAGGAAGAATGAATACCGACAAGGGCATTAATGAGTTGGCGGTGGCGTTTAATAAATTAACACAAAACTATTCAAATGTTCGTTTATTGTTAGTTGGTGGTGATGAAGAAAATATGACATCAGTAATTAATCAAAAAGTAGTCAATATTGATACCGTAATTTTTTATGGAGTAACACCAACACCAGAACGTTTACTCCAAGCTTGTGATGTTTTTTGTTTGCCAAGTTATAGAGAAGGTTTTGGCACAAGTATTATTGAGGCGGCTTTACTTGAAATACCTGTAATATGTAGTGATACTTATGGTTTGATGGAGACCATTATTGAAAATAAAACAGGATTGCGTCATAAAGTAGCTGATGTAGATTCTTTATATTTACAAATGAAAAAATTAGTGAATAATAAAGAACTAAGAGAGGAGTTAGGTAAAGGCGGAAGAACATATGTATTGGAAAATTTTTCAGCAGAACTAATTTCTGAAAAATGGTTAGAATTTTATAAAAATAAATTAGGTGTATAATTCTTTTTTAAAATACGAGATAGATATAGTCATAGCTTTGATAGGCTTTGTCATATTAAGCCCGTTATTAGTATTGGTTACTATCGGATTGTTTTTTGCAAACCAAGGAACACCTTTTTTCTTTCAAACTCGCCCTGGGAAAAACGGAACGTTATTCAAAATCCTAAAGTTTAAAACCATGAACGACAAAAAGGATGCTAAGGGTGTTTTATTGTCAGATGCAGAGCGCTTAACTCCTGTAGGAGCCTTTATAAGGAAAACATCTTTAGATGAAATCCCCCAATTGCTAAATGTGTTAAAAGGTGATATGAGTTTAGTAGGACCTCGCCCGCTATTGGTTGAGTATTTACCTTTATATTCCGAAGAGCAGTCTTTGCGTCATAAGGTTAGGCCTGGGATAACAGGTTGGGCACAAGTGAATGGTAGAAATGCCATTTCTTGGAATGAAAAGTTTAAACTTGATGTTTGGTATGTTCGTAACCAGTCTTTTTTATTGGATATTAAAATATTATTTTTGACTGTCAAGAAGGTCTTTATACGAGAAGGGATTTCTTCTTCGGATTCTGTTACAATGGAAAAATTTAAAGGAAATTAATGGTACTTATTGGAGCTAGTGGTCATTCGAAAGTAATAAGAGATATCCTAGACTTGTCGGGTTTTGATGTTGTGTGTTTATATGACGACCGCAAATTAGAAAAATTTAATTCTATTCCTGTAAATAGTCCTATAAGCGGAATCCCAGATTATACAGAGGCAATTATTTCTATAGGTGATAATTATACCCGTAAACGTATTTCAGATTCTTATACAACATTAAAGTATCAGATCGCTACACATCCACAATCAGTTATCGATGAGTCGGTTTCTATTGGGGAAGGTACGGTTGTTATGGCTTCAGCTACTATAAACAATTCAACAGTTATTGGAAAACATTGCATTATCAATACATCATCTAGTATAGATCATGATTGTGTAATTGAGGATTATATACATCTAAGCCCTGGTGCAGTTCTGTGTGGTGGTATTCATGTTTCTGAAGGCTCTCATATCGGTGCAGGTGCCGTTGTTTCACCTAATTTAAAAATTGGGAAGTGGGCTACAATTGGAGCAGGGGCTGTAGTTATTAATAATATTCCAGATTATGCGGTTGTCGTTGGAAATCCAGGGAAAATAATAAAGTACAATGAAAGATAAAATTTGGCTATCCTCTCCACATATGGGAGGTAAGGAGATGCAATATGTTCAAGAAGCATACGACACCAATTGGGTTGCCCCTTTAGGACCTAATGTTAACGGTTTTGAGCAGGATATTATTAACTATACCGGTGTTAAAGCAGCATCGGTATTAAGTTCTGGTACAGCTGCAATTCACTTGGCATTAATCCTACTAGGAATTGAGTCTGATGATGAGGTCTTATGTTCTACATTTACTTTTTCGGCTTCAGCAAACCCAATTGTTTACCAAAAGGCAATACCGGTATTTATTGATTCAGAAAAAGAGACTTGGAATATGTGCCCTGTTTTGTTGGAAGAAGCCATTGAAGATAGAATTTCAAAAGGCAAAAAGCCAAAGGCAATCATTTTGGTCCATTTGTATGGTATGCCTTCAAAAATGGATGAAATTATGGCTATAGCTTCTAAATACAGTATCCCTGTTATTGAAGATGCTGCAGAAGCTATAGGTTCTACTTATAAAGGTAAGGCGATGGGTACTCTAGGAGAGTTAGGGATTTACTCATTCAATGGAAACAAAATTATTACGACCTCTGGTGGTGGTGCTTTGGTCTCAAACAATGTTGAATATTGCAAAAAAGCAATATTTCTTGCCACTCAAGCTAGAGATGATGCCCCCCATTATCTGCATTCTGAAATAGGTTATAATTATCGTATGAGTAATATTGTGGCAGGTATAGGAAGAGGACAAATGGAAGTGTTGGATGATAGAGTGTCAGCTCGAAGAGCGAATCATACCTATTATCTTGAAAACCTAAGTAGTATAATTGGAATTACCTTTTTACAAGAACCAGAAGGCTTCTTTTCTAATAGATGGTTAAGCTGTATTTTAACAAAGTCTTTTAAGCAAAGGGAAAAAATAAGATTGGCTTTAGCTAAAGAAAATATTGAGGCACGTCCACTATGGAAGCCAATGCATCAGCAGCCAGTTTTTGAGAATTATCCTGCTTATAAAAATGGAGTGTCAGAAGATTTATTTGAAAAAGGTTTATGCTTGCCAAGTGGATCTAACTTGACTAAAGAAGATTTAAATAGAGTTGTTAGTGTCATAAAAGGAGTTATGAATGTTTAAAAAACAGTTATTAAAAACGGCGAATAAATATGCCTCTCGTTGGTTGGTACTTGCGATAGATTGTATTTTGGTAATTCAGACTTTTGTGCTGGCTTACTTCATACGTTTCAACTTTTCCTTCAATTTCGATACCCAAGATTTCTTATACCAACAACCTTTAGTTTTTGTCATTTCCTTGGTGAGTTTTCTAATAATAGGTTCTTATAAGGGAGTTGTTCGTCATACAGGGGTAAAGGATGCCACTAATGTGATGTATGCAGTGTCTTTACTCGCCGGTTTATTGGTTGTTATCGTTTTGCTAAATAGAAGCATAGGTGCTTTCCCCACTTTTACAATCCCACTTTCTATCATAGTAATCCATTACCTATTAAATGTAGTGGTACTAATAGCCAGTCGTTTTGTGTTTAAGGTATTGTATAGAAGGGCTATAGTAGAATTCAAAATTCAAACTAATGTGATTATCTATGGGGCGGGAGATTCTGGATTTATCACCCATTCTGCATTACTAAAAGATACCAAGCAGGGAATTAATGTAATTGGTTTTATAGACGATAATAAAACGAAGGTTGGTAAGACCATAGATGGGGTAATGGTATACGATTCCAATATACTTACCAGAGAATTCATTCTTAAAAATAGACTGAAAGAGGTAATCGTCTCTATACAGAATATTAGACCCGCTCGGTTAATGCAAATTACCGATCGATTACTCTCCCATAATGTAAAAGTTAAAATTGTTCCCGCAATGGAATTGTGGATCGATGGGGAGTTAAATATAGGTCAGATTAAGCAGGTAAAAATTGAAGATTTATTAGACCGTGCTCCCATTGAAATGGAGAATCAACTTATTCAAACCGAGTTGAAAGAAAAGGTAGTATTTATTACCGGTGCAGCAGGTTCTATAGGTTCAGAAATAGCAAGACAGATTTCTAGATGCCAGGTAAATAAACTGGTATTAATAGATCAGGCAGAGTCTCCTTTATACGATTTACAACAAGAGTTTGTGCATAGGGGACAAGAAATTGCTTCTGAAGTAGCTGATGTACGAGATGAAAAAAGAATGTTACAACTCTTTGAGTACTATAAGCCGCAAATGGTATTTCACGCAGCTGCCTATAAGCACGTACCTTTAATGGAAGATAACCCCTATGAGGCGATACGTGTTAATGTATGTGGTACAAAACTACTAGCAGATTTATCGGTATCCCACAGCGTAGAAAAGTTTATAATGGTTTCTACAGACAAGGCGGTAAACCCAACCAATGTGATGGGTACCACAAAGCGTGTTGCGGAGATGTATACCTCTAGCATAGCAAATTCTGGGAAGACTAAATTTATTACTACCCGTTTTGGAAATGTATTGGGCTCTAATGGTTCTGTAATTCCTTTATTTAAAAAACAAATTGAAGCGGGTGGCCCTCTAACCGTTACGCATAAAGAAATTACCCGGTACTTTATGACTATCCCAGAAGCTTGTCAGTTAGTATTAGAAGCAGGTGTTATGGGGAAAGGGGGAGAGATTTATGTGTTTGACATGGGCGATTCGGTTAAGATATACGATGTAGCCATAAAGATGATACAATTGTCTGGCCTTCACTTTCCGGAGGATATAGACATTAAAATTTCAGGACTTAGGCCAGGGGAGAAGCTGTATGAGGAGTTATTGGCAAATGATGAGAATACAATTCCTACTTATCACGACAAGATAATGATCGCCAAGGTTCCTGTGATGGATAGTGAATTGGTGAAGAAAAAAATTGAACAAATTTGTAGTGTAAATAGAGAGGTAGATAACTTTAAAGTGGTTTCCCTACTAAAAGATCTTGTTCCAGAGTATATTTCGAACAATTCTGTTTACGAGAAATTAGACAAGTAAGTAGAACAGTAATTTCTTGCCCTTATAATATAGAGCCCATCTGATTAGGTGGGCTTTTTTTATGAAATATATAGTTATCAAGAAGAATACAGGAGTCAGAATACAGAGATTTAATGAAGTTAAGTAGGTAAAGTGTTAAGAGAATTTGTCTAATACTCCTCAAATCATCCTTTCGCCTTCGTCTTTGTTTTAGTCTTCGTCATCATTTCGTTTTTGTCTTCGTCTTAGTCTTCGTTTTTTAATTAGTCATTCATTCTCCATCCTAGTCTCTAACGACTCATTTGACCGCAAGACTGCAAGACCTTTTTATTTTCCTACTACCTCATTTCGTCTTAGTCTTCGTCCTTCGTTTTTTAATTAGTTATTCATTCTTCATAATAGTCTCTACTGACTCATTTGACCGCACGACCTTTTGGTTTTTTTTCTCATTTACTCCAAGTATTTACCTTTATTGCTTCCACTTTTTCCTTGATGAAAAAGTTCCAAAATCCCGATAGTTATCGGGACATGTCTTCAATTAGTTCGTGTGTACCCATTTTCAATGGAACTCATGATTTTCAATACTTTCTTAACGTTCCATAAGCTTTAAAATGGTCAGCAAAATGAACTCCTCAAACTCCTTTTAGTCGTTTAAGTCAAACAACATTTTGCAAGACTCATTTTATACGCTTCTTTCACTAAAAGAAATGAGGACGAGAAATAAAATTATTGGAGCAGTATTTTTTGATTTTCAAGTCATCATTTCGTCTTAGTCTTTGTCTTCGTTTTTTAATCAGTCACTTCTTCTATTCATCCTAGTCCTTAACGACTCATTTGACCGCAAGACTGCACGACTTTTTTCCCCATCATTTCGTCTTTGTCTTCGTTTTTTAATCAGTCACTTCTTGTCTCCATCCTAGTTCTTAACGACTCATTTGACCGCAAGACTGCACGACTTTTTTCCCCATCATTTCGTCTTTGTCCTTCGTCTTAGTCTTCGTTTTTTAATCAGTCACTTCTTCTATTCATCCTAGTCCTTAACGACTCATCTGACTGCAAGACCTTTTGACCTTCTTTAATTTCCTACTACCTACTACCTACTACCTCATTTCAGTTTTCAACATTGTCAAATCTTCAAATTGGGTTATCTTAGCCTATCTGTCCAAAAAAATAAGTTATAGAAGATGAAGAAAAAAGCAATCATAGTTTCAGGATATTTTAATCCGATACATAAAGGGCATTTAGAATACTTTAATACTGCTAAGGCTTTAACCGATGAATTGTTTGTAATTGTAAACAATGACCATCAACGGGCCTTAAAAGGAAGTGCAGAGTTTCAAGAAGAAGAAGAACGCATGATTATTGTCTCTAATATTAAGGCGGTAGACCATGCAGTTTTATCTATAGACACAGACAGAACAGTTTGTAAAACAATAGAGAAGATAGCAAAGGAATACGGTTCAGATTATTCCCTGGCTTTTGCCAATGGCGGAGATCAAAATAATAATACCATTCCAGAGCGTAGTATTTGTGAAGCTATGGGAATTGAGCTTCTCGATGGACTCGGAGAAAAAATACAATCGAGTAGCTGGTTGCTTAAAAAGTAGTATCGACTAACACTATTACATACTCTATATTTTCTACAAAATCCCGACCAATAGGTTGGGATTTCTGTTTGTAGCTAAGTAGAAAACAGGATACAGAATACTGAGATTTAATGAAGTTAAGTAGCTAGAGAATTTAGAGAAGGTGTTTGGATAAAGTTAAAAAATATTTTTATTCAGACAGAGTTCAGTTTACACCCTCTCCGACTTCCGTTTTACCACTCACCACTCACCACTGACCATTCACCATTTACCATTTACGTTTTACATCTTACGATTTACATTTTTCCATTCACCATTCACCATTTACGTTTTACGTCTTCCGACTTACGTTTTACCATTCACCACTCACCACTCAACCCTTTTCTCATGCTGTCAGTCTGAGTTTTAATCGAAGACTTTTTTTATCTTAGCGCTGATGAAAGAATCACAAACATATCAAGTGCACGAAACGGCTGTTATAGATACAGGATGTACTATTGGTTTAGGGACAAAAATTTGGCATTTTTCCCATATTATGGAAGGTGCAATTTTGGGATCAAATTGCAATTTAGGCCAAAATGTAGTTGTGTCGCCAGGGGTAGTACTTGGTAATAATGTAAAAGTTCAAAACAATGTTTCTATTTACACAGGAGTAATTTGTGAAGACGATGTTTTTTTAGGTCCTTCTTGTGTTTTTACCAATGTAAATAATCCACGCTCTGAGGTTAACCGACGTGGGGATTACGAAACAACAATAGTTAAAAAGGGAGCTACAATAGGTGCTAATGCTACTATCGTTTGTGGTATTACTTTAGGAGAGTATGCTTTTGTAGGTGCAGGAACGGTAGTTACCAAGTCTGTTCCCGACTATGCACTCGTTATAGGAAATCCATCTAAGCAAATTGGCTGGATGAGTGCACATGGAAATCGCCTGAATTTCGATTCATCTGGACATGCTTTTTGTAAAGATAGCAATCAGCAGTACAAGCTTGAAAATGGACAAGCCTCTAGGATATGAAAGACTTTGCACTGATTGGTTTGTCGGGATATATAGCTCCGCGACATATAAAAGCTATTAAAGACACCCGTAGTAATTTAGTGGCTGCTATAGATCCGCACGATAATGTAGGGTTTTTAGACTCCTCTTTTCCAAATGCTTCTTTTTTTACCGAATACGAACGTTTTGATCGGTATATGGATAAGTTGCAAAATGCTTCTTCTGGAGTAGATTATGTGTCGGTATGTTCTCCTAATTATTTACACGATGCACATATTAAGTCTGCATTGCGTTGGGGCGCTCATGCCATTTGTGAAAAACCACTAGTGTTAAATCCATGGAATTTAGACACTCTAGTGCGTTTAGAAAAAGAAACAGGCAAACGTGTGTGGAATATACTCCAACTTCGGTTACACCCTAGTATAATTGCTCTAAAAAAGAAAATAGAAACCAGTCCTTTGGATACTGTTCACGATGTAGACCTAAGTTATATTACTTCCAGAGGACTTTGGTATTATGCTTCATGGAAAGGAGATGTTTCTAAGTCTGGAGGTATAGCAACCAATATAGGGATACACTTTTTTGATATGTTAACTTGGATTTTTGGAGAGGTAAAAAGTAATACGGTTCAACTACATACACACGATAGAGCTGCAGGTTTATTGCAGTTAGAGCGCGCTAATGTGCGTTGGTTTTTGTCTATCAATGCAGCTACTCTTCCAAAAGAAATAATAGCTGCTGGACAAACAACTTATAGGTCTATTGTTGTGGATGGGAATGAGCTTGAGTTTTCTAATGGATTTACCGACTTACATTCTGAGTCTTACAAACAGATTATTGCTGGTAATGGGTTTGGGATAGAAGAGGCTCGTACTTCTATAGAGATAGTACATGATATCCGTAAGCAAAAACCAGTTGGCCTAGTAGGAGATTATCATCCCTTAGCAGGCTTAGAGGTAGTTAAGCATCCTTTTTTATAAATGGTAAACGGTGAATGGTGAATGGGAAAAGGTACCCTTCGATAAACCCTACCCTAGGTAGGGGTGCTCGATGCACAACTCAAAACTTAAAACTCAACATTCACGTCTTCCGATTTCCGGCTTACCACTTACCATTCACCACTCTCCATTCACGTTTTACGTCTTCCGATTTACGTTTTACCACTCACCATTTCCGTTTTCCGATAAAAGAAGGATACAGGAGTCAGGAACACAGAATACAGAGATTTAATGAAGTTAAGTAGGTAGGGTAGTTTGAAATTTTCTCCATCCTAGTCTCTAACGACCCATTTGACCGCACGACCTTTTGACTTACCTACAGTCGTTCGTTGTATTAAACAAAATTCACCTACATTTGTATGGTACACTAAACAATTATGGATAAGTTATTTGAAAAATACCTACAAAAACTAAGACATACTTCTACTGATTTTGTAAGAAGTAGGCTCTATAGTATAAATTGGAATGCTCGATTATTAGGCCTCAAAGGTGCACATGGTGTAGGGAAGACCACTTTACTATTACAGTATATAAAATTGAATTTGTCTGAGGATCTAGAAAAAACCCTTTATATAAGTTTAGATGATTTATGGTTTAGCAAGAATAGCTTAGTAAGTTTGGCAGAAGTGTTTACCAAAAGAGGAGGGGTGTATCTTTTTGTTGATGAGGTGCATAAATACCCAAACTGGTCACAAGAAATAAAAAATATTTACGACGATTTCCCATCTTTGAAAGTTGTTTTCACGGGATCTTCTTCGTTGGAGATTATTAATGCAAGTGCCGATTTAAGCAGAAGAGCAGTAGTGTATCACATGCAAGGTTTGTCTTTTCGAGAGTATATAGCTATAGAGACTGGACAGGACTTGCCTATATATAGTTTGTCGGAATTGTTAGAAAATCATGTGGCTATCGCAAATGAGGTCTGCAGTGTACTTAAACCTTTTCAGTATTTTAATAGTTATTTAACTAAAGGTTACTATCCTTTTTATAAAGAGCAAGTTGATTTGTATTATATGCGAATTGAAGAGGTAGTAAAAATGATGCTTGAGATAGAGCTCCCTATGTTGCGAGGTGTTGATTTAGCTTATGTCCCCAAGTTAAAACAGCTTTTATTAATAATTTCTGAATCGGTCCCTTTTATTCCAAATGTGAGTCGTTTGAGTGAGAAGATGGCCATAAATAGAGCTACTCTTCTGATGTATTTCCATTATTTAGATGAAATAGGCTTAAGTTTAAATTTATTCAAGAAAGCTGATGGTATAAGTAGATTACAAAAACCAAATAAGGTGTTTATGGAAAATAGCAATTTAATGTATGCTCTTGCTTCTACCGAGGTAAATGTTGGAAGTGTACGAGAGACTTTTTTTGTAAATCAACTTCGCGATAATCACAAGGTGAATTTTGCTGCTAAAGGCGATTTTATTATTGATGACCTGTATGTTTTTGAAGTTGGGGGTAAGAATAAGACAGATAAACAGGTTCAAGGTATCGAGAATGCTTACGTTGTTTCAGATGATATAGAATGTGGTTTTCAGAATAAAATCCCGCTTTGGTTGTTTGGGTTTCTGTATTAATAATGTTGAAATTAGTAAAGCTATAAAGTACTAAGTAATTTTTTCTCGTTTCTTCTAGTCCATTTTCTTTCCTGCTTACGTTTTACCACACTCTTTTCCCACCTACTGAAAAAGAAGAATACAAGAGTAGGAATACAGAATACAGAGCATTATTTGTCAGGCTGAGGCACTCGAAGTCCATCCTAGTCCTTAACAGACCCATTTGACTGCAAGACTACACGACTTTTTTTCCACATCATTTCGTCTTTGTCTTCGTTTTTAATCAGTCATTTCTTCTATCCATCCTAGTCCTTAACAGACCCATTTGACCGCAAGACCTTTTGATTTTTTTTAAAATTTCCTACTACCTCATTACGTCTTTGTCTTCGTTTTTAATCAGTTATTTTCTCCTCATCCCTTCCCGATAGCTATCGGGACATTTCTCCATCCTAGTCTTTAACAGACTCATCTGACCGCAAGACTGCAAGACTTTTTTCCCCATCATTTCGTCTTAGTCTTAGTCTTCGTTTTTTTAATTAGTCATTCATTCTTCATAATAGTCTCTACTGACTCATTTGACCGCAAGACTACACGACTTTTTTTCCACATCATTTCGTCTTTGTCTTCGTTTTTAATCAGTCATTTCTTCTATCCATCCTAGTCTTTAACAGACTCATCTGACCGCAAGACCTTTTGATTTTTTTTAAAATTTCCTACTACCTCATTACGTCTTCGTCTTAGTCTTCGTTTTTTTAATTAGTCATTCATTCTTCATAATAGTCTCTACTGACTCATTTGACCGCAAGACTGCAAGACTTTTTTCCCCATCATTTCGTCTTAGTCTTAGTCTTCGTTTTTTAATTAGTCATTCATTCTTCATAATAGTCTCTACTGACTCATTTGACCGCAAGACTGCAAGACTTTTTTCCCCATCATTTCGTCTTCGTCTTAGTCTTCGTTTTTTTAATTAGTCATTCATTCTTCATAATAGTCTCTACTGACTCATTTGACCGCAAGACTGCAAGACTTTTTTCCCCATCATTTCGTCTTTGTCTTCGTCCTTCGTTTTTTTAATTAGTCATTCATTCTTCATAATAGTCTTTAACAGACTCGTCTGACCGCAAGACCTTTTGACTTTTTCCCTTCCCGATAGCTATCGGGACATTTCTCCATCCTAGTCCCTAACCGACTCATCTGACCGCAAGACTGCACGACTTTTTTCCCCATCATTTCGTCTTCGTCTTTGTCTTCGTTTTTTAATCAGTCATTTCCTCCTCATCCCTCATCTTTCTTCACTCATCACTAAATTTTTAAAAAAAAGTAATACGAACTTAAGTATCCTTTAAACAAATTCAATTTAGTATTTTTGCAGCTATGGCAAATCAAGACGATATTTTTAAGAAAGTTATAGCGCACTCTAAAGAGTACGGATATGTATTTCAATCGAGTGAATTATACGATGGCTTGGCGGCTGTTTACGATTACGGTTCTAACGGATCAGAACTAAAGAAAAACATCAAAGACTACTGGTGGGCTTCAATGGTAAAGATGAACGAGAATATAGTAGGGATAGATTCTGCTATTTTTATGCATCCTACTACTTGGAAAGCTTCGGGTCACGTAGATGCATTTAGCGACCCTCTTATAGATAATAAAGACTCCAAAAAACGTTATCGTGCCGATGTATTGGTTGAAGATTTTATTGCTAAGATAGAAGGTAAAATAGCCAAAGAAGTAAAGAAAGCTGTAAAGCGTTTCGGCGATGATTTTGATGAGCCTCAATTCTTAGAAACCAACCCTAGAGTTTTAGGTTATAAAGAAAAGATGGCTGCTATTTCTAAACGCTTAAACGGTAGTTTAGAAAAAGAAGACTTAGACGATGTAAAAGCGCTTATTGAAGAGTTGGAAATAAAATGCCCTGTTTCGGGAACAGCTAATTGGACTGAAGTACGTCAGTTTAACTTGATGTTTGGAACAAAAATGGGTGCTACTGCAGATGGATCTACTGATCTTTGGTTGCGTCCAGAAACGGCTCAAGGGATTTTTGTAAATTTCCTAAACGTTCAGAAAACTGGACGTATGAAAGTACCTTTTGGGATAGCTCAAATAGGGAAAGCTTTCCGTAATGAAATTGTAGCTCGTCAGTTTATCTTCCGTATGCGCGAATTCGAACAAATGGAAATGCAATTCTTTGTACGTCCAGGAGAAGAGATGAAATGGTACGAACACTGGAAAGAAACACGTCATAAATGGCACCTTTCTTTAGGAGTAGATACTAAGAAATACCGTTTCCACGACCACGAAAAATTAGCACATTATGCAAATGCTGCTACAGATATAGAATACCAATTCCCTTTCGGATTTAAAGAAGTAGAAGGAATACACTCTCGTACAGACTTCGACTTAAAAGCACACCAAGAGCATTCTGGTAGAAAGGTTCAATACTTCGATCCAGAAATTAACGAAAGTTACACTCCTTTTGTAGTAGAGACTTCTATTGGAGTAGATCGCATGTTCTTATTAACCATGTGTAATGCGTATAAAGAAGAGAAAATTGGTGAGAACGATACAAGAATTGTATTGGCTTTACCTCCAGTTTTAGCGCCTGTAAAAGCAGCTATTCTACCTTTAACTAAAAAGGATGGTCTTCCGGAATTGGCACGTAAATTATACGATGAGTTGAAGTTAGAATTTAACTGTACCATAGAAGAAAAAGATTCTATTGGTCGCCGTTACCGCAGACAAGATGCAAACGGAACTCCTTTCTGTATTACTATAGACAACGATACTGTGAACGATAATTGTGTTACAATTCGTCATAGAGATAGCATGGAGCAAGAACGTGTTTCTATGGGTGCTGTTAGAGATATCATAGACAAAGCCGTTAGTATTCGCCATAATTTATCGAAACTATAAAGAGCTGAAAATTCACTTATACTATTGAATCCCTTCGTTTTACGAAGGGATTTTTTTGTGCCCATAATTTGTTTAATATTTCTAAGTTTTAGGTAGTTCAAAAACCAAAGATTAGTATCTTTGCGCGGGGCAAGTCTTAGACAAGTCGCTCCCCTCGAATTCCCCCAGGGCGGGAACGCAGCAAGGGTAGAGGGTTGAGCACTGTGATTTAAGTAGCTTGCCCTTTTTTTTGTGCCTTTTTTTTCCTCATCCCTTCCCGATAGCTATCGGGACATTTCTCCATCCTAGCCCTTAACAGACTCATCTGACCGCAAGACTGCACGACCTTTCTTAAAATCATCACTTAGTCTTAGTCTTCGTCTTCGTTTTTTAATCAGTCATAGTCCTTAACCGACCATTTGACCGCAAGACTGCACGACTTTTTTCCCACATCATTTCGTTTTTGTCTTCGTCTTCGTTTTTAATCAGTTATTTTCTCCTCATCCCTTCCCGATAGCTATCGGGACATTTCTCCCTCCTAGTCTTTAACGACCCATTTGACCGCAAGACTGCACGACCTTTCTTAAAATCATCACTTAGTCTTCTTCGTCTTCGTTTTTTAATCAGTCATAGTCCTTAACCGACCATTTGACAAGACTGCACGACTTTTTTCCCACATCATTTCGTCTTCGTCTTCGTCCTTCGTTTTTAATCAGTCATTTCCTCCTCATCCCTTCCCGATAGCTATCGGGACATTTCTCCATCCTAGTCTTTAACGACCCATTTGACCGCAAGACTGCACGACCTTTCTTAAAATCATCACTTAGTCTTCGTCTTCGTTTTTTAATCAGTCATAGTCCTTAACCGACTCGTTTGACCGCAAGACCATTTGACTTTTTTCCCCATCATTTCGTCTTTGTCTTCGTCTTCGTTTTTAATCAGTCATTTTCTCCTCATCCCTTCATTCTTCACTCATCCCTTTCCGATAGCTATCGGGACATTTCTCCATCCTAGCCTTTAACCGACTCATTTGACCGCAAGACTGCACGACCTTTCTTAAAATCATCACTTTGTCTTCGTCTTTTTCCTTTGTTTTTAATACCCTGAGATTACAATAGGCTCTTGTAGAATTTCCACTTCTCCATTTCCATTTATCATCTCTGCTACTAGAATATAAATCCCAATTGGGAGTCTAAAAGCATCAGAATCTAGGCCATTCCATATCCAATTAGCATTGGAGTTCACCAGTTCATTTTTACAAACTAGTTTTACCATATGCCCCTGTTTATTGTAGATGTAAATACTTGTTTTAGCAGATTCTTCCAGTTGCAATACAATACTGGTAAAATCTTTTTCTCCATCGTTGTTTGGGCTGAAAATTTCGGGTTCTACAATTAGTGTAGCCTTTGATTTCTTCTGATAAATAAATTGAGAATTCTCCTTTCCTGGCGAGCCATAATTATTTGTCGAAGCAGCCGAAAACCATTGTTCACTTTCGGGGTTCAGTCGCTCTAAAGCAACCCCATCTACATCTTCTAATAGCGGAAAATGCTGCTCTTCGGTGTAGTTTACTGTGTTTATCAATTGATAAGCGATATCACTAATGGCTATCGATCCCTCACTATTTGGAAAACTTGGAAGATGGTTTAGTTCCATATAAATAGCCTCAGCATCTCTATTGTAGTTTGTACTTAGCCACGTGGTGTCTTTACACAAAACCACATAACTTTTCGCTGGTATTGAATATATAGATTCGCTTATAATTTCGGTGTTTAGGATTGACTCTTGTTGAGATTCGTAGTTTCCTATGAGTAATTTGGAAAAATCAATAGAGCTGTCTGATTTGTTGTATAACTCTATATAATCGTAGCCGTCTGTTTTAGGATTAAACAGAATTTCATTGATGATAATTTGATTGTATTCAGGCCAAACTCCAAGGGTAAATTCTTCTCGTATAGAATTTGTGTTTCCTTGACAGTCTTTCAGCTCTGTAATATTTATTTGGTTGCTTATGTTTGGGCTAATAGCTCCGAAAAATTGGATCCTTGTTTCATCCATAAAGTGATGAATTTCTTGTGGGATTAACCCATTAGAGAACTCATAGGAATTAAATAGGTAAAGGGTAGAGTCGTATAGGTTTTCCGACCAGTTTAATTGAATTTCCTCCTCTCCTAGAATAGTGATTTTGGTTAGTTTGGGTTTGGTACTGTCTGGGTTTATTTGTAGTGTGCTATTGGGTAAGCCCGGACTCCCACCAAATGTATTTTCACAGGCATTCCAATTTTCTGTTCCTGTACAATAATTGTTGTAGTCTATCATTTCTAAAGACCATCCTCCATTTTCTTTGTTCGTATTTTTATACCAGTTTTTATAGTAATAAACTTCGTGAATAAGTTCCTCATCGTTATCAAATAAACCAATATAACCCTCTGTATTATTCAAGTTAGAATATGGGATAGAATAAGAGTTTTGCTCTGTAAAAAACAAAGAATCATTTGCATTATGGATAATTAAGTACTCATTTGACTTCAGGCTTAGCGAATCTATTTGGTATTCCTTAGCATCTATAACTAAGACCCAGTTGATGAGATTTATCGTGTAGGCTGCTCTATTATAAAGTTCTATATATTCTATGTTTTCTAGCTGAACTAAGGGTTCTGGATCCACCATAAGCTCATTTATAATTAGGTCAAACCGTTGGTGTTCTTGTAGGTAGAAATCGATAATTGTATCGCTCATAAAATTCCCTATTGAATCACTAATAGAAGTGATTTTTAATTGAAAATCTTCATTAACAGGAAAGTTGTTGTCGTATTGTAAGAGGGTTAAATTTTCAGTCTGATTAATCGAACTCGGGAAGTTTATATTGGGTATAATTTCAAACTGATGATTTGTCAATTCTAGTTCTTCTTTATTGTTAAACTCCAATAAAATACTAGAGGAATCCATGAGTTCTACGGTCACTAATTCTGGTGGAATACTATCAATAAATGGTGTTCCATCGATATTAAAATCATCGAAGTAAAACTTATTGCTTCTTGTAGAGGTGTACTTACAATTGATGCCCGAATAGCGAGTGTTTATTTCGGTTGTGTCTGTGGTAGTTCCAATAAAACTCCAATTTGTATCGTTTAATAAATCTACCCACATAGTAAGATTCCCTCCAATTTCTCTTGTTACTTTCAAGCGTATGTCTACCGGATTTGTATTGACAATTGCCTCTGTGCTTTCTATCAGCATTGTATTTTGTTCACCTTCTTTTTTATAAAGAATTATTTGGTCTCCTGTACCACCAATTCGTATAAAGTAGGCCTCATTACTTTGTTCTAGAACGGTGTCACTAGCTAATATATACCAGTCTAAATAATTAGAAGAAGATGGATTAAAGTCCATTTTTAATGAGATTTCCCAAGTGGAATTTTCTAGTATATTACTTTCAAAACACAAATAGGAATTCCCGGTTATAGCTGGGGCAATAAGATGCAATTGATAATTAGTATCTACCTCGAAATTTTGTGTATTCCCGAACCATTTAGGGTTTTCTGTAAAATCTCCATCAGAGAAATTATCGCTTATTTGTGCCATTATACTTTGGCTGCTCAATAGAGCTAGGATTAAATATTTCATAGTAAGATTATATTATATAAGTATTCTAGTAAGGTACGAAAAGAAGAATAAAAAGCTTGGAGTCAGAATACAGAGCATTTTTTGTCAGGCTGAGGCACTCGAAGCCCATCCTACTCCTTAACCGACCTATGGACAGCACGATCTTTTGACTTTTTTCTCATCATTTCGTCTTCGTCTTTGTCCTTCGTTTTTTAATTAGTCATTCTCCATCCTAGTCCTTAATCGACTCATTTGACCGCAAGACTGCTCGACTTTTTTCTCATCATTTCGTCTTCGTCTTTGTCCTTCGTTTTTTAATTAGTCATTCTCCATCCTAGTCCTTAATCGACTCATTTGACCGCAAGACTGCTCGACTTTTTTCTCATCATTATTCGTCTTCGTCTTAGTCTTCGTTTTTTAATTAGTCATTCTCCATCCTAGTCATTAACCGACCTATGGACTGCACGATCTTTTGACTTTTTTCTCATCATTTCGTCTTCGTCTTCGTCCTTCGTTTTTTAATTAGTCATTCTCCATCCTAGTCCTTAACCGACTCATTTGACCGCAAGACTGCTCGACTTTTTTCTCTTCATTTCGTCTTCGTCTTTGTCCTTCGTTTTTAATCAGTCACTTCTTGTCTCCATCCTAGTCCTTAACGACTCATTTGACTGCAAGACCATTTCGACTTTTTTTCACCCCTTCCCGTTAGCTATCGGGACCCTCATCCCACATTGAATGTCAGTCTGATTTACCTACCGTGGTAGGGCTGTCGAAGACTTTCCCATCTACTAGGAGTTTATGTACTAGATACCAGCTACTAATTACTAACACGCACCATTAATCTTTTTCCTCATCCCTCTTTACTCTTCCCTCATTCCGTTTTTAATCTTCCATTTTCACTCTAATACTGGCTTGACTTTTTGCTCAAAACTAACTTCACTTTGTATCTAATCCCTATTTCATTTTCAAATCAACAAATCATCAAATTTTCAAATCAATATAACCTATATTTGGCATCTAATTATCGATTATGAAAGTAGCTGTTGTAGGTGCCACTGGTATGGTGGGGAGTATAATGTTAAAAGTGTTGGCAGAGCGTAAATTTCCTGTTACAGAGTTAATTCCTGTAGCTTCGGAGAAGTCAGTGGGGAAAGAGATTTCTTGGCGAGGACAAAACTATAAGGTGCAAAGTTTAGAAGACGCTTTAGATCTTAAACCAGATTTAGCTCTTTTTTCTGCAGGTGGTTCTTGTTCTTTTGAATGGGCTCCAAAATTTGCTGCAGCTGGTACAACTGTGATCGATAACTCTTCTGCTTGGAGAATGAAGACAGATTATAAATTGATCGTTCCAGAGATTAATGGTGATCTGCTTACTGCAGCAGATAAAATTATCGCAAATCCTAATTGTTCTACTATACAGATGGTATTGGCCTTAAATCCATTACACCAGCTATACGGATTAGAGCGAATAATTGTTTCTACCTACCAATCGATTACTGGGACGGGTGTAAAAGCTATGCAGCAATTAGAAAATGAAGAGTCTGGAAAGAACGGGGAAATGGCTTACCCTTATCCAATTTATAGAAATTGCCTCCCGCATTGCGACGATTTCACTTCTACTGGATATACCAAAGAAGAGATGAAGCTGGTACATGAAACTCGTAAAATAATAGGGGATAAATCTATTGGTATTACCGCTACTGCAGTTCGTGTACCCGTAATGGGAGGACATTCAGAAAGTATTAATGTTACTTTTAAAAAGGACTTCGATATGGCTACAGTTCGTACAACTTTACACGAGTCGACTGGATTAATAGTGCAAGACAATACAGACACACATACTTATCCTATGCCTAAATACGCAGAAGGAAAAGACGAAGTTTTTGTGGGTCGTCTTCGCCGCGATGAGTCTTTTAGAAATACTTTGAATATGTGGGTTGTGTCTGATAACCTAAGAAAAGGAGCAGCTACAAACACAATTCAAATCGCAGAAAGACTACTAGAAAAAGGATTGCTCTAGGTAATTATTAATTAGCAATGATTGATTAAAAGCAAAGGACGAAGACAAAGACGAAATAATGATTTGAAAATCAAAAAATACTGCTCCAATAATTTTATTTCTCGTCCTCATTTCTTTTAGTGAAAAAAGCGTATAAAATGAGCTTGCCTGCCGGTAGGCAGGTGTAGCTAAATGTTGTTTGACTTAAACGACTAAAAGGAGTTTGAGGAGTTCATTTTGCTGACCATTTTAAAGCTTATGGAACGTTAAGAAAGTATTGAAAATCATGAGTTCCATTGAAAATGGGTACACACGAACTAATTGAAGACATGTCCCGATAACTATCGGGATTTTGGAACTTTTTCATCAAGGAAAAAGTGGAAGCAATAAAGGTAAATACTTGGAGTAAATGAGAAAAAAAAGTCAAAAGGTCTTGCAGTCAATGAGTCGGTAAAGACTAGGATGGAGAAATGTCCCGATAGCTATCGGGAAGGGGAAAAAGTTGCGCAGTCTTGCAGTCAAATGAGTCGTTAAAGACAATTTTAATTGTTAGCTATCAATTTTTAATTACTAATTAATTCCTCTACCTCCTTCGCTTCTTTATTCATGCGAATTCCCTATATTCAAACTTAAAATAAATCCTAATGAAAATCTTAAAGCTCAGTATCAAATTCCTTGTTTTCTGTTTTGTTCTAGCAAATGCTTATATAGTTATTAGTGGTAAAACCTATGTTTATAAGGCAATAAAAATCGGCTATTTAAAAGGACATAATACCGCTACTATAGAAGATTATCAATACTTCGATAATCGATTGGTAGAAACTACTAATCCAAAGCAATGGCCCCAGGCATACGATTATAATACACGTGAAATAAGTGATGAACTAAGAGCTCGGTTAGCGCAAAATAAGTCCGTAGCCTTTACGGTAATTCAAAACGATAGTATCCGTTACGAAACGTATTGGGGCATTGGGTCTCGTACCTCTCGTACCAACTCTTTTTCTATGGCAAAATCTGTGGTAGGAATGCTCATAGGAGTCGCTATTCAAGAAGGGTATATTGAGAGTATAGATCAAAAAATAATAGATTTCATTCCGGAATACGATCGTCCTGGAAGCCACTTTAATACTCAGGTCACCATTAAGCACCTTATTACTATGAGCTCAGGGATGGACTGGCATGAGGATTACTACAACCCTTTTGGTGTTACCGCAGAAGCTTATTTCACTAAGAATTTAAACGATTTAATGCTAAGCATAGATTTTACGGAGAAGCCAGGTGAAAATTGGCATTACCAAAGTGGAAGTACACAGCTAATGGGATTAATTATAGAAAGGGCTACAGGACAAAGTCTAAGTGAGTACCTCTCTCTTAAATTATGGCAACCTATGAATGCCACCGATGATGCTGAGTGGATGATAGATGACCAAGGTGGTATAGAAAAAGCTTACTGTTGTCTAAATTCTAATGCATTAGATTTTGCTCGTTTCGGCCAGCTTTATATGGATAAAGGAAATTGGAATGGGAAACAATTAATAGATTCTGCTTTTGTAAATGCTTCTTTAATGGGTGATTTAGAAGCTCATTATGGTTATTCTTGGTGGTTGTATGAAAATGATTATAAATACCCAACTTATACCATGAGAGGTGTAAATGGGCAATATGTAATTGTGATTCCTGCGCTCGATTTAGTGGCTGTTAGGTTAGGGCATAAAAGAGAGCCTAAGCTAGGCGCGTGTACTACAGATTTAGATTTTTATATTAAAGAAATTATTCAGCAATTCGATATACCTAATTAATAGAAATCAGATGAATAATATAGACCTTCAACATATTTTGTTTTTGGATATTGAAACCGTTAGCGGTGTAGCTTCTTTTACTGAGCTAAGTGAGCAGATGCAATATTTATGGGCAGATAAAACCAAGTGGCAACGAAAGGAGGAGGTGTCTCCTGCAGAATATTATTCTGACCGTGCAGGGATACTCTCAGAATTTGGAAAGATTGTGTGTATTTCGGTAGGTTTTATTCACTACCAAGAGGGGGTGAAAGAATTTCGATTGCGTTCTTTTTACAATCATGACGAGGCTTTATTGTTGGGGGAGTTTTCCGAATTGTTAAACGGAAGTTATTTTTCCAACCCCAGACAATTATTATGCGGCCATAATTCCAAAGAATTTGATATTCCTTATATATGCCGTAGAATGCTTATTAATGGGGTTTCTCTACCTCCCATACTACAAATAGCAGGTAAAAAACCTTGGGAAATACAGCATTTAGATACCATGGAGTTGTGGAAGTTTGGAGACTATAAACACTATACTTCCATAAAGTTATTGTGTGAGATTTTTAATATCCCTACGCCAAAAGACGATATCGATGGGAGTATGGTAAGTTCTGTTTATTGGGAAGAAAACGATTTAAAACGCATTGCCAAATACTGCGAAAAAGATGTATTGGCAACTGCCCAAATATTTTTGCGATTTAGAAATGATGATTTACTAAAAGAGGATCAAGTAGCCTTTAGTTTTTAGGTTCATCTAAAACATTCAACTTCGATGCCTTATTACAATTACTGAGATATATCATTTATCCATCTTGGATAAAACACCTATCTTTGGTTTTCTTAAAATGTAAGCTATGCCAATTTACCATAAACAAGGGGTTTTTCCACAGAAACGACACACTGTTTCTAGGCAAGAAAATGGAGAATTATACCAAGAAGAATTATTTGGAACCGAAGGGTTTTCGAGTATGTCTTCTTTGTTATACCACTGTCACCCACCAACAATGATGAAATCTGTTGGCGAGTCTATAGATGTGCAACCAAAAGTTGCCATCGAGAAGAACAAACTCCCGAGGAGTTTTAAAGGTTTTCAGGTTAAACCCGAAAACGACTATTTAGAAAGTAGAAAGGCCGTTCTTTTTAACAGTGATCTACATGTAAGTCTGGCTGCTCCAAAAAAGTCGATGGATTATTTCTATAAACACGGCGAGGCAGATGAATTGATTTTTGTTCATAAAGGTACGGGTAGATTAAAGTCTCCTTTTGGCTCTATTTCTTTTGAATACGGTGATTATTTGGTAATCCCTCGTGGGTGTGTATATCAGTTTGAATTCGATACCGAAGACAATAGATTGCTGATCGTTGAGAGTTTCAGTCCTGTTTTAACACCTAGAACTTACCGAAACAAATTTGGTCAAATGCTTGAGCACTCTCCATTTTGTGAGCGCGATTATAAATTGCCAGAAAATTTGGAAACCCATTCCGAACTAGGAGACTATAAAATTGTGATTAAAAAACACAATCAACTTACTCCATATATCTATGCGGCTCATCCTTTTGATGTAGCTGGCTGGGATGGATACCATTATCCTTACGGTTTCTCCATTCATAACTTTGAGCCAATTACGGGTCGTGTGCATTTACCACCTCCTGTACATCAAACTTTCGAAGGGCATAATTTTGTAGTTTGTTCTTTTGTACCTCGTATGTACGATTACCATCCTCAAGCAATTCCTTCTCCTTATAACCACAGTAATATAGATTCTGATGAGGTTTTGTATTATGTAGATGGCGATTTTATGAGTCGTAATAATATTGAAAAAGGAATGTTAACTTTGCATCCCGGCGGACTTCCTCACGGACCACATCCTGGTGCTATGGAAAGAAGCATAGGGAAAAAAGAAACTGAAGAATTAGCGGTTATGATAGATCCTTTTAGACCACTTCAATTAACACAGGAAGCTGTAGATATTGAACAAGAAGGATACTATAAATCATGGCTACCAGAACAACCACATAATTAAGAATAGCATGGCTAAAGATTTAACTAACATCGAAAATACAAATTACTCTTTAGAGAAGATTTTTTCTGAAGCTGAAGATTTTTTACCTCTTTTAGGTACCGACTACGTAGAGTTTTATGTAGGTAACGCAAAGCAATCGGCAGTTTATTATAAGAACTGTTTGGGTTTCCAAACGGTGGCTTATGCTGGATTAGAAACGGGCGTTAAAGACCGTACTTCCTATGTTTTACAACAAGGTAAAATACGAATTGTACTTACCACCCCTATGGGACCTGATGGTGAAATTGCCGAGCATGTAAGACAGCATGGTGATGGTGTAAAAGTAATTGCTCTTTGGGTAGAGGATGCTACAAAATCATTCGAAGAAACTACCAAAAGAGGAGCAAAACCTTATATGCAACCTACCACCGAGAAAGATGAGTTTGGTGAAGTTGTTCGTTCTGGAATCCATACCTACGGAGATACCGTTCACATTTTTGTAGAAAGAAAAAATTACACATGGTAGTCTTTCTTACCGGGTTATATAGAGCAAACTTCTAGCTTTCAACCCAGCTCCTCTAGGATTAAAATACATAGATCACATGGTGGCCAATGTTGGTTGGGATGAGATGAATGTATGGGCTGATTTCTATAATAGAACTATGGGCTTCGCGAATCTTATCACTTTTGACGATAAAGATATCTCTACTCAGTTTACAGCGCTTATGAGTAAGGTAATGACAAACGGTAACGGCCGTGTTAAATTCCCTATTAACGAGCCTGCAGAAGGAGCTAAGAAGTCTCAGATTGAAGAATACTTAGATTTCTATAAAGGTGCCGGTTGTCAGCATATAGCCGTTGCTACAGATGATATTATTACCACTGTAAAAGAAATGACTGCTCGTGGAGTAGAGTTTTTATATGTACCAGGGAACTATTACGATACCGTTTTAGATAGATGTGGTGTTATAGACGAGGATATATTAAAGCTAAAAGAATTGGGTATTTTAGTAGATAGAGATGAAGAAGGTTACCTACTACAAATATTCACAAAACCTATTGTAGATAGACCTACTATGTTCTTCGAGATAATACAGCGTAAAGGCGCTCAATCTTTCGGAAAAGGAAACTTTAAGGCACTATTCGAATCTATAGAAGCCGAACAAGCACGTAGAGGGACACTATAAAGACCTTATGTACAACAAAAAAGCCAGCTCTAAAGAGCTGGCTTTTTTGTTGAATTCTAAATTAACCAATTCTTAATGGTTCTTTCTTTTTAAGAATGCGGTCTTCAAACTCAATACGTTTGTAGAAAAGATGCGTATTCCACAATAACAATAAAAAGAAATAGGCTATTTCGAATACTCCATAACTTGGAAATGGAAGTAGTAGGAGTGAGCTCAATAACATTAGCGTACCTATAGAAATAGAAAAAATCCCTCTTCGTACATATTTTAAAGAACGTAGGAACCCAAAGCAAAACACAAAAAAATTATAGGTTAAAAAGAAGGTGTATGCAGCAATGCGATGCACTATATAATTATCCATTGATATAAGTGCTACGCCACATAAAGAAATAAAGGAGATGCTTAAAAGCAGCTCTAGTAGTAGTCTTTGTTTCGGCT
The DNA here is from genome assembly GCA_965183875.1 of Flavobacteriales bacterium. Lineage (GTDB taxonomy): Bacteria > Bacteroidota > Bacteroidia > Flavobacteriales > UBA7430 > UBA6772. The sequence continues at coordinate 44,201 of CBCYMK010000031.1, read as the reverse complement.
TTTTGAAATAGATGGGAATAGACCTGTATGCATTAATGAATAAGGCTGAGGCGATAATAATTACGGATGAGTTCCAATACCAAAAAGTACGCTCTGCTACACCAAAATAGGAGAGAGGCCTATCTATAGGGTTGAAGTCGGGAATCATAAACCAACAGAATACCGGAGCTAAAACTCCTAAAGATAAAGAGCCTGCTAGGTAAATCCGTCTAATGATACGTGCTTTTGGGATACTCATGGCATTTGTTTGTTAAAAAAAGAACAGACTATTAAGTTACAAAAAAGAGTCTAATTTTTAAAACTCCTAAGCTTCCTTTTTTACTATAGCTCTTTTAAGAAATCCTCCAGCTTGTAATGGTGTTTACTTTTGTAAAGTTTAGATTTTTCGTCTTCTAGTAACAGTGTTTTTTGCTGTGCTTCTGTGAGCTCTATCCCTAGAAATTCATAAATTTTATGGAGTGTTGTACTAGGCTTTTCTTTCAACTCTAAATAGTTTAGTTGTAGTGTGGTGGTGCTGGGTAGATTTTTTCCTGAAGCTTGCCAGTACTTTAAGGTATTAAGTATAGTCTTGTATTTAGTTTCGCTGGGATTACAACCATAAAACACATTGGATAAATGCTTTTTCATGCTAAAGAAAGAAGGAGCTACCTCTAATAGGTTTCTATTGAGGTTTACAAATTTACTATCTGGAAACAATTCTTTAAGGGTGCTTGTATGGGCAGTGAAAAAAGGATTTTTAGCTAAATAAGTCTTTCCTTGGTTTTGCAATTTGAATGATTCTCTATACAGTACTTATAGTAAACCCACACTGCTTTAGGGATCTTTTCATTTTTGTTTAAGTGAGCGTAAGACTCTTCTGTGCCCAATAAAAACGAAAGGTGATAGCTATAGAATAAGTGAAATAGTACCAAGGCATCTTCTTCTACATTAAATAAGCTTAAAGAATGAATTGTATTGAATTTACTAAAAGCACCTTGTTCAAATTTTGTAATTGCATTAGAAAAAAAGCATTTAAATAACTGCGTCTATTTTTCCCAAAAGTCGCAAATCCTTTCTTTCTGAATTATCGATGGAGCAAAGAACATCTCCCACATCTTCATCGCCGTAAATTTATCGCTGTCTGATGCTGTTAGCTTGTGCATTCTAGTAGTCCCACTTCGAGGTGCCCCAATAATATATACCTGGTTATTAGTAGGTTTCTTTAGGAGCCAGCCAAAAAATATTCGCTCTCCAAAAACAAAACTTATATGTATTAAGCCTATAATGAAACTAAATCCTGCCAAAATTGTGAGTAGGATAAAATGCCAAACTGACTTTACTTTTAGTGGGAGTAAAAAAATAGATTCTAGATATAGCTGTATAAATCGTGTGCAGCTAATAAATAAGCACTGTAGGTAGTAATAGAATGCTAGCGCTGGATTTTTCATTTAACGAATGTAAGAAATTGTAATTTACTACGGTTTATAAGGTGTTCAACTTGATTGTTCTATCTCTTAATCAAACCATTTAGTCTTAAATTAAGATAATCTCTTATAAGCTCACTGAGTTTGTAGTCTGTATCGGTAAAAATTGCTGGATTTGTAACTACTTGACTAATAAATAATTTATCAATTTGACCGAGTAATTCAACATTTATCGGGTTGTATAAGCCTTCTTCTATTCCTCTAGTGTATAATTCTTTTAATAGGTCAATAAATTTATTTGTAAATGTTTCTACTGTTTGCCACGATGTTGGATAATGTTGTTTTATGCTTTGTAAAAATGATAGAGATATTTCTGATGTGCCTTCTGCGAATGCTTCCACTAACTGTTGGTATAAATTTATAGGATTCTTATTCTGTTGCTCCTTTATTAAACTAATCTCTATATCCTTAATTTTGTTTGTACAGGCAGCTAATAAAACCTCTTCTTTACTTTCAAAATATTCATATAAGGTTGATTTACTTTTGCCTGCTAAGCTCGCTAAGTCATCTATACTTAACTGTTCTATATTTTCATACTGAAGACTTAGTAATAAGTCGCCCAGCCAAAGCTCAACCTTTTTAGTTATCGGTTTACGTATTTTTTTTGTGGATTTCCTTCCCATTTCCTTCCTGATTTTCAGACTTAAAAATAGATAATTGAGCCTTATTCACTTCATTCTTCATTCTTTTTTTTGATTTTTTTTAACCTTATCTCTTATTAAGTCACTTGCCAAGTTTAAGCCGATTTTGGATTGGTTACATTATTCCCTTCTTATCTTCACAATAATTTATGCTTAGATAATTAGGTGATACAAATAAATCGAACTAAATTAGCGTAATTAGTACGAAATTAAAACTACAAATCATGGCTAAATTAAAGTATTTTGGAGCTTACACTTTACCATTATTAGGTATTCTAACTTTTAATTCAAGTGGGGTAGTTGCTTATTTTGGATTAATTTTCTTGTATATAATTGTACCTGTATTAGAAACAATTATTTCTACTGACTCCTACAATTTGAATGATTCAGAAAGGAAAAGTGCAAAAGTGTCTAATTTTTTCGACTATGTTTTGTTCGGGATAGCGCCTTTGCACTTAGTTTCAATTTACTGTTTCTTGGCCGCTATTTCAAATCAATATTTATTGCTTTCTGATCTGGTGGCATATATTTTAATGATGGGAACCTTACTGGGAGTGATAGGTATTAATATAGGACATGAGCTTGGGCATAAATCAGACCATCGATTAAAAATATTTTTAGCCCATTTATTCCTTACTACCTCAGTTCAAAATCATTTCATGACGTATCATAATGCTGGGCATCATAGAGATGTAGCAACGCCAAACGATTTTACTTCTGCAAGTGAAGGATCCAATTTTTATGTTTTTGCCTTACGGTCTCAAATAGGGGGGTATTTTAAAACATGGAAATTAGAGTCACATTTATTAAAAGTACAAGGGAAAAGTACCTTGCTAAACCCTATGATTATTTATACGCTTTTACCAATTATTTTATTTTTAAGTATCTACTTTGTATATGGCTTTTTTACAATGCAATGTTATTTTATTGCAAGTGTGTTTGGAATTTCCATTTTAGAGTCACAAAACTATTTTGCACATTATGGTTTACAACGAAAAAAATTAGAGAACGGTAGATATGAAGGCGTAAAACCTCATCACTCATGGAATTCTGATCATATTATTGGTAGAGTACTTCTTTTCGAATTAACAAGGCATTCTGATCACCATCATAGAGGAGCAAAACCATTTCAAATTCTAGATTCGAAAGAGCAAAGTCCTCTTCTTCCCTTCGGATATCCTATGATGTTAATGTTGTCCTTTATTCCGTTTTTATTTCGTCCTATTATGAAAAGACAACTTAAAATTTACGGGATAGATTAAGTCTGAATCTAATGCCCAAATGGATTGTTCTTTTACTTAGCGGTATTACTAATAATCAATTTTCTATCTTTACCGCATTCTAAAAATAAACTAAAACTTAAATTATGGCTTTCGAATTACCGAGCTTACCTTATAGTCATGATGCTTTAGAGCCTCATATTGACACTCGTACTATGGAGATTCACCATGGAAAACACCATGCTGGATATACTAGTAAATTAAATGCTGCTGTTGCAGGAACAGAATTAGAAGGAAAATCTATAGAAGAGATCTTGGCTTCCGGAACTTTGTCTGCTGCTATTAGAAACAACGGTGGTGGTTTTTACAATCACTGTATGTTTTGGGAAGTAATGTCTCCAAATGGTGGTGGAGCTCCAACAGGAGATTTAGCCGCTGCTATCGACGCTGCTTTTGGTTCGCTAGATGCTTTTAAAGAAGCTTTCTCTAATGCTGCGGCAACGCGCTTTGGTTCTGGATGGGCTTGGTTGTGTGTGAAAGACGGAAAACTTTCTGTTTGTTCTACTGCTAATCAAGATAACCCTATTATGAAAAGTGTTGGTTGTGAAGGAACACCAATTATGGGAATTGATGTGTGGGAACACGCATACTACTTAAACTACCAAAACAGAAGACCAGATTATATTAATGCATTCTTTAATGTAGTAAACTGGGAAAAAGTTGCAGCAAATTTTGCCAGCGCAAAATAATTGATAGTTGTATAATTTAAAAGAGGTGCTTTTCAGCACCTCTTTTTTTGTTTTAAGAATTTAAAGCTAGGCTTTCAATTCGTTTGTTTAATACACGACCTGTTACTTTGAGTTTGTACTTAATGCGCAAAAAACGAAGCATTACATCCGTGCGTTTCAATTTTCCTTTTTGTTTTGCTTCGAGCAAAACAGTAGTAATTAAATCTGACATAATCGAGGGGCTTTGATTAGTATACTGCTAATTTATTAAAAACGAATGATTTAATAACGTGATGTTCATAACTTAAGCACTTATATACAGCTTTTTTTATTCCTGCTTATAGGTGGAGCTACCTATAGCCTAGCTCTGCACTACTTTTACTAAATTTAGGAGCTTACATTTAATTGTCAGCAATTGTCAATATGTTTGCCTAAACTTGTCCAATGGAAAATATACCTTTTAAAATATACAGCGCTTCAGCAGGATCTGGGAAAACTTTTACTCTGGTAAAAGAGTATTTAAAAATATGCTTGGCTAGTAAATCTCCAAAAAAGTTTGTAGAGATATTAGCGATTACTTTTACCAATAAGGCTGCTTCAGAAATGAAAGAACGTATTATTACAAGTCTAAAAGGCTTTGCTAATATCGCTAATGCCGAACAAACAGAAAAAGATATGTTGGCCTTAATAGCCAGCGAAACAGGGATAGACACAGCTGAATTATCCCATCGTTCAAAAATTATTTTTGAATCTATTTTACACAACTACTCCCAGTTTTCTATTGGAACCATTGATAAGTTTACCCACCGTATAATTAGAACCTTTGCACAGGATTTAGATTTACCCGCAAATTTTGAGGTAGAGATGGATCACAAACTGTTATTAAAACAAGCGGTAGATCTGCTTATTAGTAGGACAGGAGAGGATGAGAAACTCACCCAGTTATTTGTTAGTTTCATAAAAGATAAAACAGCTGATGATAAAAGTTGGTTAATAGAAAATGACTTTTATACCATTGCCGAGGAGTTATTAAAGGAAAGTGGCCAAGAGCATTGCGATAGTTTAAAAGATTTAAGTCTAGACGATTTCTTCTCCATCAAAAAATCCATTCAAGAGTATATTTACAAGTTTGATGTTGAATTAGCTGCTATAGGAGCTGGATTTAAAAGTGATTGTGAAGACCTGAACTTGTTACCTGAATGGTTTACAGGAGGTAAAAATGGATTGTGTAAGTATTTTGAATATCTGCAAACTAAACAATGGCAAAAATACACTCCTTCAAAAACGAACTATAAAGCCATAGAAAAGGAAAATTGGCATTCTGCCAAAACCCCTAAAGAACTAAAAGGCCATATAGATACGCTACAGCATAAATTTCAACCCTTACTTGTAAAAGTATTAAAGCAGTTGGAAGATTACCCTAAGTATGTAAACTTCCGATTAATTGCCAGTAATTTTTATGCCATGGCTGTATTGCACGAAATTTCTAAAGAAATGCAATACCTAAAAGATCAAAATAACATCATCCCCATAGGGGAATTCAATAAAAAAATTGCCGCTGTATTGCAAAATGAAGAGGGGAACTTCATTTATGAAAGACTAGGGGAACGCTATGCCAACTATTTTATCGATGAGTTTCAGGACACCTCAGAGTTACAATGGAAAAATTTAGTCCCTCTAATTGAAAACGCAATCGCTAACGGACAAAAACCGGGCTCGGCTATGATTGTTGGGGATGCAAAACAAGCCATTTACCGATGGCGCGGTGGGGAGGTAGATCAGTTTATAGATTTACAAATTAAGGCTCAAAACCTCCCTCCAAATCACCCCTATAGAATGGAAGCTTTGTCTTTAGAGAGCAATTATCGCTCTACTCAGGAAGTGGTAAACTTTAACAATGATTTCTTTTCTTCTATAGCTTCTAAAATTGATAAGGAATCCTACCGAGAGCTGTTTCAAGATCTAAAATCTAATCCAGAAAAAGGAGAAGGAGGACACGTATCTATAGAGTATATAAACTACGGTTCAGATTACGACGAACTTCAAACAGCAAAAAGTTTAGAGACCATTAACTCCCTTTTAGCAGATGGGTTCAATTATGGCGATATTTGTATTCTTACACGTACAAAAGCAAAAGGCGCCTTACTTGTAAAGGCATTATCAGACCATACCATTCCTGTAATTTCTTCCGAATCTTTATTATTAGAGAAATCTACAGAAATTAAGTTTATGCTTAACTTTTTGCGTTTCTTAAATGAGCCTTCACATCCTAGATTCCGATTTAAACTACTCGAGTTTTTATACCTTACAGAACATGCTACCTGGACTCTAGAGACTACTCAGCAACAGCTCGAACGCTTATCTAAAGGTTCTGTAGTTCAATTTAATGCTTTCTTAAAATCCTTAGTGCCCGATTACGATATGCTCAAATGGCGCTCTATTTCTTTGATTGAAATGTGTCATAAAATTTCAAAATCATTCCAATTAGAGAAGTCAGCTCGCGTATATATGCAGTTTTTTATGGACGAGCTTTGGGTGTATAGCAATAAGTATTCTCAGGATCTATTTGGTTTTTTAAATTACTGGGAAGATAAGGCTACAAAATTATCTGTTGCTGTTCCAGAAGGTATAGACGCAGTACAGGTAATGACCATTCACAAGTCGAAAGGTTTAGAGTTTCCAGTAGTTATTTTTCCTTTTGCCAACTGGGATTCTACCTCAGCTCAAGATCCTAAGTCATGGGTGTCTATAGAAGAGCCTGAGTTAGAAAATTTACCCACCTCCTTAATTCCATTAAGCGATAAGTTAAAAACCAGTACCACACAGTTGCAAGAAGTATATGCAGAGCATAAGTCTAAGGTGCTGCTAGATAATTTAAACATGTTGTACGTAGCGCTAACCAGACCTAAAACACGCTTATATATTCAAACCTCCAATAAGGGTGGTAATTTGAATGTTCATTTTGACGATTACCTGAAAGCTGAAGGTATGTGGGAAGAGGATAAAAAGGTGTACACTTTTGGAACGGCAGTAAAAAACAAAGCTAAAAAGCGCGTAGAAAATAAATACATTAAAGTTGTTGAGCCTATAGACAAGCTTTCTAGAATTCTTAAAATTACCCGCCAAGCTCCTAAAATGTGGGAAGTTGACAATCCAGAAAAAGGAGCTGATAAGGGGAGGAAAGTACATGAAATACTCTCTTATATACTGGTGAAAGAAGATTTAGATTCGGCACTAGAAAAAGCATTAAGAGAAGGTTTAATTGTTAATACTGAGTTGGCAGAACTTAGAAGTCTATTAGAGAGAGTCCTTAAGCATAAAGACCTACAAGTATATTTTACTGAAGGTTTAAAAGTGAAAAACGAAGAGGATATACTCTTAGCAAATGGTAAGGTGATGCGACCAGATAGGCTGGTGTTTCACAATAAGGGCGTAACTATTATCGACTATAAAACAGGTGATCCACTTGCAGATCACGAAGAACAAATATTAGCGTACGGCGCTCAAATAAAACAAATGGGCTATGCGGTAAATAAATGTGTATTGGCTTATATAAATGAAGATTCAATTGTATTAAAAGATGTGCTGTAATGGAAAAGTTTATCAATAAAATAGCTCTGACAATTTACACTTCTAAAAAGGAGCAACTAGAAGACTTATGTATTGTATTACCGAGTAAAAGAGCGGGTACATTTTTTAAGCAAGCCTTAGCAGATTTAAGTGAGGTACCTCTATGGATGCCTAAAATTTACTCTATTGAAGATTGGTTAGAAGAACTTTCGGGTTATGCTATCCTCGATCGTACAAGCCTGCTTTTTGAGATGTATATTTCCTACCAAGAAGTATTTCCTAAAGAGGAACAAGATTCTTTTGAAGCCTTTTTAAAATGGGCGCCCATGTTGCTTACCGACTTTAACGATATCGACGCCTACCTAGATCAGCCTACTAAATTATTCGACTATCTACACCAGGCTAAAAAAATTGAAGCCTGGTCTCCATTAAGTGGTGAAACCAGCGATATGGTTAATAACTACCTTAGGTTTTGGGAGTTGATGGGGCATTTATTTACCAATTTTAAAGAGCGTTTAGAACAGCAAAACAATGCTTTTCAAGGAATGGCTTACCGCAAAGCATCTGATGCCATTGGTAGGTGGGTAATAGAAAACAAACCCGCTAAAGGCAGCGTGTGCTATATAGGTTTTAATGCCATGAATCCATGTGAGGAGCGTATTATGAGAACCTTAATAGCCGAAGATATAGCCGAAGCTTTTTGGGATGCCGACACCTATTACCTAAATGATAAAAAGCAAGAAGCGGGTAAATACTTGCGTAAGCACAAACAATGGCCAGAATTTGAAAGTAGAGGGTTTAATTGGATTTGTTCAGAACTCAATAAACCAAAAGAAATAAAGGTTTATGGAGTTCCTAAAGGAATTGCACAAGCACAGTTAGCTGGGTCTTTGGTAGATAAACACCACAGTAAAAAGCAAGAGCTTAAAGATGTGGCTTTGGTTTTAGCAGACGAAAACTTGCTATTACCCGTATTAGAGTTTCTACCCAATACCATAGATAAACTCAATATTACTATGGGTAATTCTATGCGTAATGTACATATGTACGCCTTTTTTGATGCCTTCTTTCAGCTACATATTAACAGAGAAAAGCTTAGTGGTACACAGGAGAAATTTTACTACCAAGATTTGTTTAAAATCTGGCAACACCCCGCTTTTCAAAGTTCCTCTCATGCTTCTGCTATTTTAGTATTGAAGAAAAAACTGCAAAATTTAAACCATTCTTTCCCTTCTAAAGAAGTGGTTTTAGAGCACAGCCCTAAAGAGTTATTGCCTTGGATGCAACTCTTGTTAAACTACAACAGCGCTCATCCCTTCGGTATTATTGACGACGCTTTAAGTTTAATAGACCTTATAAAAACAAATACTATTGCACAGGGAAGAAAAGAAAGTCTTGACTTAGAACAGCTTTTTGTTTTTGCCAAGCTATTCAATAAAATAAAAAATCTGCAAGACAAATATGGTTTTATAAAAGAACTAAAAACCCTTCATCATCTGTTTCAACAAAGTTCTCGTTTAGAAAGTCTTTCCTTCTTTGGGGAACCGCTTTCAGGATTGCAACTAATGGGGATGCTAGAAACTAGGAACCTAGATTTTGAACATATAATTTTACTCTCCGCTAACGAGGGGTTCTTACCAGAAGGGAAAAGCGACAATTCCTTTATTCCTTTTGATATACGCAAGGAAGTAGGCTTACCAACTTATTTAGATAAGGACGCCATTTTTGCCTATCACTTTTACCGACTAGCTCAGCGTTGTAAAACCCTTACACTAGTGTATAATACAGAGTCTGATGCAATGGGTGCAGGAGAAAAAAGTCGTTTTATTACCCAGTTAGAAAATGAACTCCAATTAAAACACCCCAAAGAAATTGTTTTTTCTGAAGAGATCCTTTCCCATGAACTACAGCAGATAATTCCTAAAGAGTTGTCTATTATAAAGGATGTTGAAATACAAGAAAAACTGAAAGTCCTAGCTACTGGAAGAGGTTTTTCTCCATCCTCGCTCAATACTTATAAAAACTGTCCACTCCAGTTTTATTACGAAAAAGTATTGAAAATTAAAGACCCTGATGTGGTGGAAGAAACCATTGCAGCAAATACTTTGGGTACCGTAGTACACCGTGCTTTAGAAGATTTTTATAAACCTTTTTTAAATCAAATTATCAACCAAGGCGACGTAAAAGCCATGCTGCCAAAAATACCTGCTAAATTAAACGAACTCTTTGCGAGTGAATTTAAAAAAGGCGTTTTCGACAAGGGTAAAAACTTGTTGATATATACCGTTGCCGAGCAGTTTTTAAACGCTTTTCTGAAAGACGAAATAAAGTTGCTTTCCAAAGGGAATGAAATACATATTAAAGGATTAGAAAAAGATTTAAAAGCTACTATTAACGTAGAAGGGGTCGGTTTTCCAATCAACTTAAATGGGAATGCCGATAGGATAGATCGTTTTAATGGTGGTTTAAGAATTACGGATTATAAAACAGGTAAAGTAGACAAGAACGAGCTTCAAACAGATGATTTTGAAAAGCTTGTTTGGGATAAGAAATTCCAAAAAGGATTTCAGCTGTACTTATACGCCTACCTCTATAGAAAGATGCATGCTGAAGAGAAGGAACTACAAGCTGGAATCGTGAGCTTTAGAGCCTTGAAAAATGGCTTTATCCCTGCAGGCTATAAAGAAGGAAGAACCGAAGCTAATACTCATTTAGATTCTGACTTATTAACTGAGTTTGAAACTGAATTCAAAACCTTACTCAGCGATATTTTTGACCCCGAAAAACCTTTTGAACATAAGGATAGAACCGAGCCTTGCAGGTTTTGTGACCCTGAGGAGTTTAGGTAGGAGTAGTGTACAAAAAAAAGCCGCTTCGAGATTCTCGAAACGGCTTTTGTATTTGTAGTGTAAACTTATTCCACTAGGTCAATTATAACCCCTGCCTCTGTTTTAGTTGCTTTTGTAAGACCTAATTTCCCTAAAGCTTTCAATCCTTTATCCCACTGCTTATTACTCAATCCTGCCATAGATTTCAGCGCTTCTATATTCATAGACTTTCGCTCTAGCATGATATCGTAAATCGCTTGTTCGTTTTCTTTTAAATTGTCTGCCTTATTTTCTTCAAATTTCTCTGGTCGCATTTGAGGGAAGAACAATACTTCTTGAATCGAAGATTGGTTGGTCATCAACATGGTTAATCGGTCAATACCAATTCCCATACCTGAGGTTGGAGGCATACCGTATTCCAAAGCTCTCAAGAAATCTTGATCTATAAACATTGCCTCATCATCACCCTTAGCAGAAAGCGCTAATTGCTCTTCAAAACGCTCACGCTGATCTATAGGGTCGTTTAATTCTGAATAGGCATTGGCTATTTCTTTACCGTTTACCATCAATTCAAAACGCTCTGTTAATTCTGGGTTGTCGCGGTGTACCTTACATAGTGGCGACATCTCCTTAGGATAGTCGGTAATAAATGTAGGTTGTATATAGTGTGGTTCACATTTCTCTCCGAAAATCTCGTCGATCAATTTACCCTTACCCATACTAGGTTCTATCTCTATACCTAAACTCTTACAAGCTTCTTGTAGTTGCGGTACATCCATTCCAGAAATATCAATTCCTGTATGATCTTTAATTGCATCGGTCATGGTAACACGTGCAAAAGGCGCTTTAAAACTAATATCTGTTTCACCCATCACGATGTCGGTCTTACCGTTTACATCCATCGCTACACGCTGAATCATTTGCTCGGTAAAGTCCATCATCCAGTTGTAGTCTTTATAGGCTACATAAATTTCCATTACGGTAAATTCTGGATTGTGTGTACGGTCCATTCCTTCGTTACGGAAGTCTTTGGCAAATTCATACACTCCATCAAAACCACCTACGATTAGTCTTTTTAGATACAGTTCGTTGGCAATTCTTAAATATAACGGAATGTCTAGTGCATTGTGGTGCGAGATAAAAGGACGCGCAGAAGCTCCACCTGGAATAGGTTGAAGGATTGGTGTTTCTACCTCTAAATATTCTCTCTCGTTAAAGAAAGCACGCATACTATTCATGATTTTAGTACGCTTAATAAAAGTCTCTTTTACACCCTCGTTAACTACCAAGTCTACATAACGCTGACGGTAACGCAACTCAGGATCTGTAAAGGCATCGTGTACCTTTCCATCTTCATCGGTTTTTACTACTGGAAGTGGTTTTAAAGACTTTGAAAGTACAGTGAAGTTTTTCACCAATACAGAAATCTCTCCTACTTGTGTCTTGAAAAGCTCTCCTTCAATACCGATAAAATCACCCATATCGAGTAGTTTTTTGAAGACATCGTTGTATAAGGTCTTTTCTTCTCCAGTACAAATTTCATCGCGGTTAAAATACACTTGTATTCTACCTTCGGCATCTTGCAGTTCAGCAAAAGAAGCTTTTCCCATTATACGACGACTCATCAGACGTCCAGCTAAACACACCTTTTTACCTTCTTCGTATTTATCTTTACACTCTTTGGTGTAGATGTTTACGTCGTAGGCTGCTGCTGGATACGGATCAATACCTAGATCTCTTAGTTTTTGAAGAGATTCTCTACGACCCAATTCTTGTTCTGATAGTTGTGCGCTCATAGCTTGAAATTTGCGCAAATATACCAAACTTTTAAGAGATTTATACTTACTTTGCAGCTTGTAAAATTGGAATCGAAAACATTACTTTTTAAGATGAAAAAATTAATCGCTGAATTTGGTGCTCAACTACGCCACGCCCTAGAAATAGGAGAGGCTTCCAGCTTGAAGAATGCTGAAAAAAAAATCAGTAATGTAATGATTACAGGACTTGGTGGTTCTGGGATCGGCGGTACCATAGTTTCGGAATTAGTAGCGAAAGAATGTATTGTTCCTATAAGTTCGAATAAAGGCTACGATTTACCTAACTATATCAACGAAAACACGCTTGTTATTTGTTCTTCCTTTTCAGGAAATACCGAGGAAACACTTGAGGCTTTCGAAAAAGCAATTGGCAATGGAGCTGAAGTTGTTTGTGTTACCTCGGGTGGTAAACTATTAGAGTTAGCAAAAGTGAATAAGCTGAATTATATTCAACTTCCTACTGCAGAGTCACCTAGAACAATGATGGGTTACTCAATAACCCAATTACTATTCTTCCTCAATCACTACGGTTTAATTAGCGATTCATTTAAAACGGACTTATCTAATACCGCTACTTTAATAGATTCTTTACAAACAGAAATTCAAGCAGATGCAGAGCGTATCTCTGATCATATAGAAGGTAAAACGCCTATCATATATGCTTGTGATGGTTACGAAGGGATGGCTGTTCGTTTCCGTCAGCAGATAAATGAGAATGCTAAAATGCTTTGTTGGCACCATATAGTTCCAGAAATGAATCATAATGAACTGGTGGGTTGGAGAAATAAAGACGAAAATTTAGCGGTTATATTCTTCCGTAACGATACCGACTATATCCGTAACCAAAAGCGTTTAGAGATCAATAAAGAGGTAGTTTCTAACTATACTTCTTCGGTGATGGAATATTGGTCTAAGGGAGCTACATTGATAGAAAAGACTTTCTACTTTGTAAATGTAGGCGATCATGTGTCGTATATTCTTTCTAAAAGAAATGGTGTTATAGCCGAAGAAATTGAGGTTATCAATAATCTGAAAGGAGCTTTAGCCAAGTTTTAAATTAGTGACAACTTTGTCACACTGAGCCTGTCGAAGTGCTCAACCTTCAATCTTTCAACTTAAACAATGCAACAAGTAAAATACATCAACTTAGGTTTAGTAGATTATAAGGAAGCTTGGGATTTTCAAGAAACTCTTTTTCAGGGAATAATTGATGTTAAACGCGCCAATAGAGCTCGTGAAAAAGAAGGGGATACTTTTGTTGATGCTACTCAAAGCAAGCTTATTTTTTGCGAACATCCTCACGTTTTTACCTTGGGTAAAAGTGGACACCTCTCTCATCTTTTGGTTAACGAAGAACAGCTTGCTGCAAAAGGAGCGAGTTTTTATAAAATTAACCGTGGAGGTGATATAACCTACCACGGACCAGGGCAATTAGTAGGGTATCCGATTTTCGACCTCGATAATTTCTTTACCGATATACATAAATACCTTCGTTTTTTAGAGGAAGCTGTAATCCTTACCCTTGCCGAATACGGAATTGTAGGAGGGAGGATAAATGGTTCTACCGGAGTGTGGTTGGATTGGGAGAATCCTAAAGCTCGAAAAATATGTGCCTTAGGAGTGCGTTCTAGTCGCTGGGTTACCATGCATGGATTTGCTTTTAACGTGAATTCAGATTTAGATTATTTCTCTAATATAATTCCCTGTGGGATAACCGATAAAGCCGTTACTTCCTTGCAAAAAGAATTAGGTCGTGCAGTTGATATGGCCGAAGTGCAAGAAAAAATGAAGAAGCATTTAGCTGTTCTTTTTGAAATGGAATTGGTAGACAAACTCTAGAAGCATTCATTATTTTCCTACTCAGTCAAATTGTTTAGCTTTGTCGGCTTACCATTAACTATTGTATGGGATTGTTTAAAAAAGACCCTTTTGGGCATTATATATTTTTAAAACGCTGGTTAATACGTTTGTTGGGCGGATTGTCTCACAGACGCTACCAAGGGTTTAACAGTATGAATATCGAAGGTTCTGAGATTATCAGAGAACTTCCCGATAGGAATATTCTTTTTGTTTCTAATCATCAAACTTATTTTGCCGACGTTACGGCAATGCACCACGTTTTTAATGCTTCCCTAAAAGGGAGGATCGATAGTATTAAAACCGTTACGTATTTGTGGAAGCCGAAAACAAACTTGTATTACGTTGCTGCTACAGAAACAATGAAGTCAGGCTTCTTGCCTAAGCTTATGGCTTATGTAGGAGCGGTATCGATTACTAGAACCTGGCGCGAGGCTGGTGTGTCGGTGAATAAGCAAGTAGATTTTAAGGACATTACCAATATTGGTACTGCTTTAGAAGATGGTTGGGTAATTACTTTTCCTCAGGGAACTACCAAAGCATTTAATCCTATACGAAAAGGTACTGCACATATCATTAAAAAATTTAAACCTATTGTTGTACCTGTTGTAATAGATGGTTTTCGAAGATCTTTTGACAAACGTGGATTGCTTATTAAGAAAAAGGGAATTCTGCAATCTATGGTGATTAAAAAACCCTTAGAAATAGACTACGAAAACGATTCTGTAGCTAAAATTGTGGAGCAATTAGAGTTTGCTATCGAACAACACTCTTCTTTTCTTAAAGTGCCTACAGAAGAGTACTTGAAACAGAAAGAAGAAAGAAATAAGAAACGAGAGTTTTGGACATAAAAAAAGCGGCCTAGGCCGCTTTTTTTATTTAAACAGGTTTATCAAACCAGGGATGCCTGGGTTAGTATGACTCTCCCCATCTATCACTAGTGTAGGGATTATTCTTTTCCCCTTATTCACTTTTTCTATAAAAGCTATAGCTGTATCGTTGTCGGTAATATCGATGTATTCAAAAGCTATATTCTTTGAATCTAAAAATTTCTTTGCAGTTATGCAGTCTGAGCACCAGTCGGCACCGTATACTTTTACGTCTTTCATCTGTCTTGTTTTTAATTCCTAATTCAACAAAAATACCAAATAAATTATTCCTTTTATTAAGCTAAGGAGATTAAAGCTCTTAGCCCTAAACTCACCTTTCTCCCCTATACATATTCTATTGGGTCTAATTTTACCCCTCCCTATTTACTTCTTCTATTTCCCTCCTTACCTTTTATGTTTCACGCCTCACGATTTCCAATTTGAATACTTACATTTGGACGTGCCCAAAACCAAAGACCATATAGCCCAATTTTTAAAGACTCTTCCTACAAGCGCCGGAGTATATCAGTATTTCGATAAGGACGATACCATACTCTATGTAGGTAAAGCGAAGAACCTAAAACGTAGAGTATCTTCTTATTTCCATAAGGAGCACTCCGATTATGGTAAAACCCGGGTATTGGTTTCTAAAATTGAACGTATAGAATATATTGTGGTTTCTACTGAGGTTGATGCCTTACTATTGGAGAATAACTTGATAAAAAAACTCCAACCTCGCTATAATGTAATGCTCAAAGACGATAAAACCTATCCGTGGATATGCATAAAAAAAGAGCGTTTCCCCAGAGTGTTTTCCTTGCGTAATGTAGTGAAAGATGGTTCTGAATATTTTGGGCCTTATTCCTCATCTAAGGCTATGAAAGTCTTACTAGAACTTATAAAACAACTCTATCCTCTACGTTCTTGTAATTTTAATTTATCGGAACAAAATATAGAAAACGGTAAGTTTAAAGTTTGTTTAGATTACCATATAAAAAAATGTCTCGGTGCTTGTGAAGGGTATCAATCAGAAGAAGAATACAACAAATCTATCGCCGAGATACGCTCTATTTTAAAAGGAAATACACGCAGTATCATCCAGCCATTAAAAGATCAAATGCAGGCTTATGCGGCTAATTTGGAATTTGAAAAAGCACATGAAATAAAAGTGAAGCTCGATGCGCTTGAAAATTATCAGTCTAAATCTACTGTAGTGAGTCCTACTGTACACAATGTAGATGTATACACCATATTTTCTGATACAGATTCTGCCTATATAAATTATTTCAAAATTATTAATGGTGCTATCATCCAATCGCATAACCTAGAAATAAAGAAAAAGTTAGCTGAGGCAGACGAAGATTTACTTGTTATGGCGGTTTTAGAAATTCGAGAAAAATTTCACTCTACCACCAAGGAAATAATATTAAATATTGAAATTATTAGCCCTTGGGAAGAGGTGAATATTCACGTTCCTCAAAGAGGTGATAAAAAAGCGCTCATTGACTTATCGCTGCGTAACGCACAGTATATGCGTCAGGAAAAACTAAAGAAAATTCAAATTGTAGATCCTGAAAGACATAGTAAACGGATATTAGAGCAGCTCCAAAAAGATTTGAGATTGTCAGAATTGCCTATTCAAATAGAGTGTTTCGATAATTCAAATATTCAAGGGACCAATCCAGCTTCGGCTTGTGTAGTATTTAAAAATGCCAAGCCAAGTAAAAAAGACTACCGTCATTTTAATATAAAAACGGTTGAAGGTCCAGATGACTTTGCTTCTATGGAAGAGGTGGTTTACCGAAGATATAAAAGACTCAAAGAAGAAAACGAACCTTTCCCCCAGCTCATTATTATCGATGGAGGTAAAGGACAGTTGAGCTCTTCCTTAAAAGCGCTTGATAAATTAGAACTTCGGGGTAAAATTGCTATTGTAGGAATTGCTAAACGCTTAGAGGAAATTTATTTTCCTGGAGATTCGGTTCCACTGTATATCGACAAACGTTCCGAGTCTTTAAAACTAATTCAGCATTTGCGTAATGAAGCGCACCGTTTTAGTTTGGCACATCACCGTAATTTAAGATCTAAGTCAGGATTGCATTCTGAGTTAGACGATATCCCTGGAATAGGACCTAAGTCGAAAGTAGATTTATTGAAGAAATTTAAGTCTATAAAAAAAATTAAAGAAGCTTCCTTAACAGAGTTAACGGAGGTTTTAGGGAATAGTAAATCCCAAAAACTACTAAGTTATTTTAAAGATGGAAAAAGTAAGAATTGATAAATGGCTTTGGTCGGTGCGGATTTTTAAATCGCGTAGTATAGCTACCCAGGCTTGTAAGTCGGGTAAGATAAAGGTAAACGGCAGTAAGTGTAAACCTGCACGTTCGGTTGTGGTTAACGATTTAATCTCGGTAGATAAAAAAGGACTCAAATTAGAATTTAAAATCTTAGAATTACTTAAATCTCGTGTTGGGTATTCTATTGCCAAAGATTGTTACGAAGATTTAACGCCAATAGAAGAACGAGAAAAATTTAGAGCCTTCCATGGGCGTAGATTGTCTGGAGAGGATAGAGAAATTGGATTAGGTAGACCTACCAAAAGAGACCGTAGAGAATTGGAGAATTTCAAAAATGATGAATGGGAAGACCAAGATTGGTCCTACGATATGGGAGATGAGGATTGATTATTAATGACCGATTAATAATTAAGTTTTGAATGTTGAGTTTTAAGTTTTGAGTGAAAAACAATCGATAGCTAATATGTTGTGTGGGCTTCGAGAAATGTCAACCTAACAATACCGACCGACTCCTGTATCCTGGCTCCTTAATTCTATTTATTAAATAATGAACAAATATCTAATTTAATGCAAAACCCGTAAAGACTTCTACAATATACATATGTCAGACACTAAAGTTTTAACCATTGGGATTTTAGCCCATGTAGATGCAGGTAAAACAAGTATTACCGAATCCTTGCTCCATTATTCTGGGGCAACTACCTCTTTGGGTAGTGTAGACAAAGGCTCTGCTATTACCGATGATTTAGCCATGGAGAAAAGGAGAGGGATTTCTATAAAATCCTCCATTGTAAATTTCTCATGGAACAATACTTTATTCCAACTGGTAGATACCCCAGGGCATTTAGATTTTGCCGCTGAGGTAGACCGTTCTTTGTCAATTTTAGATGCTGTTATATTAGTCGTTTCGGCAAAAGAAGGCGTTCAAGCACATACCATTAACCTATGGGAGAGTCTGGTAGAACGAAAGCTTCCCATAATAGTTTTCTTCAATAAAATTGATAGAGATGGGGTAGATGTAGAAACCATTTTTTTAGATTTCCAAAAGGATTTAGGGGCCAAACTGTTTGCATTAAATTTCCCAAACCTATCGATTCCACAGTCGCCTGAATTAGTAGAGTTTACCAATTGTGAAAACCACATCGATTCCGCAATTCTTGATAAATCAATGGAGAATTTAGCTGAATATGATGAGCAGTTTCTCGAAAAATATATTGAAGGCGATACCTCTAATTTGAAACATGTTTTAGAAAATGGAAAACACTATATTCAATCCGGCGCGCTTTATGCTTCGCTCTTTGGGAGTGCCAAATTAGGTTTGGGAATAACAGACCTTTTAAACTGTATTTCGAGTTTAGTACCTATTTCAAAAACCAGCTATTCTAGTACAGCAGCAAAAGTTTTTAAAGTTCATTTCGATGAGAAAAAAGGCCGCTTAGCTTATATTAAATCTTATGGAACTACCCTAAAAAGCAAAGACCTCATATATTCACAGTACTTAGATAAAGACATTAAAATTAATCAAATTCTTAAACCTAAATTAGGGACTTTAATACAGTGTTCTGAACTTCACCCTGGAGAGATTGGGGTAATTACGACCTCCGAACTTATACAGTCGGGAGATGTTTTAGGAACCGAAAACCTCAGCGATAAACACGCTAAAATTAGCCATGCTGTACTAGGAGTGCAGGTGGAGGCAAAGGACGAAAAAGATTATCAAAAATTAGGCGATGCTTTGGATATCCTCAATTTAGAAGACCCAAAATTGGATTTTAAATGGTTTAAAGAAGAGAAAGAATTTCATGTGAAAATTTTAGGGCCTATTCAAACGGAGGTTTTAAAAGAGAATTTACTTGAGAGGTGGGGGGTAGAAGCAAATTTTAAACCGCCAAAAATAATTTATAAAGAAACCCCTTCAAAATCGGCCGAAGGCTATGTACGTTATTGGATGCCTAAGCCCTGCTGGGCTATAATGACTTTCTTGATTGAGCCAGCTCCACTAGGCACTGGCGTGTCGTTTACTTCTAAAGTAAGAACAAGCGATATAAGTACCAAGTATATTAACGAGGTTAAACGAGCCATTCCTTGGGTTCTAAAACAAGGAATTCACGGTTATGAAGTAACCGATTTATCCATCACACTTATAGAAGGCACAGAACATACCGTTCATTCTAACCCGGGAGATTTTTTACTGGCTACCCCAATGGGTGTTTTAAGAGGCTTAGAAAATGCAGGGACAGATTTAATAGAGCCCATGTATGCTTTCGAAATTAAAGCAAATCAGGATTTATTGGGTGCTATTTCTAGCGATTTAAACCAAATGAATGCCCAAATCAAGCCCCCGGTTTTCGAAATGGATTCTTTTATTATTTCTGGAAGAGTTTCTGTTGCTAATGCTATGAACTATTCAATAAAATTTAATGCCACTACTTCTGGTAAGGGTAGGCTTAAGCTGAGTTTAGACGGTTATGAAAAAACCATCACCACTCCAGAAAAAATTAGACCGTACAAAGGAGTTTCCCCATTAAATGAATCTCAATGGATATTACATATGCGTGGTGCTTTTAAAGCTGATGAGAGAAGATGATACTATGAAATACTGATTGATAAGTCTGATAGAGAAATCTAGTTTTTTTAATGCTAAAACAAAGAACTCAAATTAATAAGATACCTTTGTGTAGTTTACGTCTAAAATGAATTTAGTACATTGAAATTATGGACACAAATCTTCAAAATAAAAAAATTGAATTAATTCAATGGCTATCCACGCTGAATGACCAATCCTTGATTGATGAGCTAATGAAGCTTAGAAAAAAAGAAAAAACGGATTGGTGGAATAAAATTTCAGAAGCTGAGCGACAATCTATTGAAAAGGGAATACAAGATGCCGAGAACGGTAAGCTGACTTCTCACTCAGAGGTAAAGACGGTTTATGAAAAGTGGATATAAAATATTGTGGACCGACTACGCCGTTTCAGAACTTAAAGAAACTATTGAGTATTTAGAGAACAATTGGACTGAAAAAGAATTAAGAAGATTCTCTTCAAAACTAGACCACAGTATTGAGCTAATATCTAAGACTCCCAAATTGTTCCCTGCTTCTTGTGAAAAGAAAGGAGTAAGAAAAGTAGTTGTTGAAAAGCATAATAATCTATACTACAGAATATTTGAAAATACAATAGAAATACTTTCACTATTTTCAAATCAAAAAAACCCAAACAACAAAAAACTTTAACGCCCTTGCATAGAGATATGTATTATTGGAATAGTTAATTAAATACAATTGGTAAATTAAGACTTAGTCTAAACAAGAGTTTTTACCATTTTTAACACTCCCATCAACTAGATACTAGCAACTAGATACCTTAGAAACGCGAATATTTCTTTTCTTTGTGGCACAAAATTATTAACAGAAAAAAACAATCAGATGTTTAAGAGAATTTTAGTCTTGACTATGGCGATTCTTTTTGCTGCTCCATCACTAGTGAAAGCAGACGAAGGAATGTGGTTACCAATGTTCGTTAAGAGATTGAACGAAGTAGATATGCAAGCTGCAGGTTTGCAGTTAACTGCTGAAGAATTATACAGCATTAATCATTCTAGTTTAAAAGATGCTATCGTAAGTTTCGGTGGTTTCTGTACCGGAGAAATTATTTCTGGAGAAGGTTTAATACTTACGAATCACCACTGTGGTTACGGAGCTATACAAGACCATTCTACGGTAGAGAACGATTATTTAACCGACGGTTTTTGGGCGATGGACCGTTCAGAAGAATTGGGGAATCCTGATTTATTTGTTGATTTCTTATTGCGTATGGAAGATATGACTGACCGTGTATTGGCTGTTGTAAACGATGAGATGACTGAAGATGAAAGAGCTCAAGCAATAGATGCTGAGATTAAAGTTATTAAAGCTGAAGTTACTGAAGGTAACGACTACGTAGCCAAAGTAAAATCTTTCTTCGAAGGGAATGAGTATTATATGTTTGTGTACGAACGTTTCAACGATATTCGTTTGGTAGGTGCGCCTCCTTCATCTGTAGGAAAGTACGGTGGAGATACAGACAACTGGATGTGGCCACGTCACACAGGAGATTTCTCTATGTTCCGTGTATATGCAGCTCCTAATGGAACACCTGCTGCTTACGCTGAAGAAAATGTACCACTTACAAAAGAATTACGTGAGCAAAATGATGCTTTCTACCACCACTTACCTGTTTCTTTAGAAGGTGTTGCTAACGACGACTATACTATGGTTTGGGGTTACCCAGGTTCTACTGATCGTTTTTTAACTTCTTGGGGAGTGAAACAAATGTTAGACATCAAAGCGCCAACAATTGTTGACATCCGTGCTTTGAAACTAAACGTTATGAAAAAGCATATGGATGCTAATTCTGGTGTACGTATTCAGTACGCAGCAAAATATGCTCAAACTGCTAACTACTGGAAATATTTTATCGGTCAGTCTAAAGGATTAAAACGTTTGAATGTATTCGGAAAGAAACAAGCAATTGAAGCTGATTATGCTGCTTTTGCAAATTCATCTGAAGAGAATAAAGCTAAATATGGTGAAGCACTTTCTTTAATTGCCGAAGCTTATGAAGCAATGGATGCTACAGAAAAAGGAGCTAATTTCCTTTCTGAAGTTGGTATCCGTGGTACAGACATGGTGTTGTTTGCATTCCGTGCTAAACGTATGATCGACCAGTTAATAGAAACTGAAGATGCTGATGAAAAAGCTGGTCTTATAGCTCAATTAGAAGGTTTTGCTGCTGAGCACTTCAAGAATTATGACGCAGCCTTAGATGAAGAACAATTTGCTAAGTTATTTGCGATGTACGAAGCCGAAGTTGATGCTGCACAGCACCCAAGCTTCTTTGCACATATTAACAAAAAGTACAAAGGTGACTTTGCGAAGTTTGCTGCTAAGATGTATGCTAAATCATACTTTACAGATGAGGCTCGGTTTGCCGCTTTTATAGCTGCTCCAAAAGCGAAAAAATTAGCTAAAGATTTAGCGGTTATGGCTTCTAGCTCTGTAATTCAATCGTACTTTGGTATGGGTTCTGCAAATGCCGAAGCTGATGCTAAATTGGTAAAAGGGAATCGTTTGTTTGTTGCTGGTCTTCGCCTGATGAATCCAGAGAAAAACTATTACCCAAATGCGAACTCTACTATGAGAACAACCTTCGGTACTGTAGGTGATTATGTTCCTGCTGATGCAGTGAAATACGACTACGTTACTACCTTAGAAGGGGTAATAGAAAAATTCGTACCTGGAGATCATGAATTTGATTTACCACAGCGTTTTATCGACTTATACGAAGCTAAAGACTACGGTCAGTATGCTGATAAAGACGGTAAATTGATCATTAACTTTATCCACAATACAGACATTACAGGTGGGAACTCAGGTTCTCCTGTAATAAATGCAAAAGGTCACCTTATAGGTACTGCATTCGATGGTAACTGGGAAGCTATGAGTGGTGATATTGCTTTTGAACCAGAATTACAAAGAACGATTTCTTGTGATATCCGTTATGTGTTATTTATCGTTGATAAATATGCTGGCGCTACTCACTTAGTAAATGAAATGGACTTAGTAAAAGGAGAATAATTTTACTCTTTATTATATCAAAAAAGCCGCTCTTTAGAGCGGCTTTTTTTGGTTTCTTTCTTTGCTAGTCACCCATAGCCTGTCGAAGAAATCCATACACTGTTTGTTTATTTGCTGTCACCTAGAGTTTATCGAAGGGCCTTATTAACCTGTGTTCTTTTCCTTGATGAAAAGAACCAAAAATCATGTCTTCAATGCTTTCTTAACGTTCAATAAACTTTAAAATGACTATCAAAATGAACTCGCTCACCTTCCTTCGGTCGGTAAACTCAAACAGCATTTTGATACGCACATTTGATACGTTTCTAGAACTAAAAGAATTGAGGACGGGAATAAAAAAGGCTGTGGCTAAGTCAATATTTCTTTATCATGCTGAGCTTTTATCGAAGAACAGCTTAGAGCTCAAAATTCAAAACTCATCTCTTATTTCTTTGTCCTCCTGAGCTTGTCGAAGGATTTAATGCGCCTCTAGCCATGTTAAACCCTCGCCGATATCTACTGTAAGAGGAACCTTCGATTTGAATACATTCTCCATAGCATCTTTAATCAAAGTTTTAAGCTGTGGTACTTCTGTCTTAAGTGCGTCAAAAACTAATTCATCGTGCACTTGTAAGATCATTTTAGACTGTAATCCTTGTGCTTCAATTTCAGCTTGTACTTTAATCATAGCTAACTTAATCACATCGGCTGCTGAGCCCTGTACAGGAGCGTTTATTGCATTTCTTTCTGCATGCCCACGTACAACCCCATTTTGAGAGTTAATGTCTTTTAAACGCCTCTTTCTTTGCATAATGGTTTTTACATAACCGTTCTCACGTGCAAATGCAATATTCCCGTCCATATACGCTTTGAGTTTAGGGTAGCTCTCAAAATAACTTTTTATTATTTCTGCAGCTTCTTTTCGCGAGAGGGTAGACTGCTGGCTCAATCCGAAGGCAGAGACCCCGTAAATAATACCAAAATTCACTGTTTTTGCATTGGAACGCATTTCTCTGGTAACTTCCTCCAAAGGCACTCCAAATACCTTTGAGGCTGTAGCTGCATGAATATCTAATCCTTGCTGGAATGCTTCTACCATGACTGCATCTTCACTCATTTCTGCAATAAGTCGCAATTCTACCTGAGAATAATCGGCCGCAAGTAGTACATAGTTTTCATTTCTTGGTATAAAGGCCTTACGTACTTCCTTTCCTTTTTCAGTACGTATAGGAATGTTCTGTAAATTTGGATTATTGGAACTCAATCGTCCTGTAGCGGCTACCGCTTGGTTAAATGAGGTATGTATATGTTTTGTGTTTGGGTTTATAAGTTCTGGAAGAGCATCTACATAGGTGGATCTTAGTTTCTGCATAGAACGGAAATCTAATATCTTTGCTATTATTTCGTGCTTGTCTTTTAGCTTGCTAAGCACATCTTCTGATGTAGAGTATTGTCCTGTTTTGGTTTTTTTTGCCTTATCGTCTAGCTTAAGGTGGTTAAATAATACCTCACCCATTTGTTTCGGCGAAGCGATATTGAATTCCATTCCTGCTAATTCGAAAATTGCTGTTTGTGTTTCTAATACCGATACTTCTAATTCCTTAGAAAAAGTAGCCAATCCTTCTGTGTCTAAGTTTATCCCTTCACGCTCCATCTTTGCCAACACAGAAACAAGTGGCATCTCCATAGTGTTAAATAAATCTAATAAGTCTTCTTCTACCAATCTAGGTTTAAAAATCTCTTTTAACTGCCAGGTAATATCTGCATCTTCACAAGCATAGTCCTTTACTTTTATAGGAGGTATATCGCGCATGTTTAGTGCAGACTTCCCTTTTCCTATAATGGCTTCTATTTTTACTGGAGAGTAATTTAGGTAGGTTTCTGCGAGGATATTCATATTGTGTCGCATGTCTGCCTCAAGTAAATAGTGGGCAACCATAGTGTCGAAAAACTTCCCTTTTAAAGCAATGCCATAATTGGCTAGAATATGGTAGTCGTATTTAATATTCTGTCCTACTTTTTCTATGCGTTCATTTTCAAAAAGAGGTTTAAAAATCGTTAAAATTTCATCTCTTTCTTTTTCATCACTACTCAGCGGAATATAAAAGGCTTCTTTTTGCTTTAAAGCTAAAAGACATTCCTACAATTTCTGCTTCTATAGCATTTAGTGAGGTCGTTTCTGTGTCGAATGCAAAGGATTTTAAAATGCTCAGCTTTTCAAAAAGCTCCTTACAATCGTCAACTGTTTCTACTAATTTATACTTAGGCTTTACGGTTTCTAAAGTATCGTACGAAGCGTTAAACATTGAGGTTTGGCTATCTTCACCACTCCCAAATAGATCTATCTGTGAAGTGTCTGCAACTTTTTTGCTAGACTTAGACTCCTTTATTATTTCTTTTTCCGCTGTTTCTGTAACCTCTTTTCCAAACCATCTTTCAGCTAATCTTCGGAATTCTAGGTCTAAAAACAATTCTTTAACTGCATCCTTATTCATCGGAATGCGTTTAAGTGAATTTGCTTCAAATTCTACGGGTACTGCTAAATTTATAGTGGCTAATTTTTTCGATAAAAAAGCAAGTTCTTTATTAGCTTCAACCTTTTCTCTTTGTTTTCCTTTAAGCTCATGGGTGTGTTCATACAAGCCTTCCATGCTATCGTATAAGCCCAATAGTTTTTTTGCAGTTTTGTCTCCCACACCTGGGATTCCTGGGATATTATCTGAGGCATCTCCCATCATTCCTAGATAGTCTATAACCTGATCTACTCTTTTAATTTCAAACTTTTTGAGTACCTGAGGGATTCCCCAAATTTCAGCACCATTACCCATTCGGGGTGGTTTGTACATATAGATATTATCAGAAACTAACTGAGCAAAATCCTTGTCTGGTGTCATCATATAAGTGGTGAAACCTTCTTTTTCTGCCTTCTTAGCAAGAGTCCCTATTACATCATCAGCTTCAAAACCTGGCTTTGCAATTACAGGGATGTTTAAAGCTTCCATGAGTTTAAAAATATAGGGTAGCGCAGTAGATATCCCTTCAGGCATGGCCTCGCGTTGTGCCTTATATTCTTTGTATTCTATATGTCTTTCGGTGGGCTCAGAAGTATCAAAGCAAATTGCCCAATGTGTTGGCTGTTCTTTCATTTGAACATCCATTAGCGTGTTTACCAAACCGAGTACTGCAGAGGTGTCCTGCCCTTTAGAGTTTATTCTTGGGTTTTTAGCAAAGGCAAAATAGGCTCTATAAATTAATGCAAATGCATCAAATAGAAATAGTTTTTTATCTGTAGGTTCTGTCATAAGGCAATATTGAAGCAGGAACTAAATTAGTAAAATAATACATGAAAATAATAAGTTTAAAATTTTCAAATTCTACGATCTTCAAATTCTCAAATTATTCCATCCTATTATTAATTCATCAGTATACACTAGTCATTAAAAACTATTCGTTGTAAACAACATGTAGTACCGTTTGACCCACAGCTTTCAAGGTGTTCTTGTCTATGTTTTCAAGCTTATCTTCGTGGGTATGCCAATGCTCGTAAAAGTGACTTTCTGTAGCAGGGTTGTATTCGATAATGTCTAAGGTAGGAACTCTTCCTTGTGCTAAATTATTGATGTACAAATGATCGTCTACAATAAGATTGGTTTTTTCAAACTTAAAAATGTTTCCATAACCCAATTTTGCTGCTGTATCCCATACTTTTTTTACTGCTTTGGGTGCAAAGGTAATAGAGGCAAGTTCTTGTGTAAAGACCGCATTTTTTCCACCTACCATATCCAGTAGGATCCCGTATTTAGCAAAGTAGTTTGACTTGTGTAAATGTGTAGCCCAGTATTGTGAACCCAAGCAGTAAGAGTGTTCCATTCTAGGGAAGTCACTTTCGTTTGGTTGTCCGTAGTCTTCAGAATCGAACAAGATAATATCTACACCTATGTCTGGTTTTTTTAGAGAAAACTGACGAGCGATCTCTAAAAGTACTCCTACCCCAGAGCCGCCATCATTAGCACCATCGATGGCTGTATTTTTATTTTCGGTGTCTTGATCTGCAAAAGGCCTAGTATCCCAGTGCGCACAAAGCATTACTCTTTTGGCTCGAAGTGGTTTGAAAGATGCGATTATATTTTTTGAGTTCAATAGGTTCCCATCGAAAGCCCTAAGTTGTGCTTCCTGAACTATTACCGTATCACAGTAGGAATTCAGCTTTTCAATCAGGTATTCTGCACAATTTTCATGTTCAATAGTATTGGGTACACGTGGTCCAAATGAAACTTGTTTGGCTATGAAGTCGTAAGCTGAATCTTCGTTAAAAGAAGGGACTTCGACTGTTTTTTTAGGTGCCGTTTTCTTATTTTTAGGAGCTTCGTTAGAACAACTAAATAGAATGCAACTTAATAATAGGATAATGAGTGTGTGTTTCATCTAAGAGTATGTATAAGTTTTGAGTTTTGAATTATAAGTTTTGAGTTAAAAACTAATTAGCAGCCCTCTCTTTCTTTTGTGCTTTTCACTATTTTAGTGATAATGTTTACAATATTACTAACTTCAGAAAGTAAGTCATCTCTTTCTTTGAAGTTTACCAAATAACCTGAATGCTGTAACAACCTAATCCAGTATTTACTTTCTCTTGCTTCTTTACTTTCAATAGACATTTTCGAGATAAAGTCTTTTCTACTTTGAGCGGCTTGAGCCTCCTCAACATTTGCACCAATTGAGGTTCCCGACCTCAATAATTGTTTTGACATGATATACTCATGCTCGGCGGTTAGATGCTTATATAATTTAATTATTTGCAAGGAGAATTTAAAAGTCCTCTCATCAATTTTAATAGTATCCATATTTTATATATTTAAATGGATAATTTAAAACTTATAACTCAAACTCAGCAATATCTTTTTGTCAGTTTGAGTTTATCGAAGATAAATTCACATATTTCAACTCAAAACTTATAACTCAAAACTGAACACTTGTTTTACTCCTTCTCCCAGCTAGCACCGTCTTTAGAATCCTTAACAGTAATATTAAGCTTCCCTAATTCGTCTCTAATGAAATCTGCTGTAGTCCAGTCTTTGTTTTCTTTGGCGATTTTTCTCAGTCCTAGCACTACGTCCATTACTTCGTCTGTAAGGCCGTCTTGTGTTTCAGCAGCTACTTTTTTCAAACCTAAAATATCGAAATAGAAATCGTTCATTAATTTAGTTAAGGCTTCTTTTGAAGCTTTATCTATACTGCCTTTTCCAGCAGCAATAGAATTGATTTGTTTAACAGCATCGAATAGGTGTGCTACTAAAATTGGCGTGTTAAAGTCGTCGTTTATTGCATTGTAGAACTTCGTTTTGAAATCTTCTACGTTTATACTTGAGCTTTCTGAAACTGCTAATCCCTCAAGAGTATCTAGGGCAGCCATCAACTTATTCATTCCTTTTTCTGCAGCTAATAGTGCTTCGTTAGAGAAATCTACTGTAGAGCGATAGTGTGCTTGTAGAATGAAAAAACGGATTGTCATTGGATTGTAAGCTTGTTCCAGCTTATCGTGCGACCCACTAAAGAACTCACTTAGAGTGATAAAGTTCCCGAGTGATTTACCCATTTTCTGACCGTTAATAGTAATCATATTATTGTGCATCCAGTAGTTCACTGCTTCGTGACCGTCGCTGGCGCAAGATTGTGCAATTTCTGCCTCGTGGTGTGGGAAGACTAAATCCATTCCACCCCCGTGGATGTCAAATCGAGCGCCTAAGTATTTAGTGCTCATCGCAGAACATTCTAGGTGCCATCCTGGGAATCCTTCAGACCAAGGTGAAGGCCATCTCATGATATGTTCGGGAGAGGCTTTTTTCCATAGTGCGAAATCAACCGAGTTCCTTTTCTCCGACTGCCCATCTAAATCACGGGTGTTAGAAATCATGTCTTCAATATTTCTACCAGATAATTTTCCGTAGGCATGATCGGCGTTGTATTTAACCACATCGAAATACACATTACCTTCAACTTCATAGGCATAGCCATTGGAAAGGATTTTTTCAATCATCTGAATTTGTTCGATGATATGTCCTGTAGCAGTAGGTTCTATACTTGGAGGAAGTGTGTTTAGCATAGCCATATCTCTATGGTATGAACGGGTATAGTATGCTACCACTTCCATAGGTTCAAGCTGATCTAAACGCGCTTTTTTAGCAATTTTATCCTCTCCTTCATCCGCATCGTTTACTAAGTGCCCTACATCGGTAATATTCCGCACATAGCGCGTTTTATAGCCCAAATGCTGCATATATCTAAACACCACATCAAAGGTAATCCCTGGTCTAGCATGCCCTAAGTGTGCATCACCATAAACGGTAGGCCCACAAACATACATTCCAACTTTACCATCGTTAAGCGGTTTAAAAACTTCTTTTTTTCTAGTAAGCGTGTTGTATAGATTTAAATCTTGCATGATATGGGGGTTTATTTGTATTGTTTTTTTAGGTTTTCCATCATGTCAGCAACCATAGTAGCTAGGTCGTATTCATGTTTCCAATCCCAGTGCTCTCTAGCTAGGCTATCGTTAATCGATTTGGGCCAGCTATTGGCTATTTCTTGTCGTTCGTCGGACTTATAAGTCATATCAAACCCTGGAATGTGTTTCTTCACTTCAGCAGCTATTTCTGCAGGACTAAAGCTAGTTCCAGCCACATTATACGATGAGCGAATTTTAATTTTCTCTGCTGGTGCTTCCATCAACTCTAAAGTTGCACGAATAGCATCGGGCATATACATCATTGGGAGGGTCGTGTTTTCTGAAAGAAAAGATTCATAGTTACCCCTTTTTAATGCTTCATGGAAAATATGTACTGCATAATCTGTAGTCCCTCCACCTGGTTGAGCTTTCCAGCTAATTAATCCGGGGTAGCGTATACTGCGTACATCCACACCAAATTTTTGATTGTAGTATTCACACCATCTTTCCCCTGCTTGTTTAGAAATACCGTAAACCGTATTGGGTTCCATAACGGTATATTGCGGAGTGTTTATACTTGGCGTAGTTGGTCCAAATACAGCAATAGAACTGGGCCAGTATACTTTTTTTATTTTTCCTAAACGCGCTAAATCTAAAACATGAGATAAAGAGCGCATGTTTAATGTCCAGCCCAACTCAATATTTTTTTCTGCAGTAGCAGACAATAAAGCAGCCAATAGATAGATCTGTGTTACCTTATGCTGGTCTACAATTTCATGTAAACGCGCCTCATCCATAATGTCGAGTTGCTCAAAAGGTCCGGTCTCCATAACTTCTGGAGCAGCCGATTTAATATCGGAAGCTACTACATGAGCATCTCCATAAATAGCTCTTAAATTCATTGTTAAATCAGTACCTATCTGGCCTGAAGCTCCAATTATAAGGACGGTATCTTTGTTCATCTACGTAAGTCTATCTGAAATTTTGAAGAGTCAAATATACGATTTTGAAACACAGAAGCAGAAGCTCTTATAAAATTTAATTCATTGCCATTCTTGTTTGTAAATTCCTATTCTCTACGAATCTTTCTTCAATTCTATTTCTCTATTCTAACTTTGATTCCTACTTTTGATTCCATTACTAAGGGTAACTAAAAACCAAGTTAATTATCAGTCAAGACCGCCTACATATCTCTAATTTGTCCCTTTCTTTTGGTGAAGGAGCTCAGCGTAAGCAGGTTTTACATTCAGTAGATTTACACCTTAAGAAGGGTGAGTTATTGGCTCTAGTTGGTGAGTCTGGTTCCGGGAAATCTATTACGAGTCTTACTGCACTTCAGTTGATTCCTACTATGGAGGACTCACTAGATAGCGGGGAGGTATGGTATTATAGGTCAGGCGAAAAAATTGGTCTGCACAGTTTAAGTGAGCAGCAAATGCAAGCTTTTAGGTCTAAGGAAATAGCCATGATCTTTCAGGAACCTATGACGGCTTTAAATCCTGCTATTACTTGCGGGAATCAACTTATTGAAGTAATAAATCAGCATCTTAACTTGTCTAAGTCAGCTGCTAAAAAACGCTGTATTGATCTCTTCCATTCTGTGGAGTTACCCAATCCAGAGCGTATTTATTCTGCTTATCCTCATCAATTATCGGGAGGGCAAAAGCAACGCGTTATGATTGCTATGGCCTTGTCTTGTGAGCCCAAAGTACTAATTGCCGATGAACCTACTACTGCCCTAGATGTAACGGTACAAA
Source organism: Flavobacteriales bacterium (assembly GCA_965183875.1). Classification (GTDB taxonomy): domain Bacteria; phylum Bacteroidota; class Bacteroidia; order Flavobacteriales; family UBA7430; genus UBA6772. The sequence goes on along the minus strand of CBCYMK010000031.1, from coordinate 13,116 downwards.
AAGAGGTTTTAGAGCTCATAAAGCGATTGCAACAAAAACACAATATGGCTTGTTTGTTTATTAGCCATGATTTAGAATTGGTAAAAGATGTAGCCGATACTATAGCGGTAATGCAAAAGGGCGTTATTGTGGAGAATAAATCCACTAAAGAACTTTTTAATAACCCAACTCATCCCTACACCAAAGCATTGTTGGCATGTAGACCTAATTTGAATAAAAACTTAAAGTCACTTGCTACAGTAAACGATTTTTTAGAAAACCCAAGTTTCTCGCTATTGGCCTTTTATAAGGAAAATACGTTGCTTTTTGAAGATGTTCAAGCTCATAGAGAATTGCTCTATAATAGTTCTCCTGTGCTACAAGTCGAACATCTCTCTAAGGTATACACCACAAATAATTTCTTTGGAAAATCTGCTGCTGTACGAGCGTTAGATAATGTCAGCTTGTCTTTATTTAGTGGTGAGAGTCTCGGTGTTGTAGGTGAGTCTGGTTGTGGTAAGAGTACACTTAGTAAGTGTATAATACAGTTGGAAAATCAAACCAATGGTTCTATTTTATTAGATGGTGTATCTATTAGTGATCTTCTTACTAAAGATTCTTTAAGCTATAGGAAGTCTGTTCAAATGATTTTTCAAGACCCTGCTAGTGCACTGAATCCTAAAATGAGAATTGGAGCTATTTTAGTAGAGGTTATGAAAGTACATTCTATAGGGATTAATTCTCAGGATAGAAGAGAAAAAGCCATTCGCTTACTTGAGAAAGTAGGCTTGGAGTCTTCGAGCATCGATCGCTACCCTCACGAATTTTCTGGGGGTCAAAAACAGCGAATTGGTATTGCTAGAGCACTTGCTTTAGAACCTAAAATTATTATTTGTGATGAGTCTGTTTCTGCTCTAGATGTTTCGGTACAGGCTCAGGTGCTAAATTTATTGAACGACCTGAAAGTAAGTTTTGGTTTGAGTTATATTTTTATCTCTCATGACCTAAGTGTAGTGAAACACTTTTGTGATCGTATTATAGTTCTAAATAATGGGAAAATAGAAGAGCAAGGATTTCCGGAAGATTTATTCGAAAACCCTAAATCGGACTATACCAAGAAATTGATTGAGGCAATACCGGGTAATTAATAATGACTGATTAAAAACGAAGACAAAGACGAAGACGAAATGATGGGGAGAAAAGTCGTGCAGTCTTGCGGTCAAATGAGTCGGTTAAGGACTAGGGGAAAAGAAATGACTAATTAAAAACTATTAATTAAACATTTTCTTCTATTCTATCTCCCTCATTACTCTTTTCTGAAACAGAACCATAATCCCAACACCTACAGAAATTGCGGCATCGGCGATATTAAAAACAGGCCTGAAGAAAACTACATAGTCGCCTCCCCAAAAAGGAATCCACTCGGGTAAATATCCTTTAAATAGCGGGAAGTAAAACATGTCTACTACTTTTCCAAAAAACAAAGGAGCATAGCCACCCGATTCGGGAAGTATTTGCGCTATTTGATGGTAACTATCGTTAAAAAGAACTCCGTAGACAGCGCCGTCTATTATATTTCCTATTGCGCCAGCAAGAACCAAAGAAAGACAAGTAATTAAAATTTTATCTGCTTCCTTTTGTACTAGTTTATATAAATAGGAAGCTATGAGTCCTACAAAGACTATTCTGAATAAGCTTAAGGCTAGTTTACCCCAGTCACCACCGAATTCCATTCCAAAAGCCATTCCATTATTTTCAGTGAAATGTATGTAGAACCAGTCAAGAATCTGGTGTTCTTGCCCTAAAAACATATGAGTTTTTACCCAAATTTTTAGTGCTTGATCTAAGAATAAAGTGATCAGGATAATCCAAACCGGTCTTTTCAAAAGCTTATTTGTTTTGCATGTTTTTAGCCTCAATACTTAGGGTAGCATGCGGAACTAATTTTAAACGTTCTTTTTGAATCAGTTTTCCTGTAACTCTACAAATACCGTAGGTTTTATTTTCTATACGGATTAATGCATTTTTTAAGTCACGAATAAACTTGTCTTGGCGTTGTGCTAAGATTGAGTTCGATTCTTTAGAAAGCGTCTCTGAGCCTTCTTCGAATGCTTTAAAAGAGGAGTAAGTGTCGTTAGTCCCATTTCCACTTCCTTGAGTAACTGAGTCTCGTAGTCTGGTAAGATCTTTTTGAGCGGAGTCTATTTTGTCTTGAACTAGAGTTTTAAATTCTGCTAAATCAACATCTGAATATCTTTTGCTTATCTCTTCCATAGCCTATTATTTTTGTAAGATTAACTCTTATTTTGTCAAGGCAATATAGGTTTTTATCTCATCAAATTCAACGGCTACAGCATTTTTTGGTTCGGTCTCACAAATAAGTATCTCATCTGCAAGGGTTTCGTCACAGATATACTTTTTGTTAGAGTTTATTGCAGCGTTAATTTTATCGTGTTTTGTGATGCTTAACTGTATCCTATCGGTGATTTCTAAGCCAGATTCCTTACGGATATTCTGAATTCTATTTACCAACTCACGTGCAATACCTTCTTCTATTAAGGCTTCGTTCATGGTAATGTCTAATGCCACCGTTAGCCCTTTGTTATTGGCTACTAGAAGTCCTGGGATATCCTGAGAGTTAATAAGTACATCTTCAGTGGAAATTTCAAGGTCAGCCCCATCTATATTTAGTGTATAAACACCGCTGCTCTCGAGTTCTTTTATGTCCTCTTGCTCAAACTTCCCTATTGCAGCCGCTATAGCTTTCATCTGCTTCCCATATTTAGGACCTAAAGCTTTGAAGTTGGCTTTAATTTCTTTTACTAGTATGTTAGAATCTTCAGACATAAAGTCTAATCCCTTCACATTAACTTCAGAAAGAACCAAGTCTTTAATGGCATTAATTTGAGCTTTCATCTTCTCATCAGAAGCAGGAATCATAACTTTTTGTAGGGGTTGGCGAACGCGAAGCTTTTCTTTCTTACGAAGAGATAAGACCATAGAGGTGATGTTTTGTGCCATCTGCATACGCGTTTCCAAATCGGTATCGATTAGATTTTCTGCTGCTTTAGGGAATAAGCTTAAGTGTACCGACTCTTCTTTAGGAAGGTCTGTAGCATTCATCAAATCCTTGTATAAACGATCGGTAAAGAAGGGTGCTATTGGAGATGCCATCTTAGCAATGTTTACCAAACAGGTAAACAATGTTTGATAAGCCGAGATTTTATCTTCTGCATACTCTCCTTTCCAGAAGCGACGACGGCATAAACGAACGTACCAGTTACTTAGGTTTTCGGTTACAAATTCTTGTAATAGACGACCAGCACGTGTAGGCTCATATTCGCTATAAGCTTTGTCCACAGACTTCATCAAGGTATTTAGCTCCGATAAAATCCAACGGTCTATTTCTGGTCTATTTTCAATGTCTTGTTCAACGTAAGTAAAGCCGTCTATATTGGCATAAAGACTAAAGAAAGAATAGGTATTGTAAAGGGTTCCAAAGAACTTTCGTTGTACTTCAGTAATCCCGTCTAAATCAAATTTTAGGTTGTCCCATGGCTGTGCGTTGGTAATCATATACCAACGAGTAGCATCTGCGCCGTACTTATCTAATGTTTCAAATGGATCTGCTGCATTACCCAAACGTTTAGACATTTTCTGTCCTTTTTTGTCTAGCACCAAGCCATTAGAAATAACATTTTTATAAGCTACAGAATCGAAACACATAGTAGCGATAGCGTGAAGCGTAAAGAACCAACCACGAGTTTGATCAACCCCTTCAGCAATAAAATCTGCAGGGTAAGAAGTTTGTCCGTCTATTAATTCTTTATTTTCAAACGGGTAGTGCCATTGTGCATAAGGCATAGAGCCAGAGTCGAACCAAACATCAATCAGGTCAGACTCTCTATGCATTGCTTTTCCATTTGGAGAAACTAAAACTATTTCGTCAACGTAATTTTTATGTAGGTCTATTTTGTCGTAATTCTCTTGCGACATATTACCTGGCTCAAAATCTGTAATCGGATTTTTTGCCATTATACCAGCAGCAACAGATTTCTCACATTCATTATAAAGCTCTTCGGCAGAGCCTATGCAGATGCGTTCATCTCCTTCTTCGGTAGACCAAATAGGGATAGGGATACCCCAATAGCGCGAACGGGATAAATTCCAGTCATTAAGGTTTTCCAACCAGTTACCAAACCTTCCAGTTCCTGTAGATTCTGGCTTCCAGTTGATGGTTTTATTCAGTTCTATCATGCGATCTTTCATCGCTGTAGATTTAATAAACCAAGAGTCTAATGGGTAGTATAAAACAGGCTTGTCTGTCCTCCAACAGTGTGGATAAGAGTGCTCGTATTTTTCAACCTTAAAGGCTTTATCTTCCTCTTTTAGTTTTATAGAAATCACCACATCAGCTGACCTTTCTGGCGCTTCGCCCTCAGCATAATATTCGTTTTTCACATACATTCCTGCTAGCTCACCCATCTCAGGGACAAACTTACCTTGTAGGTCTACTAAAGGTCGAGGATTGTCATTTTCATCTAAAACCAACATTCCTGGGATGTTGAAATTCTTGGCTACCAATGCATCGTCTGCACCAAAAGTAGGGGCTATATGTACGATTCCGGTACCGTCTTCGGTAGTTACGAAGTCACCAGAAATTACTTGAAATGCATTTTCGGCATTCTCGTATGGAGTAGTATAAGGGAGTAGTTGCTCATAGCGAGATCCTACTAAATCGGCTCCTTTAAATTCTGAATGGATGAAGAATGGAATTTTTTTAGCTCCAAATTCATAGCTTTCTAATTCTTCTATATTTTCTGCAGCTGTATATTTTCCAGAAAGTTGTTTAGCCACTAAATTTTTTGCCAATACAATATTCATGGCTGTGCCCGAGTACTGATTAAAGGTTTTAACCAATACATAATCAATTTTTGGGCCTACACAAAGTGCGGTATTCGATGGAAGTGTCCATGGAGTGGTAGTCCAAGCAATAAAATGAATAGCTCCATCAATAGTTTTTAAGGCCTCTACTTTTAGGCTTTCCTTATTAGCTTTAAAAAGCGCTACTGCAGAGGTGTCTTTTACGTCTTTATAACAGCCAGGTTGGTTTAGTTCATGAGAACTTAATCCTGTACCTGCAGCTGGTGAATAAGGTTGTATGGTATAACCCTTATAAATTAAATCTTTTTTGTAGAGTTCCGATAGTAGGTACCAAACCGACTCCATATATTTACTTTCATAAGTGATGTATGGGTCTTCCATATCTACCCAATACCCCATTTTTTCAGTCAGCTTATTCCATACATCTGTGTAGCGCATTACCGTTTCTCTACATGCTTTATTGTACTCGTCTACAGAGATTTTAGTACCGATGTCTTCTTTAGAGATACCCAACTCTTTTTCTACACCTAATTCTACTGGCAATCCGTGTGTATCCCATCCAGCTTTACGCTTTACTTGGAATCCTTTGAGTGTTTGGTAACGACAGAATATATCCTTGATACTTCTAGCCATTACGTGGTGTATTCCTGGCATTCCATTTGCCGAAGGTGGTCCCTCGAAAAATACAAATGGTTTGTTGCCTTCACGCGTTTCTATACTCTTCTCAAAGATTTTATTCTCTTGCCAATCTGCTAATACTTCTGCGGCTACATTTGGCAGATTTAAGCCTTTATATTCTGGGTATTTTTTCATCTCTGTATTTAGTCGATGGTTGCCATTACTTTTAACTCTATGCCAATTGGCGTAGGAAGACTCAAAATTTCTACCGTGGTACGGCAGGGTTGATTGTCTTTAAAGTATTCAGCATAAATTTTATTGTAGGTCTTAAAATCATCTTTCATATTGGTTAAGAAAACCGTTACATCGATGATGTTGTCCCATGAAGAACCTGCATCTTCTACAATGGTTTTAATATTGTTAAACACAGAATGACACTGTGCTTCTATGTCGTAAGAAAGTATATTTCCATCAGCATCTAACTCTACTCCTGGGATTTTTTTTGTTCCTCGCTCTCTGGGACCTACACCAGATAAAAACAATAAGTTTCCATGACGGCGTGCATGTGGATAAGCTCCTACAGGTTCTGGTGCTTTTTGTGAGTTTATTCTTTCTTTATTTTCTGACATAATTCTGCTTTATAAACCCGCAAATTTACACCAATAGTAGCAGATATGCAATCGGTTTATTTAAGAATACTTTCTACTGCAAAGCTGTGAAAATCAAACCTGTATTTTTTACCCTTTTAGATTTGGAATTATTTTAACTATGTAAAGTTTTGGATTGATTTATAGTGCCAACTTTTAATATTAAATCGATGGATTGTATATACTTATTTAAGTTTGTAGGTTCTGTAAATATTGCTAAGCAAGGCTTAACTTATTGAAAAGAAGCGAGTTGTGTTTGCTTGTTCCTTCTTGTTAAGTTGTTAAATTTATCCGTACTTTTAGATGTACTATAATATCCATGAATTAAAAATATTTGATATGAAAAAGCTGTTCTTTTTTTGCACTCTGTTATTTAACTCAATTATTTTTGCTCAGGCCGATGGCCAGATACCTCACAAAGTAACAAAGTATATGAGTGCTAATGGTGAGGTGATAAACAATTTATCTATTGAATCTCGCGTGGCTTGGTTGAATGGTATTGATTGGTGGATAGGGGCTCTGAATGTTAAATACAGAACTTCTTCTTCTTCTGATTGGCATTTTCTGGCTCGTATAGATCTAACAAATTGTGGTGGAGATTGCTTGAGTGCTTCGATACTAGAAAGTCAAAATAGTGCAATTGTAGCAAGTATCAATAATTCTGTTTGGGAGGGCTCTCAACACTATTCGGTATTGGATATACGTTGGATAGATTATCCACTTTTTTTACACTCTTACGATTCTGTAGAAATTATGGTGGAACAAATACAGTCAGAAGGTGTTAGTTGGGTAGATTACACTACCACTTCACTTGTAGATTTCACTCCCAATTATTCCTCTTGGGAATATGTAGAAACTGTTACTTCTGTTACCGACAATACCATCCAGTTTACCGATGCATACAATCAGTTTAATACTGTTTTGAGCCCCAACACATACCGAAAAGTAGTGCATAGAGCAAATGAGGTTTGGGGCAATTGGGATGAGCATATTGTAGATGTTCCAGGATTTGAAGAGACTGGACTTAATATAACTATACCAGATTATACAATTCCAAATATAGGACCTAACAATAATATAGATTATAAAATTAGAGTTTACGAGAGTAATCATGAATTTGCTAAGAAATTCTATACTCAAACTGGTGGTGCAACAACTACAGCCTTTGTGGTTCCAGATTTAACAATTAGCGAAAAGACAGCTGAGTATATAGAGTTAAACTGGTCTACTGAGTCTCAGGTAGATCCTACAAAATATTTGTTTATGATACAGCGTAGACTTCTAGGCGATGAAGCATGGAATAATTACTATTTCTCTGGAGATAATGGTACTTTTTACCACAACTCTGCTACAAGCCTCGATTCTGAAGGTGCTTTTTTATCTCATCCTTCATATACTATAGACGAAGCAAGGGATACAAAATTTGTATTTAGAGATTTTAATGCGTCTTCTGAAATAGAATACGAGTACCGAGCGTATATGTATCTTTATGCTAACTTGGCGAATTTATTTTATAGCGATGTAGTCTATACACAGGACCTAGGTTCTGGATTTTCTGAGGTTCAACGGGGTTCAAAAAGTAGCCCGCCTTTAGCACATTCTTTTGAAGCTTCTATAGATGAGTGTAATCAGGTAAGTTTATCTTGGCTTGATGCAGATATGAGTAGTAGTAATGCAATAAGTTCTATAGAATACAACCTGTATAGTAATGAGGAAACTGTAGGAAGTACTGCTTTAGAGCCCGTATTTGACGCTTCACCTGTACTTTTAAATGGCGTACTAAACCCCTTGACTGGTACCGAATTTATAGACGATAGGGATGTGTTAGTCCCCGGAAGGAAGTTTCAATATTCTCTTAAGTCCATTGCAGAATTTACTCAGGGTGAATATTATAGTGAATACCCTGCAACCTACGAAAGTATTTCTAGCGTCCAAGAAATAGCTTATTCCCGACCCTTACCCTATGAAATACAGTCTATAACAGCAATTCAGCTTGAGAGTAATGTCATCCAGTTGAGTTTTGACAATATTCAGGATTCCCAAAAGAACATCGATAAATTATCAATTATTCGTTCTAATCCAGAGGGAGAAATAGAGACAGTCCTTACGGGAAGTGATATTGCTAATTTAGCTTCCAACGAATTAGGCGATTTGGTTTGGTTAGACCCTAATGGAGTAACTAATTGTACGAACTACACCTATAAAATTAAAACTTTTAACTGCGATGACTCACAATCATCGCTTTCTGATGGAGTAGAAATAACCCCTACTTCAGGGGTCTTAACTTTCGATGAGGATCATCGTTTAGAAGTATCAAAGGGATATCATAGCGACTTTGTATTACTTAAGTGGAATGCCAATAACGGCGATGTGATTACCGAGTTTAGAGTTTTTAGAAGAGAACTTACCGACCTCGACAATGGGCAGTTGGTGAGTTTTAACCAGGTTGGAGCCCCTATAGGGAGCTGGCAGCAAATAGGTTCGGTGCCTGTAGAAAATTCTACTTTTTACGACGAATATGCCAATGCAAACACCCTTTATAATTATTTGGTGGTTGCCCAGTATCCCTGTGAAAATAGCATAAACTACCACCCCTCTACAACAGAGGTAGGTTTTAGAGTTCCAGTAGCTAGTATGAGTGGGCAGGTAAACTATGAGTCTGGTGCTCCTGTTTCTGGGGTCGATATGGTTGCGGTGAACAGCGAGGGTTTGAAAAATAAATCGCTGAAATTTGATTTGGGTATTTATGGGCACAGTTATGCTCGATTAGATACCTTGAGAAATATAGAAAACAGCACAAACCTGTCTTTTTCAAGCTGGATAAAATCATCCAGTTTAGAAGAACAGGTAATAGCCCAATTGGGTAGAAACGAAACCGACGCATTGTCGGAGTTTATGGTGTACACGAAAGAGGGCTATTTAGGTTTGTGGGATTATTCTGACGATGCCTTTGGTTTTAATCATGTAGAGTACACTGGGGCCTTAGTTTGTACAGGAGAATGGGTACATATTGCTTATGTAAAAGAGGGCTCTATAGGCCGATTGTACATTAATAGTGAGCTCGTTAAAACAGCTAATTCTATAAATAATATAGATGTACAGTATTCTTTTAACGACTTTGTTTTGGGTAGAGACTATAGAGATGGTAGTAATAACTTTATTGGTTTGATGGATGAGTTAACACTTTGGAAAAAGGCCTTATCTCCCCTAGAAGTAAAAAGTCTTTCTAACAGGTTTATCAACCCAGAGGAGGAAGATTTAGTTTTTTATTTCAATAGCGATGAGGGGATTGGAGACTACGTTTACGATTCTTCAAAGTCAGAAAACGATATATTTAATAAGAACGATTTGAAACTTGAAGGCGCATTATTTTCTTCTGATGTGCCTACAGAAGATCAAGTTTCTTTTAGAACACTAACCAATGCAAATGGCTTTTACCTCTTAGAAGGTATACGATACAACGGCGCAGGTTCTATATATAGTGTTACCCCAAAAACAATTGATACACTTCTGTTTCCTAGCGTGCACGAATTTAGCCCCACCCAAAGACTTAGTTATCTAGGAGATCAATCGCAGTATGTGTCAGATGTAAATTTTATTGATGTTTCGTCTTTCGAAGTAACCGGGAAAATTTTATTCGAAGTACACGAACAGATGTTAGTAGATGGAGAAGCGTCTTATAATATCCCTGTTGAAGGTGTGAAAATACTGGTTGATAATGAAGTACAATTAAACGGCGATAATGAACAAATTCTAACCAATAATGTAGGAGAATTTACCGTTTCTATCCCAATAGGATCTCATCGATTGTCCTTCGAAAAAAATGGACATACTTTTGAATACCTTCCTTTGGAGGGAGCACTTTCTACAGATTACTATGATTTCTCAAATGCGGCAAATAAATACGATTTCCAACAATCGATTTCTATTAACGATTTTGCAAAAATTATTTGTTCTTCCAAAAAAGACCTTATTGTTCGTGTTACTGGAGGCCTGGATAGCGAGTCTGTTCCTTTAGGTTGGGCATCAGATTCTGTAAATACTATTGGTCAGGTGAGTTTCGACTTAATCCCTGAGGGAGATATAAACAACGCTTCAGGGCATAGAATATCGCTTAGTACTGACCCTTATACTGCAGAACAATCTGTACAGTTACTGCCTATAAAATACCAAATAGTACAAAGTAGCTTTAGGTGTAACAACCCTATAATACAAGAATATTACAGTTCGAATTCGTATGTTTTTGATGGGCTTGACCTGAGTGATATTAAAGGGCTTACAGATCAAGATGGTGTCTTTGTACAAGATGTTATCTCAACTGAAGACCCAAATTCTGATTCTGTTAAATATTACCATGAGTCTTTAAGTTTAGTTTATATAAGTAATCCGGAACTACTTGTTTTTCAGTACGATAACAATACTCAGTCTTGGGGCTCCTTTTTAGGAGAAAGGCAATTGATTCAAGAGGCAGACACTTTTAGTTTGGGTTCTGGATCTTCCTATAACTACGGCTATCCCATTTTTAAAACCTTATATGGGGAGAATACTTATAGGCTCAAAATAGAGGTCCAAGAATTGTATCAAAACTACGGCCTACTCAGTGGCGATAGTTCTATTATTGCCTCCTATTCTGTAGATGTAAACCAAGGAAATATAGTGGTAAACAACACTATGAAAGAGAATGGTTTAAGTGAATTTGAACTAGGAGATGAGCTTATAGAGTATTCCTTTTCACCTGATAATCCGCATGTATTTGGACAGGATGAAAATTTTGAAAGAAATTTATCCATTGACTATAGCCATAACGGTATTACAAAAAGCTTTTCTCAAAATTGTATTTTATTCGGTAGTGAGTCCTATGGAAATGACTTCTTTACTTTTGGACCACAATCAGTAGATAATATTTTAAGAGACCCGGCAGGTGATCAATCTTATTCTTGGCTAGAACAATCTTCTACAACTACTCGAAGCTCAAGAATATTAAATATTAATGGTAGAGAGGCAGCCTATAAATTAGATTTCGGTACAGGATTACATATGAGTGGTTCATTTGATGCTGGATTTATGTTTTTTGGTGCTACTGTAGGTATGGGGCTCGGTTGGGAGGCACAAGCCTTTTTTACCACCAATACCGAAAACACTGTTTCTGTAGCCAAAGAAAAAGAAAATGAAATTTATATTTCTCAAACGTTCTCCGAAACTATATCTACCTCTGAAGAGGAATTTAATATAGGCGCAAAAGGGGATCTTTTTATCGGTTCGTCTAAGAATATGATTTTTGGTACCAACAAAAATTTACAATTCATAGAGCAGTCTAAGTGTACAGATACAACAGGGATATATAGTTGTTTAGAGGGACCAGTATTCCTTTCTAATTCTAATTCATCCTATCTGTTAGGTACTAAAATAATGCCCAGTGTGGAACCTGGAACTCCAACCCAGTTTGCATTTACCGCTAATTATATTGAGAATTATTTAATTCCTAAACTTCAATTTCTCAAATACAGCTATCAATATGGTACATATAATGGTGATCCTGTTACTGGAAGTTATACCGTGCCCGAAAGTGAACTTGACGAGACCTTTTCATTGCCAAATATTAGCTCTTTTACGACCACTCAATTAAGAAATATTTTAGGGGCTTCCTATGCAGCAATTAATTCTTCTTTTTCAGCAGCTAGTAACGGTTCCGATTTATTGTCTTATTCCATTGATGAAACCAATTATCATGGACTAGGTAAATTTTTAAATACCATTAATACAGGGCCTAGCTTTGATGCAAGTACTTTAAGTAACGCGAATTCTTTAGATGCATTTTTACTAAACTTTTCTTCTAACCAAGATTTCAGTTCGCTTCCAGGGGTTGCTAATATAAACGGGATTTTAGATCAATTAGGTGCCACAAGCAGTGAGGATGTATCTATTACAATTCCAAGAGATAAGGTTGTGTTTTATGCTGCCCAAATTGAAAGTTGGGAGCAGGCCTTACGTAATAATGAAGCAAGTAAAGAAAGTGCAGAATTTAGGTTGAACCACTCTGTAAGTGCAGGTGTTTCTATAGAAAATTCCATAAGTAGTTCTGGCTCATTTACCCAAAAAGAGTCCATAAAATACGATCTGTCTGAGGCAGATGCAGAAGGTTTTAGCGGGGCTTTAAAAGCCATGTATGGCATGTCTATAGATTATCAAGATTCCGACACCTATACCTTAGAATTTGAATACAGTTCGGTTGTGGGTGTAGAGAATGAATCTACCATAGGATACTTTATAGGAGACAACGACCAGGGAGATATACTTTCTATAGATGTAAAAGATGCCTCTGATGGTTTTGGGCCCGTGTTTATGACTATTGCAGGGGCAACCTCCTGCCCATGGGAACCGGAGGTTAGTGCTCGTTATTTAGATTCTCTAGTAGTATTATCTAATGCTACCTCACAAAGAGACAAACCTACTTTAGGTGTTTCTCCTAACGTATTGTTTAATATACCAGAGCAAGAACAGGCAGTGTTTACCCTTAGTTTAGGGAATGAAACAGAAGATAACAGTAATCGGATTTATAAATTGGCTGTTTTAGAAGAGTCTAATCCCTACGGAGCGATTATAAAAATAGATGGTTTATCGGTAAATAGAGATTTCCCAATTCAAGCAGCTACTACGCTAATTAAAACCTTAACAGTAGAAAAAGGTCCTGACTCGCTTAATTACGAGAACCTCCAAATTGTAATTTACCCAGAGTGTCAAAATAACTTTGGGACCTCTGATGAATTTGATATTGCCGACACGGTAAGTTTCAGTGTAAACTTCTTACCTAGCTGTACAGCCATCAGTTTAAACAACCTAGAAGATGAATGGCTAGTAAACACCAACGATCAAGAACTCGTTGATGGGTCCTTGGTAACCTATATGGACTTGGCCTATTCTTTATACGATGCCAATTATTACAGTTTACAAGATTTTGAGTTCCAATACAAAATAGGAAGTGGAAACT
>CBCYMK010000030.1:0-43596 GCA_965183875.1 Flavobacteriales bacterium | reverse complement strand
ACTTGATTCTAGATCAGATTTTTGGTACAAGCTTACAGCAAAAGATTTCTCCCCATCTCTACCAGCTCTACCAGCTTCTTGGAAGTATGCTTCAAGAGAATTAGGGGTTTGAAGGTGTACTACAAGTCGTACATCCCCTTTGTCTATTCCCATACCAAATGCATTTGTTGCAACCATTACCCTAGCGGAGTTATTCATCCACTTTTCTTGGTTATCACTTCTTTCATTGGTGCTTAGTCCTGCATGGTAGTAAAGAGATTTTACACCCATAGAGTTGAGTTCTGTAGATAACTCATAAGCTCTTTTTCTGCTCCTTACGTAAATTATTGCAGTTCCTTTAATGCGGTGAAGCATTTTGTGTAAGCGCTCCATCTTATGGTTTTCTTCCAAAACCATATAGGCTAAATTGCTTCTGCTAAAGCTGTTTTGTATTTGTTGTCCGTTTTTAAAAAGTAGTTTCTTTTGTATGTCTATCGCCACATCTTTAGTGGCTGTAGCTGTTAGGGCAAGGATTGGCGTCTTGGGAAGTAGGTTTCTTATTTCTGAAATATTTAAATAAGAAGGCCTAAAGTCATAGCCCCACTGAGATATGCAATGTGCTTCGTCAACAGCAATTAAGCTTATATTCATTCTTTGAAGCCTGGCAAGAACTATTTCTGATTGTAGTCTTTCTGGAGATATATAAAGGAATTTAGTATTTCCAAAGACGCAGTTGTCTAGAGCGATGTCTATTTCGTTATGATGCATACCTCCAGTAAGGGCAATAGCTTTAATATTGCGTTGTTTCAGTTGCGATACCTGGTCTTTCATTAAAGCTACTAGAGGGGAGATTACTATACATACGCCTTTGGAGACTACACCAGGAATTTGGTAGCATAAGGATTTCCCTCCGCCTGTAGGGAGTAGTGCTAGGGTGTCCCTTTTATTGAGAATGCTGTTTATTATTTCCTCTTGTTTTGGTCGGAAGTTGTCGTAGCCCCAATACTGCTTAAGTGCTTTATGAATTTCGCTTTTATTCAATATGCTTTAGTATAAAAGACACTCTTTCTGGAATGCTTGTTTTAGGTACTAGTATTACAGTGTATCCATACATTTCGTATGCTTTTACCATGTATTTATGAATGTCTTTGGCGGTATGGTAGTCTTCAAGTCGCTCTTGATCACTAGTGTAAATATCTTCCCATGGTGGGGTAATGAATACTTTGTTATGGTATTTATAGTTCTTAGCGAGCATATCCCATTCTTCAGAAATCTCGATTTCATCTTTTTAGTAAATAAGCTAAAGAGTCGATTATGCTGCGATCGAAAAATTCAACCGATTTTTCAGCGTCCTTAAATTGTTTGATTCTTTGGGTAATTACCTGTTGGCTAAAACTTGTTAAGTCTCTCCAAGGGGTAATATCGCCATCAATTTTTAGTTGTTCAGCTATAATTCCTCTAGAAACCTCTGGGTTGCATTTGTGTCCCAGCATAGTTAAGCCCTCAATTAAACTGGTTTTTCCTGTGCCTGGTGCGCCCGATATAGCAATTCGTTTTATCATGAAAACAAATTTATAAAAAAGCACGACCTGTGAGGTCTGTTTTAATAAGCTTTGTAAATTTGTTTAAAATTTTATTTATGAACATGGATTTCGATAGTTTAAGAGAGCGTCTCGAAGAGACTAGCTTCCCAAGTCTTTATATGTTTAAATTTATTGTGAAGTCGGATCTTCAAAAGATTGCACAAATTGAAGCGTTGTTTCAGTCAGATAAAGCAGAAATAGTACGAAAAGAATCTTCAAAAGGTGCTTTTGTTTCTATTTCTGTAAAAGAAGTTATGTTAAGTGCCGATGAGATTATTGGCGTTTATCAAGAAGCTTCAAAAATTGAAGGCGTAATAACACTTTAAAGCTATGGCTAAGTATTGTATTTTAGGGTCAGGAATAACTGGTTTGTCTGTAGCTTATTACTTAAGAAAGTATAATCCAGATGTTGAGCTTGTAATTCTAGAAGAGCAGAAAAGGTCTGGTGGCGTAATAGAGTCTAATGCTTTTGGCAATTGTGTTGTAGAGTGGGGCCCTAGAGGGGTTCGTCCTAAAGGAAATGGGCAGGTTGTTTTAGAGATGATTGAAGATTTAGGCCTGTGGGATAGCTTGATTTTTGCAAATGATAAGGCAAAAAAACGCTACTTATACCACGATAATAAGCTTCAGGTTTTACCTCATTCCTTGTTTTCGTTTTTAAGGTCACCTTATTTATCCCTATTTATTAAAGCTTTTTTCACAGATTTAAAAGCTGAAAAAGTTGATGAAGACGAAACTATAGCTGATTTTGTTGACCGCCACTTTGGGGAAGAATTCAGATCCTTATTTTTTGACAGTATGGTTAGTGGGATATGGGCAGGAGATGTTGCTAAAATGAGTATTTCTGCAACATTGCCACTTTTGAAAAAGTTAGAGGCTCGGAAAGGGTCTATCATAAAATCGCTTTTTGGATATAAGTCTGATCTAGTAAATGTTAAAACTTACCCCAAAGAAATTACTTCTAAAGCATTGTTTAGCTTCGAAAATGGGGTTCAAACTCTTGTAGATAAATTAAAAGATGAGTTTAGCGATAGCATCGTTTATGAATCTAATATTGCTGCTATAGATTTTGAAAATTCATCTTTGAGGTGTGATAGCGGGAAGGTTTACGAGTTCGATACTTTAATAGCTACTATACCAGCCTATAAATTAAGTGCCTTTGTACCAGTAAGTATGGCTGTAGAGCTGAGTTCAATTAATTATTCTCCAGTTGGTATTCTGAATATGAAATTCAAGAAATCACAACTCAATTTTGATGGTTTTGGTTTCTTAGTTCCTTCAAGGGAGAAGTCAGTGGTTTTAGGGATGGTAGCCAATTCAAATACTTTTCCAGAGCACGGTTCAGAAGAGTTTCATGTAAATACAGTTATGCTCGGAGGAGCGAGGTATTCTTACAAAGAATTGCAGTCTATGGACTTGAATCTTGAGGTGAAGAAGTTTTTAGCTCAAGTTTTTAATTGTGATTTAGAAATCGAAAAACAAGAGCTAAGGCTTTTGGAGAAGGCTATTCCTCAGTATGAAAAAAATCATCTCGAAAAAGTGAGTCGTATTTCTAATGCTTCACCTGCAAACTTGATGGTATTAGGGAATTATATGTATGGAGTTTCTATCATAGATATTGTTGCGAAGTCTCGATCATATGCAGCATCTATTCGTTAGCCTCTCTATTTGCGTATCTCTTATAGTAAGATAGTAGGAGTGTAGTCATTGGTAGGGCAAGAATAAGCCCTGTTATTCCTAGTAAGCTTCCCCAGATAGATAGTGAAAGTAGTATTATCGCTGGGTGTAGTCCTGTAACCTTATTCATTATTCTTGGGATAAGTACACTTTCTTGTATTAATTGAATAATAAAGAATACGATAGATGCTGCCCCAATAGTCATCCATAAACTCTCATTGGTTTCTAAGCTTTGTAAAACGCATAACAGTAATACAGGAATAAATCCTAAGATTTGTAGGTAAGGGATTAGGTTTAGTAAGCCTATTAAGATTCCCATAAGTATAGCTAGAGGTAGACCGATAATACTAAAGCCTAAACAGAATAGTATTCCTACAATTAATGCTATTGTAGCTTGTCCTCTAAAGTAGGCCTTCATTCCTTCATCTAAATCGTTACTTATTCCGTTAACCATTTTACGGTGTTTTGTAGGGATCCAATTTTCCCATGACTTACTAAATGTTGGGTATCCTTGCAGTATAAATATCAAATATATAAGTACGAAGAATATTCCGGTAATTCCTATGAGTAAATCTATAGACTCATTAAATAGTGTTTTTAATACAGGGCTAAGTTTGTTAAGTGTTTCTGTTATAGTGCTGCTGTTTATAAATTCTTTAGCCTGACTGGAGTGTAGAAATTGACTCGCTTGCTCTTGTAGCTCTAATGGAATAGGAGGGATGATGTCTGCATGTTCTTTTATAAGAGTTGCAGCGTTGTGAAATTTCTTTATTTAAGGTAGGTAGACTTAGTAGTATAACTCCTATTATTATGGAGGCAGAAAAGAATAATCCAAGAGTGATTGATAGACCTCTTTTTTTTAACCTTAATTTTTGGTGAATAAGTGTGATTAATGGGTTTATTAAATAGGCTAAAAATAGGGCTATTAAAAACGGACTTAGTACATTTTTAAGTGTGTAAATAAGGTAACCAACAACTGCGATGATTAATGTATTTCTCAATGACTTTTCTTGCATGTTTTCTTAATTCTAATTGATTTCAAATGTATAATTCTTTAGTTGATTAATCCGCATCTCCTGTCGGATTATCTTAATGTATATATTGATGTTGATTTTTAGTATTGAAATTAAGCTTTAAACTTAAGGTTTAAGTGCTTACGTGTAAGTAATTGAATTAAAGATTTTTAATAAATTAATTAACGTTAAGTTAATATACTGATTTGGCTATTTTTTTCTGATCAAATATAATATTCAAATTCTTTAACGATGATTTCTGGTGGATTTAGGTCACAAGTGTTTTTAATTAATCCTTACTTGCTAATAAGGCAACTTCTTGCCCAACATTAGCACCTAAGGCAATGCCCATTCCTCCCATTCGAACAGCACAGAAAAGTCCTTCATTTAGTTTTTTAATATGTGTAGATTTTGATGTTCCTACCCCCATAATACCGGCCCAAGATTTTTCAATTTCAAATGTATGATTTGGGACAATTTTGGTTTTTAGAAGAAGTCTTAATTCGTGTTGTATTTTTTCTGAGGTACTTATTTCAAATGTTTCTTCAGCTTTAAAGTCTAAATTCCTTCCTCCACCAAATAAAACTCTATTACCTACATTTCTAAAATAATAATAGCCTTCGTCCATATGAAAGCATCCTTTAAGCTTTAGTCCTTCTATGGGTTTTGTAATTAGTACTTGAGCTCTAGCGGGTTTTAGATCTAATTCTGGAAGGAATTTAGTGGCAAATGCATTATTGCATAAGATTAGTTTAGTTGTTTTAATACTTATGTATTGGTTGTATACTTCCCAGTGGTCGTTTTTTGGGTGAAAGCCCTGTACATCAAAACCATTGAGTATCTCTATATCAACTGCTCTTACTAGCTGTAAGAGGTTTTTCATCATTTCGCCCGTATTAATCTGACCTTCATAATTATTTTTTATTAAAAGACTGTTTTTGTCTAATCCTAAATATTCAGGGTTTTTAAAAGGTTCAAAGGTGTTTGCATTAAAGTTCTTATAAAGGTGTTTGTTAAGGTATTCGAGTTTGTTAATACAGTTTTCGTACAAGTCCTTCTCCTCGAACAGTTCATAACTACCGTACTCTTTATAGTTCATGCTTGTATCACCTACAAGCTTTCTTAAAGTTTCAAGTCCATTTATGCGATTTTCTACAAGTTTAAAGACTTCTTCTTCTTTAGATTTAGATAAATCATCTAAGAGTTCAGATGGTGAGCCAAAGCAGGTGAATCCGGCATTTTTTGTACTGGCTCCTGTAGGAAGGAAGCCTCTTTCTAGGATGATTATTTTTGAATTTGGGTTTAATCGCCTCAATTCTAGGGCGCAAGTAAGTCCAACGATTCCACTTCCTAAGACTGTATAGTCTATGTTTTTTAAAAAACTTTCTTCTTCCCAGTAGCTTGTACCACTCATAATGCGTCCTCTTTAGGCCGGAAATATAAAGCATTTATTTTTGGCATTTCTTTTGTAACTTCACGCCTGTATTTTATTGAATTGAATTTTTTTTAAAAATCACATTATGCAACAGAACTATACTCTGTATAAAAAGCTATTGCTTTTTACGTTTGTATTGGTATCGATAACGAGTTTAAAAGCTCAAGCTGTTTGGCAGCAAGTAGTAGAAAGTACAATCCCTCAAACTTCTGAGCGCTACACTATACCTACCGCTTACCAGGTTTACTCAATAGATTTATCTACTGTATTAAATGTCCTAGACCAAGCACCAAAAGAATTTTCTATTGAAGTGCGTCAAAGTCCAACAATTATAAACTTACCTATGCCAGGTGGCGAGATGCAAGAGTTTGCAGTGGTAAGTTCTAGTATAATGCCGGTGAACTTATCTACAAAGTACCCTTCAATTCGTTCATTTTTAGCTCAAGGCTTAGACGATGGAACTGCAACTGCTCGTATCACCATTAGCAATAATGGCTTTCATGCTATGATTGTTTCTGCTACCGCTACATCGTATATAGATCCATATAGTATTAATAATTCCGAATATTGTATCTCATACTTTAAGGAAGATTTTTATGCAAACAATCAGAAAGTTAGAGATGCTGAATGTGTTGTAAATGCCGCTCCAGCACAAGCTAAGTCTATGGCTAGCGGACAGTCAGGTGACGTACTTAGAGTTTATAGAGCTGCTATTGCATGTACAGGGGAGTATGCTCAGTTTCATGTAAATAATTCTGGTGACCCAGCAGATGTTGCTGCACTTGCTGCAATTGTAACGACTTTAGATAGAGTAAATATTGTTTTCGATAGAGAAGCCTCTTTGCGTTTAAATTTAGTAGAAAACAATGACCTATTAGTGTATACTAATTCTACTACCGATCCATACTCTAACTCTAATGCAGGTGCAATTTTAGGTGAAAATCAAGAAAATATTGACGATATTATTGGTAATACCAACTACGATATAGGTCATGTTTTTTCTACAGGTGCTGGAGGTTTAGCTACTGCAGGTTTGTGTAATACGAACTTTAAAGCACAGGGTGTAACGGGTACTAATGCACCTATAGGTGATGCTTTTGATATTGATTATGTAGCGCACGAAATGGGACACCAATTTGGTGCTAACCATACTTTTAATGGTGATAGCGGAAATGGTAATTGCGGTGGAGCAAACAGAAATCCTAATACTGCTTATGAACCAGGTTCGGGTACTACAATTTTGGCTTATGCTGGGATTTGTGAAATCAATAATATTCAAAACAATTCTAACGATTATTATCACACCGCTTCATTCGATGAGATAACATCTCATACTAATGGGGAAGGGGGAGCTACAGATTGTGCTGAGCAAGTTGAAACTGGGAACTCTATCCCTGTAGCCAATGCAAATCCTACAGGTTTAGACTTTACAATTCCTATTAATACTCCTTTTGAATTAACTGGTGTTGGGACCGATCAAAATGCTGCAAATGTTTTAACCTACTGTTGGGAACAGTTTGATTTAGGTGATATAGCCGATGATCTAAGTGCTGCAACAGGTAATGCACCTTTATTTAGATCTTGGTCTCCTACAGAATCTCCTGTACGTGTTTTCCCAAAGATGTCTGACCTTGTAGCAGGAACTTCTTCCGACGGTGAAAACTTACCACACTATGCTAGAGATATGAAATTCCGTCTTACGGTTAGAGATAACAATGCCGGTGGTGGTGGTGTTAGCTACGATCAAATACAGTTTTCTGTAAGCGATCAAGCTGATAATTTCTCAGTAAATGATATTAACGAGGATTGGGAATACGGTAATGCTTATACCGTGGAGTGGGATGTAGCCAATACTGATGCAGCGCCAATTGCATGTGAAACGGTTGCTATTTATCTTTCTACCGATAACGGACTTACTTTTGACGAGGTACTATTGTCTGAAACACCTAACAACGGAACGGCAGAAATTATTTGCCCTAACGTAGTAGCTGCACAGGCTATAATTAAGGTTAAAGGGAGTGATAATATATTCTTCAATATTTCTAATGAGTTTGAAATTATTGAACCTACAGAACCTAATTTTTCTATTTCTGTAAGTCCAGAAGAATTGGTAATTTGTTCTGGAGAAATGGCTCTATTTGAAATTGAAATTGACCCGATTTTAGATTTTGCAAACCAAGTAAACTTATCTATTGCAGATATTCCAGATGGTATAATAGTAAGTTTCGATCCTGAGGATGTTAGTCCTGGAGATAACTCTACGCTAACAATTTCTTCACCATTCCCAATACCTGCAGGAGCTTATCCATTTGAAATAACGGCAACTTCTGGTGCGATTACACATTTAGAAGAGTTAGAAATAAACGTTTACGAAGGCGTGCCAGAAAGCGTGTACTTAACCTTCCCTACGGCAGATTTAGAAGATGTTTCTTTAACACCTACTTTTTCTTGGGAAGCTTCTGAGAGTGCAAGCTCTTATACACTACAAATTTCAAGTGATTTAGAATTCGAAAACATCGTACATACTCTAACAGACATCGAAAATGCTACTTATTCTTTAGGGGCTTTATTAGATGCTGAAACTGAGTATTTTTGGAATGTTATGGCTGTTAGCCCTTGTGGAAATTCTGAATTTAGTGAGACATTAAACTTTACTACCGGTGAAGAGAGTGTAACAGAAATTCCGGGTTGTATGGATATTACTGCATTCAATTATGAACCTACTGCAACGGTAGACGATAATTCATGTGAGCCAATAACCTTTGGATGTATTAATCCAGAAGCAGACAATTTTAACGAGGCTGCAAATACAGATAATGGTTCTTGTATAATTTCTGGTTGTACTAACCCAGATGGATTAAACTTCGACCCTGAGGCAAATAACGATGATGGTTCTTGTATGATAGAAGGTTGTACTGATCCTCTAGCATCAAATTATGATCCTATTGCAAATATCGAAGATAACTCTTGTATCGCATTCATTCCTGGATGTACCGATGAAGATGCTTATAACTATAACCCTAGTGCGAATTCTGAAGATGGTTCTTGTGACTATACCTCAGTAGTAATTATTCAATGGGAAGAGTTAGCTGGTTCAAACTTCCATTTTTGGGCTATTATAAACGATATACCTACTACAAATACAATGTATTGGGATATGGGCGACGGTACTACTTACCCTGGTGTATTTGAGCCAGTTCACTATTATGAGGAAAACGGTACTTATGAAGTAAGTTTGGCTGTATCTACTATAATAGGAAGTTATATTGCTACAGCTACTGTTGTGGTTACCGATGTTATTTCTGGTTGTACAGACATTACTGCTTCTAATTATAATCCAGACGCTATTGTAGACGATGGGTCTTGTGTTGCTGCAGTGTTTGGTTGTACTAATAGTAATGCTATAAACTATAATCCATTAGCAAATTCTGATGACGGTTCTTGTATTGGTGTAGTTTACGGTTGTACAGACGAATCGGCACTGAACTATAACGCAGAAGCTAATACAGACGATGCTTCTTGTATCGCTTATGTATACGGTTGTACTGATGCAAGTGCATTGAACTATAATGAATTAGCAAACACAGATGATGAGTCTTGTAGCTATCCTTTACCTACAGAGCCTAATTGGGAAGTGGAACTTACTTCAAACAACCATATTGTATTGGTTCCATCTACTGCTAATATTACTATAAACGACCTTCCTATTGAGGCTGGTGATTATATAGGTGTATTCTACGAAGGTGCTGATCAAGAGTATCACTGTGCAGGTAAAATTATGTATACCGGTACTACAAATACACTAACTGTATATGGAGCTGATGCAGGAATGGATAATGGATTCCAAGTAGGAGAGCAATTCCTTTGGAAAACATGGAAAGCGTCAATTAATGAAGTTCGTTTAGCTCTTGCAGATTACGATACCAACATGCCAGATCTAGACAGTTATATCACTGATGGAATTAGTGGAATTACAGCACTATCTAACACAATGGCTCAAGATATAGAAATGGTAGAAGGTTGGAATTTAATCTCGACTTATATCGTTCCTGATTACCCTAGTATTGGTGATGTGTTTGCTCCTGTAGTTGATGACCTATTCCTAGCTAAGGATGAATTAGGTGGTGTTTATTGGCCTGCTTATAACTTAAATAATATTGGCGACCATACGATGGGTAAGGCATATAAGGTGAAAATGAATGCCGATGCAATACTTGAAGTTCGCGGTAGTATTGCCAATCCTTTAGACCACCCATTAACCTTACCAGAAGGATGGAGTTATCTAGGATATCTTCGTACAGTAGCTGCAGACATTAGTATAGTTATGGAGTCTGTTGAAGAAGATATTATGCTTATTAAAGACGGTACAGGTAACGTATACTGGCCAGAGTTTAATGTGAATACCATTGGGAATATGGAACCTGGAAAAGGGTATCAAATTAGAATGGTTAATAACAGATTTTTTAACTTCCCGGCTAACGATATAACCCTACCTCAGTTAAGAACTTCGTCTAAATTGATTAATACCTTTTATAAGACACCAAAGGTTGAAGAGATGAGTATGAATATTGCGCTACCTATAGATTTATTGAGTGATTTATCTGTTGGTGATGAGCTAGCTGTGAAAAATCAAAATAATGAGGTTATCGCAAGTTCTGTATTTAATAAGCAAACGCTTGCACTTACAGTTTGGATAAGTGAGAATGATTTAAATTCAAACTTTAACCTTTTTCACTGGTCGGCAAAAACTAATAAGGAAGTCGAAATAGATTTTTCTTGTGAAAGCTCCTCATTAGTAAATAATAGCATTCTTGTTGTAGAAGCACTTAAGTTAGCTGAAACTGAGAATACATTTAGTGTATATCCAAATCCGAGTTCAGATAAGGCTACACTATCGCTTTCTATTAATACTGAAGCATTAACCTGTATTGTAATGTACAATACACTAGGGGAGCAAGTAAAGCTTATTGCGAATACCGTTTTAGCCAAAGGATCCTCAACAGTATCTTTTAGTGTTGAAAATTTAACTGCAGGAATTTATTTTATTAAACTTAATAGTGACAATTATACAGAGGTTCAAAAGTTCCAAGTTCACTAAACAGGATTTTATATATATAAAAAGAGCCTCCCTTTTTGGGAGGCTCTTTTGTTTTCTATCATTTTTTTCCTAGTGAGTAACTCTATACTTACAGCATGAGTGTAGCTTATTATAGTCTTTATCTTTCGCAGTATAAATCCAATTGTCATGACCACCATTAGAGAGTGATTTAGCTAGTTTATCATCGTTTATATCTTGCTCAAACTTCACAGTTAAATGTTTGCTTTCTATATCCCATTCTGCCCATTTCACACCTTTTATAGCATAGGCTATATCTTCGATACGTGTTTTACACATTCCACAAATTCCATCTACAAAAAAGCTTGACTCCTTATAAGATTGAAGTAAAATATCACTGATAATGGGTTTGATTTTTTTTACAGTTATCCCTTTAGATAGCCCGAAAACCAGTAGGTAATTATTGGTTAGTTGAATTCCATTTACATTTCTATATACAGGAATGTTAATAGAGGTAGAGAGGCCAAATGCTTCTGGTAGCTGAAAGGTAATCTGTGGACGTAGGTTTACAAATGAACCTCCTGTAGATTCCATCACTACCTTTTCTAAGTCTAAATTTCTAGTTATAGCTTTGTTTCTAAGTACGTAATTAAGCCCTAGTGTAGTAGTAATTTTTTTGGTAGTTCTATGAGCAGTTTCTATGTTAAAAGTATAGAGGTTACCGTACTTATAGTAGGTGCGTTCGGTATTAATTAACTGAGAGAATTCACTTGCTATAAAGGAGTTAATAGAGAATTTAGAGCCATAAAACCGTTTGGAAAAACTCAAAGCCGTTCTTAGTTTATAACTACCCGCAGAAGCCTGTATGTCTATTGGTAGGACTATATTACCATCCATTTGGTCAAATTCTCCAATGGGGATGGTGGTTTTTATAGAAGCATTAATTGATGCAAAATGCTTTTTTAAATTTACGAGCTGGTATCTTAAGTCTATAGCAGCATCTCCTAAACCACTTGCTTTTCTGGTGAGTTGCTCATTCGATAAAAATTCAAACCTTTCTAGGTCGGAATCAAATTTTGAGGAT
This sequence comes from Flavobacteriales bacterium, assembly GCA_965183875.1. Lineage (GTDB taxonomy): Bacteria > Bacteroidota > Bacteroidia > Flavobacteriales > UBA7430 > UBA6772. The sequence goes on along the minus strand of CBCYMK010000030.1, from coordinate 31,769 downwards.
TTATTAATATAATAACCTATTTCTGTTGTTACCGAAAGTTTGTTTGTGATACCGTACGAGAACCCTAAAAGTCCAAAATCAAACTTGGTGTTCTCTAAATTCCTAAAATCTGACTTAGTAGCTCCTTCATAATATGTATTAGAGAAACTGTGAACGTAGCTAGAGCTTATTGCAATGTTATTTTTTGCCATGCTTCCTGCAGCTCCACCCGAAGAAGGGTTTCCTGCAGAGCAACACTGAGCATTTATTTGTTGAGTAAAACTTACAAAACAAAGAATCCCTAAAATGCGTTTCATAACAAATGTTATTCTGTGATGGTTACTGTAATAGTTTCCATTACCTCACCTTTATTATTCGATACGGTACAGCTGATAATTTTGTCTCCCATACAACAAGCTGATGCCGAATACTGAGCTTGAGAACCTGAATCGTTGATTACAAATAAGTCTCCTAAATCTACATCCCATGTATAGTTTAATTGTCCCCCTGATGCGTAACAATTTAATATTGCAGGTTTATTATTATTAAAAGGTAGCATTACTATACTCGTAGTAAGACTATCTATTACAGGTTGTGTATTGTTCGGATTAAAAGCGGGTTCTTTCTCTTTACAACTACCAATAGCTATTATTGCAGCTATGGCAAAAAGTCGGGCAAATATTCTCATGGTATGTGTTTATATAGTTACTAATTCTTCTGAAATTTACAACAAAAATCTTACCATTTATAAGTAGTTCTATTGAATGAAAAAAAACAGGTAAATTTAAATCTAAATCAGTAGTTTTATCATTCAAATACAAAGCTATGTCTACACCTATATTAAGTCTTAAAGAAGCTAAGATTTTCCAAAAAGATCATATGGTTCTAAGTAAAGTGAACTTCGATTTATTTGCTGGAGGCTTTACCTATCTTATTGGTAAAACTGGATCTGGAAAAAGTAGTTTATTAAAAACTATTTACGGAGACCTAGAGCTACAGGAGGGAGATGGTTTAGTAGCTGGTTTTGATTTGAATAAGCTCAAAGAAAAAGATATTCCCTTTTTAAGAAGGAATATAGGTGTAGTTTTTCAAGATTTCCAATTGCTTTCCGATAGGTCTATAAACGACAATTTACTTTTTGTTCTCAGAGCTACAGGATGGGTAGATAACACTAAAATTGATGCGCGTATACTAGAGGTTTTAGAACAGGTAAATATGGCTGCTAAAGCTTATAAAATGCCTCATGAATTGTCTGGTGGTGAGCAGCAGCGTATTGCTATTGCTAGGGCTTTACTAAATGAACCCGATTTAATTTTGGCTGATGAGCCTACAGGGAATTTAGATCCAGAAACATCTAGAGAAATAATGATGGTTTTAAAAGGAATACAAGAAAAGGGGAAGGCTATATTTATGGCGACGCACGACTATTCAATAATTAATGATTTTCCTTCACAAATGATCCGTTGTATCGACGGAACTGTTATTCCTGTGGAAAAATTATAGCCTTTATTTTATGGGCTTCTGTCTGACAATTAAATGGTTTGAGTATACATTTACGTAGTTCTATATCTTTTGTTGTGAAAGGAACTGTTTGAAGTTCTTTGATTTTTTGAATCCATTCCGATGGCTTTTCTACTATAGAACAGGCTTCTTCTAATCCAGTCTTTAGTACCATTTTATTATTTACTAAGCAATGCCTACCCTGATAAAGGGATTTTAAAAGTTTTAATTTTATGCCTGTATCTTGTTCTGTAGTGAGAACATGAATATGTGCATCCTGCATAATTTTTTCCAATACTTTGTTTTCAGGATTCTCTACCAACCTGATATTAGAATGTTTTAAAACTTCCTTTCTAAGTTTGCTACTCGGCTTTGCACCAGAAATAACTAAATCGAAATTAAGGTGTTTAAAAACGTGCTTACATAAAAATAGTGCGGCATTTTCATTCTCAGCGACCGATAAATTACCGTGATAAATTGCATATTCTCCGACTCCCGTTTTACTCGCTAGGGTAGTGTCGGGATGAAATGCCCTTATGAAATGTGCTGTAGCATTTTTTGAAAAATGCAAATGGTCTTTATGAGAAATAGCAAAAATACCATCTGCAGAATAAATTTGATTTTCGAAAGACTTGATTTTATGGTACTCTGTAATTAAATACAACTTCTTAAAAAAGTTTCTTTCGCTTTTAGCTAAGAGTTTATAGTAATCGCTTTCTATATTGTGTGCCCTTACAAACTGTTTTCTACCCTTTAACTTAGGGTGGTTTAAATAATAACAGCAATGTAAGCCTTCATACAAAATTGGTGCATCCGTATTAATAAGGTTCTCTAGTAGTTTGTTAGAGTTTCTTGACTGAATTATAAATGGTGTTTTGGAAAGTAAGTTTTTCCAATGCATTTCTCTGGGGTAATAACTTACGGTTTCGCAGAGTGAATTTAAAATTTCAGCCTGTTTTCTACCGTATTCGAAGCAGTGTAAGTGAATGTTTAGCTTAAGTTCACTCAAAGATTTAATCTTGTAGAATATATCTATAACCCCACCATAATTTGTTGGATATGGAATATTTAGTGCTACTATATGTAAGGTGTTATTTTTCAATATTCGAATATACTTCTTTCAATCCTTTTTCTTCGTGTCCCCAATGTAATTCATTTTGTGCTCTTGGGATATTTTGTAACCACTCCTTTCTTAAGCTACTATTGTTTAGTGCTATTTCAATTTGTGCAGCTATGTGTTTTGGTTGGTGATGATCTATAAATAAACCTACCTTATACTGGTCAATTATTTTTTTAACCTCTAGAACTTTGGTTGATAATACGGGTACTCCCGCATGTATATAATCAAACAGCTTATTGGGGAGGCTAAATCGATAATTTATATTCGTGTCTTTATCTAATGTTAGCCCCAGCTCGGCATGATGGGTATATTGCATCATTTCGGTATAAGGCATTCGTCCTTTAAAAATAACCTGCGATTCGAGTTTCAATTTCTTTACGCGTTCCTTGAGTTTAGGAATCACATCTCCATTACCAATTATAAGAAAACAAACTTCGGGTAAATAAAGCATCGCTTCAACTGCTTCTTCAATACCTCGGTCTATATTAATTCCTGCCCCCTGTGTAATAATAATCTTTTTATCTAGCGGTAAGCCTAAATCAGATTTCGATTTAAATGAAGAAACAGTTTGCTTAATGGGCATATTTCTCATTATACGAAGCTCTTTTCCGTAAGTACTTTTATAGAGTTTAGAGATTGAGTTGTTTACTGTAAAAATAAACTTTAGTTTAGGGAAAATCCACTTTTCAATAGTCAGCCATATAGCTTTTACTAGTGGTTTGTTTTGTATTTCTGGCACTCCAGTAAAGAACTCATGAGAATCGTAAATAATAGGTTTTCTTCGAATTTTAGCAGCAATAAAATTGGCTAATAAAGTATCTAAATCATTTGAATGGTATACATCTACCTTAGAAAATAAGAGGATAAATAAGAGTCTGAGGTTATACTCTGCATAAAATAGGGCTCCCTTATTAAAAAATAAATGCATTCTTAATATTGGGTATGCTCTTTCTAAAGTTGTGCTGTCTGGTAAAACTCTACCTATAAGTAGTATGTCATATCCCAAATTGCTTAGGCTATTACACACCTTCTTAACCCTTTGGTCTGTTGTAAGGTCATTTGTTACAGAAATAAGCACTCTTTTTTTCATGCAAACGAAGATAGGTTTTCGTGGCTATGTTTACAATTTAGATTTAAGATATTATAGACTATAATAATTGAAATTGAAATGGGGATTCTAGAGGTGTATATTAAAGTTTTTGTAGCTTTGCCGCACTAAATATTTTTTATGTCTGTAATTGACGAACTAAGAAGAGAGGGAGATATCTTCCAAGCCTATGAGTTGGCTAAAGAAAGGTTAAAAGCTAAACCAGATCAAGATCTAGTAAAGCGTGATTTTGGTAAGGTGTTAACCGATCTACTACAAAATAATTGTGTATTGGCTAAGTCCGATCAATTTTTTGATTATTTGTCGGAGTTTTATGCACTTAAAGTGCCGCTTAGCGATTCTGTAGTTCACGAAAATATTATGTGGCAGGTAGGGAAATTCATCAAGGAATTAACCCGTTCTGAAGCTCCTGCAAACGTATTTGATAGATTACACGAAATTATAGCTCATGTAGAGCTTCCTTCTGGTACCAGCTTATTTACTTTTATCATGAGTTCTGTATTAGAAGCTAAAGAATTTAACAATTCTCATGTTCCAGTATTGCTTAATTTAAGAGTTCGCAACTTACCTGCTAACCACTTTGAAGCAATTAACGATGAGGGAGAGAAAAAACCTTCCTTAGGAGAACTGGTGTTACTTACGGTAGCAAAAGAACTTACCAACCAAAAAAATCCGAATAATGCTGATATTCAGATTTTATTAGAAGAATTAGACTTTGTAGGGGAGCACTATAAAAACATCCCATATATAAACTACTATAAAGCCAAGGCTTATAACTCTATAGGAGATAAAGACAATGCTGTAGCTTCTGTATTAGCCTATTTAAAAAGAAGATCTAAAGAGTATTTAGCTTGGGAGTTGTTGTCTGATATTAGCGACGATAAAGAACGTAAAACACAAGCTTTGTGTAAGACTGTTACTTGTCATACTCGCCCTGGACAGCTAGTACGTTCTCAAACGAAATTGTTTTATATCTTACTACAAGATAGAGAATTTGATGTGGCTAAATCACTCTATAATGCAATTACTGAATCGCGTAGAGAATTAGGAAAACACCTTACCGACGAATGGAAAGGATATACTAGTGAATCTTGGTTCAAGTCTGCTAAACCCTATGTAGATTTTGAAAATTATTGTTATAAGCGTTCTAAAGAGGTAGTAGCCTTTGTTTTTGAGGACTGGAAAGCTCAAACAGGTGTTATATACGGTTTAAATATAGCTAAAGATTTAGCTGAATTTGTTGTAGCTGATGATGTGCACGGAGCGTATAAGTTTTTTGGAGATAAGTCACTTCGAGTAGGTGATTTTGTAAACCTCAAGCTTCAGCGTGTTGCCAATCACGAAGGAGTTAAGCATAAGGCATTATATGTTGAAAAAACGACTAAGCGCCCTAAACGTACCATCTATAAAGTTGTAGAAGATGAGATAAGAGCAGAAGGTGAAAAGCACTTTGTTGGTTCTGTCCCTATCAATTATAATTATGCCGAAGGAAAAGGTTTCCGTGAAGGAGATGTCGTTCGGGTGAAAGCTGTAAAACTTCCTTCTTCTAGGTTTAAAGACGAGGTTAAGTGGAAAGTATTATCATTAAATGAAAAAGGAGCTAAATAGCTCCTTTTTTTTTGTTTAAATAATGCTTAACTCTATTTGCGGCATTTTCTCTTATATTAAACCAATATAGGTTGTAGTCTGCCACGTGGTAGTTGGTCATTTTTTTAAGGAATGCAAAGGGTACCTTAGGTTGTTTAATCCAAACGATATTGTTTTTTTTATTCAACTTTGCTCTAACCGACTTCTTGTATACCGTTTTAAAATTTGACATTAGTATACCTTTGTGGTCGTCAAAATTAGAGTAGTCTTCTTCGGTAGTCCAGGTAATTGGATTCACTACAAAGGCTTTCTTTCTAAATTCATCGAAATGATCGTGTGGGGTATAGCCGTCTGAATAAGTTTGCCAACTTGTAAAACATCCCGTTTCATCAGCATTTTGGCAAGGCTTTATAGTTTGGTATGTATCTTCGCCTACAGACATACCTACTAAATATGCTGCCACTAATTGATTTCGCAATTCTGTTTTATCTATATAGTCTCTTAGTAAAAAAGTAGCGTGGGTAGTTCCCTGACTATGTGATGCTATTATGAAAGGCCTCCCATTATTATAGTGTTCTAAATAATATTCAAATGCCTTTTTTACATCCTCATAGGCAAATAGAATCGCTTCTTTACCTCCTTTATCGAGATGGTAGTACGATTTTATATGTGCCTGTCTGTATCGAGGAGCGTATATTCTACCTACATTATTAAATGCAGTAGCTTGATGACGTACAGCCCAATAGTCCGTATAATAATTTATTGTAGAGTCACTAATACTTGCATTCCACTCTGGAGTTTTTTCATCTAAAAATGTAGTAGGGTGTAAGAAAAATACATCGACCTCACTCTCTTCTTGCTTGTTTTTTAAGAGAGTATCGGGTACTATATCTGCATAGTCGTCTATAAAAGGTAGGGCAGACCAATTCTTAATCTCACTATAGTTGGGGCTGCTATGTTGTGGGATGGAGTCGAATGAATGGGCTACATTATAAGTGATAGAACAAGAGCTTAGGCAAGCTGCAAATAAAATAATAAGAAGGTTTTTCATGGGTTTTAAAGATAGCGCTTTTACCAATTCAATGTCCGTCTAATCTATAATTAATTATATATGATGAAATATACAGAATTAATCACATTTTTGTTCATGTATACGTTCTGTGAGTTGAGACCGATTTAACTCATTACCCTATATTTATTCCAATTATTGGTGTTCGTAAAATTTATTCGCCACATCAATTCTATTATATATAGGATTCCCACTTTATATAATCTAGATTACTTGGATTTTGAATGTGAATAATTTCAACTCTAACTAATGGTGTACTTGATAATAATAAATAGTAGTTTTATACTGTTAAATCAGAATTCTAATTCTAGCTAATTTGTCAAACAACTAATCCTTATGAACGATTTTATCCAGAGCGAAAATCTAAAGTCTATAGAAGATCTATCGTTTTTTGCCAATCAGGTGGTGGAAGGATTTATTACCGGTTTACATAAAAGTCCCTACCATGGCTTTTCGGTAGAATTTGCTGAACATCGTTTGTACAATGCAGGTGAGACTACTCGATACATAGACTGGAAGTTATTTGCCCGTACCGATAAATTGTTTGTAAAACGCTACGAAGAAGAGACCAACCTTAGGTGTCAGTTAGTGCTAGATAGGTCCTCTTCGATGCACTTTCCGGTTCAAAAGATACTTACTACTACAGAACCCAATAAAATTGGGTTTTCTATACTTGCCTCTGCAGCCCTGATGAATTTATTTAAAAAGCAAAGAGATGCAGTTGGCTTATCTGTTTTTTCAGATTCTGTACAGTTACATACTCGAGCTAAAACTAGTGTAGCCCATCATCAATGGTTGTTAAATGAATTGGAGTCTCTGGCGAACCCTTATACAGAAACAACAAAGGAACGAACTAATGCAATAGATTCTCTGCATGAAATTGCTGAACGTATTCACCAGCGTTCTCTGGTAGTCTTGTTTAGTGATTTACTTGGCGACACTAGTCAGTCTGAAGACTTGTTTTCGGCCCTACAACATCTTAAATACAATAAACACGAGGTTATTGTGTTCCATGTGATCGATAGGGCAAAAGAGTTGAATTTCGATTTTGACTCCCGCTTACATAAATTTGTAGACCTAGAAACAGGGGAGGAGCTGAAAGTAAATCCATTAGAGTTACAAGAGGAATACGTAAAAAATATGACTGAATTTGAAAAACAGTTACACCTCAAATGTGGGCAATATAAAATTGATTTCGTTCCCGTAGATTGCTCCAAAGGTTTTGAACCTGTTTTACTAAACTACCTTCTTAAAAGAAAAAAAATGGTTTGATTTAGCTTAAGAGTTTGAGAGTATTATAGACCCAATATTTACAGTCCTATTAAGAATCGTTGTTGCTTCTATTAGATACATATCCAACCAATTTCAATACAAAAGTTTAGGCCAAAAAAAAGCCCAATCCGATGATTGGGCTAGGCTTCTTGCGGAGAAAGAGGGATTCGAACCCCCGGTACATTGCTGTACGCTGGTTTTCAAGACCAGTGCATTCGACCACTCTGCCATTTCTCCTTATTGATAGCGATGCAAATGTAAGCGTTTTTTCTAAACTGCAAACAAAAAAAAGATTAATTTTACCGAAGATTAAAAAAAATACAAATCGTACTAAACACTAGCTATATGAGGTGCTGTAGGCTATATATAATTCTGTTTTTACTCTCGAGTTTTAACTTATTGACTGCTAAAAATTTACAGGCAAATTTTCAGTATTTCTCTTTTCAAAATGGAGAGGGTCAAGCTTATATAGAGACTTACTTTTCGTTTCTAAGCAGTACAATTAATTATGTGAAATTGTCCGAAAACTCTTTTCAAGGCTCCGTTTTGGTTGAATTAACTATAAAAAATGGCGACGAAAATACTGTTTTAGATAAATACATCTTTAAAACACCTCTTATAAGTGATACTTTACAAGCTCAGATATTTATCGACAAACAAATTTATGCACTTTCTAATGGGGATTATAATTTAGAAATCAATCTTAAAGATATGCAATCTACTTCAGAGGGTATATCTTCCAATACAGCTCTGGTAGTAAAGCAAACTACTGAGGCAATCTCTTTTTCTGATATGATGATTTTGGATTCTTACAGTATTTCTGAGGGAAATAGTATTTTAAATAAATCTGGTTACGATATAGTCCCTAAGTTTGGTAATGGGGCTTACTTTTTAGACGATAGCGAAAAGCAGTTAGATTTTTATGTAGAATGGTATCACACAAAAATTGATACTACTACTAGCGAGGGGTACCTACTAAATTACTATATAGAAAACGAGCAAACCCATACACCACTAGACGGGTTTAATAGAATTAAGCGTAGAATTAAAGAACAACATGAAGCATTTTTAGGTAGTTTTAATATTGAGGACTTAGTTTCGGGAAACTATAATTTGGTGGTTGCCTTACTTGATAAAAAGGGGAGAGGGATACTTCAGAAAAGACTATTCTTTCAACGTAAAAATACGACTACTGTAATGAAACCTCAGGATTATGCCAGTATACCTAACAGTTATAGTTTTGTGCATAAATTTGAGAATATTGAGCAATTGGCTGAGCATATCTCTTCGCTATTACCAATAGCAACAGATAGGGAGTGGACCTTTGCTAGTAACCAGCTTAAAGGTTGGGACCTAGAGAAGATGAAGCAGTTTTTTCATGGTTTTTGGTACAATAGAAACCCCATTGATCCACAGCTTGCCTGGTTAAATTATTTAGAAAATGTACAGAAAGTAAATCGTTTATACGCTACTATAGGAAAGAAAGGATTTGCCACAGATAGGGGAAGAGTCTATTTAAGGTATGGTGCGCCAAATGATTTTGAAAATTCTATTTACGATAAATACACTCTACCTTATCAAATATGGACCTATTATAAGGTTGGTAAGCAGACCAATAAAATATTTGTATTTGCTGAGAATGCAATCGGGACAAACGATTATGAACTTATCCACTCTACCGTACAAGGTGAGAAGTATAATGCTAATTGGAAAAATTGGATCTACAGAGAAAGAGGTGCCGTAAAAGATTTAGATAATAGCAATCAAAATAGAGATATCGACCTGAATATTAATAATAATTTGGACGATAAAGGGAATAGAAACCAGGTAGCACCAGGAGACAACTAATGAGTAGACTAATAAAATCTCTGTTTATAATTGCTAGGTATATTCCATTTACCCTGCTTTATATATTCTCTAATTTCTTGTCCGTAGTTTTTAGAAAGGGAATTAAATACCGACTTACAGTAGTACAAAACAATCTTCGGAATTCTTTCCCGCATCTATCATTAGCTGAATTAAAACTTATAGAAAAGAAGTTTTATAGAAACTTAACTGACGTATTTTTAGAAAGTTTAAAGTTGTATACAATTTCAAAAAAGTCTTTACAGAAAAGAATGAAATTGGTAAATCCTGAAGTTTTCCAAGACTTACAAAAGGAAGGTAAAGGAGCGATATTAATTGGGGCACATTTTAATAATTGGGAGTGGATGGCATTGGCCTTAGGGACTTATATGCAACAAGACCTTTATTCAGTTTATAAGCCGATTAAAGAAAAGTCTATTGATGAATTAATGTTGAAGATTCGTTCTCGTTTTGGGGCTTCTATTGTACCTATGAAAGCGTTTCCTAAAACAGTATTAAAGAATAAAAATCGAGCTACTGTAAATTTAATGCTCTCCGATCAGAGTCCACATAAGAGTAAGTTAGATTATTATTCGGAATTCTTAAACCAGGATACTCCTGTGTATTTAGGAGCTGAAAAATTAATGAATGCAGCAGGTTTAGCATTATTGTTTGTAGAAGTTAAGCGTATTAAAAGAGGTTATTACGAAATGAAAATTGTTTCTTTAGCCGATAAAGATAGTGGTATAATGGGTGCTTCAACAGAGTTACACCTTTCACACTTAGAGAGTTTGATTATGAATGAGCCACAAAATTGGCTTTGGTCACATAAAAGATGGAAGCACAGTCGAAAAAAATAGCCGTTCTTATACTCAACTGGAATGGAAAGGATTTATTAGAGCGTTTTTTGCCATCTATATGCCAATTTAATTCTGATAATTCTGAGATTATAGTAGTCGATAATGCTTCTTCTGATACTTCTGTTGCATTTTTAAAAAGTAAGTACCCCGAAATTACCCGCATAGAATTTGATAAGAATTATGGTTTTGCTGAGGGGTATAATAAAGCAATACAGCAAGTTAATCATCCCTATATAGTATTATTAAATTCTGATGTTCGTGTAACTGAAAATTGGCTGCTTGATCCGTTACAATTTTTGGAATCTAATGAGCAATACGCAGCTTGTCAACCAAAAGTTTTAGACGAAAAAGAACCTACAAAATTTGAGTATGCTGGTGCCTGTGGTGGTTTTATCGATCGTTTTGGGTATCCCTTTTGCAGAGGGAGGATATTTGATGATTTAGAGGTTGATAGCGGGCAATACGACAGTGTGAAGGATGTTTTTTGGGCTAGTGGTGCTTCGTTGTTTGTTTCTAGAAAACGCTACTTAGAGGTAGGTGGTTTAGATACTAGCTTTTTTGCACATCAAGAAGAGATAGATCTTTGCTGGAGACTACTTAATGCTGGGTATAAAATTGCTTGTGTTCCTAGTTCTACAGTATTTCATTTAGGGGGAGCTTCTTTAAATAAGATGAATCCTAGGAAAACCTTTCTAAATTTTAGAAATAACTTAGTGATGTTATTAAAGAACCTACCGCTTTATGCCTTACCTATAGTATTTATACGTTTAATTTTAGATGGTGTAGCAGGTATAAAGTTTATTATTGAAGGAAAACCTAGTCATTGCTGGGCTATACTTAAAGCACATTTCTCTTTTTATTCTCGTATACCCTCTGTGTTCTGGAATAGAAAAAAGACCCATAGAATACCCGACTCTCTTATGTATTCGAAGTCCATTTTAGTAGCCTATTTTCTTAAAAAGAGAAAGACATACTCCTCATTAAGCTAAGTAATTTATAGCCCTTTTGTAATTGCTTTTCTATAGGTTGAAATATTCATATTAATTGTTTAATTTTGCCGGACTAAAAATAAACATACAATGGCTCAAAACAGAACTTTTACCATGCTTAAGCCGGATGCTGTAGCAAACGGACACATCGGTGCAATCTTAGAAAAAATTAACGCTTCAGGATTCCGTATCGTTGCTTTAAAAATGACTCAATTAACAAAGGCAGATGCAGAAGCATTTTATGCAGTTCATGCTGAAAGACCTTTTTATGGGGAATTAGTATCGTATATGACTGAGGGTCCTATAGTAGCTGCTATCTTAGAGAAAGATAACGCCGTTGAGGATTTCCGTACGCTTATTGGAGCTACTAACCCAGCTGAAGCTGCTGAAGGAACTATCCGTAAAATGTATGCTGAATCTATTGCTGCAAATGCTGTTCACGGTTCTGACTCTGATGAAAACGCTGCTATTGAAGCTGCTTTCCACTTTGCTGGTAGAGAGAACTTCTAGAGAATAATACAGCCTTAATTTTAAAAAGGTACTTATTGTAAAAAGCCTCCTCAGGAATTTCCTGAGGAGGCTTTTTTATGGAAATAACTCTACTAATATAATAGTAGTATAATTAGTTGTTTAGAAAGTTATTGGACCAAATTGAAGGTATGCATCTTTATGAAACATAATAGAGATGGTGTTGAGCCTAAAGTAAGCTACTGAAACTAATATATGTCCTTTATAGTCATCTAGTCCTCTTTCATCACCCCAAGAGTTTTTAACTACAAAATATTCTTTCCCATCTACACCTTCTACTAAGCCAACAATATGCATCAGATGATCATCTGTAACGGTATAGTTATCAAAATTCTCTTGTCTAATTTCTTGTGTCACATTCATTTCTTCAGTAGTAGTTTCAAAGTTCGGTTTCCCACCTTCTAATGCTACTACGGCAATTCCTTTTTTAGAATTGAATCCTTCATTACTCACGTCAGCATCCCACTCTAAGGTGTACCCTTGTTTTAAGGCTACTTTAGCTTGTGTTACTAAATCGTTCAGTGGTACATTATAAAAGCTTCCGTTATCCCAATTGTCTGGAATCCCCAATATAAAAGGGCGAAAAAATCGTTCGTGTGTATAGGATGTCATCGTAATATAATTTGATGCTCTAAAGCCCAATGAGTTTGCGAAAGTTCTAGGGGTATAATCTTCACCTAAGTAAGTAAACGATTCCGGGTATTTCCCTAAGTATATATCAAGTAAAGACTCATATCCTTGCTTCCATAAAGAAGTTAGTTTTCCACCCTTATTACTCACTACAGCTTTTACATAGTCTTCTAATAATGAAGCAATCTCAGAGTGGTTGTGAATTTTAGAGTCTGTTTGTAGACCATTAAATATTTCGTTAGGAACAATTCCGTATTCATCAACTGCATTTAGTAAATCATGTCCAAGACTACCTTCTCCAAACTGAGTTTTTCCATGTCTACGTACATAGTTGTCTGCTTTATTTATATAAACTTGTCTGGCAATAAATATTTCAGAAAGATTATGTGTTCCCTTTCCCATTCTAATTAATTCCGACTCTAGGAAAGATGAGGTGGAGTAACTCCAGCAAGTACCAGTTCTACCTTGGCTCTCTACTGGATTTGCTTCCCACTGTACAATTGGTTTAAAGCTAAGTGTGTCTTGAGCCATTACTAGTGTTCCTAGTAGTAGACTTAGGGTTGTTATTATTTTTTTCATTATCGAGGGTTTGAATTCCAAAAATAGTCAATGCTAATGACTTATTTGAAATTTGATTCACTGATTTCTATTTTGTAGTCTATTTATTAGTCTGAAAAATTAATAGGATTTATTTTGGTTTGTAATGTAAACTAGTTTACATTTGTTTAGAATTAAATTTATTAGTTATGAGAACAGAATTAACACCCGAAAAGAGTTTAGCTATTATTACACAAATGATTGAGGAATCTAAAGAAAGTTTTAAGCACCATAGTTTTTATTTTATGTTGTGGGGCTGGTTAATGATTTCTGCTTCCTTAGCTGAGTATTATTTAATAAGTATAGCTTATGAGTTTCATTTTTTACCATGGACAATACTTTCTATACTTGGAGGATTAGTTTCTGGAATTAAAGGTGCTAGGGATAAAAAGAAGCATTCGACTTTCGCAGACAAGGTAATCTCTTACACTTGGTTAGGTTTTGTGATTACCATGATGATTACATTAGTTGCAGTTATTCCCTCAAATCCAAATCCATTTGTGTTATTACTAGCAGGCTTAGCTACATTTATAACTGGAGGAATTACACAGTTTAAAGGTTTCATTCTTGGTGGTTTTGTTTTTTGGATAGCTGCTATTGTATCTTTCCAAATTCATACTCAAACGAGTTTACTGGTTTATGCTCTCGCAATGTTCCTTGGTTATATAGTTCCAGCTTATTTACTTAAAAAGTCCTAATGTTCAAAAAACTAAATCCCATATTGCACTCCGAGTTGCGATTGGCAATTATTTCTTTGCTGATGGCTAATAAGGAATGTGAATTTAATTTTCTCTTAGAAAAAACAAAAGCTTCTAAGGGAAATTTAAGTGTGCAATTAAAAAAGCTAAAAGAGGTAAAGTACATTAGTGTAGAGAAGTCATTTCGCGACAATTACCCGCTTACTACTTGTACTATAAGTAAAAAGGGTAGGGCTGCCTTTGAAGAGTATATAGAAGGTTTAAAGTCATTTGTGAATTTATAGCGTATAGTTTGTATAATTATGAATCTGATTTTGGAATTATTTTTGATGATATTCATCTAAAACTAGATATAACATACTATGAAACAGTTGTTTATTGTTTTCCTATTTCTTCCGTTTTTCAGTTTTGCGCAAATGACTTTTATACCTGATGATAATTTTGAACAGTCATTAATTAACCAAGGTTACGATACCGTTCTAGACGATTCCGTTTTAACAAGCTCTATTAACGAGCTTACTTCTTTAACTATAATTGGTTTAGGTATTTCAGATTTAACAGGAATAGAAGATTTCTCAGCAATTGAACTCTTGTCGTTTAATTTGAATTACGTTACAGAAATTGACTTAAGTCAAAATACAGCTTTAAGTATTTTAAGTTTTCATCACAATAGTATTTCAGAAATTGATTTAAGTAATAACTCAGCGCTTACAATATTTACAGGCCATAATAATAATCTAACATCCTTAGATTTTAGTGCTAATCCTAATATGGTAGTTGTACAATGCGAAGACAATAATTTAAGTTCTTTAAATATAGCCAACAATACCAATTCTATTAGTAGTGGTTTGTATACAGCAGGAAACCCAAGTTTAGAATGTATACTTGTAAGTGATAGTTTATGGGCAGTAGAGAATTATTTAAATATTGACCCTCAGCATTACTTTAGCACCACTTGTAGTACTGTAGGGCTCGATGAACCGCAGAATTCATTTTCACTATTCCCTATCCCTACAAGAGGTCAAATAAATTTCTCAGAAAAATTAAGAGACTTGAATGTTTACGATCTTTCTGGTCGATTAATGTACTCAGCGACTAATTCCACATCTATAGATATAACTACATTTAAGAGTGGGGTTTATTATATAGAAGCGATTAATGAAAGTGGACAAAACGTTAATAGACGTATCCTTAAAATGGCTTTTTAATATACAGCCATTTCTTTATCTACCTCAGTAGCCCAGGCATGAATACCACCTTCTAAGTTAATTAGATTGGTGTAGCCTTTTGTTTTTAAGTAGTCTATCACGTTCATACTCCTTACTCCGTGGTGACATACAACTACTGTAGGAATTGTTTTTGAGATTTCATCTATACACTCATCTATTAAGTTCATAGGTATATTAGATGCCCCTTGAATATGGCAGATATCCCATTCAAAATATTCTCGAACATCTAATATGTTTAAATGTGGCTTAGTTTTACGCATCTCATTTAAACTAAGTGCATCTATACTGTCTTCAATAGATTCACTAGAAACAGTACATTCATTATTGTATGTACTTAGAATAGAAATATTAACTGCATCTGTTTTTTCAAATTCTAAAAATAGAAGTTTGGTAATTTAAAGAATTGATATTGAGCATCTTCCCTGATAGTACATCGCCAATCTCTAATACAATTTTTAGTGTTTCGTTGGCTTGTATAGTACCAATAATTCCTGGTAATACTCCCAATACTCCAGCTTCAGAACAGTTTTTACTTTCTGTAGGTGCCTCGGGAAAAGACAGCGGTAGCTAGGTCCTTGCTCAAAATTAAATACTGATACTTGTCCATCGAATTGGTGAATCGCACCAAAAACCAAAGGCTTATTTGAAAGTATACAAGCGTCATTAATTAAATAGCGCGTAGGAAAGTTGTCGGTACAATCAACAATTATGTCGAATGGCTCTATTAGTGAAAGTGCATTTTCTTTAGTTAAAGCGGTATTAGCAACCTTAAAATTGACGTTTGGGTTCTGTGCTTTTAGTTTAAGTGCAGCAGTTTTTGCTTTTGGTAATTTTAGATCTGCTTGGGCAAATAAAACTTGCCTTTGCAAATTGCTTTCTTCAATAGTATCTCCATCGATAATTCCAATGGTTCCTACTCCTGCTGCAGTAAGGTATTGCAATACTGGGCAGCCTAAACCACCAGCACCTATCACTAGTATTTTAGCTGCTTTTAGTTTCTCTTGTCCCGCTATACCAACTTCTTTAAGCTTAATGTGTCTACTGTACCTAGAAAGCTCTGATTTACTTAAACTCATAGATTTAAATCCTTTCTGCAAAACTATAAAAATGATGCTAATAATTCCATTTCTTATTTTAGAATATATTCTAATTAATCTGGTTTTGGAGGGTACCTTTCTTAATTCTCTTTAATAATAGATTGTAGCCAAGTACATAATTGTATTTCTGTTTTTTTCGCAAATTTATAATAAGCTGGTATATAACTGATCTGTTAAATTTACAATCTGTAACTGTTTATATTTAATTTGCTCTAGTAAATTGTGCCTCAAAGCGTGTAAATACTTAGTATAGTATACATTTTTAGAATTATTAATTGATTATAGTACTTCGTTAAGAAAAATAGTTTAATTTCGCGCCGCGCTAATGCTCTATTAGTAAGCTCAGTTGGGCTTCGTCGAAAAGGTTGAGTATTAGTTATTTATTAACTAACAATCTGACGATATGAATCAGAATTTCCTTGACCTTGGACTAGAAGATGTTATAGTTCAAGCCGTTGACCATTTAGGTTTTGAAAAACCATCTCCTGTACAAGAAAAATGTATCCCAATAGTATTAAACGAAGATACCGACTTGGTAGCTTTAGCTCAAACGGGTACTGGTAAAACCGCTTCTTTTGGTTTGCCACTTATTCAAAAAGTTGACAATAATAACAGAGACACTCAGGCTTTAGTTTTAGCGCCTACACGTGAACTTTGTATTCAAATTGCTAGCGACCTTAACAATTATGCACGTTTTAAGAAAACGAATGTAGTTGCTGTTTATGGTGGTGCTAGTATTATGGATCAGGCTAGAAACCTTAAAAGAGGGGCACAAGTAATTGTTGCTACTCCTGGTCGTTTACAAGATATGATTAACCGTAGATTGGTTAATTTAAGTAAGATTGACTATTTGGTACTCGATGAGGCAGATGAAATGCTTAATATGGGATTCCAAGATGCAATTGATGAAATTTTAGAAACGGCATCTAAAGACAGAAATACTTGGTTGTATTCTGCTACCATGCCTAAAACAGTTGCTAAAATTGCTTCTAACTATATGAACAACCCAATTGAGGTTACATGTGGTACTAAGAATCAAGCTGCTTCTACAGTAGAGCATAATTACTATTTAATAGATAACAGAGATCGTTACAAAACTCTTAGACGTTTAGTAGATTCTTGTCCTAGTATATACGCCATTATTTTCTGTCGTACTCGTGCGGAAACTCAAAGTGTTGCTGAACGCTTACAAGCAGATGGTTATAATACCGGTGGTTTACACGGTGATATGTCTCAGGTACAAAGAGACGGTGTAATGAAGCAGTTTAAAACAAAGAATATTACTATTCTTGTTGCTACTGATGTTGCTTCGCGTGGTATTGATGTAGATGAAATTACACACGTAATTCACTACCAATTACCAGATGATGTTGAGGTTTATACTCACCGTTCTGGTAGAACAGGTCGTGCCGGAAAAGAAGGTACTTCTGTAGCGCTTGTAGGGGGTAGAGATAAGTTTAAATTAACTCAAATTGAGAGAACTATCAATCGTAAGATTGACCGTAAAATGATCCCTTCTGGTGAAGAAGTGATGAAAGCGATGGTTTTCCAATCTATGGAGAAGCTTGTTAATGCAAAGGTAAACGCTCAAGCATTAAAACCTTTTACTGAAGCTATACACGAACTTGCTGAGCAAATGACTGCGACGGAAGTTTTAGAAAAGTTTATTGCTCTTAGCTCTGCTAAAATCTTAAACTTCTATAAAGATGCACAAGATTTAAATGCTTCTGGAAGTGGTAGAGAGAGAAATAGTAACTCTGAACGTATCTTCATAAATATTGGAGAGAAAGATGGTTTCGACTGGGCTACACTAAAAGACTTATTAAGAGATAAAACTTCTCTTTCAAACGATGACTTTGGTGGAGTTGATGTAAAAGCAGCATTCTCTTTCTTTAACGTATCTAAAACTAAAGTTGAAAGCGTATTCGCTGCCTTCGAAGGTTTTAGTGTTGGAGACAGACAAGTAAGTTTAGAAATCACCAAATCTTCTCCAGACCGTAGAGGTGGTGGAGGTAGAGATCGTCGCCGTAGTGGTGGCGGTGGCGGCGGAAGAAGAGATTCTCGCGGCGGTGGAGACAGAAGAGGTTCTGGTCCTAGAGGAGATAGAGGTTCTAGAGATAGAAGTTCAGGATCTGGAGGTAATAGAAGAGACCGTAGAAGATAATTACGATCATATATATACAAAAAACACCCACTAATTAGTGGGTGTTTTTTTTGACCTAATTTTTCTTAACAAACTATAACAGTTAGTTTAGGTTATGTATTTGGCTTAGTAGATAAAAGAACTTATTTTTATACTTTATTTATGACCATGAACAAGATTCTATACAACCTCATTCCTTTCTGTGTATTTTTTATTGCTGTAGATTTCTACTTCTGGCAAGCTTTTAAGAATAATTTTCTATTCTCTGTAAAAGATATGCCAGCGCTTAGGTGGTTATATTGGCTTACTTCGCTTATTGTAATTTCTCTTTTGGTGTACACTATTAGTAGTTATCAAAGTACTGATGCTCCTAAATACTTAATTGTAGTACGCGCTTTTGTAATCAGTTTTTACATTGCCAAAATTCTAGCTTGCTTTCCTTTATTACTAGACGACTTACTGAGGATATTTAAGTGGATATTTTCTCTGTTTCAATCTACTCCAGTTATAGATTCCGAATCTACGAAAATTAGTAGGTCTAGTTTCTTGAAAAACCTTAGCTTTTTAACGGGTTCCTTATTTTTTGGAATCATGTCTTGGGGAATTATAATAGGACGTTTTAATTATAAAAAACATAGAGTTAAAATTGCGCTTGATAAATGGCCAGAAAATTTAAATGGACTTAAAATTATTCAAATATCAGATTTTCACTTAGGTAGCTTTACTAGTACTGCACCCGTAGAAGATATTGTAGAATTAATAAATCAAGAAGAAGCTGATATAGTTGTTTTTACTGGAGACTTAGTAAATAATAATTACTGGGAAGCCGATGAATTCATTCCACATTTAGTAAATATAAAAGCCAAACATGGAAAGTTCTCTATTATGGGGAATCACGATTATGGCGATTATCTAGGAATTGACAAACGCACAGATGCTGGCCTTGAAAAATGGGAATCTAACCTTACTAATTTCCATAATATACATAAGCAAATAGGTTTCGATTTACTTCTAAATGAACATAGAACCATAGAAATAGAAGGTTCTACTTTTAATCTGGTTGGAGTAGAAAATTGGGGTGCTGGAGGCTTTTCAAAATACGGTGATTTTCAAAAATCTATCGCTGGCTTAGATATAAATAATACTTCAATATTACTTTCTCACGATCCTTCTCATTGGGATGCAGAAGTAAGAAAACAATCTTTCCCTATAGAATTACAACTTTCTGGTCATACCCACGGGATGCAATTTGGTATTGAGCTGGGTAGTTTCAAATGGAGCCCTGCAAAATATAGGTACCCTCAATGGGCTGGATTACACACTAAAGGAAGTCATAAACTTTATGTTAATAGAGGTATAGGTCATTTAGGATATGCAGGTAGAGTAGGGATACATCCAGAAATTACTATTATTAACGTTTATGCTGCTAAAGCTTAATAATGGAGTATACACTATATAAACACTATGCCGATATCCCTACTGGAGAATGGAATCAACTATTAGATGATGAAGATTTCTTCATATCCTCTTCTTGTGTACAGATATTAGAAGCCGAACATGAAAATGAAATTGAACCTCTTTATATTCTCATAAAAGATCAAGGACTAGTTGTTGGTATGGTATACGCGCATTTATTTCTCATTAATGGGAATAAACTAAAGGAGTATATAAATGCAGGAAATAGTTCTTTTAATATCCTTAACGAGATAAAAGTTTTTCTGGCCAACAGGATAAATTTAAAAGTAGGTTTTTTAGGTAATGTGTTTTTAACAAATGAAGCTTCCTCTAAATACTGTAGCTCTACTATTAAACAAGATAACTTGCCCCATTTATTAAATTTAATTAATGAACAAACAGAGGCTAAGTTTGTGCTTATACCAGAAACTTACGACAGAGCTATTCCTTTAGTACAAACCTATATAAAGAAGATTTTTATAGAACCCGATATGCAAATGCATATCCCTTCGTCTTGGAATTCATTTAGCGATTATTTAGAGGCTATAAGCTCCAAATACAAAAAAAGATACCGTTCTGTTTTAAAGAAAAGTGCCCTATTAGAAAAGAGGGATTTAAGTCCATCCGATTTAAAAAGGGAATCTACTGCAATGAAAGCTTTGTTTGATAATGTTTTTTACAAATCTAAATTCAATGCTGCTAAGTTTAATACGGATGTGTTTTATGATCTTAAATTGGTGAAAGAAAATGTATCTATCTACGGGTATTATCTAGAAGGTAAGCTGTTAGGGTTTGCTTCAGAAATTAGTTCTAACGGTGTTCTATACGCTCACTTCGTTGGTATTGACTATCAGTTTAATAAGCAGTACGAAATCTATAACAGAATGCTTTATGAGCAAATAAAGTACGCCATCGATCATAAACTAGGTCAAATTAAGTTTGGTAGAACAGCATCAGAGTTTAAAAGCACTATCGGTGCTGTACCATATAAGGGCTACGGGTATATATACCATCCTTGTAAAACGGTTATTAAAGCAGCAAGTCCAATCTTGAGTTTATTAAAACCCAAAGATTGGACTCAGCGCAATCCATTTAAAGTATAATCTATTAGACTGCCTTAGTAGCTAATAAATCTTTTATACCTCCTACAGAACTTAATATCCCTGTTGCTTCGTACGGCATATATACAACCTTATTGTCTTTTCCAGAGGTCATGTCTTTAAGCGATTCTAGGTATTTCATTGCAATTAAGTAATTAACTGGGTCGCCAGTTTTATCAATGGCTGCAGTTACTACTCTTATAGCTTCAGCTTCAGCATTAGCTACTGCTATTCTTGCAGATGCATCCCCCTCTGCTACTAGGATAGTAGACTTTTTCTCCCCCTCAGCAATGCTAATGTCAGCATCTCTCTTTCCCTGTGCTTCTAATATTTGTGCTTGCTTTGTTCCTTGTGCTTCAAGTATAGTAGCACGTTTGTCTCGCTCAGCACGCATTTGTTTTTCCATTGCCTCTCTAATATCCAATGGAGGGTTAATGTCTTGTAATTCAACCCTATTTACTTTTACTCCCCATTTGTTGGTTGCGTCATCTAAAATTTCTTGGAGTTTTGTGTTTATAGTGTCTCTAGAAGATAATGTATCATCTAAATCCATTTCTCCAATAACGTTACGTAGAGAGGTTTGTGTAAGCTTTTCTATGGCTTGTGGAAGGTTGGCGATTTCGTAAACTGCTCTAATAGGATCCATAATTTGGAAATAGATTAAAGCGTTTATTTCGGTCACGATATTATCCTTGGTAATAACATTTTGTTTTGGGAAGTCATATACTGCCTCACGCAAGTCAATTCTATTTTCTTTAACATAACGAACTAGAGTGTTCCCTGAAGGTCCCTCAATAGAATAGCGCCATATAATTTCTCGTGGCTTGTCTATAAAGGGGAGTATAATATTTAAACCAGATTTTAAAGTTTGTTGGTATTTACCCAATCTTTCTATAATTATAGTTTCTGATTGTTGAACAATTTTAATTCCTTTTAATACAAATGCAATCGCTAGGAGTGCTATTAATGCAGTAATGATAGTTAATGCCATTTTAGATTTTTTTTACGGTTACTATTGTACTATTTATTGATATTACTTGAACTTGAGAATTTACTGCTATGTTTTCATCCGATTTAGCTCTCCATACATCTCCGTCTATAGATACTCTACCAGAATTTGTTTGGGAGTTAATCTCTTCTGTTACTCTAGCTTTTCGATTTATTAATGCCTCGTCATTGGTTTTAATTTTGTCTGAAACGCCACCCTTAGGATATAACATAGGTCTAATAATAAATAGACTTAATAGTGTAGTAATCGCAAAACTGATGAGTTGGCTGTCTAAGTCAAAACCTAAATAGGCGACTAAAGAAGCAAAAACAGAGCCTATACCCAAGCAAGCGACTATAAATCCAGGGGTAAATAATTCGATGATGAATAATAAGATTGCGGCGTACATCCACCAGTGCCAATTTAATATTTCTTCCATATTTTATGTTTTTTTTTAATTCTTTTAAAGATATATAATTCTTGTGAGCTTACACAGGTTTAGCACGCTAATTTCTACCATTTCACTAGTACTTATTAAGCCGTTTATAGTTTTCCGATTAGTTTGAGTCTATTCTAAAATTAGAATGCAATTTTAGTACTTTTGGTAAATGATAAATCTCTTGCGGTTTTTTTTATTTTTAAGCTTTATAGTATTCTATTCTTGTAATAATCTACACGAACAACATACTGTATTAAAAGATAATACGCCTAAAGTGTTAATTATGATTTCTCCAGAATGCCCACTTTGTATAAATTATACTAAGGATATAACCGACTATATTGCATATTATGGTAATGAAATTCAGTTTTATGGTGTTGTTTCTGGAAATCATTACACTAAGCATGAGGTAGACAGCTTTCTGAATACTTATAGTTTAGCCTTGGATATTATTTACGACCCAGATTTTAATTTAATCACTCACCTTGATGCTACAATAACCCCAGAAGTATATTTTATTGATGAGCATAATGAAATTTTATACCAGGGTTTGTTCGACAACTGGTTAGGTGAGTTAGGTAGGAGGAGACAAGTAATTACAGAGTATTATTTAAAAGACGCTATCGATTCTTACTTAGTAGGGACCACAATAGAAACCCCTAAAACAAAAGCAATTGGCTGTTTCATTGAATAATTTTTTTCTGTTCCTGTTTTTTACTGTTTTTACATCTTGTATAAACAGTCCTAAAGAATATGATTTTACATCTGATATAGCGCCCATAATATTTTCTAACTGTAGCTCTTGTCACCATAAAAATGGTCCTGCACCTTTTGCTTTAGAGAGTTATCAAGATATAGCAAAAAGAGCTAAAATGATTTCCCATGTTACCAAGTCTGGCTATATGCCTCCTTGGCCAGCAGATACCGATTATAGTCATTTTATTGGTGAAAAGACACTTACTAATTCAGAAAAGCAAATTTTAGAACAATGGTATTTACAAGGCGTTAAACCTGGTGATACCTTAGGATTTACAAATTACCAATATACAAACGAGCTAAAACAGAGTTTAGGAAACCCTGACCTAGTGGTAAAAATGGATAAAGCCTTCTTTATTCCTGGGGATAATAAAGATCGGTTTATGATTGCTAAGATTCCTTTTATAGTTCCCAACGATACAAACATTAGACTTATAGAATTTGTACCAGACAATAAACAATTGGTTCACCATATAAATGCACATTTAATAAGCTACAACGAATATAAACCAACACATTTAAAGGAAACACCGTATATAAACAGTGAAAATCACACCGATTCATCCGCCTTTTATGAATTAAATATCCCTTATGAGAATGGTGTATTTCCCAATTTAAATCCTTCTGTAGCCAACTATTTACCCGGAGTGGAGCCTTTTATATATCCTACAGGAATAGGGGGGGCTAGGCTTAAAAAACAATCTGCTCTTTTGGTTAAAGACTTTCATTATGGGCCATCACCAAAGGACGCTTATGATCATTCGTATTTTAATATTTATTTTGATGAGCATAAACCTAAACGGCCTTTACACGAATTAATTATTGGAACTCAGGGGGTAGCTCCAGTAACACCACCGCTGGTAATACCACCCAATACAGTAAAAGCTTTTGGCAGTGAATACACAATCCCTGAAGCTATTTCGGTACTTACCGTAAATCCACATATGCACTTAATAGGAAAAAAGTTTAAAGCTTTTGCTATCCCTCCAAATGCAGATACTATACCTCTTATAAAAATTGACGATTGGAATTTTAGATGGCAGTATTTCTACACATTTCCTTCGATGATACATCTTCCGAAAAACACACGTATTGTGGTAGAGTCACTTTTTGACAATACTTTGAATAATATGGACAACCCATTTAATCCACCCCAATTTATAATTGGAAAAAATGGGAGTATGAAAACAACCAACGAGATGTTACAGCTTATAATCACCTATATACCTTATCAAAAAGGAGATGAAAATATTAAACTTGATAAACATGAATAAGTTATTAATCAGTGTATTATTACTATTCTTTTGCTCCTGTAGTAATGAAGTTCGTATTGCTAGTATCCAACACTATAAGGCAGATTTAACAAATTCTTATATTAGCGTAAAAGGGGTGGTTTCTGGCGATTTTCAAGAAGCTGGAGAATTGGCAGGTTTTTATCTTCAAGATGAAAGACTTTTCTCTTCGTGGGGTATATTTGTTCACTCTAAAAGAAAGGTGAATTTAGGAGATGAAATTCTTATTTGTGCTAAAGTAATAGAGTATAAAAATGAAACTCGATTAGACAGTGTGAGTTCTATTACGGTCTTATCTTCTAATAATACAGTTGCTACTAAAATTCTAAGTTTTCCTTGTACTGAAAAATCAATTGAGGAGCTAGAGGGGTGTCTGGTTTCTATAACCGACCCCCTGTATATATCCGATTCGTATTCATTTGCAAAATATGGTAAGCTTTTACTTTCTTTAAACCCCATGGTACAGGGTACCGAAAATTACGATGCCCAAAATGAATCTGAAGAAATAGAAAAACACAATTTACAGCAAAAGACTACCAGTATTGTAGTTGATGATTTATCCAATAATAGAAATCCTACAGATGAAAATTTATATTTACCTAAGGCTGCAGTTGTGGTAGGGACAAAAGTGAGTAATATTAAAGGGTATTTAAGTCAACGAAATGAACAGTATTCCATTCGCTTAGTTTCTGATTTAGAGTATATAAACATTAATAAAGATCATGATACAGACCTTTTAGGGGATTTAAAAATAATGAGTTTCAACCTTCATAATTTATTTAATGGAGACGGGAATAAAGGAGGCTTTCCTACAGCACGTGGTGCTAAAGATTATCAATCTTACCAAAAACAACTCTCTAAATTAGCTGCCGCTATAGACCTTGCAAATCCAGATATTATTGCTTTAATGGAAGTGGAAAATGATGGAGAACATACCTTAAGTTCAATAGCTCAGTTTTGTGAGTTTCTTAATTCCAACACCAATAGGAGTAGTTATGCTGTTGCAAAAACGGTTGGTTTAGCTTCAAAAGATGTGATAAAAAATGGAATTATTTACGACTCACTAAATGTAAGTATTTCTGAGTTAGGGGTTTATTACCCTTCTAAGACTTTCTCTAGAAGCCCATTGTTTCAGTCTTTTACTTTTAAAGATAGTCTAGATTTCGTTTTATCAGTTAATCACTTTAAGTCTAAAAGTCCACGTAATGCCAAAGGGGAAAATATAGATCAGTCGGATGGACAAGCTGCTTTTAATTATAAAAGAACACAACAGGCAGAAAAACTAGTTCAGCTCGCTGATTCTTTATATGCTGAGAAAGACCTATTAATCGTTGGTGACTTTAATGCTTACTC
Source organism: Flavobacteriales bacterium (assembly GCA_965183875.1). Classification (GTDB taxonomy): domain Bacteria; phylum Bacteroidota; class Bacteroidia; order Flavobacteriales; family UBA7430; genus UBA6772. The sequence goes on along the minus strand of CBCYMK010000030.1, from coordinate 6,135 downwards.
CAAAGAAGATCCTATTCAAGCTATAGAAGCTGAAAATCTTACACGACTGGCGACTTCAAATTATTCTTATATATATAAGGGAAATATGGGTTCCTTGGATCACGCTTTCGCTACAACTGATTTCAAAAAAAGAATCAAACAAACACAGGTTTTAGATATTAATGCTAGCTACCCTAATTGGATAGATTACCGTTTTGAGGATGCTGACTCTAGTTATTTTCGCTCCTCAGACCATAACCCAATTTTAATTGGGATATATTAAATAGCTCAATTATAAATTAAGTAAATGTCTAAAAATCTACCATATTCTGCTAAATTTGCCTAGCAATAAAAAGAACTATGTATAAAGCGATTATCCGTCCATTATTTTTCTGTTTCGATCCAGAAAAAATTCACCATTTTGTATTTAAATCTTTAAAGGTATTACATAGTATACCAGGAGTTCCTGTACTGAGTAGAGCTTTTTATAAAGTTAACGACGATAGACTTAAACGTTCAGTTTTTGGATTAGAATTCGATAATCCTGTCGGCTTAGCAGCTGGATTCGATAAGGAGGCAAAGCTTTATAATGAGCTGGCTAACCTAGGATTTGGATTTATTGAAATTGGGACACTAACGCCTAAAGGACAGGAAGGGAATCCTAAGCCACGTTTATTCCGTTTACCACAAGATTCTGCATTGGTAAATAGAATGGGTTTTAATAACGAAGGGGTAGAAGCTGCTGTAAAACGTTTGAAAAAACGTAAAACTAAAGTGTTGATTGGTGGGAATATTGGTAAAAACAAAGTTACACCCAACGAACAAGCAAACGACGATTACTATAAAGCATTTCATGCACTTTACGAATACGTAGATTATTTTGTAGTAAACGTAAGTTCTCCTAACACACCTAATTTAAGAGAGCTACAAGATAAAAAGCCTTTAACAGCACTTCTTCAAATGTTGAAAGATGAGATGGCTAATATGCCTAATCACAAGCCTATACTTTTGAAAATTGCTCCCGATTTAACTGACTCTCAACTAGATGATATTATTGCTATTGTAGCTGAGGTGAAAATTGAAGGTATTATTGCAGCAAACACAACCATTGACCGCTCTATGCTAAGCACTGAAAAATCTAAGGTTGATGCTATTGGAGCAGGTGGACTAAGTGGTAAGCCCGTAAGAGCGCGTTCTACCGAGGTTATTGCATATCTCCATCAAAAATCTAATGCTGCTTTCCCTATTATTGGGGTGGGTGGAATATATACCGCAGAAGATGCAATCGAAAAGATGAAAGCCGGTGCAAGTTTAGTTCAAGTATATTCAGGCTTTATTTATGAAGGTCCTTCTATGGTAAAGAAGATCTGTAAGGGAATTCTTAAAGCAGGTCTCTAATAAAAAACTACTTCACTACAGCTTTATTTAGTAGCTTAGAAGATTAAAATTCAAAGATTATAAAATGGCTCAAAAACCATCTATACCCAAAGGAACAAGAGATTTTTCTCCAGCAGTAATGTTAAAGAGAAACTTCTTAATGGGTCTTATAAAAAAAGCGTTTCAAACTTTCGGATACTTACCTATAGAAACTCCATCTATGGAGAATTCAGCTACTCTAATGGGGAAATATGGTGAGGAGGGCGATCGCTTAATATTTAAGATCTTAAACTCCGGAGACTACCTCAAAAAAGTTAATGCAGACACAGATTTCGATGCCAAGAAGATGACTTCTAAGATTTCTGAAAAAGCACTTCGCTATGACCTTACCGTACCGTTTGCGCGTTATGTAGTGCAAAATCAAAACGATATAGCCTTTCCTTTTAAACGCTATCAAATGCAGCCTGTTTGGCGGGCAGATAGACCACAGAGAGGTAGATTTCGTGAATTCTTTCAATGTGATGCTGATGTGGTTGGTTCTGATTCTCTTTTATTTGAAGTGGAACTTATACAGTTATACGATACCGTATTTTCAGAATTGAAATTACCCACTATCATTAAACTCAACAACAGAAAAGTACTATCTGGAATTGTAGAAGTTATTGGTGAGGCAGACAAGCTAATTGATATCACAGTTGCTATAGATAAGCTCGATAAAATAGGTTTAGAAAAGGTAAAAGAAGAAATGCTCAATAAGGGAGTTTCTGCTGCTGCCATAGAAAAACTCGATCCTATTTTAAATATGCAGGGCGATGCACACCAGAAGTTAGACACCATGCGTATGGTGTTGGCGGATTCTACTATTGGACTCGAAGGTATTGAAGAAATACAAACGGTTATTTCTAAGGTTGAAACTTTAGGTTTAGATTCTGCAGAATTAGATTTCGACTTAACCCTTGCTAGAGGACTAAACTATTATACAGGTTCAATTTTTGAAGTTGAAGCCAAAGGTGTTCAAATGGGAAGTATTGGTGGCGGTGGTCGCTACGACGATCTTACCGGAATTTTTGGCCTTAAAGATATGCCTGGAATAGGAATCTCTTTTGGATTAGATAGAATCTATTTAGTAGCAGAAGAATTGGGTCTATTCCCAAATTTAGAAGCCGACTTTACACAGGTTCTTTTTGTGAACTTTGGAGAAACCGAAGCCGACTATTGCTTAAAAGCATTGAGAGACTTACGTAAAGCTGGTATAAATTCTGAATTATACCCAGATACCGCAAAAATGAAAAAACAAATGACTTACGCCAATAAAAAGGGAATCCCTTATGTTGTGTTGGTCGGTGAAGACGAGATGTCTAGTGGTTTGTTAACAGTAAAAAATATGAACGATGGTACACAGTCTAATCTGTCATCTATCGATTTAATAAAGAAATTAAAGGCTTAAGATGCAGGAAAATACGCACCAAATAAGTAGAGCTCAACTGAGTTTCGAAGACTTACAATCCATTGTTTTAGAAAGTAAGAAAATTGAACTTTCTCAAGAGTCAATTCTAGCAATTGAAAAATGTAGAACCTATTTAGATGAAAAGGTTGCTCGAACCGAAAAGCCTATCTATGGGGTTAATACCGGCTTTGGTTCTCTTTGTAATCACAGTATTTCAGAAGAAGATCTTAGTCAGCTGCAAGCCAACTTAATGATGTCTCATGCCTGTGGTACCGGTGATGAAGTTCCTCAGGATATCGTTAAATTAATGTTGCTTTTAAAGATACAGTCTTTATCCTACGGAAACTCTGGAGTACAGTTAATTACTGTACAGCGATTAGTAGCGATGTACAATAATGATATACTGCCTATAGTTTACCAACAGGGTTCACTTGGAGCATCAGGAGATTTAGCTCCTCTTGCACATTTGGCATTGCCATTAATTGGTATGGGTGAGGTTGTTTACCAAGGGGAAAAACAAGAAGCTTCGAAAGTATTAGAACTTCTTTCTTGGTCTCCTATAACTTTAAAGTCTAAAGAAGGATTGGCTTTACTAAACGGTACACAGTTTATGAGTGCCTACGGTTCATGGTCGGTAATGAAAGCACATAAGCTTTCGTATTTAGCCGATTTAATAGGAACTATCTCTTTAGAAGCTTTCGATGGACGTATAGAACCATTTGACGAGTTGATACATTTTGCCCGTCCTCATAACGGACAAATAAAAACAGCAGAACGAATTCGTGAATTCTTAGAAGGATCGGAATTAATTACTAGAGAGAAAGAACATGTTCAAGATCCTTATTCTTTCCGTTGTATGCCACAGGTGCATGGTGCTTCTAAGCAAGCCATAAAACATGCTTCTGAGGTTATGACTACAGAAATAAATTCTGTAACCGATAATCCAAATGTGTTTGTGGATGCAGATAAGGTTATTTCTGGTGGGAATTTCCACGGACAACCTATAGCAATACCAATGGATTATTTATCTATAGCACTACACGAGTTGGGGAATATATCTGAAAGACGTACCTACCAACTGGTATGTGGTTTACGTGGTTTACCTGCTTACCTTGTAGCTAAGCCAGGATTAAATTCTGGGTTTATGATCCCTCAATATACAGCTGCAAGTATTGTTTCTCAATCTAAATTATTGTGTACTCCAGCTTCTGCAGATTCTATAGTTTCATCTAATGGACAAGAAGACCATGTAAGTATGGGGGCAAATGGAGCTACTAAGTTATTTAAGATTGTTGAAAACTTAGAACGTGTACTTGCTATTGAGTTAATGAATGCAGCTCAAGCAATTGAGTTTAGAACAGAGAAAACCTCTCCATTCTTACAAATGATTTTGGACTCATATAGAAACGAAGTGAGTTTTGTTGATGACGATAGATACCTACATAAGGATATTATAAAATCTGTAGAGTTTATACAGAATATTCAAATTGATGCAGATTTGATCTACTAATATAAATACCATGATAGAACTTCGAAGCGATACCTTTACCAAGCCCTCTAAAGAAATGTTAAGTCAAATGTTTACTGCTTCAGTAGGTGATGACGTTTGGGAGGAAGATTTTACGGTTAAAGGCCTCGAAGAAAGACTTGCCCATATGTTCGAGATGGAAGCGGCTTTATTTTGCCCTTCTGGAACTATGGCAAATCAAATAGCTATTAAGGTACATACACAGGCTGGAGATGAGGTCATCTGTGATTATAGCTCCCATATATACCAATACGAAGCGGGTGGTATCGCATTTAATTCCTCGGCTTCTGTAAATTTATTACAGGGTGAAAATGGGAAGCTGAATACAACTTTAGTGGAAGCGGCTTTGAAAGAGGAAAATATTCATTTTTCAAAACAAAGTTTAGTTTCAGTAGAAAATACAACCAATAAAGGGGGAGGAGCTTGTTACGAATTATCAGAATTACAAAAGCTCTCTGCTTTATGTAAGACTAAGAATTTAGCTTTCCATATGGATGGTGCCCGCTTGTTTAATGCTATTGTAAAAACAAATACTAAAGCTGCAGATTACGGTACTATATTCGATAGTATTTCTGTATGTATGTCTAAGGGATTAGGTGCTCCTATAGGTTCTGTGCTCTTGGGTTCTGAAAAATTTATTGCTCAGGCAAAACGAGTCCGTAAAGTACTCGGTGGTGGAATGCGTCAAGTCGGGTATTTTGCTGAGGCTTGTAATTATGCCTTAGATAATAATATAGACTTACTTAAAGAGGATCATCGTAGAGCAAAAGAAATTGAGGCTACCTTAAAAGAATTACCGTATGTATTAGAGGTTTTACCAGTAGAAACTAATATTATTATTTTTACAGTAGAAAACCCTTTAGATATAGTTGACTATCTAAAGTCTAAAGATATTCTATGTTCTGCTATAGGACCCAAACAAATTCGTTTTGTTACTCATTTACAGTTTACTGATATAATGCTCCAAGACCTACTTAAAGCATTAAGAAGTAGGCTTAATTAACAATTCTCATTTAACAATTAAAAGCCTTATTCGTAACGTAGTGCTTTAATTGGTTCTACCTTATTTATAAGAAATGAAGGTATGCTTAGTAATAGCATACAGATAAATATGCTCAAAGCATTTATGAGGGCCCAGTTTTCAAATGAAAGTGAAACAGGTAAGGCTTTAACATAATAATGTGTTGGATCTAACTGTAAGGGTTCAAAGAAGTATTGTATACCTATTATACACAGTCCTATTACATTTCCTATTAGCAAGCCTTTTCTTAGCAAATAATATGAATGGTAAAGAAATACCTTCCTTATAGAATATTGTGTGGCACCTATAGACTTCAAAAGTCCAATCATTTTAGTCCTTTCTAAAATAATAATCAGCAAGGAAGTAATCATATTGATACTAGCCACCAGAATCATAATCAGTAAGATGACAATTGTATTAATGTCAAATAAATTTATCCAATCAAAAATTTGAGGATACAATTCTTGGGCACTCTTAACACGAGTATCGTAAGGACTAAGAATTTCCACCTCTTTATAAACAGACTCTTTATGTGCACTAGGAGTTATTATAATTTCTAAAGAGCTAAATTGGTTCGCTTCCCAATGATTAATCTTTTGTAGATGCCTACAATCAGCGAGAATATATACATCATCGAAAAGCTCTATGCCAGTTTGATAAATTGCTTTAATGGTAAATTTTCTGATTAGGGCATTGTTGTTTTTAACACCTTGAAAATAGACTAATGCCTGATCGTTAATTTTTAACTGTAGTTTATCAGATAGTGATTTAGAGATAGCGATA
>CBCYMK010000029.1:0-55742 GCA_965183875.1 Flavobacteriales bacterium | reverse complement strand
TCCAAGCCCAAACCGCTACAGGGAAGTTGAATGCAGAAATAATTCCTACAATCCCTAATGGGTGGTATTGGTCGTACATACGGTGACCAGGACGCTCAGAGTGCATGGTCATACCGTTTAACTGGCGAGAAAGACCTACAGCGAAATCACAGATGTCAATCATCTCTTGAACTTCACCTAAACCTTCTTGGTAAGATTTACCCATTTCGTAAGAAACCAGTTTACCTAAAGCCTCTTTATGATCGCGTAATTTGTTTCCAAACTGACGAACGATTTCACCACGCAAAGGTGCTGGCATCACTCTCCAGTCTTTATAAGCATCTTGACCCGCAGCAACAATCGCTTCGTAGTCTTCTTTTGTAGTTACAGCAACTTTACCGATTAACTTCCCATCTACTGGAGAGTACGATTCGATTAAATCTGTAGTACTACCCAACCAGTCTTTTCCTGTTGAGCTTCCTTTATTTATTTCTGCAAGGCCTAAAGACTTTAGGGCTTCTTGTATTCCAAATTGATCCATAGTTATTGTCTTGAATTGTGCTGCAAAATTACAAAAACCCTTTTAATTGAAAAGGTTTATAATATCGTTTCCGTTCGCTAATAATAATAAGCCCATAAGAATGAAGAATCCGAACATTTGTGCGTACTCTAAAAACTTGTCTGAAGGCGATTTTCCTGTGATTATTTCCCATAGTAAGAACATTACATGTCCACCGTCTAAGGCAGGTATAGGAAGAATATTCATAAAGGCTAAGATGATAGAAAGAAAAGCGGTAAAGTTCCAGAAATGCTTCCAGTCCCATTCCGATTTAAATTGTTTTCCCATGGTAATAAAACCACCTAATCCTTTCCAAGCTCCAGTTTCAGGATTTAAAATCAACTTAAACTGCTGTACATAAGAGTCTAATTTGTTTAATGCTAAAGCAGTTCCTGCAGGGAAAGACTCAAAGAATCCGTATTCTTTATGGTCGTAGGTAATTAATTCTGTTGGCGGTACGTAGTACACTCCTAATCTAGCTGGTTCGCTAAGAGCGATCGCATAATTTAGGGTATCCATTCCTCTCAATACAGAAAGATTAATTTCTTGTCCTGCGAGTGTAGGCAGTTTATTAATATACTCTGAGAAGTATAGCATTTCTTCTCCGTTAATACCAATTAATTGATCACCTACTTGTACACCAGCAGCTTCTGCAACAGAGCCTTTTTCGAATTGCTGTGCTATATAAGGCCAGGCAATTCCAATAAATCCAGCTTTGTTTTTCTGTTCTATAAACTGAGCTACTATATCTGTAGGAATAGCGATGTTGGTTTCAACACCTCTACGTTCAACTTTTACATTTTGAGCGCCAGAGATTAATATTGCTTCTGGTAATTCTGAGAAATTCTCGTAGTAAACGCCGTCTACACTTAAAATTTTATCTCCGTTTTGGAATCCTATTTCTTTGGCAAATTCCGAACATTCGATCCCGAATTTTGCATTTTCAGTTTTTAGGTAATCACCACCCCATGTAAAAAGTATCATGGCGTAAATCCCCATTGCTAAAACAAGGTTTACGGTAACCCCACCCATCATAATGATTAAGCGTTGCCATGCCGGTTTCGATCTAAATTCCCATGGTTGAGGTTCTGCACTCAATTGGTTGGTATCCATAGACTCGTCTATCATACCCGAAATTTTCACATATCCTCCAAGAGGCAACCACCCAATACCGTACTCTGTATCTCCAATTTTTTTCTTGAATATTGAAAAGTAAGGATCGAAGAAGAGGTAGAATTTCTCTACACGTGTTTTGAATAATTTAGCGGGTATAAAATGCCCTAATTCGTGTAATACAATGAGGAAGGAAAGGCTCAAGAAAAATTGAGCAGCTTTAATTAATGTTTCAGTCATGCTATTAAATATTGTTCGTTGTTATTCTACGTGCTTCTGCATCTGTAGCTATATAATCTTCTAATGTAGGTTGGGCAACAAATGTACATTTTTGCATTGTATCTTCAATAAGATCCGACATTTGTAAAAAGCCAATTTTTTCTTGTAAGAATGCTTCTACTACTACCTCATTGGCTGCATTTAAAATACAAGCTGCATTTCCACCTCTGTGCATCGCATCGTAAGCGAGTTGTAGGTTTCTAAAGGTTTTTAAATCGGCTTGTTCGAAAGTCAAATTTGTGTAATCCATAAAGTTAAATCGCTCAAATTTATTTGGCAAGCGATCTGGATAAGTCATGGCGTATTGTATAGGAAGCTTCATATCTGGCAATCCTAATTGTGCTTTCATCGATCCATCTTGAAACTGCACTAAAGAATGTACGATAGATTGTGGGTGAACGATTACTTCTATTTGATCGGGCTTTAAACCAAACAACCATTTTGCCTCTATAACTTCCAATCCCTTATTCATCATACTCGCTGAGTCGATGGTGATTTTAGCACCCATTTCCCAGTTGGGGTGTTTTAGTGCTTGTGCCTTGGTTACCTTCAGTAAGTCTTCACGACTCATCCCTCTAAAAGGACCTCCAGAAGCGGTTAAGACAATCTTCTCTATAGGATTGTGGAATTCTCCTGTTAAGCATTGGAAAATTGCCGAATGTTCAGAGTCTACAGGGTATATGCTAACTCCTTTGGCTTTCGCTCTTTGGGTAACTAGTTCTCCAGCAACAACAAGGGTTTCTTTATTTGCTAAAGCTATATTTTTACCTGCATCAATTGCAGCTAATGTAGGGATTAATCCAGCATAGCCTACCAAAGCGGTAAGTACTAAATCTACGGTATCCATTTGCACAACCTGACTCAGTGCTTCTGCACCAGCATATACTTTTATATGATGTGCATCGAGCGCAGTATAGACTTTATCGTACAAACTTTCCTCGCCTATAACTACTACGTTTGGTTGGTGTGCTATCGCTTGCTCAATTAATAAATCTGCATTGCGATGAGCGGTTAAAACCTCTATTTCGAAGCGGTCTTTTTGCTCTAAGACAACTTCTAAAGCTTGCGTTCCTATAGAACCTGTAGAGCCTAATATGGCTAGGCGTTTTTTTGTCATAAGCGCAAAGATACTTATTTAGTTGATTGCTACTTGTACTTGCCTGTTGGATTGTGTTAAAATGTAGAAAGCTTGTAACCTAGAGGTTACAAGCTTTAGAAGTTGTTTCAAAGAACTAATTTGTAAAGAACAAATTTTATGCAGAAATAGGATTCACTTTGACCTCTCCTCCGATAGCTTTTAAAACTTTCATTATTGTGGCAAATTGAGGTTTCGCTCCATCCGATAATGCTTTGTATAAACTAGTTCTGCTTAATCCAGTCTCTTCCGATATTTTGGTCATTCCTATTGCTTTAGCAATATGTCCAATAGCGTTAATTACATCTGCATTATTTCCTTCTTCTAAAACAGTATTCAGGTACTCAGCAATCATTTCTTTGCTGTCTAAATAATCTGCTATGTCAAATTTTGAAGTACCCATAATTTCTAGGTTTTTAGTTTTTTCCAAATTTCTTTGGCTTTTGCAATGTCTTTTTGTTGGGTTGATTTGTCTCCACCAATAAGTAGAATAATAATTCTCCCCTCTTTTTCTTTGAAGTAAACTCTGTAGCCTTTTGCGAAATTTATTCGAAATTCTCTGATTCCATCGCCTACAGGTTTACAGTCTCCAAAATGTCCATCATTTTCTATTTTTTGAATTCTAAACAAGATTTTAGCCTTGACCTTAAAATCTTTTAGCTTTCTCAACCATTTATCAAATTCAGCTGTTTTTTCAATAAAGAACATAAATATTGTATCTATATGGATACAAATTTACATTATTTTTTTTAACTACTCTAATCGGGATTGAGTTTTCAGTATACTTAAAAGGTGAATATTTGATAGTTTGTTTTTGGAATGGATTAGATGAAATCTGACCTAAAAAATGTTTCTACCGATTAACTCCTACCACTCACCGATAGTATGAAGATTTATGAAAGTTTTGTTTTATATTAGTATTATCTAAAATAAATAACAATGTGTCAATTCTTTGAAAATGTAACATCTAAACTAGAAAAAAATCCAAAAATATATTTGAATAATGGGAATTTCTATACTTATGTTAAGCGTATAGATACACTTATTTGTGGAGAGAGTTATGATGCATTTGAATATCAAATTTCCCCATCCTCAAAAAAGAGAATTTCAAAAAAAATGATTTGTTCTGTAAAGAAGTTTTATGACGATAATAATACGTTTCCTGAAAAGAAATGGTTTTGTAAACATTTTTGTTGTGAAGTCAGTACCAGATCATGTAACATTTCGGTAGCAAAGTATATTGTTTTAATTTTAATGAAATAAAGGTTATGATATTTGATGAGAATGGCAATTGTACAAATTGTGGAGAAAAAATTGAGGAAGGCTTCAATGCTTGCTGGAAATGTGAAGGTGACAAAGTGTCAACTTCTGAAGATCATCTTCGTATACCTGAAAAAAAAGAATGTGGATTTTGCTGTTGGTTTGTAATTATACTCATCTTAGGTACATTCTTAAAGGGAGCTGGCTTGTGGTTTTGAGATTGTTCTTAATTAGATTATAAGAATAGTCTTTATAGTTTAATTTTATAAAACACACCTACTTTCCTCACACCCAATCCTTAGGGTTCGTCAGCACCTCAATCAACTTAGCTTCTTCGCTTCCTTTTTCCGTTTGAAAATCATAATCCCAACGAACGGTAGAAGGAAGACTCATCAGAATAGATTCTGTTCTACCTTTGGTTTTAATCCCAAAATGCGTTCCTCTGTCGTGAAGTAGGTTAAATTCTACATAGCGTCCACGGCGGATTTCTTGCCAGTATTTTTGCTCTTCAGTATAAGTTTCTTCTTTGTGTTTTTCAACTATTGGAACATAAGCTTCCACAAAGCAGTTTCCAGCATCTATTTGGAAGGCTAATAGTTCTTTCCAAGACATGCTTTCGTCTTCCTGCTTATAATCATAAAAGATACCACCTATACCACGTGTTTCATCTCTGTGAGAATTAAAGAAGTATTCGTCGCAGGCTTTTTTGAATTCTGGGTAGTACGTATTGTTATGTGTATCACACATATCTTTCATCACTTTATGGAAGTGTTTTGCATCTCCCTCCACCAAATAATATGGGGTAAGATCGGCTCCTCCACCAAACCATCTTTTCATTACATTCCCTTCACCATCGTACATTTCAAAATAGCGCCAGTTGGCATGTACGGTAGGGATTTTAGGGCTCGTTGGATGAATCACTAGTGAGAGCCCACATGCGTAGAAACTCGCTTCAGTAACTCCAAATTTCTCTTTAAAAATTTCAGGTAACTCACCGTGAACAATAGAGGTATTTACTCCGCCTTTTTCGAAAACATTTCCATTGGCAATAACACGTGTTTTACCACCTCCACCACCTGGGCGCTCCCATGCATCCTCAATAAACTTAGCCTTACCATCTACTTCCTCCAAAGCAGCGCAAATGCGATTTTGTAAATCGAATAGATGGGCTGTAAATGTCTCCTTTATGTTCATTTAAATTGATTTGAAAATTTGACGATTTGAAAATGTCAAGATGCTTTTTGGATAGCTTTTAGTTATCACTCAAAACTTAGAACTCAAAACTCAAAATTTCATCTGACTCCTGACTCCTGAATTCTGCCTCCTTTTTTCCTTAACTATAATTTTTCACTGCATTAATAAAGGCTCTTGCATGATCAACAGGTACATCTGGTAAAATACCATGTCCTAAGTTCACGATATAACGGTCTTTTCCAAAACGGTCAATCATCTCTTTAGTCCACTGCTCAATTTTAGGAATAGGAGCATAAAGTCTAGATGGGTCGAAGTTTCCTTGAATGGTTACATCATGTCCTAAAACCTTACGAGCCATCTCTGGTGTTACTGCCCAGTCGATACCAATACCATTGGCACCTGTAGCCTTCAACTGGTCTAATGCATACCAAGAACCTTTAGCGAATAAGATATTCGGTACGGTACACTCGGCAACAATTTGCTTTAAGTAAGGGTAAGAGAATTCCATAAAGTCATCTGGACTCAATAAACCTGCCCACGAATCGAATAATTGGAATGCTTGTGCACCCGCCTTAATCTGTGCTTTCATATAAGCAATAGTGGTATCTGTAATTTTCTGCATTAATACTCTAGCAGCTTCTGGTTGTTCGAAACAGAATTTCTTTGCTTCAGAAAAATCTTTCGATCCTTTCCCCTGAACCATATAACAAAGTAAAGTCCATGGAGCACCTGCAAAACCAATTAAAGGAACTTCCCCTTTAAGATCCATTCTTGTTTGCTTAATCCCTTCCATAACATAACCTAATGCAATCTCTACATCTGGAACAACAATCGCCTCAGCATCAGCTAAAGTTTTCACTGTTCTAGGTAAACGAGGACCTACACCAGGAACCATATCTACATGGTATCCCATAGCCATAGGAACTACAAGGATATCAGAGAATAAAATAGCGGCATCGGTACCTACTTGCCAAATCGGCATAGTGGTAATTTCAGAAACTAAATGAGGTGTTTCACATCTTTCGAAGAAGGTATATTTCTCTCTCAGAACCATATAGTCTGGTAAAAAACGTCCTGCTTGACGCATCATCCATACCGGTGGTCTTTCAACGATTTCACCTTTTAAAGCTCTTAATAAGAGGTCGTTTTTTAATTTTGGAAACTCCATAGCTAGTTGTTTTCTGTAGTGTATTGTTTAAGCATGGCTTCTAGTGAAGCTTCTGCTGCGGTATAAATTTTTTGAATGCCCTTATTCTGTAATGTATTGGCGGTGGTTTCTCCTATGCAGTAATAATCTACGTCTGTACTAAACTCGTTTATCATGGCATACGATTCTACTGCCGAAGGACTCATAAAAAAGAGGGCGTCTCCTTTTTGAGCATTTATTATTTTAGGATCTAAAAGAGTATGGTAAACCACTTCTTCTTTTAGTTGAACTCCTTTTTTAGCAAGATATTCGGGTAATTCGTTTCTTCGCATATTCCCACAAAAGAAAAGAGCTGATTTAATCCCGTCTTCAGCAATTCTTTCCGCTAAGCTAAGTGCCGTTTCTTCAGTACCAGATTTAGTATAAAAACCTTTTTCTTGCAATGCTTTTGCGGTCATTTTCCCAGAAGCATAAATGATTCCTGAAAATCCATCATTGTCATACTGAGCTTGTCGAAGTAAGTTTTTTACAGCATTCTGAGAAGTGAAAATCCAAGCTTCAGCTTCAATGATTTCTTTAGGGAAATCTATAGATTGAATTTTTGTTAAGGCTACTTCTTTAATTTGTAATCCTATATTTAGGGCATAGGATTGTTGTCGCTCATTAAGCGATTTAGTAATCCATATTTGCCCTTTTTGACTCATCTAGTGTAAGCGTTTTTCTTTAGGTAATTTATCGATGATATCTTTAGCACCTTTTTTCAGTGCATATTCTGCTGCATCTATCCCTAAGTCATGTGCAAGCATAGCATCTTTTTCTAATTTTACCTCAATTTTAATTTCTGCATTGGGATCCATTACTATGGCGTGGAGTTTAAGAATACCATCGTCCACCTTTGCATAAGCCCCTATAGGAGCGGAACAACCTCCATTTAATCGATTTAAGAAGTCTCTTTCTATACGTGTACACAAAGCAGTTTCTTCGTGGTGAAATCCTTTACAGATATCTGCCGTTGTTAGGTCACCTTCTCTACATACTACTGCTACTGCCCCTTGTGCAGGTGCAGGAACCATCCAGTCTAAAACCATAGCTATTTCATGGTCTAGCTCTAAACGTTGCAATCCGGCCGCAGCGAAAATGGCTCCGTCCCAGTTGCTCTCTCTAAGCTTCTTAATCCTAGTTTGCACGTTTCCACGTATGTCACAAGTACTGTGTTTTTCGTATTTATCTAACCACTGCGACTTTCTTCTGTTAGAACTTGTGGCGATTAGGCCAGCATAGTCTTCAATGTTTAAGAATTCTGTGTTTTTACGTACCACTAATACATCAAAAGGATTGGCTCTTTCCATTACAGTACAAAGCTCTATACCTTCGGGTAAGTCGGTAGGAATGTCTTTATGGGAATGTACGGCAATATCGATTTCTCCAGCGACCAATGCATCGTCTAAGGCTTTGGTAAATACACCCTTTCCACCCATTAGGGGTAGGGGAGTGTCCAATACTTTATCTCCTTCAGATTCTATCAGAACTAATTTCGATGCCTGACCAAGTTCTTTAAGTTCTGCTTGGACTTTATATGCTTGCCATAAAGCCAGCTTACTTTTGCGGGTTCCTATACGAATCATGGGTTCAGTTTAAACATTTCTTCTACCATCTTTACCATATCACCAGATTGACGGTGTTTAGATTTGATAAATTCTGTGGCTTGATTGGCGATTTTATTCACCACACTAGTAGTTAATTTATCAGCCTTTTGTAATTCTTCTTCACTCAACCGGAATTTTTGTTGCTCCAACTCATCGGTTCTATAAGAGTGTAGTTTTTCGCGTAGCGCTTTTATAGTAGGAGCTAGCGCACGAAGGTTTACCCAGTCGTAAAACTCGTTTTTATGTAGGTTGATGATGGTACGCGCTTTGGGAATACTCTTACGACGCATAGCCAAAGTTTCATCTTGTATACTGTTGAGTTGATCCATATCTATAAGCTCTATGCCTTCTAAACGGTCAACTTTAGTGTCTATATTTCTAGGAACCGATAAATCCAACAGAAGCATTTCTCTAGTGATACCCTTAAAATGTTCGGTATTTACGGTGGGTTCAAAGGCTCCAGTTGCAACAATAAAAATATCGGTGTTTTGGAGTTCTTCTTGGAGAGCTTCTATATCTGCAACACGAATCCCTAGAGGCTGTGCTATAGCTTCTGCTTTAGATCGGGTTCTGTTAATAAGAACCATTTCTTTATAGGGGTGTTTCTGTAAATTCTTTACCGTAGTTTCCCCTATTTCCCCAGTCCCAAAGAGTAGTATTTTTTTTGAGTTTAGCTGCTTATACCGCTCTTTCATAAACAAAACAGCAGCATGTGCTACCGAAGCTGGACCCTCATTTATGGCTGTGTCGGTGCGTACATCTTTATAGGCTTGGAGTACAAATTGCATTAAACGATGGGTATATCCATCTAACATCCCCATTTTATTGGAATATTTAGCTGCATCTTTTACCTGACTTACAATTTGTAAATCTCCTAATATCATTGAGTCTAAGCCACAACAAAGTTCAAACAGTTGGTGTACTGCATCGTCTCCAGAAAGTAGAAAATGGTATTTTTCGAATTCAGCTACTGAGGCATTTGTATGCTTAGCAAAGAGTTCTTTAAGGATAAATGCATTATGGGTATGTGCAAAAAACTGTGCGCGGTTACAGGTAGTAACCACAAATAGACTCAAAATGCCCAAATCTTTTGCATCTTCAAGAATAGCCGATACAGCCTCTGGTGAAAAACTGAATTTTCCGCGCATATCGATAGGCGTTTTCCAATGGGAAATTCCTAGGCTTATAAATGTAGGTTTGTGGTTGCTCAAATCCTTCGCATTAATTTGTGCAAAAATACGAGCCTTTTCTCAATTAGGAAACACATTGCACAAGACTTTTGTCATATTGTAATACCACTGCAATTTAGCTAGATACTGTGCTGTATAAGTGCCTAATATTTGCTTATTTTGCCAAATAAAATTTATTTTTTCATGAGAAAATACGGTTTACTTTTGCTTTCGCTTTTCAGTTTTGTGCTTTCAGCACAAGAACAAGCTACAGAAATAAAATCTCGAAAAGGGGAAGTCTTTTTATATTGGGGATGGAATAGGGGAGCTTACAGCAGCTCAGATATTCATTTTTCTGGTAAAGACTACGATTTTACCCTTGAAAATACGGTAGCACACGATCGACAAACACCGTTTAATACCTACGATTATTTTCACCCTTTGCGAATTACTATTCCACAATTTAACGCACGTATAGGTTATTTTGTAACAAATAATTACTCTATATCTATTGGAGCAGACCATATGAAATATGTGGTTGATTCTAATCAAGTTGTTATGGCAAATGGCTATATAGTGGATTCAGGGACTGATTTTGATGGTGTTTATGAGGATGACGAGCTTAATATAGTAGAGGGTTTATTGGAATTTGAACACACAGATGGATTGAATTATATAAATATTGAAGTTCGCAGGTCTGATGAGTTTTGGAGAAGAAATAAAATTTCTCTAGACCTTAGTGAAGGTTTGGGCTTTGGTGTGATGATTCCTAAAACGAACGCCACTCTACTAAATAATGCGAGGCACGATGATTTTCATTTAGCCGGATATGGTTTCAGTGCTGTAGCAGCCGCACAATTGAATCTAGGGAAGTATGTTTTTGTTTCTTCGGAATTAAAAGCAGGATTTATTCATATGCCAGACATTCGTACGACTATGAATGAGCTTGATCGAGCAAGTCAGCATTTCTTTTTTGGACAATCGACTATTGTATTTGGGTTGAGGTTTTAAATCTATATGCTTATCCGCTTGTTTGTAGGATACTGAATTTAAGATGTAAATGCTAAACAGTTAAAAAACGTATTGTAGTGCTTTTCCTTGATGAAAAGAACCCAAAAATCATGTCTTCAATTCTTTCTTTACGATCAATAAACTTTAAAATGGCTATCAAAATGAACTCACTAAGCTCCCTTCGGTTGCTAAGCTCAAACAGCATTTTGATACGCTCATTTTATATGTTTCTTTCTCTAAAAGAATGGAGGACGGGTAAAAAAAGGAACGTAAATACTCAAAAGTCAAGATTATTAATGTTTCCTGTAAACAAACGGATTAGCAGATAAATCTATACTTGATTTGAAATAAAAAACCCCAAAGCGAAATTTATTTTGCTTTGGGGTTTTTAGTATTATTTGATTTTTTGTCTGTCGAAGACTTCTCTGTATAATGTAATTATTTAACGATTTCTAAGCGTTTACTTTTGCGTTCTTTATTACAACTTATTTGATAGAGGTATGAGCCTGAGGATAGGGTGTTTACGTCAATATTAAATTCGTGGTATCCTTTAGAATAAGCTCCCTTAGCAAGTTCTAAAACTTTGTTTCCTATAATATCAAACAGTTCCAGCTGTAGCTCACTATCATTTTCGAGGTATAAACGGATTAAGGCTTGGTCTTTAGCAGGGTTGGGTATAGCATCCATCAGTTGGAAAGTATTTTCATTTCCATTATTGCTTGCCTCAGTAGCTATAATTAATCTATTTTGCTTAAAGTAAGTTTCAGAAGAGGCCTTAATTTGGATTTCACTTTCTCTTTTGGTCTTAGCGTTCCAAAGCTTAAAGTTTATTTCCTCAGCAGCGTAAAGCCCTTCTTTTTCTTTGGTGAGTATATCGTCTCCCCAAATACAAATTACAGTGTTTGGAAAAGTCAGTTTTGCCGCACCAACTATAGTTCCTTCAGCATCGAATGCATAAATTTCATCGTCAATAGATCTTGTGCTGTTCCATATGTTCTCAGGAATTACTAAATGCATATTAGAACCAGTATTCAAGCTAATTGGTTGACGTGTGCTATTGTTCAGGACAGTTTTAACGTCTGTCGTTCTGTATTCATCTGTATTAGAGATATATTGCAATTCGAAGTCAGAACTAGCTTTCATATGATACCCTTGTCCAGGCTCAAAATCTCCAATTCCATTAAAATTCCAGTCGGGTAAATACGCATTTCCTAAGTAATTTTTTACAATTACTATTTGCTCTTGAACCTCTTCCAATACCAGTTGTGCATTGGCATTTTCAAGTCTTAAATAGGAGATTATATTCCAACCTTCTTGTACCTCAATTGGTGTGTTTTCAGGGCTTATCACTTCCCCTTCTAGGCTAAGCGTACAGTTATTGGAAACTTTTAATTGATATCCCTGGTTGATGTTCAAATCTCCAATACCATTAAAGCTCCACTCTGGCAGATACGCATTTCCTTAAATAGTCTTTTGCTATAAATTATTTGGTCTTCAAGTTGGTTTAGTACAACTTCTAAATCTGGGTTGGTTGGTATAATGTACGTTGAAATAAGGTTCCATCCCTGTACTAAATTTATTTGTTGAGCTCCAAAAGCGGTATATTCACAAGAGCCATCGTTTACATTAGCAGCAGTATTATAATTGATAGCATTCTCATCAATACAACCTGGTATAGGATTGGTAAGTGTGAGTGAACCATCGTTATTAATATAGTTTACGTTGTCAATAAATAAGCTGTTTCCATATCCATTTACCCCTACAAATTGAATGGTAACTGTCTGGTTGGCATATTCAGACAAGCTGATGTTTAATATATCCCAGTCTTCACAAGTAGGTTCCCACCACGATCCCTGATCGGGTACGGTTGCTAGGTCGGTTCCGTATGCTTCCCATAGGGTAGTCCAGTTTTCGCCACAATTAATAGATACCTGTACTTTTAGTCCATCAGAATAGTTAGAGTTATACCTAGCATAGGCATAGTTGAAACTTAGGGTGGCATTACTTAAAACTGTAAGGTCTATTCTAGGGCTTACTAGAGCCGCCTCTCCCCCAGATTGACTTATAGAGAAGTTGTTTATATATGCAGCATAACTTGTTTCGCAATTTGCATCAGTAACTTCTATTCCTTGCCAAGAGAAAACCAGCTATGGGCAGTGTCCATTGTTGTGGTGGAAAGTCAGCGTTGTTAAAGTCTTGTAGCATCTCTTCCTCAGTTGAAAGACTCAAGTCGCTAAATTCAATAAAATAGTGATTGTTTGGGTGTCGGTACCATTAACATCACTTACGGTTAATGTAACGTCAAAGTTACCAGGGTTTTCATAATATACCAGAGGGTTTTCATCTGTAGAACTCGCTGGTATTCCTCCAGGGAAAGACCATTCGAAAGTCTCACCTTCAGTTTTCATAGCCGAATGGTTGTAGAATTGTACGGTGTTATTGGTACAATTAATTGTAAAGTTGTCTGCTGCTATTTGTGCAGAAGGAGCATTTTCTGCATAGAAATCTACTTCCCATACCCCCTGGTTAGTACCGTTTTTAAGAATACCTTCTTTATAATAGGGTACCAGTTGTGTTGAGAATGTTTGTAGTGGTAAGTTGTTGTTGTACAATACCCAGTCACTCATGGTATTGTCTCTATAGTAAACAGCCTGCCTAGTACCTATATAAACTCCACCATTAGAACCTCTTTGGTGTTCTATATTAGTGATGTTCTCACTATTCAATGTACTGGTTGTCCAGTTGGTCCAAGTGGAGCCACCGTTTGTTGATTTAAATACATCATGCCCTTGTCCATCGCTAGGAGTGCCATACATAGAAGTTCTCACCATCCATATATGATTTTCATTCTCACTACTTATGGTAATGTCGTAAGGGATCCAAGTTTGTCCATTTACAGCAGATGAAGAGGGAGTAATATCTGTCCAAGTATCACCAGCATTAGTAGATCGATACATTTTTTTTGTATCCCACCATCCTGCATAGGTTGCTATATAAATATAATCTGGATTAGACCAAGCCACTTCTACTGATGTCACTTTTTCTCCAAAATCATGAAGGGCTGTAGTGCTTGCACCATTATCGAATGATTTATAAAGTGTTTGTTTCGTTTCCAATATATAAGATATTAGGAGAACGAGGATCAAATTCTAGGTTACTAGACTCTCCAACTATATAAGAGGCGTTTGGTTTGTACTGCATGGAGAAAGAGCCCAATCCAATTGTACGATCTCCTGGTAATGTCCTACCACCTCCATCGGTATATACCTTTGTTGCGTCCGCGAAATTTACAAATCCACGGTAATTGTCTCCTCCTTCAGCACAGAGCCAGCCCCCCTGGTAAACCTCATGATCTTTTATAAGTGTTCCGTTATGATAGGTACCTCCTAACATTACTTCGCCATCGCTAAACCCCGCGCCAAATCCCCAGAAGTCAGTACCAGAGATGCCGAACATTTTTTTGTCGAAGTTATCTCCTGCATCGTTCGAGTAAAATACTCCACCATCGCAGGCTACCCAAAGATCGTTACCAAAATAACGCATATCGTGAATATCGGCGTGAATGTATTCGTCTTTATCAGGGTGAGACCATTTTGCCGGACAGGTAAAGCTATCTCCACCATCGGTAGAAATCCAATGTTGTACTCCAGCAATATGGATGGTATTTGCATCTAATGGATTTACTGCTAATGCTACATCATAGTAATATTGCCCTCCATCGTCTGTACCTGAATCGCTCCAAGCCATTGTGTTAATATTGGTAGTAGAAGCAGGCCCTCCGGGTTGTGGTCCGCAGCATTTAAATTCCCAATTAACCCCTTGGTCTTCACTTATATAAACACCATATAATCCAGAGCCTCCATTGGCTGCTCCTGTAGCTAAGGCCACTACTTTGTTAGGGTGCAGCTGCACTTACAGCAATCTCAGTTCTTTTTTGTTCGTCTCCAGAAGCTGGACTTGGCCAGCCATTTCCAATTTCAGAGAAACTGGATCCATTATTGGTAGACTTGAAAAATGAAGTAGACGTACTATTTACTCGTATTGCATATAGAACTTGATTGTTGGTAGGATGAACTTCCATTTCTTGCCATGAGCCCCGATTCTTGTTGTGTAAATGAGTTTCCATTGTCTGTAGAGTTATAAAGGCCTTGATCGGAAGCAACCCACAATTTACCATTGTGAATCATAATTTCTTTGATACTTATACCAGAGCTAAACTCTCCAGAACCAATATCGGTATGGGTACTCCCTCCATCGGAAGATTTGTACAAGGTACCTCCACCAGAAAAATAAACAATGTCTTCGTTATTTGGATCTATTTCCTACAGAATATACAGCGCTAATAGGTAGCGATTTGGAGAGGCAATACCAGTTATCCCCCTTGTCCGTTAGAACGCCAAAACCCTGCAGTTGCAGTACCTGCATAAACAATATTTGTATTGCTGAGCGCTTGTTCCACACAGTATATATGTGCTGCTCCAGGAGCGTACGATCTACTAGCGGCATCGATGTCGAAATCGAAAGGCCCTCTAGGAACCCATGCGGCAGAGGATTTAGTTGCTTTTTGTAGCTTGTGTGTATTTTTGTGTGGGGCTTAGCTTTTGCTCTACTCAAAGATCGCTGCCACCTTTTATAGTATTGGGTGTGCTTATTTTTTACAAAAGGATGGGTTTTATAATAGTCTTGGTAAGCCTTGGTTATTAATCCTGCATCTTGGTTGTCTGCATACATCAGCTGTATCCATCTAGGGTTGTTGTCTGTACTTTGTGCATAGCGCATTTCTACTTGTGCAAAAAGAGAACAGCTTAGAAGAAGGGCAAGAGAAAGGAGGGCTTTTTTCATAGTCAGTTTATTTGTAGAATATTGGCACAAAATATATGCCAAGATATTGGAAATTATAGAAATGATGAATTGCATAAAAAAAGCAGCCATATGGCTGCTTTTTTTTATAGTATATTTCGATAATGATTAACTCTTTAGTGCTAGTTTTAAGCTGAGTTCATCCAACTGAATTGAATCAATTTTCGAAGGTGCATCGATCATTACATCTCTACCTGAATTGTTTTTAGGGAAGGCGATGAAATCTCTTATCGATTCTGCTCCACCCATAATAGAACAAAGACGGTCTAAGCCAAAAGCTAATCCACCGTGTGGAGGTGCACCATATTCGAAGGCATTCATCAAGAAGCCAAATTGCTCTTGTGCTTCTTCGTCAGTAAACCCTAAGTGTTTGAACATTAGTTTTTGTAGGTCTCTATCGTGAATACGTATAGAACCACCACCAATTTCAGAACCGTTTAATACCATATCGTAAGCGTTGGCTTTTACCTCACCTGGAGCAGTATCTAGTTTGTCTAAATCTTCTGGTTTAGGAGAAGTAAATGGATGATGCATTGCGTGGTAACGCGCTGTCTCTTCATCCCATTCTAAAAGAGGGAAGTCTATAACCCATAAAGGAGCAAAGACTTTTGGATCTCTTAATCCTAGTTGCTCACCCATTTCCAAACGCAATTCGCTCATTTGCTTGCGTACGGCATTGGTGTCGCCACTCAATACTAATATTAAATCTCCAGCTTCGGCATTTGTTGCTTTTGCCCATGCCGCTAAATCGTCTTGATTGAAAAACTTGTCTACTGAAGATTTATAAGTTCCGTCTTCGTTGCACTTCACATAAATTAATCCTTTGGCACCTATTTGAGGTCTTTTTACCCAATCGGTTAATTTATCTAATTGCTTTCGAGTATATCCAGCACAGCCTTTAGCATTTATAGCAAGAACTAATTCTGCATCATCAAATACTTTGAAGCCTTTATTTTGAGCTAGGGTATTGATTTCATTCAATTTCATATCGAAACGAATATCTGGCTTATCGTTACCATACATCCTCATAGCCTCGTCGAATGTCATTCTCGGGAAATCTTTCAATTCCACCTTCATTACCGTTTTCAGTAGGTGACGGGGTTAGGTTTTCGAAAGTATTTAATATATCCTCTTGCTCTACGAAAGCCATTTCGCAGTCAATTTGTGTAAATTCTGGTTGACGATCGGCTCTTAGATCTTCATCGCGGAAACATTTTACAATCTGAAAATATTTATCGAAACCACCTACCATAAGCAGTTGCTTAAAGGTTTGTGGCGATTGTGGAAGGGCATAAAATTGTCCTTCGTTCATTCTACTAGGAACCACAAAGTCACGTGCTCCTTCTGGAGTAGATTTAATTAAAACAGGAGTTTCAACTTCAATAAAGTCTAAATCTGCTAAATATTTTCTAGTTTCTATAGCTACTTTAGAACGTAAGATCATGTTCTCACGAACAGGGTTCCTACGCAAATCTAAATAGCGGTATTTCATTCTTAAGTCATCTCCACCATCAGTATTGTCTTCGATAGTGAAAGGAGGTGTTTTAGAAGAATTTAAAATTGTTAATTCAGCAATTTCAATTTCTACTTCACCAGTAGGGATTTTTTTGTTTTTTGAGCTACGCTCTATTACGTTCCCTTTAATTTGGATTACAAACTCACGTCCTAACTTACGAGCTTCCAAGCATAATCCTTCATTAGTTTCCATATTGAAAACCAACTGAGTGATACCGTATCTGTCGCGTAGGTCTACGAAGGTCATCCCTCCGAGGTCACGTGATTTCTGTACCCATCCACTAAGGGTAACTTCATTTCCTAAATTGCTAATATTTAGCTCTCCGCAAGTATGTGATCGTAACATGTTGTCTGATTTTGAGCAGCAAAAGTAGTGAATTGTATTGAGTTTTTCAGCTTTCGATAGCTTCATCATTTTGGAGCTAAGTTTCACTAAAATAAGTAGCGCTTATCTTTTTCTTTTATTTGTCTGGCTTAGGTAGTCGAGGCCTATTTAAAAAAGAGTGAAAACGCAAAACCTCACCCTGTTTCTTGCGAAACTTCTCTCTCCCCATTAGGAAGAGAGTTTTTAAGGGTGAGGAAAAAAATCTTTTGCGTATTTGAATTGCAAAGATAGTATTCTTCCCAAACTCATGGGCTAATTAAAATGCAAAACTACATTGTAGTGCCTCATTCAAATTTAGTACCTTGCTCCCTCTAAAAATAATCTTATGGCTGTGCAAAAACCTTTCAATTTACAAAAGTGGATTGCGGAAAATCGCGATTTATTAAAACCTCCTGTGGGGAATAAAAATTTATACAAGCAAGCAGGCGATTTTATAGTTATGATTGTAGGAGGTCCTAATGCACGTAAAGATTACCACTACAACGAAAGTGAAGAGTGGTTTTTTCAAGTTGAAGGGGATATAAATGTACGTATTCAGGAAGATGGTAAGGCTGTAGATATACCTATTAAAGAGGGGGAGATGTTCTTGCTTCCCGCAAAAGTACCTCACTCACCTATGCGATCGGAAGGTTCTGTAGGTCTTGTAATTGAAAAGGTAAGAAAAGGAACTAAGGATATGGACGGACTTTTATGGTTTTGTGACCACTGCAACCATAAGCTCCACGATACCTACTTTCCCCTAACAAATATTGAAAAAGATTTCCTTCCGCGATTTAAAGATTTCTACGCCAGTAAAGAATTGCGTACTTGCGATAATTGTGGAGCTGAAATGGATACTGACCCTCGATTTATATAACGTTTATTATGTCTCAAAAGAATTTATTTACCATTGATATTCATACGCACATCCTACCAAAGGATATTCCTAATTTTGCTGATAAATTTGGTTATGGAGGATTTATTAACCTAGACCATCACAAGCCTTGTTGTGCTAAAATGATGATGGATGAAAAATTTTTCCGCGAGGTTGATGCCAATTGTTGGTCGGCAGAAAAACGTATGGAAGAATGTGATGATCAAGGGGTGCATGTACAAGTTTTATCTACCGTTCCAGTGATGTTTTCTTATTGGGCAAAACCTAAAGATACACTCGAAGTAGCCATTTTTTTAAACGACCATATTGCTGATATCGTAAAACGTTTTCCTAACCGATTTGCAGGTCTGGGGACTATACCCATGCAGGATACTGAACTAGCTCTACAGGAATTAAAGCGTTGTAAAGAAATAGGTTTAAAAGGGATTCAAATAGGGACCCACGTAAATAATAAAAACCTTAATGAGGCTGATTTTTTCCCCATCTTTGAAGCTTGTCAAGAACTAGATATGTGTGTTTTTGTACATCCATGGGATATGATGGCGAAAGAGCATATGGATAAATATTGGTTGCCTTGGCTAGTAGGGATGCCTGCAGAAAGTTCGAGAGCTATTTGTTCTTTGATTTTTGGTGGTGTATTTGAGCGATTGCCAAATCTTCGTGTAGCTTTTGCTCACGGTGGTGGTTCTTTCCCCTCCACAATTGGTAGGGTGTCGCATGGTTTTGATGTACGTCCAGACCTTTGTGCAATAGATAATAAAAAACACCCGAGAGATTATATAGGTAAGTTTTTTATCGATAGCCTAGTGCACGACCCTAAGATGTTGGAGTATATTGTAGATGTTATGGGAGCTGATAAAATAGCCTTGGGTACAGATTATCCTTTCCCGCTTGGAGAATTACAACCCGGAAAACTGATAAATAGTATGCCTTGGGAGGATGCTCAAAAAGAGCAGTTGTTAAGTAAGTCTGCTCTAGACTGGCTAGGGATGAAAAAAGAGGATTTTATGGCTTAGCTATTAGGCTTACTGAAGTACTGTCTTTTGTAACTACAAAATTTATTTTTTCTCCAAATACCAAAGGGTTGTTGTCGTTAATATGTCCTGCAGGGAATCCAAAAGCAACAGGGAATTTATATTCTGAAACATTGTTGTGAATTATTTCTTCTACACTTTTACCAAAGGGTATGGTGTTATCGTTCATATCACTCATTCCACCTACAATTAAACCTGCTAAGTTTTTTAGCATTCCTGCTCTCTTTAGCCCTTGCATCATTCTATCTATATGGTAGAGGTATTCGTCTAAGTCCTCAATAAAAAGGATTTTCCCTCGGGTGTTTATTTGACTGTTTGAGCCCAAAAGAGAATAGAGGATCGATAAATTACCTCCTACAATTTCTGCATTTGCAGTACCCATTCTGTTTAGAGTCTGCTGCTTAATTCGATAAGCTATTTGTTTTCCAAAAAGAATCTCTCTCAAGTTGTTTAAAGAGGGCTTTGTGTTGTTGCCAAAGGTAATAGGCATAGCCGCATGTAGCGTAGGAATCCCAAAATTTTGCTGTATATGTGAGTGAAAAACAGTAATGTCACTAAAACCAATAATCCATTTTGGTTTTTTCTTCAAGCTCGTCCAATCTATAGAATCTACTATTTGTACAGAGCCATACCCTCCTCTAACAAACAATACAGCTTTTATATTTTCATCATCAATTGCGTTCTGTAGGTCTTGTCTTCTTTGTTCTGCCGTACCTGCAAATTGATTTACTTCTTGAAATAGATTTTCTCCAAAAACTACTTTTAAATCCCAGGACTCCATAAGTGATTTTGCAACTGCCAGCTCATCTCTACTAATTTTTCGAGCAGAAGAGATGAATGCGATGGTATCGCCAGGTTTTAAATTAGGTATTTTACCAGGTTTCAAATTGTGTGTTTTTGGTGCTTGAAAGATAGGGATTAATGGTAAACTTTTATTGAATGTATATTATGTCTTCCTCAATCCCTATTTCCCTATTGCGATTTATGTTTTCCGAATATTCAAAAGCTTATATTTGCAGCTTATAAAAAGGATTTCAGATGTCTCAAGAAGCAAAAAGATACACCATAACGGCTGCATTGCCGTATACCAACGGACCCGTTCATATTGGTCATTTAGCAGGAGTTTATATCCCTAGTGATATATATGCACGTTTTTTACGCTCTAATAAAAAAGACGTAGTCTTTGTGTGTGGTTCAGATGAACATGGTGTGCCTATTACGATAACTGCAAAAAAAGAGGGGGTAAGTCCACAGCAAGTGGTGGATAAATACCATAAAATCATTGGAGATTCCTTTAAAGAGTTAGGAGTAAGCTTCGATAAGTACCACCGTACTTCAGATAAATTACATCACGAAACTGCATCAGATTTTTTCAAGCACTTACACAGCGAAGATTTGCTAATAGAAAAAGTTAGTGAGCAGTATTACGACGAAAAAGAAAACGAGTTTTTAGCCGATAGATACATCACCGGAACCTGTCCTCATTGTAAAAGTGATGGTGCTTATGGCGATCAGTGTGAAAAATGTGGTACTTCCCTTAGTGCTACGGATTTAATTAATCCACAGTCGGCCTTAAGTGGAAATAAACCCGTGATGAAAGAAACAAAGCACTGGTTTTTACCCTTAGATAAATACGAAGCTTGGTTAAAAGAGTGGATTCTCGATGGACATAAGTCAGATTGGAAATCGAATGTTTACGGACAATGTAAATCGTGGTTGGACCATGGTTTACAGCCGCGTGCAGTAACAAGAGATTTAGACTGGGGGATACCAGTACCTGCAGAAGGTGCAGATGGGAAGGTATTGTATGTGTGGTTTGATGCCCCTATAGGATATATCTCTGCAACAAAGCAATGGGCAAAAGAAAATGGAAAAGATTGGGAGCCTTATTGGAAATCTGAAGATACCAAAATGGTTCAGTTTATCGGAAAAGACAATATTGTATTCCACTGTATTATTTTTCCTGCGATGCTCAAAGCTCATGGAGATTTTATCGTTCCAGAAAATGTTCCTGCTAACGAGTTCTTGAATTTAGAAGGAGATAAAATATCTACTTCTAGAAATTGGGCCGTCTGGTTACACGAGTACCTAGAAGATTTTCCAGGTATGCAAGATGTAATGCGTTATGTGTTGTGTGCTACGGCACCAGAAACTAAGGACAACGATTTTACTTGGAAAGATTTCCAAACGCGCAATAATTCTGAGTTGGTGGGTATTTACGGAAACTTCATCAATAGAGTAGTGGTACTTACCAATAAATATTACGATGGTACTGTACCTGCAAGGGCAGAATTATCGGCATATGACAAAGAGGTTCTAGCAGAACTAAAAGCCTTTCCTGCTAAAATTGCCAAATCTATTGAGCTGTATCGCTTTAGAGAAGCCTTGTCTGAAATGATGAATTTAGCCCGATTGGGGAATAAATATTTAGCAGACGAAGAGCCATGGAAATTGGTGAAAACGGATGAGGTGCGTACCCAAACAATTATGAATATCGCCATTCAGATAGCTGCTAACTTATCCATTGTTTCGGAACCTTTTATCCCTTTTACCGCTGATAAATTAAGAGTAATGTTAGGTCTTGAGAAAATGTCTTGGGATATAGCTGGAGCTAATGATTTATTAGTTGCAGGAGCGAAAATTGAAAAGGCAGAATTGCTATTCAGAAAAATTGAAGATTCTGAAATTGAAGCTCAATTGGCAAAGTTAGAGGCTACTAAATTAGCTAATCAGGCCGTAGAGCCTCAAAAAGAAAATGTTACTTTCGACGATTTCTCTGCAATGGATATCCGTGTAGGTACCATTCTAGAAGCGGAAAAAGTGAAGAAAACTAAGAAACTTTTAAAGCTTACTGTAGATACTGGATTGGATATTCGTATCGTAGTTTCTGGAATTGCAGAACACTATAAGCCAGAAGAGATTATTGGTTCTCAGGTTTCTATTTTAGTAAATTTAGCTCCTAGAACTATTAAGGGAATTGAGTCTCAAGGAATGGTACTTATGGCCGAAGATAAAGATGGTAGCCTACGTTTTGTGAAACCAGAAAACACAAGTTCTAACGGGTCTATAATTGCCTAATTGAGTATAAAAAAAGACATACAAACTAAAGGATTTAAATCTGAGCAAGAAAAGGCTTTTGTAAACCTTATTCATACTGCTGCACATTTTGAATCGCTGTTTGCTAATTTTATAAAAGATTTTGGTATTAGCCCGCAACAGTATAATGTTCTACGCATTTTACGCGGGCAAGTTCCCAATACTATGTTAGGTGGTGACCTGCAAAAAAGAATGCTTCATAAAATGTCTAACGCTACTCGTTTAGTAGACAAACTTGTGGAAAAAGGATTGGTTAATCGCTCAAAAAATAGCCTAGATAAAAGGCAAACCCTCCTCTCTATTACTAAAGATGGACTCTCTCTCTTGGCCAAGCTAGATAATGGCGTGTTCGATTTTGATCAAAAAATAATGAATCTACCCGAAGGTCAACTTATGGTTCTTAACCTACTTTTAGACGACTTAAGAGAGTCTTCTAAGTAATGTGCTGGTTTCCAGTAATTAGTTTTACCCAATTACTTGTAGGTACAAATACTTTTAATATATTTGTAGGTATAATCACCTAGGCGATTATTAAAGCCTTTAATTTACTCCCCCCTCGAGAATGACCTTACAGTTATTCTATAAAAAAAGCCTCCTGTATTTACAGGAGGCTTTTATTTTTATTCTGTAATCATAAACGGGATTCTATCCTGTTTTGTTTTAATGAAGTAGAGTCCTTTAGATAGCTTTAGGTTTAAGCGTATTGTCTCGGTGTTTACCTTATACATTCCGAGTATTTGCCCAAGCGAGTTCACAATTTTAAAAGTCTCGTTTTTTCCTATGCCTTTAACATTAAAACTTCCTGTATTAGGATTAGGGTAAATGCTAATATTGGTATTATGCTCCTTTAGAATGGATAGCCAATTAAAGTTAAAGTTACTCTCGGTAATAGCGTTCCCTAAGAGGTCTTCTACATTTGCGATTGTAAGTGTATTATTTCCTACAAACATATTTTCAACAGTTAAGGTTACCTTATTGGGTTGAAATGGATGTCTTACAGCATTTGATACACTCGCGTTATTACTCAAAGTATAATTACTTAAATTCTCTGCCGACTCAGTATTCACTCCCTCCGAAAAAAGGATAACTATAGTTGATTGGTTTATTGCTTCTACAGAAGTAATAATTGGACCGTTTATATCAGCTCCAGCTTCAACATCATCATCATTCCTAAGTTCTATTTTCCATTCATCGTAACTAAAGTTACATACTCCAGTAATGGAACCAATATGTTCCGCTAATACAGCTGGGTATTCATAGCCTTCTTCGGTATTGTGAATTATACACTCCCCAGTTCCATCGTTAACTCTCCATGCACCATAATCGTCAAAATTAAATGTTGCGTAGGTAACCGTTACATCATTTACTCTTACTAGTACACCTTCGTAATCTTCATTTCCTAAATCGCCGGTATTTATACTTATTGGCTCTGGTATAGGGTTGTTAGAAGTAAGGATAAACACATTATCTGGGAATGCAAATTCTGTTAGAGAGTTATACTCTGAAACCTCACCTGTTATAATAACACTATCGCCTATAGCAGGAAAAGCAGGAGATGAATACACATAAATTCCCGACCGGATATTGCTTCCATTTTGGACGAAAAAGTCATCTCCAAAACTTGCAGTTACTATACCTGTAGTAGAAACTGTTTGTCCTTGGAATGGTGAATCTTCATTGTTCCCTTGTATGCTTTGTATACTCGTGATCGTTCCCTCAAATGGGTTAAGCATCACCTTATAGTTTCCATAATAGGTATTTTCGTAGCTTCCTGCTTCAGCAACAATTTTATACTTCACATCTGCTCCTGCAGCTTGTGCCGGAATGTTCGCAGTCCATATATCGTCTACAGAACTCATGCTTACTTGGTTGTTGAGTTCATACCAAGAGGTACCCCAAATTAATGTAGCACTCGTTACAGAAGAACTGATAGAGGTAATAATTTCAGCATCAATAGATTGAGTGTCGTCTTCGTTTGGTGCAGCATTATCTAGTTGTACACTGGTAAACTGAATGGCTTTTGGCATCTCATCAGCCCAAATTTGATTGGCTAATTCTGGATAGTCAATAAACGGGTTTCTATTATTTTGCCAAGTATAAATAACGTCATTTCTTCTTCTTTCAAAAGCATCAACGGGGTCTTGGTTATTCCATTCTAAGAGGCTTGATAATTTACCCATTTGTGCATTTGGGAAGGTGCTTGTGAAATCAACAACATTTAAATTTGGTTCTCCTTCATCGCCACTATAGCGCGTATGCATATAAAAAATAATACGTGCTATATCACCCTTAACCTCATCACGTGGTTCCCAAGTAGAGCTTGTATAATTGCATTCTGTAGCCTCGTTATGTGCTTGTCCTCCATTGTCAAAATCTTTATATCCTCTAGCCGTATTTACAGTAGCGTCGCAAGGTTTTAAGTTATGCGCATCGCTGTAAGCCCCTAAGTCTCCAAAGTCTTGAAAGTTACCGTGTGACTTAGCCCACACGTGCTCTCTGTTCCAATAGTCAGCTTCCATATTACTGGCAAAATTACTTTTTGGTATTGAACCTCCCTTGTATACCAGGTTAATATGGTCGGTATTGCTAGGGTTTTGGTCGCTTGATTTTAATATTTGTTTGGAAGAGCTATATGAAAATTCATTGTGTTCCTTAAGGATATCGTGTAAAGCATTTTCTAGGTCGTTTCCTGTTAATTGAAAGATGTTTTCATAGTAGGAAGTAGTCTGTGCAAAAGATATATTGCAAATTAAGAGAACTAAGTAGAGTGTATTTTTCATTTGTAGGTTTTAAAAAGAGAGTTTAAATGAACTTGTTATTCGTCTTCCCATCCCAAAGAATACAGAAGCCGAGGCCGCATCAAAATTAAATTGATTTCCAGAAATATAGGTGTCGTTATTTAGTGCGTCGGAGATATAATAGGTGTTCGCTATATTTAGAATATTGATTTTAAAATCTAAGAACACTTTTTGATATTTAAATCGATAACCTGCATGGATGTCGAATAAATTATACGCTGGAATTTTCCAAGAATCTCTTCCTGCATTTTCATCTTTTAAGTCGAATGGGTTGAAGTCTGCATAATGGTTACTAAAGTGCATTACTTTTAACTTTATATATCCATTCTTAATAGGGCTATAACGTAGGCTCGATCCTACTTGAAGCTGTGCTGCATCCCCAACGTGTACTCCGGTAGCATCAAAATAGTCTAGACCTAGTAGGTTGTTGTTTTCATCAAAACTTCTAATGGTATCGCCAGATGTCCAGCGCCAATCTCCTATACTACTTAATGCTTGAAAACTAACTTTTTGACTTAACTTAATAGAAGCATCCAGTTCAATCCCTTTGTGCAGTGCATTAATTCCATTGATATTGTATTTTATTGCTTCTCCATCGACTACCGTACTCCCAGACTCAGGTTTATTTTTCCATTTGGTATAGTATACATTTAAGTTTGTACTAATTCTCGGACTGTGATAACTATGACCAAACTCTATAGCTGCTACTTTTTCGTTTCTAATGTTTTTGTACAGTTGATTATCGTAGTCGTAGATGTTATTGAATTTGGGTGCCTTTTCGAGGTATCCCACATTCATAAAGGCATTGTTGTACTCGTCAATATTATAATTTAAGCCCGTTTTAAGCGTATATCCAGGAATCCATTTCCAATCGCTTTCTGTAGCCTTAGCTTCTTTAGAATCTACTGTATAGTTTACGTTATTGTGTTGGATAGTGTCTCCATACGAAAGTGCTTGTACATAAGTAGTATCCTCCAAAACCAGGTCTAAGGGTTTAAAATAATCGATCCTTTTATATCCTGTGTTAGAAGCCGAAATATTCACGAAAGCCGACCAATTTCCAGTATTGTATTCCATCTGTTGGAAAATCCCTGCCCACTTAACTAAGCCTTCGTTGTGGTACGAGTATTTATCTCCCTCCCTAATAACCGCTGTAGAGTCTGTAGCAGCTACATTTTCATTAGCTACATAATAGTCACCACCTAGTAAATCGTATACCTCTCTGTAGTGTTGACCTGTATAATGTCTCAAATCTATCCCGCCAGAGAGCGTTAACTCATTAGAAGTTTCTAAGTTATAAGTAGACAATAAGCCAAACCAACGATGGTTGTTTATAGAACTCCTTAAAAATTGAGATGATTTGCGTTCTGTAGCACTGTAGTTAAGGTCTATCGATGGGTCACCTAAAAAAGGGTGCCTTGTATTTCCGGCGTTGTTGTCGAAAATACTCTGAAAATCTATTTGTCTATCTGCGTTGTAGTTAGAGCTACCTAAGCTCGGTGTAACACCTGTACCTCCACCATTTCCTAGCGAAGCGTAAAGTATATTAGAAATTACTAGTTTACTACTTACGGCCCATAAATGGTTTAAACTCAATTGGGGTTTATGGTAGTAGTTCATTTTTGAATTAAGCGTTTCATTTTTTGAAAATAGTGTGTCTATAGCATTTCCATTTTCATCAAAATTTACCTTGTATCTATTCAGTTCTCCCCAGTGTTCATTGTATTGTAATCCATAGTCTCCATCTACCCCTGTAGTATCTATGCCTAAGTTGGCGGCAAAAGGTTTGTCATATAAAGAAATTGCTTTTTTATACGAGCGTTGTCCATGGCTTTGTGGTGCTCCAAAAGCAGTGAAGGATAATTGATGGTCTTTTATTTTCTTTTGAATTTTTAGATAGTAAAAGGTTCCTTGAGACCAAGTTTGATCTACCCAGCCATTGCTCTTTTTATAGGAAGCTGCTAAGGAATAGCCCCAGCCATTTTTTAGTTTTCCACTGTTGTACCCTATAGTAGTTTTTAAATAGCCATTTCCTCCTATGTCTTGAGTAAACTTTAAGCCTTCTTTTGAGTCTATTCCACGCGTAAGGATGTTCATGGTTCCTCCAACTGCTGGAATAGCTAGTTTAGAAGCACCCAACCCTCGTTGTACCTGTATGGTTTTTGTCATCACATCTAAACCGAACCAATTCGACCAATAAACTTGGCCATTTTCCATGTCGTTCATTGGGATACCATCTACCATAACGGCTACATTACGCTGGTTAAATCCACGTATAGAAATTCTCGAATCTCCATCGCCACCCCCTTTTTGAGTAGCATATACACCTGGGGTGCTGTTAAGGATTAACGGAATGTCCTGTCCTGCTAATTCTTCTTCAAGCTGTTTAGGACTTATATTAGAAAAGGCTACCGGAGTTTCCCTAGACCGAGCAATATCGGAAACCACCTCTACTTCGTTTAATATCTGACTGTTTAGGAAAAAGTTTAATTCTGTATTAGCAGATAGTTTAACGGTCTTTTTTAGTTCATCGTAACCCACATAAGAAACGCTTAATTCTTGTTTTCCGCTCGGAATTGAAAGTTGGTAAAACCCATTGTAATCGGTAACGGTTCCACTTCCATTTTTTACAACTATGGTTGCACCTATTAGCGATTCGTTTGTGTTGTAATCGTATACATAACCACTTACAAGAACTTGTGCATGTATATTGGCCCCAAAAATAAAAAGGAATAATAGAAAGAGGTTTCTCATAGAAGTAGAAAAAAAAGCTCCCTTTTGGGAGCTTTTGAATTAGTTTAAAAGAAGTTTCTTTAGAAGAACTTCTTTGTCTTGTAATGTTATTTCAACAAAAAACAATCCCTTAAGTGTTGGGTTTAAAGAAAGTGTTTCTGTTTGTGTAGTGTTGGAACATGATTTTGCGAAAACTAATTCTCCCAGAATATTGTACAATGCTATAGTTTCTATTGTAGAGTTAGCATTGATGCTTACCACACCATTTGTAGTTGGGTTTGGAAAGAGTTGAGCCATTAGTTCCTTTTCTTCGATAGAAAAATCTGCAGGTGTACAGTTGCATTCGTGTGAACCCAATCCCGAAAAGGTGTTTGCAGGTAAGGAATCCCATTCTAGGGTAGGGTCGAAGCTGTATTCTATATTAGGGTCATATACAAAAGGGTTTGTAACAGTCGACTTACGTACTAAGGTTTGGTCTTTTGTCCAATAAGCGCCAGATTCATCTGTCCACGATTGACCCGGATCTTCTCCGATTTTACCAAAAATGTCTAATATATCCCCACTAGCAGTTTCTAGTGTTATAGCATCATTTCCATTGAAATACATGGTTCCATCCTCGTAATTAGGGCAAATAAAAAGATCTACCTTGTTCATTAAATCAGTGCTTTCATCGTAAACACTGTCTGGTAATAAAGTAATGCTGTCTGTATAATGATACCAACCATCCCATAATGGAGCTTCAAACCCTTCCCCTTCAGGGTCTCTTTTGTCTATTGCAACAACAAAGGCTTGGTATGGAGAAATGGTTCCTTCCAGTGTTGTTCTTTGTGGTGTTAAACCACCGTTACTCCATCTTGAAAGAGCGTAGTTTGACAAGTCAATACTTTGGTCTGTAGGGTTGAAAATTTCTATCGCTTTATTCATGTTCCAACCTTCAATATATTCCGAGATAAAAAGTTCAGAACAATCTTGAGCGTTTATTGTGAAAATGCTTAAGGCACTTAAACACAATAGGTATATCTTTTTCATATGTATTTATTTAGCTAAACAAATTTAAGAAAACTAAGCTGATATCAAAGTCAACCAAATCTTAATCGAAATGATTTTTGTCATTATGAAAATATAGAATGAAAAAATCCGTTACATTTGCTTTTCAACTCAATAATTATGTCAGATTCTTTAATAATTATCCCCACCTACAACGAAAAAGAAAATGTAGCAAAGATGTTGCATACGGTATTTTCGTTAGATAAATCGTACCATGTACTCATTGTAGACGATGGTTCCCCCGATGGAACTGCTGCGATTGTAAAAGCGCTACAGAAAGAATACCCTACGCAACTTTTTATTGAAGAGCGCACAGGTAAATTAGGTTTAGGTACGGCTTATATACACGGATTTAATTGGGGTTTAAAAAGAGATTACAGTTATTTTATTGAAATGGACTGCGATTTTTCGCACAACCCAAGCGACTTAATTCGTCTTTACAATGCCTGTGCTATTGATGGGAATGATCTTTCTATAGGCTCGCGTTATGTAGGAGGCTTGGTTAATGTTATTAACTGGCCAATAGGTAGGGTTATGATGTCTTATTTTGCATCGCGTTATGTAAAAATGATTACGGGCTTACCTATAGACGATACCACCGCAGGGTTTAAATGTTACCGCAGAGAAGTTATTGTAAATGTACTGGCTTCCAATGTTACCTTTGTGGGCTATGCATTCCAAATAGAAATGAAATTTAAAAGCTGGAAATTCGGATATAAAATTAAGGAAGTACCTGTAATATTTACCGACCGTACCGAAGGAGAATCCAAGATGAGTTCTTCTATTTTCTACGAAGCCTTCTTTGGGGTTATTCAAATGAAACTGAAAAGTTTCTTCGTAAAATACAAACAAGCATAGTTTATATATAAGCATGAAAAAGTTACTTAAAAACGCACAAATCGTTAACGAGGGGTCTATTCAAAAAGCCGATTTGTTAATTGATGGCGATCGTATCGCTAAAATCGCCCCTTCTATTTCTGATGCTGAAGCAGAGCTTATTGATTTAAAAGGTAAGTTTATAATGCCCGGAGTGGTAGACGATCAGGTTCACTTTAGAGAGCCAGGTTTAACGCACAAGGGAAGGATTTATACAGAAGCTCGTGCTGCTGTTGCTGGAGGGATTACTTCTTTTATGGAGATGCCGAACACAAACCCGCAAGCACTTACCCAAGAGCTATTAGAGGATAAGTATAAAATTGGAGCAAACGACTCTCTTGCCAACTATTCCTTTTTTATGGGTGCCTCGAACGAAAACTTAGAAGAGGTTTTAAAAACCGACCCTAAGCGTGTAGCCGGTGTAAAGATCTTTATGGGTTCTTCAACAGGTAATATGTTGGTAGATAATAAAGCCGTACTGAATTCTATCTTTTCAAAATGCGATATGCTTATTGCAGTACATTGTGAAGATGAAGAATCTATTCGTGCCAACTCAGCAAAGATGAAAGCAGAACACGGTGAGGATTTACCTATACGTTACCATCCTATTATTAGAGATGATGAGGTTTGTTATAAGTCTTCCTCAATGGCAGTAGAATTGGCAAAAAAGCACGATACTAGACTACATATTTTACATATTTCTTCGGCTAAAGAAACAGCACTTTTTAGAAACGATATACCACTAAAAGAAAAGAAAATTACGGCTGAAGCATGTATTCATCACCTGTGGTTCGACGATTCGAGTTACGACGAAAAGGGGACTTTTATAAAGTGGAATCCAGCTGTGAAATCTAAAAAAGATAAGGAAGGAGTTTGGGAAGCTTTATTAGATGATAGAATAGATATTATCGCAACTGACCACGCTCCTCATACTTTAGAAGAAAAAAATAACACTTATTTTAAGGCCCCTTCTGGAGGTCCTTTAGTACAACACGCTTTGGTAGCTATGTTAGAATTTTACCACCAAGGTAAAGTGAGTTTAGAGTGGATCGTAAATAAAATGTGTCATGCACCGGCAGACTGTTTCCAATTAAAAGAAAGAGGTTTCATTAAAGAAGGCTATTATGCAGATTTAGTGGTCTTGGATATTGAAAAATCGTGGACGGTAGCAAAAGACAATATCTTATACCACTGTGGGTGGTCGCCTTTTGAAGGGCAAGAATTTAAATCTAGTATTAGTAAGACTTTTGTAAACGGGAACTTAGTGTATAATGAAGGAGTATTCGATGAGTCTACTCGTGGAATGCGTTTAGAGTTTGACCGTTAATGAATAAAGTACTTTTAATATTGTGTGCTGCTTTGGTTTTTTCTTGTACTCAGGAAGAAACCAAAGTTGCAGCTGCACTCTCAGAAACCCAAATGATTGATGCCTTAGTAGAGGTTCATTTATTGGAATCTGCGGCACAGTTAAATATGCTTGAAGGTGTGCGAAATGATAGTTTGAAGCTCGCTAATTATTATGCTGGTTTGTTTCAAGGAAAAGCCTTTAGCCTTGAAGCCTTTAAAGAAAGTTTCGCCTTTTATGCCAAGGACCCAAAAGTGATGGAGGTTTTATTAGATTCTGCACTTACGCGTATTCAGATGATGGAGTGAGTGTAAAGTTTAAACTATAAGACTAAAGTTTTTTGTCACATTGAGCCTGTCGAAATGGATTCTATATTTTAGTGTAATTCAATCGATCATTATTCATCACCCAATTGATCATCGTCATACATTTTAGAAAAATCTTTACAGCTTTGTTCTACGGGTATAAACTCAAAGTCCAAAGCTTTTTTAATTTTATTGTTTTCGTAAATAGAAATTCCATTTCCAGCTTTAGCTGTTTCTTTGGTTAGGCTAGGGGATTTACCTGTAATTATAGAAATTACTTTTGCTGCTCTCCATCCTAGGGCGTTTAAGAAACTACTTACTTTTATTGATGCTCTTTTTTTGCCCATTGCATCGGCTATATAATCGAATGTTTGTTTAAAAGGAATACTTTCAGAACAAAGGATAAACCTTTCTGATTGAATACTGCTTTCCATCAAGTCGATCATCACTTTTACTACATCTCTAACATCAACAAAACCATTAGTCCCCTGAGTATAAAATGGCATTCCTTTGGCGATGGTATGGAACAGTACAGAACTTCCTTTTTTCCAGGCTCCAGGGCCTAAAATAATACTGGGGTTTACTATAACAGCATTCAATCCTTCTTCAATACCCCGCCAAACTTCGAGTTCAGAATTGTACTTACTAATTGCGTAGTTACTGTTTTCTGGACCATCTATCCATGGTGTGTTTTCGTTTACAAAAGGGTCGTTTTCTGTTCTCCCTATAGCCGCAACAGAAGAGACATGACATAGTTTTGTTATTTTATATGCCACACATAGGTTTACAATATTAGCTGTTGAATTTACATTATTGGCAATCATTTGATACTTGTATTTAGGGTTGAAGTTTACCCAGGCTGCACAGTGATAGACTTTTGTTATGCCAATAAAAGCTTCATCTAGTTCTGTGATATTAAGGAGGTCGGCTTCAATCCATTCGATTTTTGCAAATAACTGTTCCACTTCATCAGTATAGTAAGAAAAGATTTTCTTTACTCTGTTGAGATCCGATTGTGCTCTTTTGGTAGCTCGAAATGTATCTTCTGTCTTACAAAGATTATAGAGTAGGTGAGCACCTACTAAGCCTGTTGCTCCTGTAACTAATATCATGGCTGAAAGATAATAAATACAAGGTTTTATAAATAGAATAAAACACCTATTTTTACGCTTCTTAAAATGCACTACTATGAACTTTGTTGAGGAAATGAAATGGAGAGGGATGATACACGATATCATGCCCGGTACAGAAGAACAGTTACAGAAAGAAATGACTTCTGCTTATATAGGCTTTGATCCTACTGCAGATTCATTGCATATAGGTTCCTTGGTACAGATTATGATTTTGGTTCATTTACAAAGATCGGGGCATAAGCCTTATGCTTTGGTGGGTG
Source organism: Flavobacteriales bacterium (assembly GCA_965183875.1). GTDB lineage: Bacteria > Bacteroidota > Bacteroidia > Flavobacteriales > UBA7430 > UBA6772. Next base: position 22,989 of record CBCYMK010000029.1, on the reverse strand, counting down.
GTGCTACCGGTATGGTAGGCGATCCTTCGGGGAAGTCTAAAGAAAGAAATTTACTGTCTTCGGATATATTAGACCATAATGTTGCCTGCGTTCATAAGCAGCTAGCTCAGTTTTTAGATTTCGATTGTGGAGAGAACTCTGCCGAAATGGTGAATAACTACGACTGGTTTAAAGAGATTAATTTCCTTGATTTTATTCGTGATGTAGGTAAGCATATAAGTGTAAATTATATGATGGCTAAAGATTCTGTAAAGTCTCGCTTAGAAACAGGGATGTCTTTTACAGAGTTTACTTATCAGTTAGTTCAAGGATACGATTTTTACCATTTGTATACCGAGAAAAATTGCAAACTCCAGCTGGGAGGTTCCGATCAGTGGGGGAATATAGTTACGGGTACAGAATTAATTAGAAGAAAGGCTAGAGGTGAAGCTTTTGCCATTACCACTCCACTAATTAAGAAGGCAGACGGTACTAAGTTTGGTAAAACTGAAGGTGGTAACGTTTGGTTAGATGCCGAGCGTACTTCGCCGTATAAATTTTACCAGTATTGGTTAAATTCTTCTGATGACGATGCTAAGACTTATATCAAAATTTTTACTTTGATGTCTGAGCAAGAAATTTCTGCACTGATTGCTGAGCATGAAGAAGCACCACATTTAAGAGTTTTACAAAAAGCTTTAGGTAAAGATGTTACCATCAGAGTACATAGTGAAGAGGCTTATAACAGAGCTATAGAAGCATCAGAAATTCTATTTGGTAAAAATACTGCCGAGCAATTGAAAAATATTGAAGAACGCGATTTGTTAGATATCTTCGAAGGAGTTCCTCAATTTGAAGTTTCTAAATCAGCGATAGAGTCTGGAGCTCAAATTATTGATTTACTCGCCCAGAAATCGCAAGTTTTTGCATCTAATGGTGAAGCAAGACGAATGATAAAATCGAATGCTGTGAGTGTAAATAAACTTAAGGTTGGCGAAGATAAGGTGGTTACTACCGAGGATTTGTTAAATGAAAAGTATATCCTGGTTCAGAAAGGGAAGAAAAATTATTTCTTGTTGAAAGCGATATAACTAAGAAGGTAAAGAAGTTATTAGGTAGAGAAATTAGGAGAATAAAGAATCAAAAATAAGTAGAGAGAGTTTAAATTATACTCCCAAACTTTTTTCTGTTAATCTCTGTGTTTTTTTAAAACATTAGAGGGTCAGGAAATTTGGAGTCAGAAATAAGTAGCTTAGTTTCTTGTGTTTTTTCACTCATCAATCAATTCCTCTAACCTGTATACACGATTATAGTACCATTAAATTACATCCTCTTATATCGCTGGAGTCAAACCTACCTAGTACTTCAAATTCTCCGTTTTCGTGTATTCTACCCAAGTCTTGAGTGGCTATAAAAGAACATGAATATACGTTGGCTAAGTCAATTATATTTAGCCCTCCTTTGGTTTTATTAACCGATAAAGGATCGTTGGTGTCCCTACAAGAAGCTTGCATCCATGGAGGGCATTTAAAACGACTATTGCCTGTTGAGTAGGCTTGCGACAAGAGTTCTGTCATCCCATATTCAGAATGTATCTTTTGTACTCCAAAACCAGACTCCAGTATTTCGTGTAGTTCTTGACGAATCATTTCTTTACGCCTCCCTTTCATGCCTCCAGTTTCCATAATCACCGTATTTTTTAGTGCTATTGGATGATTTTCTGTAAAATCTAAGAGTCCAAAACTTACCCCTATTAAGAGTGTTTTTTTGTTTAGGGCTTCCAATTTATTCAGGGTGCTTAAAAGGAGTTTATGCTCGTTTAAATAAAATCCACTTTCTTTTTTTTCTGAAAGTTGAATTAGTTTTTCGCACATATATATTAATGAAGATCCTGTGCGTTCCATATAGGAAGGAAGTAGTGCTAGTATGGTATACTCTTTTATATCGCCATAGAAATACTCAAAACCCTTTATAAAACTCTCCTTATAAATACTTAAGTCATGTACAATATGCTTGCTCTGTACACCTCCGGTACCACTACTAGTGTACTGTACTTGCCGGTTATTTGGTTCGCATATAACATCATGCGTTTTAAAAAGTTCAATAGGTAAGTAGGGAATAGATTCTATTGATGTAACCGCTGAGGGTTTTATCCCTAAGTGATGAATATAGTTTTTATATACAAGGTTGTTTTCACCTTGAAAGTGAAAAACCTCTAGGGTTAATTTCCTAAAAGATTCTCTATTATGAATGTTGAAAATTCTATCCTTCCAATACATTTTGCTGTTCCTCACTTGTTTTATTCTTGGCTACCTTTTTTGTTCTGCAGCAAATTTAAATTAATTGCTTTACTAGTTTGCTTGAAACTTCAATTTTGTGTGATGTTTCTGTTTTTCTTCCACTTAGGCTATAACATATATAAGATTCTAACTATATTGTTGTCTGAGTTTTAAGCTCTTTTTGGCAAGGTTGTTGTTAGTGTAGGAGCATCAATAACTTTAATTATTTAGGTCTATGAAACAATTCAACTTTCTAGTTAAGAGATTATTTATTTTGTCTCTTTTCGTTTTAACAAGCTTTACCTACTCTTCATTCGCTCAACAAAAAGTTGTAGGTGGAGAAGATGTAGAAATAAAAGATTATCCTTGGCAGGTTGCACTTACTTCTAGTCCTTCTGGTGGTGGTTTTTGTGGCGGATCTATTATTGGAGATTCGTGGGTTTTAACAGCAGCTCACTGTGTAAATGGTACCAGTGCAAGTGGCTTATTTATTCGAGTAGGTTCTTCTGATGCTTTCGCTTCTGGAGGAGATGTTTACTCTGTAAATCAAATTATTTCACACCCTTCTTATTCAGGAAATTCTTACGATTTTGCCTTGGTAGAAATTGAAGGTTCTTTTGATTATTCAGCCTATGTAGGAGCTGTAGACTTAGTGAGTTTGTCTGATATTGCTGACGGTGTTCAAGATGGTGGTGTAATGGCTACTATTACCGGTTGGGGTACAACTTCTTCTGGAGGTTCTTTGTCTTCTACCTTACAAATGGTACAGGCACCCTTAGTTGAAAATAACGTTGCTTGTGGTTCTACAAACGATTCAAATGGTAATTCTGGTGATTATGGTTGTTCTCAGTTAGATGAGTCTATGATCTGTGCTGGTGATTTAGTTGATGGTGGAGAGGATGCATGTCAAGGAGATTCTGGTGGCCCTTTAGTGGTAAGAAATGCAGCTGATACAAAATGGCTGCTTATTGGTGCTACTTCATGGGGATACGGCTGTGCTGATGTAAATTACCCTGGGGTATGGTCGAAAGTTTCTTATGTTTTAGACTGGATTGATAGTAATGCTGATATAAATTCTGAAAATGGATGTATGGATGCTACAGCTTGTAATTACGATGCTGAAGCGATTTACGACGATGGTTCTTGTGCAGAATTAGATGAATGTGGTGAATGTGGTGGCGATGGTCCTGCTCCTGGATACGACTGTGATGGGAATTGTACTACGGGTGAGACCTTGGTGGTTACAATGACCGATTCTTATGGTGATGGTTGGAACGGAAATAATATCGTTGTTAATGGTATTTCACTCTCATTTACTGATGGTAGTGAGAGTATAGAATCACTTTGTTACGATGCGAATGATTCTTGTGTTGTGGTTACTTGTGGTGGTGGTTCTTGGGAAGAAGAAGTTTCTTGGACTATTGCAGATGCAAACGGGAATGTTCTACTTTCTGGAGGAGCTCCTTATGAAGGTGGTTTCGGAGATTGTAATTTCCCAGTACCTGTTTATGGATGTGTTGACTCTTTAGCTTTAAATTACGACCCTCTTGCAACTGATAACGATAACTCATGTGTATACCCTGTTGTAGGTTGTACAGATTCATTAGCGCTTAACTATAATGAATTAGCTGTAGAAGATGATGGTTCTTGTACTTATCCTTTAGATTGTGAAGGTTTAACTTACGTTAATATTGAAGTTGGTGGTGGTTCGTGGGCTTCTGAAGTGTCATGGGAAATGAATGGACTACAAGGTGTAGCTGGGTCTAACGAAGCTTGTTTAGAGGCTGATTGTTATATTTTTAATATGTACGACTCTTACGGAGATGGATGGCAAGGAAACACGGTTACTATTTTTGCAGGAGATGATTTATTACTCGAAGGTACTCTAGATGATGGCTACGAAGGTATTTTATCTTTTGCTTTAAATTACGACGGTATTTGTGGTCCTGTATACGGATGTATGGATTCTTTAGCTTTAAACTTTAACCCTCTAGCTACTGCAAGCGATAGTTGTGTATACCCTGTTGTAGGTTGTACCGACTCACTAGCGCTTAACTATAATGAATTAGCCGTAGAAGATGATGGTTCTTGTACTTACCCATTAAACTGTGAAGGTTTAACAACAGTTACTATAGAAGTAGGTGGCGGAACGTACGATTATGAAATTACATGGGAATTGAATGGTCTTGAAGGTGAAAGTGGTAGTACGGAATATTGTTTAGAAACGGGATGTTATACCTTTAATATGTACGATTCTTGGGGTGACGGTTGGAACGGTGCTACCGTAACAATTGCAACTGTTACTGGCGACTCCTTGTTAACGGGGACTTTAGAAGCTGGAATTTCAGGGACTTTATTTTTCTCTTTTGAGGATGATTGTGGATACGTATATGGATGTACTAACCCAGATGCTACCAATTATGATGAAACTGCAACCTTAGACGATGGTTCTTGTGAAGGTGTTTGTGACGAAGGTGCTGTACTTGACTGTAATGGAAATTGCTCCCCTGCAAATTGGGTTGGAGATGGTTTCTGTGATGATGGTTCTTATAGTTCTGGTGGTGTAGATATTTATTTAAATTGTGAAGCATTTGACTTCGACGGTGGTGACTGTGAAGATGGCGGTACTGACTCTACGATGGTATATGGTTGTACAGATGTAGAAGCTATAAACTATAATCCTGATGCTAATGTAGAGGATGGATCTTGTGAATACGATAATGGTACCGATTCTACTATGGTATATGGTTGTACAGACCTAGAAGCTATTAACTATAACCCTGAAGCTACTATAGAAGACGGTTCTTGTGAGTACGAACAAACTTCTTGTGAGTCGTATACTGTAATGATGGAGATGAATGATTCTTATGGTGATGGATGGAATGGTTCAGAATATACAATCTCTTCAAATGGGGTAGATATAGCTACTGGGACATTTACAGACGGTTATTCTGCTACAGATAACGTATGCTTAGATGCTGCATGTTATACGATTTCAGTATCTGAAGGTTCTTATCCATCTGAAGTTTCTTGGTCTCTTTCTTTATTATCAGACGATATTATGGAGCTTTTAGCTTCGGGAACTACTGGAGATGTAAACTTTGGTTTATTTACGGATGATTGTGGTACCGACTCTACTATGGTATATGGTTGTACAGACCTAGAAGCTATTAACTATAACCCTGAAGCTACTATAGAAGACGGTTCTTGTGAGTACGATACTAACAATACTGAGGCGCCATGGGAAGTAACTATTACAGGTTCTAATCATACCATTGTTGTTGATGGTGCTGCAACTGTAGATCTTAATGGAATGCCAATTGAAATTGGTGATGCTATAGGTGTATTCTACATGGATGATAATGGAGATTATCAATGTGCTGGTTTTGTAGACTGGACAGGTACTACGAATTCTATTGCTGCACAAGGAGATGATACTACTACGGATGAAGTAGATGGATTTGTTGCAGGTTCTTCTTTTGTATGGATGATTTGGGATTCTTCTGAAGCTGTGGCTTATATTGCTACTGCGGAATACTCTTCGAGTGCTCCTAATCAAGGAGCTTATGTAACGAATGGTATTTCTGCTCTTGCAACTTTGGAAACATTACCTGAAGTTTCAGAACAATTAATCACTATGCCAGCTGGTTGGTCTATATTCTCAACTTATATGACTGCAGAAAGTATGAATATGGTTGATGTACTCGCTTCTGTATATGATGATTTAGTGATTGCTAAAAACAATGAAGGCTTAGCTTATCTACCAGAATGGAACTTTAACGGTGTTGGAGATTTAGAAGTGGGGCAGGCTTACCAAATTAAACTAGAAGCTGAAAACGAACTTACTGTTGAGGGTACCTACATGCTTCCAGAGGAGAATACTATTGCTCTTACTGCAGGTTGGAATATGATTGGTTATTTACGTATTGAAGCTGCAAATGCAGAAGCAATTTTAGCTGATATAAATGCATCTGGTAATTTAGTGATCGCTAAAGATTACAATGGTCAAGCTTATTTACCAGAATGGGATTTCAACGGTATTGGCGATATGAAACCTGGTGAAGGTTACCAAATGAAGATTTATAACGACGATGAACTTACTTACTTATCGAATGACGATTCTTACAGAATGTCTACAATAGAAGTAGTAAATAATGCTCCAGTAAACCTCGATAAAGTAACTAATACAGACAACAATATGACTGTAGTAATTGATGATGCTGCTTGGGATATACTCCCTACAGAAGGAGCTGAAATTGCTGCTTACAACAGTGTTGGTACATTAATCGGTACTGCAACTTATACGAGTCCTGTTACGGTTCTTGCAGTATGGGGAGACGATGCCACTACAAAATCTATTGATGGACTTGTAGCTTCTGAACTTGCATCTTTTAAAGTGTGGTCCAATAATGAAGCTTTATCTTTTGAAATTTCTAAATGGGATGAGGGTTCTGCTTCGTATACTGCAGATGCTATTAATATAGCAGCTTCTATCAGTACATCGAATACTATTTCGAATACTATTTCTGCTGAAAGAGTATTGTTGAAAGTTATTAATGTGCTAGGGCAAGAAGTAACAACACCTGAAGCCTTTAAAGGTGAAGTTCTCTTTAATGTTTATAGCGATGGAACAGTTGAGAAAGTGGTGAGATAACTGCGATCTTATTTTATAAAAAAGGGCTCCTATTTTGGAGCCCTTTTTATTTTGTTAATAGAATTATTAAATCCTAATTCTAATAAGCCTATAAATTCCTAAATTCGGTACGTAAAATTTACTTAGTCTTATATCTTGTTTATGAAGTCTTACGCCCCTTTTGTTGTTGTTTTAATTGCTTTGTTTACCGCTTGTTCTTCTCCTCAAACAGAGGACTCTGTACAAGTAATATCCGTTATTACGGCTCCAGAACCAGTTGTTGAATATGGTTTTGAAGCAGATTCTTTTTTGGTAATTAAAAGTGTAATCAAATCGGGAGAGTCTCTAGGGAAAATTTTAAACGAATTTGGAGTCTCTTATTCTCAAATAGACAAAATCGCTCGTAAGACTAGAAGGACAGAACAAGATGTTCGTTACTTAAAAGCGGGAAATGCTTATGCTTTGTTTTGTGTACAGGATACTGCAGGAAGAGAAAATGCGCAGATGTTTATCTACGAAGAAGATAAAATAAACTACGTAGTTTATGACTTTAGAGATTCATTAAAAATTTACAATGCTCAAAAGCCCATAGAAGTAAAACTAATTGAGGATGCGGGAATAATTGAGAAAGGTTCCAGTTTTTTTTTAACAGGTGCTGCAAGTGGTCTGTCTGATCGATTATGTGAAATTATTTCAGATGAAATTTATTGTTGGACCTTAGACTTTAGGCACGTACAACCAGGAGATCGATTTAAAGTACTTTATGAGGCCAAATACTTAGAGGGTGAATTTGTTGGGGTGGGCGAAGTGAAAGCCGCGTATTTTAATCATTTAGGACAGGATTTTTATGCCTATCCTTTTAACGATACTGGCTTCGACGACTACTTCGATCAAGAAGGAAAAAACTTACGCAAGTTCTTTTTAAAAACCCCTGTAAAAAACAGTCGCATATCTTCTAAATTTTCAAGAAACAGATTCCATCCAGTACAAAAAAGATGGAAGTCGCATAAGGGAACAGATTACGCAGCCCCACGAGGAACTCCAATTTGGTCTACTGCCGATGGAGTTGTTATTGCTTCTACTTACACCAAATACAATGGAAATTATGTGAAAGTTAGGCATAATGGAACCTATACAACACAGTACTTACATATGTCTAAGATTGCAAAAGGGATAAAGGTAGGGGCTCATGTAAAACAAGGAGAAACCATTGGTTACGTTGGTAGTACAGGCTTAGCTACTGGTCCTCATGTGTGTTATAGATTTTGGAAAAATGGCGCTCAGGTAGATCCTTTTAAAAGTAAGCTACCTCCTTCAGATCCAATTTCGTCCTCATCAAGGCCGAGTTTCGAACTGTTTAGAGATAGCCTAGCTGCAGTACTCGATAGTATCCCTTATCCTGAAGCTCTTTAAAGTTCAGAAATACGACTTGTGTTTTTGTAATTAGCTGGGTTTTCCAGAATCATTTTATATTTTTCTGCTACCTCAGAAACCTTACTGAGTTCTCCATTTTTATGGTACCCTTGAAATTCCTTTAACCGAGGGAATTCTTTTTCATCCGCAAAACGAATATCATTTTGCATAGGGCTGTCTACCTTACCAGGTGCTATAGAAAGACTAATAATATCTTTGTGTTCTTCTGCTACACATTTGCTCAACATATCCAAACCAGCTTTAGAAGAGCAGTAAGTACTCCATCCCTCTACTGGGTTGTGCGCTGCACCCGAACTAATACTTAAAATAACTTTTTGAGCTTCAGAATCCTTAAAGCTAGCTATAAAGTGATTAGATAAGATTGCAGGTGCTACTAAGTTAATAAGATACGAGGCCGCAATAGCTCCCATCTCTTGATTCCCCATTCTCTGCATAGGTCCTACCCATCCAGCGTTGTGTATTAAACTGATTTGGCTCGCATTTTTCATGCTCGGAAAAGCTATAGCTTCTATGTCAGATACATCGTTTAAATCAAGAGGAATATGCTTAAAATTGTCGTGTTTTAGCGTATTATTCCTCGATATACCCATAACTATATTATTAGGGTTTTTTAAAAGTAGTTCTGCTAAGGCTTGTCCTATACCACTGCTGGTTCCTGTAATAATAAATGCTTTCATAGGGTATAATAAATGAGGTCTATTTGTTGATTTCTAAAAACCGTTCAATGTTTTTGGTCAGTCCAAAGAGCGCTATGATATCTGTCTTCTCTACTACTGTACTAGAATTTGGAACACCTATTATATGGTATTCTTTATCTGTTTCAAGATCTTTTCTTAAAATCGTTACCAGGTTTAAACTATATTTTTCTCTTAAACCTATATCCTTTAAACTTCTTCCGCAAACTTCTTTAGGGGCTTTAACCTCTACAATTTCGTAGTCGTCGGGAAGCTGAATACACATAACCACATCTGGGTTGATGAGCATCTCTGCAACATTTCCTCCCACCTCATCTTCAGGTGATAGAATTTCTGTAACACCCATTTTTTCAAGAATACGCCTCTGGTCACTCCCCATAGCACGGGTAATAATGCGTTTAACTTTTAGCTCCATTAGTAAGAAAGTACATAATAAGAGGCCTTGAAAATTTTCTCCTATTGCTACTACTACCGCATCCATATCTTGGATGTTTTGCGATAAGAGTGCTCTTTTATCAGTTGCGTCTAGTGCTACCGCATGCGATACCTCATCTTTTATACTCTCTACCTTTTCTAACGAATTATCTATTGCTAAAACTTCAGCTCCACGAAGGGCTAAATTTTTTGCTATGGCCGTTCCAAATTGCCCTAATCCGATTACTGCAAAGCGTTGATCTGACATAATCTCTCTTTATTGGTTCTTATAAATGGATAACAAAATGAACTCGTTTCACTCAGACAACATTTTGTTACTAAAAGAATATAGGTTTGGGTAATTTAAAAGCCTAAACCTGTAATCAGTTATTTTTTGTACTCCTTACTCCTGTATTCGGACACCTTAATAATATCTTTGTCAGGGTATCTTCTCAAGAATTTTAGACTTTAAATAAATTCCTGACTAGTTATTACAAATGTAGAACTTTGTTTGCACTTGGCTATTGTCTATTTTTGTATTAGATTTAAAAACATGAAAAAAGCATTTTACCTTTCTACTTGTAGTACCTGCGTGCGTATTCTCAAAGAGCTCAATCACGAATTCCACTTACAAGACATAAAGACTAATCCTGTTACAGCGTCTCAATTAGACGAAATGTATGCACTTACTTCTTCATATGAAGCGCTGTTTAGTAAAAGAGCTCAGAAGTACAAATCCATGGGTCTGAAGGAACAAAATTTGCAAGAAGAGGATTTTAAAAAATTACTCCTACAAGAATATACCTTCCTTAAACGGCCTGTTTTTTTGGTAGACAAGACCATTTTTGTCGGAAACACTAAAAAGGTAATAGAATCTCTAAACAATTATTTATCCAATGAATAATATTGTTAAGTCCCACCTGGCTTTATTCTTAGCCAACTTAATTTATGCCATCACCTTTACATTTGCTAAAGATGTAATGCCTAATACAATCCAGCCTCTAGGCTTTATATTAGTTCGTGTTACTGGTGCTATGGTCGTTTTTCAAATTATTCATAGGATTTGGATACGTGAAAAAGTTAAGCGTGAAGATTATGGTATTATAGCGCTCTGTGCGCTTTTTGGAGTCGCTATAAACATGATGTTGTTTTTTAAAGGCCTCAATTTTACCACACCTATCCATGCTTCTGTAACCATGACTTCTACCCCGATAATTGTATTTATATTGGCTATATTTTTTCAGGCAGAAAAAACACTCCCTTTAAGAATATTGGGTGTTGCCTTAGGTGCTGTAGGGGCGATAGTATTGGCTGTATATGGACAAGATTTTGAGCTTTCGAATCCCAATTTAGCCTTCGGGAATTTATTGGTTTTTCTAAATGCAGTGTCCTATGGATTGTATTTAACCCTGGTAAAACCGCTTATGAAAAAGTACCATTTCCTTACCATTATGAAATGGGTATTTACCATAGGGTTTGTTGTTGTACTGCCTTTTGGATTTGCAGATGTACAGCTTGTAGAGTGGGCTGAAGTTAGCCCTAAAATATGGGGCGAAATAGCATTCGTAGTTTTCGGGACTTCAGTATTGGCTTATATGTTTAATGTATACGCACTTTCTAACCTTAGGGCTTCTACTGTGAGTTTTTATATCTACTTACAGCCTGTTTTGGCAACTGTAATTGCTCTTTTTGTAGGATCCGATAATTTGGATCCTATTAAGTTGTTTGCTGCAAGTTTAATATTTGTGGGGGTATATTTGGTTGGTAGAAAGCCTAAGAAACTACTCACGAGTTGAAATGATTTAGAATGTTTTGGCAGTAGTTCTTCATGCTGTAGTTATTCTTAGAATCAATTGAATTTTGACTGAATTGAGAATACTGCTCATCTGTCATAGTCGTAATTTTAGTTATTGCTTCAGCGTAAGTCAAAGTCTTTGTTATTATGAATCCATTTAAATTGTGTTTTACAAAAAACTTATTATCTCCAACATCGCATGCGATAGTAGGGACGCCACAAGACAGATATTGTTTTGCTTTAAAAGCAGATTTCGATTTATTAAACAAATGATTTACCATGGGTGATACACCCATGTCAAATTTTGAGATCAAATCATACACCCATTCATCTTTCTCCCAATCTAAATCTGTTGGGATATCAATTTCAATATTTTTGTACTCTTTAAAATAATTTTTTATTTCTGGGATATCCTTCTTGTTTTTTACCCCTATAAGGCTTAGTTTAATTGGGAAATTGAGCTTTTTGAGTTCTGGAAACAAGAGTTTGAAAAGGCTTGTTTTATGAGAGAATTCTTTTGATGTTTTATTCCCATTCCCTAAATCACCAACCCAACCAACATTTACGAATTGATTTCTTTTTTTCTTTTGTATGGAGTGATCAATTATCGGAGAGGTTTGAATAAACACAGATTTATTAAAACCTTTAGCGTATTTGTAGAGTTCAGTACTGCCCACACTAATGCTTTCGCAATTTTTTAAGAAAAATTCAAGTGTCGACTTGGGGTGTCTTATGTACTCTGCATCATCTATATCGTAAAGACTTTTTTTTGGACTCAATTTTATCAATAGCTTAAGGCTCTTAGCATAAATACGGTTTGTACAAATTTTTTGAATTACTATTAAAGAGTGCTTCTTTCGAAAAAACAGAATGCTGAGGACCATATAGGCGAACTTACTAAACGCTTTAAATGATTTTTCTGGATAGACAAAGTCACAGGAGATATTTAGTTCGTTTTTAAAATATTCAACAGGGTATTTTCCTCTATATTTAGTGCTGGGACAGCGTAAGTTGTATGGGGCGAACCAATAAATATGTCTTGTATTCATAATTAATTTTAGTTTATTCTAAAGATAGCTATTAATGGATTCTGTTGCGTCTTTCTTCCTCAACAAATTTCCTTATTTTTGCACCAAATATTTAATTATGATTCAATCGATGACCGGTTTTGGTAGAGCTACTTTAGTTTTACCTAAAAAGAAAGTAACCGTTGAGGTGAAAAGTTTAAACTCTAAGCAAGTAGATATAAATACGCGCATTCCTTCTTTTTATAAAGAAAAGGAATTGGAAGTGCGTTCTCATCTAGCCAATACCCTGAGACGTGGAAAGATTGAATTGGCAATTTTTGTTGAAAACACAAGTACAGAGTCTCATCATAAAATAAATAAAGAACTTGTTTCAACTTATATGGATGCCTTAAAAGATGTGGCATTGGTTGGTGTTTCGAGTAGTGCTTTATTAACCACCGCTATGCGATTGCCAGATGCTATGAAGGTTGAGCGTGAGGAGTTTGATAAAGAGGAATGGAAGGCTGTGATGAATGTGGTAAAAGAAGCAGTTGCTGATTTGGTAAACTACAGACAAACTGAAGGTATCTCTTTAGAAAAAGATATTAAGAAGCAAATTGTCACTATTGACAGACTTCATAATGAGGTGCCTAAATACGAGCAAGAACGCATCATTACTATTAAAGAACGCATTTCTACAAAACTTTCTGATGTGTTACAATCGGTAGATTTCGATAGAGATAGACTAGAACAAGAGATGATTTATTTCATTGAAAAATTGGATGTTTCAGAAGAGAAAGTGCGTTTAAAGAATCACTGTGAGTACTTCATAGATACAATGAATTCAGGTGAGTCTAGCGGGAAGAAATTAGGTTTTATTTCTCAAGAATTAGGTAGAGAAATCAATACAATGGGTTCTAAAGCAAATCATACCGAAATACAGAAGCTTGTGGTAGAGATGAAAGATGCTCTAGAGAAAATAAAGGAGCAAGTTCTCAACGTACTATAATGTCTAAAGATAAACTCATCATTTTTTCTGCCCCTTCGGGTTCTGGGAAGTCTACCATTGTAAATTATTTACTAGAGCAAGGCGTTCCAGTAGAATTTTCTATTTCTGCTTGTAGTAGAGCTCCACGTGGAGAAGAAAAAGAGGGAGAACATTATTACTTCCTCTCACCTGAAGTATTCCGGTCTAAGGTAGCAGAAAATGCTTTTTTGGAATGGGAAGAAGTTTACCCCAGTAGGTATTACGGGACTCTACGCTCTGAGGTAGATAGAATATGGGCTAAGGGAAAACAAGTTATTTTTGATATTGATGTTGTAGGGGGGCTAAACCTTAAGAAGCAATACGGCGATAAAGCACTTTCTATATTTATTAAAGCTCCATCGGTAGCGGTACTAAAAGAGCGCTTAGTAGCACGAAATACCGAAGATGAAGCTAATTTGAAGATGCGTCTAGATAAGGCTGAAGAGGAGATGACCTACGCTAAAGATTTTGACCTTGTGATTGTTAACGACGATTTGAAGACGGCTCAACTAGAAGCCTTTCAAAAAGTAACAGACTTTATAAATGGCTAGTAAAAAGAAAATTGGTTTGTATTTTGGGACTTTTAACCCAATCCATATTGGGCATCTTATTATTGCCAATCATATGGCTAACTACACCAATCTCGATGAGGTTTGGTTTGTGGTAAGTCCACACAACCCTTTTAAGAATAAAAAGAATTTATTAGACGATTATGCTCGTTTGGAAATGGTCCATAGAGCAGTGAAAGATTTTGATAAATTAAGAGTGTCTGATGTAGAGTTTGGGCTTACTCAACCTTCTTATACGGTTAATACCTTGGCTATTTTAAACGAAAAGCACCCCGACTATAAATTTTCACTTATTATGGGAGGCGATAATTTAAGTACTTTCCATAAGTGGAGAAATCACGATTATATATTAGATAATCACGAATTGTATGTTTACCCACGCTTGGCTACAATGCCTGGTTCTTTAGATAATCACGAAAAAGTAAACCTTGTTGGTGCACCTATTATGCAAATTTCTTCGAGTTTTATCAGAAATGCTATTAAAGACAAAAAGGATGTTCGCCCAATGCTGCCCCCAAATGTGTGGGACTACATTGACGAGATGAATTATTATTCCAAATAGTCATTCTGTACCGATAGCTGTTGGAATATCGAAGTAGGTTATTTTGAGCTTATTGAAACATAAATTACATAGTAATTAAACAGGCTTAGTGTGATACTGAGCATCTTCGGAATCGCTTATAGCACGATAGCATCTAGTGTTTGGGTAGTTACTGAGTGGTAGTTCTCTCTCGCTTTTTTGTAAATTCTTTTAGCTCTTTGTGGGTCCTTTAGGTAAAGAGATTCATACAGAGGTTGTAGAAATTTCCTTCTCCCCACAGTCATTAAGAAGTCTTCTAATGCTTTATCTACTTTACTGTACCCATTGGGTATGGCAATTTGAAACCATGCATTTAGTATTTCAGAATTCCCACTGTTAGTAAAGTTAAATGCTGTGTCGAGTTTTTTTAGCTCAGCCATAGAGATTTCATTTGGTAGCTGTCTTAAAAAATGAAGCCACTCATGTGAAGACCAATTTTCGGATTGAATATTCTCTAGTGGATAACCCTTTCTAAATGAAATTATGGCTTTGTCTACCGCTTTAAACTTACTAGAGTTCACCTTTGGGCAGTTGTCAGGAATCCCAGCTCCATAAACCCATTCTTCTAAACGTATTTTTTCTTTTGCTTCAGGCTCAGCATCTAAAAGCTGACTATTTATATAAACGATGAATTCTTCTGTATCCATTACCTTAAAAGCATTCTCTGTAAAATAGTTGTTTAAGAAGAAATCAAATTGTTTTCTTCCCACTGTCTCCTCAATCAGTCTAAGCAAGAAAAAGCCTTTTTCATAGGCTATATCTGTCATCCCGTCGTCTGGGTCTCTTTGTAGTAGATTGAGTTTTAAATGGGTGTCTTTATGGGTATGGCCTAAAGATTCTACTTCGTGCTCTAAATCTTGTTTTCCCAAAAGGGCTAGCATGTCCGCATAGTCTTTATTTTCCATACGTTCCATAATTCTGCGTTCAAAGTAGACGGTAAACCCTTCGTTTAGCCAGAAGTCATCCCAAGTTTTATTGGTCACTAAATTCCCAGACCAAGAGTGCGCTAGTTCATGAGCAATAAGTGCTGTAAGGGAGCGATCTCCCGCTAGAATAGTAGGGGTAACAAAAGTTAATCTAGGGTTTTCCATTCCTCCAAAAGGAAAGCTTGGAGGAAGTAAAAGCATGTCATAACGTTCCCATGCGTACTTGCCATATATGTCTTCGGCAATCTTCAGCATGCTTTCTGTTTCTGCAAATTCATAGGCTGCCTTATCGATCATTTCTGGCTCTGCATATATACCAGTATGCTCCCCTAAGTGCTGAAATTCTAAATTCCCTACTCCTAAAGCCATTAAGTAAGCAGGTACAGCTTGTTCCATTTTGAACTGGTAAATCCCTTCGCTATTTTTTTCGGTCGGATTTTCTGCACTCATCACAGCCATTAAATCTGAAGGTACTTTTACTTTTGCCGAATAACTAAACCGTACCCCAGGAGAGTCTTGACAAGGTAGCCATGTTCTCGCTAGAATAGCTTGTGATTGAGTGAATAAAAAGGGTTGTTTTTTTCCTGCAGTTTGCTTTGGGTTTAACCATTGTAGTGCTTTTGCATTGGGAGCCGACTGATAGTATATAGTGAGTTCGCTTGCTTTTTTGTCGATTTGGATGTGTAGTGCTTGCCCAAGAATAGAGTCCTTTTCACTAAGTGTAAATACACATTCTTTACCCATACTTTCTACACGGTCTATAAGCAGTCCATTGGCATCGAGGATTAATTCTTTACTTCCGTTTAGATTTTCTATCTGATACTTTGCTGAACCAAAAATCACCTCGTTTTTAAAATCTACTTCCACGTCTAAATCTAAGTGCGTAGTAAGGACGTTATGAGGTTCAGAAAAACTGTGTTTATCCACACGAAGGTCTTTTTTAGAGCTACACGCTGTTACTAATAAAGCGGCGCAAAGAAGGGAAGCTATTTTATTCATCGGTTGAAATTTGGAAGCACTAAAATAATAATTGTTAATTAAGAATGACTAATTACGTCTTTTTTAATTAGCCACTATTCATCGGTCATTAAGTCGTTGTATCTAAAGCAACTCTCTACATGATCATTCACCATACCGGTGGCTTGCATATGTGCGTAGATAACAGTTGAACCCACAAATTTAAAACCTCGCTTTTTTAGGTCCTTACTAAGCTGGTCAGAAATAGCTGTTGTTGTAGGAAGGTCTTTCATGCTCTTACGTTGGTTTTGAATAGGCTTACCACCTACAAACCCCCAGATATATTTGTCAAATGAGCCAAATTCTTTTTGAATTTCCATAAATGCCTTTGCATTGCTAATGGCAGACCTAATTTTTAATTTATTCCTTATGATTCCTGCATTATGAAGTAATTCATTGTACTTGTCTTCCCCATAAAGTGCTACTTTTTTGTAGTCGAAATTGTCAAAAGCGAGACGGAAATTCTCTCTTTTACGCAAAACTGTAATCCAGCTAAGTCCCGCTTGGAAGGTTTCTAGAGTGAGGAATTCAAATAGCTGTTGTTCGCCGTGTAGAGGTGTTCCCCATTCGCTATCGTGGTAAGCTATATATAGTGGGTCTGTTGTAGCCCAGTCGCATCTTGTTTTTTCCATAGCTAAAGATATGCTCTTATTAATTAGGTATAACTATGCTGTTTGCATTAAGTTAGGTTTGGCATACCATTTGCAAATATCGTTTTGTATTAGGCACACATGAACGACAAGGTTACACATATAATCACTTTAGCTAAACATAGAAATGTGTTGGATCGAACAGAGTTGATTTGTCGTTTTTTGAGAATGAAATATAAATTGAAAATTAGCCCTTCTGAGGTAAAGTGTAGAGTTGCCTATTTAAAAGATACTTGTATTTTAGATTCTCTGTAATTAGATCTTTGCTTCCACCCAATCACCATGCGTTTTTATTAAATCGATTAATGCTTGTACAGCTTCTTCTGCAGGTATATTCCTTTGTACTACCTCTTTCTCTTTATACAATGTAATTTTCCCTATTCCAGTTCCTACATATCCATAGTCTGCATCTGCCATCTCTCCAGGACCATTTACTATACATCCCATAATCCCAATTTTAAGCCCTTTTAAATGACTTGTTTTAGAGCGGATTTTAGCGGTTGTTTCTTGTAAATCGAATAAGGTACGTCCACAGCTAGGGCAAGAGATATATTCTGTTTTAGAAATTCTAGTTCTCGTAGCTTGGAGAATTCCAAAGGCTGTTTGCATGATTAACTGGTCTCCACCGCAATTTTCGGCTGCTATAAAGACCCCGTCTCCTAAGCCATCGAGTAAAAGGGCTCCCATATCGGTAGACGATTGTAGTTGTAATTCCTCTTCGCTCAGATTTCCGTACGCCCTGCCAATAATAACTGGATTTTTACAATTGGCATTCATCAGTTCTACAAACAGCTTTCGCTGTTCTGCCATACCGTGATTATTGTAGGTGTCAATCATTAAAACGGCTGTTTTATCAGCCTTCAACTTTGTAAGTAATTCCTCATTTAAGTCGCTTAAGCAAACATAAACTATGTTAATTTTTGTAGATAACTCCACCTCATCTAGGTAGGTTTTGGCATCTAGAAATGGAAAGCATTCTTTTTCTTTGTTTTGCAACCATGTTTTGTGGTTGTATATAATGCCTAGTGTTCCCGGAATAGCAAACTCTACTAAATTATCTCCAGCAAAAATATAATCACATGCGCGATCACCAATAGTCCATTTATCGGTTGGCACCGAATAGGTGTAGCCAAGGGCAAATAAACTGGCTGGTGTAATTTTTTTCTTCAAACAGAAATCTGCCATCACTATAGGAACCTGCTTTCCTCCAAAATTTTCGACCTCAATAGTTTCTCTTTTGGTATACTCAAAAGGGTTAATAGGGTTTTTATTAATAGATTCTATTTCTTCATGTGGAAGTCTATCCAAATAGCGATCTACTAAACTTTTAGCCACTGGAATTTCAAGCTCTGGTTCTTCAGTTAGCGAAACACGTACAGTATCGCCTATACCGTCTTCCAGTAAGGTCCCTATTCCAACTGCAGATTTTATTCTCCCATCTTCACCTTCGCCAGCTTCGGTAACTCCAAGGTGTAAGGGGTAAGTCATTTTTTCCTCTTGCATCTTGTTAATGAGCAGGCGGTAGGCTTGAACCATCACTTGGGGATTACTTGCTTTCATCGAAATAATTACATCATGGTAATCTAAAGCTTTACATATTCGTAAAAATTCTAATGCCGACTCTACCATTCCCATAGGAGTATCGCCATAACGACTCAGAATTCTATCTGATAAAGAACCGTGATTGGTTCCTATACGCATAGCTGTATTTTCTTCCTTACAAATTTCTACCAAGGGGGTAAATCGTTTTGCAATTCTTTCTAATTGTGCTGTGTAGCTATCTTCAGTGTATTCTATTTCTTCAAACTTTTTCTTGTCAGCGTAGTTTCCTGGGTTTACGCGAACTTTTTCTACTATTCTAGCGGCTACTTCTGCAGCTGCCGGAGTAAAGTGAATATCAGCTACTAGAGGGGTGTTGTACCCTCTTTTCACTAATTCATCTTTAATGTTTTTTAGGTTTTCTGCCTCTCTTTTACTTGGGGCTGTAATACGAACTAGCTCACAACCCGCTTCAATCATGCGTATAGACTGCGCTACCGTAGCCTCAGTGTCCATGGTATTTGTAGTAGTCATCGACTGTAAACGAATAGGATTATCACCACCGATGCCGATGTTTCCAATTTTTACTTCGTGACTTTTGTATCGTTGATAAGCAGTTAAGCTTTTGCAGTAGTTGTGGTTCGTATTCATAGGCTCAAATTTCGTGTTTTAAAATGGAAAACGGAAATTGTGAATCGGAAAAGGTCAGTGATAAGACGTATGATGTAAAAGGTGAATCAGGATGTTATTGTAGAGTGGATTAATAGTCGTCAAAAGAAACTTTTAGTTTCTGTCCTTGCTACAAGGTGCAATTCCCATTCACCAATCTCACCTTCCAATCTGCTCATCTCAAAACTTAGAAATTCTCAAATCATTTAGACACTAGCTAATAATTAGTTATTCATCATTAGAAATTTTCATATTGGGCTTATATAGAACCATTATTAATTGCATTGCAGTTTGTGTGCTTGTGGTAGGTGTGTTAAATTTGCGTGTTTAAAAATAGAAATTAACCCTAGAAAAGGAAATCATCATGAGCAAAAGTGCTGGATTGTTTTCATCATCGCTGGGAAGGAAATACTTAATGGCCGTTACTGGTTTATTCCTTTGCAGTTTTCTTTTGATCCATCTTATTGGAAACGTGGCTTTGTTCACCGATCCTGTACAATTTAACGAGTATACTCGTTTTATGTCATCAAATCCAATTATCCGAATTATGGAAGTTGTATTGGTGGTAGGATTTTTAACACATATCGTAGACGCGATTATGTTGACTAAAGCAAACAGAGCTGCGCAGCCAGTAAAGTATGCTATGGACAATAAAAAGAGTTCTTGGTATTCAAGAAATATGGGTCTTACCGGATCGATTATTTTGGCCTTTTTAATCCTTCACTTACAATCGTTTTGGTATGGTTACAAGTTTGGTGTTATCGAAATGGCTGTAGATAGTTCTGGAGCTGATATAAAAGATATGTATACGATGGTCTTGGCTGCTTTCAGCCAGTCGTGGTACTCTGCAATTTATGTGGCTGCAATGATCCTTTTAGGTACGCACCTAAACCACGGATTCCAATCGGCATTCCAATCTATGGGATTACGTCATAAAAAATACACTCCTACGATTCAAAAAGTAGGTACTGCATTTGCTTTGGTAATGACCCTAGGATTTATTTCTTTCCCAATCTATTTCTACCTCACTCAACTATAAGGATATGAAAGATTTATTCGATAATATTCCAGATGGTCCTTTAGCTGATAAATGGACAAAATACAAAGCTGATGCAAAGCTTGTAAACCCCGCAAACCGTAGAAACATCGACGTAATAGTTGTTGGTACAGGTTTAGCTGGTGGTGCTGCAGCTGCTTCTCTTGGTGAAATGGGCTTTAATGTAAAAGCATTCTGTTTCCAAGATTCTCCACGTCGTGCACACTCTATTGCTGCACAAGGTGGAATTAATGCTGCCAAGAATTACCAAAACGATGGGGATAGTACTTACCGTTTGTTTTACGATACTATAAAAGGTGGTGACTACCGTTCGCGTGAAGCTAACGTTTACCGTTTGGCAGAGGTTTCTGCAAATATCATTGACCAATGTGTGGCTCAAGGGGTTCCTTTTGCACGTGAATATGGAGGTCTTTTAGACAACCGTTCTTTTGGTGGTGTACAGGTACAACGTACGTTCTATGCTAAAGGTCAAACCGGACAACAATTATTGATTGGTGCTTACCAAGCTTTAAGTCGTCAAATTAATAAGGGTACCGTTACTATGTACAACCGTCATGAAATGATGGAAATTGTAAAAATAGACGGTAAAGCACGTGGTATTATAGCTCGTAATTTAATTACGGGTGAAGTAGAAAGACATTCTGCTCACGCTGTAGTTGTTGCTTCAGGTGGATACGGAAACGTTTTCTTCCTTTCTACAAATGCAATGGGTTCTAATGTTACTGCAGCTTGGAAGTCGTATAAGAGTGGTGCTCATTTTGCGAACTCTTGTTACGTTCAAATTCACCCAACTTGTATTCCTGTTACCGGAGACCACCAATCGAAGTTAACTTTGATGTCGGAGTCTTTACGTAATGATGGACGTATTTGGGTGCCTAAGAAAAAAGAAGATTCTCAAGCTATTGCAAGAGGTGAAAAAACGGCTCTTGATATTGCTGAAGACGATAGAGATTATTACTTGGAAAGAAGATATCCTGCATTCGGGAACTTAGTTCCTAGAGATGTTGCTTCGCGTGCTGCTAAAGAACGTTGTGATGCCGGTTTTGGTGTTAACAAAACAGGTCAGGCAGTATTCTTAGATTTTGCTGATGCGATTAAGCGTTTTGGGAAAGATGGTGTTGCTGCTCGTTATGGAAACTTATTCCAGATGTACGAGAAGATTACAGCAGAGAATCCGTACGAAATGCCAATGAAAATTTATCCAGCTATCCACTATACTATGGGTGGCGTATGGGTTGATTATAACTTACAAACAGCCGTTCCTGGTTTGTTTGCTGCCGGAGAGGCTAACTTCTCTGATCACGGTGCTAACCGTTTGGGAGCTTCTGCATTAATGCAAGGTTTGGCCGACGGTTACTTCGTATTGCCTTATACAATTTCTAATTATTTAGCAGATGATATCCGTACAGGAGCGATTTCTACTGAGCATGCAGAATTTGAGCAAGCAGAGAAAAATGTAAAAGACCGCTTAGACTTCTTTATGAATAATAAAGGAACTAAAACGGTTGATTACTTCCACAAAAAACTTGGTAAAGTAATGTGGGAGAAATGTGGTATGGCTCGTAATAAACAAGGACTTGAAGAAGCAATTGTTGAGATTAAAGCGATCCGTGAAGAGTTCTGGAAAGATGTAAAAATCCCTGGAGTTCAAAATAGCTTCAACCAAGAATTGGAAAAAGCAGGTCGTGTAGCAGATTTCATCGAGTTAGGTGATCTTATGTGTCGCGATGCTTTAAACCGTGAAGAATCTTGTGGAGGTCACTTCCGTGAGGAACACAGAACTGAAGAAGGTGAAGCTATGCGTAACGATGACGATTATGCTTACGTTGCCGCATGGAAATATAAAGGTGATAACGAGACACCTGAGCTTCATAAAGAAGACTTGAAGTTCGAAAATATTGAGTTGAAACAAAGAAGCTACAAATAATGGCTGGGATGAATCTTACACTTAAAGTTTGGCGTCAAAATGGCGCTGATGACAAAGGACGTATTGTAGAATACAAAATGTCTGATATTTCTCCTGATATGTCTTTCTTAGAAATGATGGATGTATTAAACGAGGAACTTATTGAAAAAGGAGACGAGCCTGTAGCTTTCGATCACGACTGTCGTGAAGGAATCTGTGGTATGTGTTCTATGTATATCAACGGAGAGCCTCACGGTCCCGAAGATTTAATTACTACCTGCCAGTTACACATGCGTTCGTTTAAAGATGGTGATACCATTTATATCGAACCATTTAGAGCTGCTGCATTCCCAGTAATTAAAGATTTAGTGGTAGACCGTACTGCTTTTGATGCTATTATTCAAGTAGGTGGTTACGTTTCTGTAAACACTTCTGGTAATACACAAGATGCAAACTCTTTACCTGTACCTAAAGTAGATGCGGATAAAGCATTTGATGCTGCTACTTGTATTGGATGTGGTGCTTGTGTGGCTACCTGTAAAAACTCTTCTGCGATGTTGTTTACATCGGCTAAAATTTCTCACCTAGCACTATTACCGCAAGGTAAGGTGGAAGCACAAGAGCGTGCTTTAAATATGGTGGAGAAAATGGATGAGCTTGGGTTTGGTAACTGTACCAATACAGGAGACTGTGAAGTACAATGTCCTAAAGGAATTTCACTAGAGAATATTGCCTTGATGAACCGCGAGTTCCTAGGTGCTTCATTGAAGTCAGAGAAATAGAAATTAGTTTTTTATGAAAAAGCCTTCAACA
>CBCYMK010000028.1:0-233734 GCA_965183875.1 Flavobacteriales bacterium | reverse complement strand
AAACTGATACGGTATCTCCATCTTCAAAATCAAGTGGATTAAAATCATGATAAGGTGTAGCGAGTACTTTTTCTTTATTTACCTCAGGATCTGCTGGCTGCAACTTATTGAGTTGAGTGACCCATTGGTGATACTGTCCGGTTGATAAAAAATCGGCATCTTTCAGAATATCACAAATGGCCTTTTCCACTGAGTCTTGTATGGCAAACTTTTGTGTGTTGTCTGTATCGCTAATTCTGTATAGTAAATACGCTTTTAAATACCAATCTGCATATTTGTTTCTTAACGCTTTTAAATTAGATTTATACTTGGCTTTCTTAGCGGAATCGCCAGATTCAAGCATAGCCTCTAATTGCCAATAGCATTAATTATTTCTTCTTTAAAATCATAATTACTCAAATATTGCTTTGCTTGATTTAGATAATTAATATCATCGGTGAAATCAGCAAATTCTTTTTAGTTTTGCTTCTACCTTCTCTATCATAGGCTTGGCAACAAACAGCCCTTTTACTTGGTCTACAGTAAATTGAAGTTTTTCATCTTTGCTTCTGTAGAAAAGGAAGCCAACTTATCACAGAACCTTGAAAATGGTAATAATTTATTGTGGTATTCACTCGCTTCTTCATTTGTTACCAATGTTATCCTCTTTCAATATAACCACCTTGTATTTTATTAAGTAGTGTAACCGAGCGTTTAGCCCAATCTTCAGCGGCAGTTACCAAACTGGGGTAGGTATTAGGATCTTTTAATTGTTTGGATAAATCTCTACCCAATAAAGTGACAAACATTTCTTTTAATGCGGCTTCATTTAATCCTTTCGGAGGCTTTATATGTGTAAATGAAAAGAAATCATCTCTATCTAAGTTTTTTAATTCACTTAGGTTACTGGCATTTATACTTTTGCCGGAAGAAAGCGTAATTTCAATTTCTCCCAAAGCAGCCAAAGTTGCAAGAACTGTGAATTCTAGTTCTGCCTCAATTTTATAATCATTAGACAGCCATATATTATCACTATGTTCAACATAAGTAATAATTTCGTCTTATTTAAGACTTTTCCTTCACCCTTATCTTTAAGTTGTTTCAATACATTCTTAGCGTATTGAGAATGACTGATATCTAACATTCCCGGCACGTAGCATCCTAAACCATTTAGTAAACCTTCACCATCTTTATTAGATTGTTCCGGGTTGGAAACTTTTGTTAAGGCTTGTTTTATAAGTCTATGAAAGTTGTCTTTAGTTACAGTGTCAAAAGCTGAGAAAACTTTGGGTACTCTGGGTTTTCATTGTTAAACCAAGGCTCGAATACATCGGATGCAACATCTGAAAATACTTGTTCTTTTTGTGCTACCAGCACCAGGTAATTGAAAACCACTTAGCGGTAGTTCTTTACCCATATAATCAACCTTAGTAATCTTAATATATTCTTGGTCAAATAAATAACGAGCTTTTTTATTTAACTCATTAATCTTTTGGTTGTAGATTATTTTTTCTGAGGATGCAGAGTGCCCTGCAAGTGCAAGCGCAGCACCATAGAGTGTAACAGCTTTTTTAAACTCTTCAGATAAATCATCGAATATAAAATATACCTCATCTTCCTCATGATTTCTGATTTTTTTAGAATCATCAAAAATTGGCATGAAGTATATGTAGAAATGTTGCCTCGGCTGCGTCGTTGACTTTTCATTTGGATTTCCGAAGAAAATATACCCATCTCTAAATGTTTTGTGAGATTTCCATTCTATGGAATGTGCCCAAATTTTAAATCCAGTACGGTAAGTGCTATCCACATCTAATGGAAGGTTACCCCTAAGAATTTAAAGAAGTAATCGTCCTTATTGGATTCAGGCATTTGATCTGCATAATCTTTAATTTTTTGGTCAAAATTGATACCTCCCTCTATACGTAAATGATATTCTCCGTTTTCATTATTCTTGTCAAAAACTGTCCGGATGATGCCGTAATCATGTTAGCTGCAGCACTTTCAATGGTGTCTACTAATAGTTGACGGTCTTTCTCCATCATCGCAATTGGATTTGTTAAACAAAGATCATCTACCAGGTTTTCTGCATTGGTTCCATGCTGTTTGGTTAACTCATCCTGTAATATTTTGATAGCACAGGCATTTGTAATTCTATTAGCAATGCCTTTGTTTGCAACTCTACTCCTGTAAAAAAGGTATCTATCTTATCCCTAACGGTATCCGTAACCTCTTTGATTCTTCTAATGTCTGGATCTGCCATTAAATCCGATTCACCTTTCATATGTTCCCAGTAGCTGTCGTAAGTTAGTAGCCCTGGATTGTCTTCAGGAATATCTTGTTCTAAGATATCTTGAAACTGATTAGATAAGGTTTTAAGTATTTCACGTTGACTTTTACCATTCTAATTTTTTTCAAAATTTTCGAAGTAGGACGGATGAACAGGGAATAGCTCAACATATTCGTCTGTTCTGGCATGTAGATCAGTAAATAAAGCTTGGAAAGGTTCTAAGTGTTCTTTCACCTTTTGCTTCTGATGTTCATCTTTACTCAGCAGTCTATTTTAACTATAAAAGCGACGTCTTCTTTTTTAATCATGATGTCTTTGTAACGATCATTAACCTTTTGTAGCATAGCTGCAGCAAATTGAAATTCTGTAGAATGATAGATTAATTCTTGTACACCAATACAACTTAAACTTAGAAGAATCACAAGCCTGTCCCAAAGCTTGAAGAACTTGAAGATCATTGTTTAATTTATCAGAGGCTCTCCCTTTCAAATAAGCCAACATTTCATCAATTACAATTAAGAAGCCTTTATCCGGAAACTTCTCCTCGAATTCAGCCATCATTAACTGTAGCTTCTCAAAATAAGTTTTCGGACCATGTCCATCAAAAGAAAAATCAATTCCCAATTCTTCTAAATAGTTCTCGATTTTATACGTAATAACCTCCCAAAGACTTTCTGAATTTCCTAATTCAAAACGAAGTACTTTAAATTTACCAGCGATTGCCTTGTAGCGATTTTTTGGGTTTTTCTTCTTTTACTAAGTTTAATAAGTCAGGGTTTTCAGCTATTAATGAGACTAAAGACATTAAGTGCGATTTACCCGTTCCGTAATTACCTACCACCTGTATTCCAAAGGATTCTCCAGAATAATTAAAGTCCAAGTTCTTTACCATTAGAGGTATCAAATGGTCTTTAAAAGTGTCCGAGAACACAAAAGTGCTGACTAGATTTTTTTGGTAATCTGTTTCTGATGTTCTACTAAATTTTACTACCTCAGTAATCGGTTTCAAAATTTAAAAGTTCTTTATACTTCATAATTAGTGTACGTTAAGTTTTTTAAGTCTATTCTAATTCCTTTCATTTTAGAAAGAAAAAACAAGTGATTATTTGATATTTCTCCAGACCATTCAATAATTAATGTAAAGTCAGTAGAATATGTTTTTAAAAAATGTTCAAAATTGATTTTTAACGCTGGTTCAAAAAGAATACCCAAATTTTTAAAAGCATGTGCTTTCCAATTTCATCACATGATTTAATGTTAGATTGAATAAGTTCATCAATGAGATCTTTGGTTTTCATTGATAATCTCTTGTGACCTAGATGGGGTTTGATTTGATTACTTAATTCCTTACCAAAGTCAATAGGATCTTTAGCTAGGTTGCAAAATACTACTCTATTGTCTGGTTTTGAATTGAGAAATTCCGAGATATGTTTATTTAAATTATACATTCGGAACTTATTTAGTTTTGTTCAAAAGTTCAGTAATATCAACATCTAATATCCTGGCAATTTTTTTCAAAACTTCTAACCTAGGTTGTTGTCTATTTTGAACATATGCATTAACCATATTATAACTTTTACCTAAATTATCAGCCAACCATTTTTGCTTAATTCCTTTCTTTCAAGGACCTCTTTTATTTTATTCATTTTGTATTTAAAATTAAGATCTTGAAGATACAAAATTGTAATTAATATCTCATTTTTAAATACAAAAACAACCAAAAAAATTATACTATTTCATATTGTATTGATAAAGTAATGACCTATGAAGGGAATTTGATATAAATCGGTGTAAGTTTTATTCTGTGTTTATACTATTTACCAATAAATTACGCTATTACTTGATATAAGTTTATATTAAGTTGACATCAATTTATGTACATTGAATAGGTTTGGTATAAGTTTATCCTGGCTTTATACTATTTGATATAAATTGAAACGGATTTTTATACTTTTATTTTTTTACTAGGTTATCTGAATCCAATTTTAGCCCCTGTTCGGGTATTTTGTAAGCTTAGAGTGTTTCGGCATTTTGGATAATTTGTACAGCCCAAAAAGCTTCCTTTTTGCCCTTTCCGTTTAGTCATAAAACCACTTTCACAACCTGGACACAATATAGAGTTATCTAAAAATTTGATGTCGTTTAAATGTCTGATTGCAAATTGGATAATGTGAACAACCCAAAAACTGATTGTGTTTTTTTTGGATTTTGTCTAATTACAAGATGACCTGTTTTGACAATACGGACAATGGATGTTGCATAATTTTTCATTATTTAGATTTTCTACAAAGTCATTATCTACTAATAATTCTTCAGCAAACAGAGACGCTTCAGTTGGAATTAGCAGTACAACTTTGTTTTTAGTCCGTGTAAGTGCCACATAAAATAATCTTCGCTCTTCTGCAAAACGAAATCCTTCATCTTCGCTTAATAGTAAGGACATCATTGGGTCGTCTTCTATCTTGTTAGGGAATCCAAGTAAATCATTTTTTAAGTTTAATAAGATTACGTTGTCGGCCTCTAACCCTTTAGATTTATGAACCGTGATATATTTAATATCAGCATCTTCAAAACCCTTTACTTCTAATTTACCGCTACGTTCGTAATACTTTATTTTACTGTTTGTTGAGAGCTTGATAAACTCATTAATATCAAAACTATGACGACCCAAAACTAAAATTGGTTTGTTTCCGCTTTTATAAATAAGTTTTTCAATTTCGTTGATGAAAATATCTTGAGCGTTATCTCCTGAATAATAAACCAACTTAATTGGCTCTTCTAATGGTTCTTTTTTCGACTTTGGATTTTTCGAGATTTGTTTGGTGTTTTTTTGAATGAACGTTGAAGTTATATCAATGAGTGATTGGGAGTTCCTATAGGTTTGTTCAATGAATAATCGCTCATGTTTACCAACATATTTTTCAAAATTACTGAACAAGGAAATATCACTTCCAGCAAAACGATAAATAGATTGCCAATCATCACCAACACAAATTAGTCTTGCTCCCGATAAGTCTCGAATTTGCTTAATTAGATTGAAACGAGAATACGAAATGTCCTGATATTCGTCTATAATGATGTACTGATAGGTGTACTTAGGTGTTTTTTCTTTTATGATGTCAGTCGCCTGATTTATCATATCATTAAAATCAATTTCCCCTTTCTCTTTAAGCGTATTGTCGTACTTTTTTAAGATTGGAAGAGCAAACTTTAAAAACACTTCTTGTCTTTCAAGTATATAGTTGTTTTTTGCTTTGCTTTTGTCTGAAAACAAAGCTCTAATTGAATTGTAATTTAACTGTCTGGATTTGCTGAGATTGACAAAAGTCACAATAAGATTTGTAATTTCTTTTCCAAAATTATTGTCATTTTCTGTAACCTTAGTGTAAATACTTTTCGTATCTCTTGGTTTAAAAATTACATTTTCATTTTTCAGCTTTTCTTCTAGTTTATCAAGCAAAACATTGTCTCTATTGTAATAAGAATATGTTTCTATGAGTTTGGTGTTATACTTTTTATGAGCTTCACGTTTGAGCTCCATTCCTTCAACATATTTTTGCTCATTAAATGGTGTAAGCCATTTTGCGCGATTATTTTCATCAACCCCAAAATGCTCTAAATAAATATCATAATCAGTGAGATAAAAATCGGGGCGAGCCATTACATTCCCGTGGGGATATGCTTTTTCATACTCGTATTTAATTCCTTTTAAATACAAGAAATTTGCTATGGTTAGTTCTTCAACGCTTTTTACTTTTTCGCCTTGAATGGTATCTAGTACTGCTTTTGAAACTTTGTTTAATTCGGGCTCGCATTTGGATTTTAAAGTCTGAAAATCTGAGCCTTTTTCAGTGTCTAATTTTTCGCCAAGTGAATCGAAACTATCGTTTTCTTCTGGAATGTTTATATAGCAAGCAAGATATACGATGTACGCTTCTAAGG
This sequence comes from Flavobacteriales bacterium, assembly GCA_965183875.1. Lineage (GTDB taxonomy): Bacteria > Bacteroidota > Bacteroidia > Flavobacteriales > UBA7430 > UBA6772. Next base: position 227,523 of record CBCYMK010000028.1, on the reverse strand, counting down.
CTTGGGCATTATCAAAGATTTCATTTGTTAAATATTTCTTGACAACATTGCTTAATGTGTTGTCATTGGTCAATGCCAGAAAATTTTCTGAGTTTTGTTTGATGGTGTCGTAACCAAGTTTATGAAATGTTGTTGCCTGTGCGTCAAGTCCAATATTTTTTATGCGTTCGTTTAATTCATCTACTGTTTTTTTTGTGAACGATAGAAGTAAAATGTTTTCAGGTTTTACATTTTTCTGTTCTATAAGATATTTTACGTTCCCAAGAATTGTGAGAGTTTTTCCTGAACCAGCGCCAGCAATAATTAAATTTGAATATTCATCAGTTATTATTGAAGTAATTTGTTGGTCATCTAGTTTTTTACCTTCAACATCATCAAAATATTGTCTGAGTTTTTCTTTTTGTTCTCGGACATAATTCTTGTTGTATTTAACAATGAAGTTATCAAAATCAGAAAAAATGTTATTGAAAATTTTTAACTGCTTCTTCTTTCTTGTAGTAGTTTGTTTTTCTTTTAAAATACTTTCCTACTGCTGAGTATTTTAATTTTATTTGGTCACGCTGTACCCAAGTAGTGTAGTCATTAAGAGATTGGATTGCATCAAAAAAAGAAGTAATTTGTTGTAAGTTAGATAGGTAAGTACTGTCTTCATACTTCTTTTTTTCTAACGATTGTCGGGAAGAAATAAAAGCAACTAAAAATGCGATCGCAACGATACTTATAATCAATGTCATTTTCCTTACTCGTATTTGTAGATAGCTGTTGGGGTATCCAGGATTAATATTCCAAATATATAAAATAAAAAAAGTCAAGTTATTTTTAAAAATAACCTAACCTATTAAGCCTACGATGATTGCTATACTTGAGAGTCTATTGGAATGATTTAATAATGTTTAAGTAATTAAAAATATAGTGTCATATCAGTGTCCCCTATTCTACTTTTAACCGTATTTCATTTATAATCAAATCACTACAAATAGGGTTCTAGAGGGGGGTAAACTCGACAACTTTATTGACCCAGTCGAGATAGTGTATTAAATCGAAGATTCTCACGTAAAATTCCGATGTATTATTGTGGTTATATACTAGATAATGTAGTAGTCGGACATCTTCAATCAAGATATATCAAAACAACTCCTTTCAACTAAAATACGAGATGTAAAAAGTGGAAATACTACTTTAAAAAATCAATCATACAGAATTAAGAAAAATCAAAAATGAAGTAAAAGGAACAAAATACTTCATTACAGAATCACTCAACAGTTACCGACTTATTTAGTTCCACTAAGTTGGTCAGGAGATTTGATAGGGTTAATAACAAAAATGAAATCTTTATGTTAATTATCGGTAAGCACCATACAATAAGATAAAACTTAAAAACGTTGAAAAAACTAGACGCAATTTGTAATTTAGAGCAGTCATATTATTAACTTTTTTAATTACATAATCTGGGTATAAAATCAACACAATAGATTTAATTACTCCTAGAAGACCAATCAACGTAATAATAATTGAAATATCCCAAACAAAATCATTGTGAATAACTAAAATTAAAATAGAAAACAATAAACCAGTAAGGCCACGATTTAATAAATTATATTCAGATACTGAATTCTTAAAAAGATCTATAACGTTTGGTTTAAGAATCATTAATACAGACGTAAACAAGTAAAAGAAACCCAAGGTTTTAAGTAATATAATTGTCATAATTAGAATTTAATTTTGTTTTAGTCTATCACTAATATAGAAATTACATTTAATATTTTTGGACTTAGGGGAATAAAACAAAATAAGGTGATTAATTAATAAGTTATATTAGAAGTTGGTTTTCTATTTATTACATTTTCGTCATTATATTATTTATGTAATTGATAATTATTTCTTGAAATTACAATAAATACATCAAATTAATTCCACATTTATATCCTTAATAAATTGATTAAAATCTTCAAAATACTTTGAATTAAAATCCCCATAAAATTTATTCCAACTACATATTCTTTTATAGTCAAAAGTATATTTATCACAAATCTTCACTCCTTTATTTTCAATGTATAAAAACAACTCATTGCCAGGAGCATTATTAAAAAGTCCTGCCATATTAATTTTTCCTGAAAGAAAATCTAATAGACCCTTTACAGAAACATGATAAAAAATATGATCATTTGCTTTTAACTTTACTTTTAACCAATGATCTTCATTGAGTTTAAATAATTCACAATAAAAATCTTCAGATTTTATTACATCAGTTATCTTCTCAAATTCTAATACATATCTATCCATTACAGAGAACTATTTAGTTATTTTTTTTTAGAATCTCTATATTGAGCCCATAAATATCTATAAGATTCAAGTATATACTCGTTAATCAACTTATTGGTATAATCTCTATACTGCTTCATTTAGACTATGTGGTTTAAACATTATTTTTTTGAATTATATGATAGTATAGACTGATGAACAGATCTACCCTTATGACTAAGTCCATAAAATGTATTATTCTCAAGATTTAGCCTTGTTTCTACTCCCTCAGACACCCCTGGGGTTGAACTTGCATTTTCTTTTGATATTTCAAATTGATCAAATACAGTATTCATTAACTTAATAACTTGTGATTTGTCTATTGATTTGGATTGATTATCTTCTTTATTAATTTTTGAATCAATAGCGGAAGTTTTTATAATCTTTTTAAAGTAATCACTATAAAGTTTATTGTTATTAAAAATATCGCAAGCGACCATTTGATCTCCAACAAATATTACGAGCCCGTTTGCCTGAGGTTTCAATGTAAATTCCTTAATAATATTCTCAAATTCGTTAGTAAAATTTTCAAATAAATCTGAATGTGATTTAGTCGGGGAACAATATTCAATAGAACATGAAACATTTTCAACTTCATCCCATACAGATGATTGATCAGCAGCAAAGTCAGCTCTATTCATCTTTTTAGACTCACTTATAAAGTTAGCTTTCTCATACCTAATTGATCTATGGGCAACTTCATCTGATGGTCTAAATCTAGAACTTCTATTGTCCCATCTACCTTCTTCAACACAACTCACTGGAAGCAGTATTTTTGCCTTTGGAGCAACCAATACAGATGTATTTACCACCCTATTTTGCTTAGCTCCTTTTAATATATCCCCATCAAGTATAAATATGTAGCTATCGCTTAAGTTTTCTAGATTAATAGTATTTACCTGTTCGGTTCCTTCAAGCTCTTTAACAACAATTAACTTCTTTTCAAAAGCCTCATGAAGACTGATAACACTATCTAACAAAGTTGTATTATATTTAATTTGTGCCACGGTAATATCTCTATGGTTTTGAACATTTAAGATTTCTGCATGGTCTTTTAAAAATAGATTCTTGTTTTCCATAACGGTGTTTTTTTCGTTTAAATTATTAGGCTCAATAAGCTTACTATAATGAGCTTTTACAACCAATACAACAATTATTAATAGGATGAATGATGGAACTGTAATATTTGTATACTTGATAATATCCCTATTCTATATTATTGCTTATAGATCTAATTTTACTTGAATATTTTTCAACATATTGTGATCAAATGTTTCTACAGTACATAAAACATCTTTAAAATTTTGTTGATTTAACAAGGCTTTCTCCAACAAGCCTCTTTTATAAAGTGAAACATATAAGGCACAAGCTTTTGCTTGACAGTTTACCGATTTTAATGGATTAAATTCAATATCAGTAAAAGCATCATATTTAATTATTTCTGTGGACAAACTCTTATCTAAATTTAAAGCTTTCAAATAAAGCCAATTATAGAAAAAAGTTGTCGGTTTGTTAGGATATCTTTCACCATCAAAAACAAACTCTGTTATTTTTCCTGAATCTTTAATCCTATGATCTTTCTTAACCTTATAAGGGTTAGTAGTTAACAAATCAAGGAATGGACCTCCAAATTCAAACTTTTTACTTGATTGGAATGCACACTCCAAAGGAATTAAACCTTTTTTACTATGGTTTATTCTAAGATTAAAAGCACTTAACATTATGCCTAAAGGACTTTCTGATTTAGAGGAAACTTCTAGAATCATCATATTCCCTAATGCATCAACAAAACTACTATGAAGTGAATTTATTGACTTCCTTTTCTGTGATATAGAATACCCTGGGTGCCAAGTGAATTCAACATCTTTAGTCACATAATAATCTGCAGCTTCTGTATCAACTATAAATACGGGTCTCTTTGCCATAATTTAGTAAGTTATATATTTTGGATCAATTCTACCTGGAATTAGAATCTCTGCTTGACGATCACCATACTCAAAAGCAGTATCGATATCAGAGTTAATTGTTGCACTGTTTGCAGTTGCATTGGTATCGCTATACAGAACCCCATTTTTATACAAAACGGCTTCATCAATTTCTAACCAAACATAATCATCAATTCTACCATCATTCATTGCAAAATACAACATAGGATGATTTGGTTGTGGCGCTAATCGAACATACTCTTGATGACCTCTTCTAGCATCTAAACGTCTAGATGTTTCGTTTGATCCCATTACCGCATCAATGTCATATAAATAGACCAATGGCCATGAAAGTAATCCATGGGTCATAATTGATTCAATATTTCTTGCGTCTGTAAAATGATATAAAGCCATAGTATTTGCTTTTAGTTTTAAACTTTAAACAAATAAACAGCCCTATTACGCAGTACAAGTGCATAATAAAAATTACCCTCTAATACAATTTTGGAAGTCGGACATCAAACAGCCAGATTCAGAATCTCCACCACAAGCATCGCAGCTCCAACGGTTGGTATTGTTAATTGAAATTTGATTGAATTTAGTAATTGTGTTTTTCATAATGTACTTGTAATTAGTTTTTGTATGATTAGTTAAAATGGCATATCCTCTAAATCTGGATTCTCAACTTCTCTTAGCTTTGCTTTAACAATTGGTTCTGGGGTTGTATTACCCTCCACAACATCAACCTTCCAGGCATTTAGTGAATTAAATACCTTCACATCAGAATTAGAATCTTTCTGCCACTCTCTTCCACGTAAGTAAAAACATACATCTATTAAGTCTCCAGTGTTTACTTTTTCAAGTAAATTGGTGTTATTTTGCGTAAGCTCAAACAAAATTCTCTGAGGATACTGCTCTACAGTCTCCAAAACGAATTCACGTTTATTAAAAGTCTCTGTAATACTCTTTTCTTCTCCTATCCGAAGTAACTTTCCTTGTTGTATTAATGCTTTCATAATTGTGGCTTAAAATTTTGAGCTTTTATGATTTAAAAATGCTTCCGATTCTGACTGATCAGAAAGATGCTTTTCTAGCTCTGAATTTAATTCAGCATCTCTTATCTGTGATACTATAAACTCTTTATAATTTACTTGATTTTCGAGATGGTCTTCTAAATCCATTTGTTCTGCTTCTTTTTTAATGATATGATTTAAATAAGCCTCCGATTCTGACTGATCAGAAAGATGCTTTTCCAGCTCTGAATTAAATTCAGCATCTATTATTTGCGATTCTATAAACGCTTTAGAGTTTGCCTGGTCTTCAATATACTTTTCCATAGCAATATGTTTTAGTTCTTCTTTAATAAAATAGTTCTCCATAATGTTAACTTTTTGCGATTCTGATTTTATTGATTTCTTGTTCATCTTTACTTCTTTTTAGTTTCTACAAATCAACAACCCAACTATGCAACCTAAATGCATATTTAAATACACTTGTGATAGTAGTAGTCTTATTTATTATTAATTCGGGCTTTGTAACTGATATATCTCGACTTGTAATTTCACTTCTTTTAAAGTTGAGAATTCTTTAGAAATGATCTTTAAGAAATTCAACACACTTACAAAAGATTCTTCACCAAAATAATTGACACAGCTGTATTTATGATTCTTATGGCATAAAGCCATTCAAAAACTGATTCATCTCCCTGGTCTTAATAGTTTCTATCTGACCGAAAGGGTTTTCTATTGTATAAACTTGATAAGAGTTACATATTGCATTTTTATATTTACAATCTCTAAAGCCTTTAATAACAAAATCTGATTCACAAACTTCAATTGGGCTTAGTGTTTTAGGGCATAACATCTCAAAAACATGTTCAGCATGTAAATTCCAATTGGTTTCATGATAATTTCCTGAATAATATCTTTTTAATAACAAAAAGGCATTTTTGTCAGACTTAAATTCTGATTCTGTTATATCTATATTGTTTCTATCACTGATTTTAAAATATACTTCCTCAGTATTAAAGTAACACCCTGATTGTTCTGCTTTAGTTTTCATAAATCCCTTATTTAGTTTCTACAAATAAACTACCAAAGCACGCAACCTAAGTGCACAATTTAATCTATTTATTAAGTTATAAGTAGAGCTTTCCAACCCCATACATTTTTCTTTTTATTAAATGAGAGAATAGCATTACCACTTACTTCTTGTTTATTTACTAACTCATGTTTTTTAACTAAGTCTGATCCAATAAAAACAGAGTCAACAAAGCCAATATTAGACGTTTGTAATACTGTTACATTTCCACTAAACAATTTTAAAGCTTTACACTCAGAGTGATCTTCAACTTTAACTAAAGTATATACTTTGTAAAATTGCTTACCATATTCACCTTCAAGTCTAACTTTATAAACCTCGCCTAATTTAGGCTGCGTTTTCAATCCTGAATATTTAAAGAAGCCATGCGTTGACTTATCCTTAATGAAATTTGCAATCTTCTTCTCAGAGTTAACATATTCAATTACAACTATTTCTTCTGGAAGGGTCGCTGTATAAAATTTGTTCGGCAATTGTTTTATAGGAGTTATATAGTGCTTTATTATTTTGAATAGTAGAAGCTTTATTATACCAATCGGCTTCTTGTAAAACCGTTAAATTAGATTGGACCTTCCACTGATTCTTATGACGAAGCTCAATAACAGCATCTAATTCAAACTTAGCCTCAGCATACATTTCTTTAGCCAATAAGAGCGGAATTATATGTGTTCTAACTTTAATTAAAAAATCATCTTTAGCTTTTAAGGAGAGAGCCTTACATAAGCAAGCTAATTTATTTTCATCTGTATCCTCAAATATTTCAGACATTACGTCCCATACCCAAAAATCATTCTTTTTAGATTTGGCAAAGGGAATAAATACATTTAGCAGATTTTCTTGATCTCCAATTGCCAGCATCAGCTTTGCTTTAAAATAAAGTGGGTATTGATATTCTGGATGCTTATTAATTACGTCTTCAAGATTAGGTAAAAACTTATGTATTCTGTCTATATCTAAAGATATTGTCCCACCAATAGGTATAACTTGTAAACCCGCGAATAGAATTGGCTTTGTTAAAAGCAATCTTTTACTATAAGCGATATATGCTTGCTCAACCACAGACATGATTTGCTTACCATTTACTTCTCCCTTATTAAAGTCATCTTCTATAAAATTCTCTAAACCCCACCAATCCACAAAATCTAAATAATGGACTGTGTCTTTAAATGCTTTATGAAAGGCCTTAAACACAAAAGAGTAGGCATCAGTTTTAACAGGTATAGCTAATACCTTTACAAGATCATAAAGAGATAGAATTTTAGAATCGTTAGATTCTTGCTGTTTAGATAAAGCAAACACAATACTACCTACTTGAAATCCAACACTAGAAAAAACTAAATCTTCTTCACTAGGTAATTCTAAAGCAATAAGCTCATTCAGGTAAGTAAGAAATGAATCATAATTTTCCACATTAGAATTCTCTTTCATAAAAGCATACAGCACCCAGGCCATTGATCTTTTAGACCAAACATTACTGGGGTCTGAATTTAAATCTTGCATTGCCATTTCATAAGCTTCTTTAAGCTTAGACGACTTTCTTAATATTGTAACTTCCTTAAAAGACATGTTTTATTTATTTAAATTTTTAATAATTAACTCTAAGTCACTTAGCAGAACCTCACTATTACATGAATTTGTTAAAGGGAAAACTCTTCCTACAAATCCTGCTAAATTGTATTCAAAATCTAAAACTGCTTTCTCTCCATTTCTTACAAAAGAATAGCGTTCCCTCCAGTCTAAATTTTCAATAATAGTAATTGTGATATTCTCAATACTACATGGTTTAGTTAATGAAATGTATATATTCAGAAGAAATGGTTTTTTCCTCTCCTAAATCTTCAGGGTAACTGTAAACAGAGTCTGGAGTATTATTCGTTTCTGTAGTCCGAGTAATAGTAGATATTGCTATTTGAGGGATTAAATTAAACACATCGTTAAGTAAGGTATCTGAATTGGTCGACTTCTGAATATTTTCATATTTTTCAACAAATACATTTTTACCATTAATCCAGAATTTTAAACCAACCAATTCTTCACCTCTTTGTATCTTATATCTAATTTCATAAGATTTTTGTTCCCATTCTACAACCTCTGCCTTGCACTCCTTTAAAAGCTCATTAATCTTGAGGAAATGGTCTTGTATTGAAACAGGTTGATTAGTGATATTAAATTTATCTAACAAAGCACTATGAACATCTGTTAGTATAATATATTCTATAACCAAAGGTGTTTGTGTAAGCGACTCTATAGCCTTTTGTGCTTTTGCATTAATAAAAGACAATTTTGAAAGAGAACTAAAAAAAGGTGGATTTACACAATATAATTTTTTTGATGCTCTGGTTATAGCTGTATACGCCCATCTGTAAAAATCTGCATTGGTTTTACCAGCCGATAATTGTTCTTCTTTTGTAAAATCTATTTTACTGGAGCCTTTATCCCAAAATACAAAAGCGTTTTCCCATTCCCCACCTTGACTTTTATGACAGGTTACGGCATAGCCATACTTTAAAGAAATAGCATTAAAAAAAGGATCGCTGGCAATGGCTTCTTTAAACTCTTTTGTCTTTGGTCTTAGACTTGGATTTCGTTTAATAAAATCAATGTATAATGCTCTTTGCTCTTGCGAACTAATATTATTTTTATCTCCATTTAAGAAGTTTTCTAAAATATAGCCCTTTACAATTTGATCCTCTTTTGTATTATAGGGGAAATTAAATTCTACCCAACGCCATGATAAATCTACTGATGCTTTAATATCTCCTTCGTAATTAAAGCGAATAGTTCTTTTAATCACCTCATCAGAAACAGCAGTTACAATACCAAATTCGCCATTCATTACTCCGTGTCGTCTATTGTTTTTCCCAACAATTATGATGTCTGAATCTTGAATCTCTTTATCAGCACCAAACTTATGGGTTCGAACAGTCGCATTTAAATCTTTGCAGGTTTTATTGGAATACGCAATAATTATTTTACGCCCATTACAACTGTTATAAGTCTCTAAAAACTCGGTATAAGCAGGGTTAAACAAATTAATACCATCTGCTTTTAAATCGAAATCGTTAAAGAAACCAGAGGTTAAACATTTTCTAATTTTTGATGCCGAAGTTAGGATTGAGTTATTATTAGCTTGGCGGACTACTTGCTTCATTTCTGCAAGCTCAACTTTAAGATTCAGATTATTGGCTAAAAAATCTTCATCTAAAGCAGGTGATGTATTCATGCCAATAGGAGGTAGCTGGGCAGGATCTCCAATAAAAATGATTTTGGTGTTTAAAGTCGTATCAAAACAGCGTGTAAATTCTATTAAATCAGAAAGTAGTTTACCAGAACCAAAACGAAAAAATTCACCTTCATTATACACATTAGAAATCATAGAAGCCTCGTCAATAATATAAACTACCTCATCTTCTTTGATACTGTCATTTAGTTTGAATAAGTATTTAAAACTGTCAGTGTTAGTTCCTTTATCAGCCTTAATATCTATTAAATCGTTGTAGGAATAAATAGCACTATGAATTGTCGTGGCATTTTCATTCTTTCCTACCTTACTGTTAATCACTTTAGCGGCTCTACCTGTTGGTGCCATTAATTGGCGTTTTCTACCTATGGAGGTAAGGTGTTTTACCAAACCATTAATTAGCGTAGTCTTACCAGTACCTGCATATCCTTTAAGGATAAACACATCGCTTTTATTGTTTAAAAAGGTTTCAATTCCATTTAACGCAGACTCCTGGTCTTGGGTTAATTGTAATTGACTGAAGTGAGAAAGTAAGCTCATAATTTATTTGTTTGACGCAAATAAAAACTACAAGTGTGCAGTGCATCTGCTTGGTAATTATTTAATAACTTAATTTATTAAAAAAGACAATGAATTAGGTGGTTTTTAAATCTGCTCTAGACGAAATTTTAAAATTTGATCGATTTAGAATTTTTGATAAAAAAGTTACTATTGTATAAATATCCTCCCGATTGATTTCTTTATTATTTGAATGTGCTGCTTTTGTATTTCTTGTATCTCTTATTAGTGACCATTCCCACGAGTTTGAATCTTCTTTATCAAAAAGGAAAATTAAGACACAGGACATTTTAAAGTCTACACCAATAGATATCTTAGATTTAGATTCATTTATTTCATAAGAGAAATATGAGAGGTTCTTTTGACTCCTATGATTAAACTTCAACACAGAATTGTTATGATTGTCATCTAACTTTTCGTGAACTAAAATAGTACGATTAACATAACTTTTTAGCACCATATTTAAAAATATATTCGAGGTTTAAAAAAGATTCTATGATTACATATAATTGAAGATAAGCATAGGTTAAATATTTGGGTTCATTAAATGAGTTTCTTAATAATTCAAAAGAAATTAATAGATTATTTTTAAGGTTTACTATGAATAAGTCATCATATCCAGTACTATTGTTAAGAATATTTGAAAACTTCCCATATAACATCTTTAACCAATTAGCTTTATGTAAACTAGTTTCAAATTGTAAAATAAAATCCAATATATTATTATTGCATTGTAGCCCAGAATCTTTTAAGACAAAGCCATCTGCTCCAGCTTTTTGCAAAATCTGTAAATTCCATATTTTTGTTTGTAGCAGAGAATATAATTACCTGAATACCTGGATTAATTTTTTTAATCTCTTTAAGTAATTTAACACTTGTGATTTCATCTACTTTATTTTCACTAAAATCATTGAGTATTAGTCTAAAATCTAAAAATACTACATCGATGTCATTATCATTAATTGTTTTTATAGACTCTGAAATGACATCTTCAGCACTACGGGATTTGAAATCACCACCTATTGACTCAACATATATGTTATTAATATCACCTAAATGTGCAAATATCTCATCCCACCCCTTCTCACATTCATCGTCAATCAAAAGTACTTTAGATGAATTATTGTCTTCGATAATTAATTTTTCGTGAGGTATTCTATCAACCTCAGAGATAGGGTGAATTGTCCTTAAGTATTTAAAATACAAATTGTACTGTACATTAAGAAATAGACTTTGTAACTCCTCAGTGTCTTCACATGTTATAGTTTTTGCCCATTGATAAATTGCCCATTCGTTAGAAATAGAATGATTATCTATGTAGTTACTGGGTGAATTAAGCTTTAATTTTGAAATTTCACTCGGTAGTTTATCAAAGTTTAGTGAGGTATGAGATAATTCAGTCGCAACCTGAAATGATTTTTTATTATAATCTACTAATTGAACATTTTTAGTTTTTAAAACGTTGAAATACTCATTATCAAGCAACATGTCTATACTAACAAAACCATAAATAAAGATTCGTTTTAATTGATTTTTACTCGGAGTACATCTAATATGGGAAGCTAACCTCAAACCATTAAAATCACAAAGTGTTTGACCAAAGCATAAAGGAATAAAAATATTATCATATTCTACTTCACTTAACCACTCTTCTACTTTTTGTGATAGCTTTTCATCAGAAACATCATTAAACAAAACCTTTTCTGTAGCTCCGATAATAGCATTTTGTATAAATCCTATGTCTGTACGCACAAATAAAGTAGAGCCAGTTACTTTTATGGCATTTTTATCAATATCACGATTTCCGGTTATCAACGAACTTTTAAGCTTTTCTTCTAATTCAGGACTATTACCATATAACAAGTACTTTAGATTTATTACACCAATACTATATTTTTGAATTAAAGATTCTAAATTTTGATAGAGCTTTGCCACGGGAAGGGAGGCTACATTACCCTTTAAAGACCTAGAGTTCATACTTCCACTAAAAAAAGCAACAGATAAGTCAGGTATTTGATCTGCTTTTTTATAAAGCTTGACTCTCTGGTTGGTTGCCTTTTCTTTATTCTGCGTAAAATCTAGAAAGGATTCATGATATAGTATGACATTATTGTTAGCATACAAATCTTCTCCAACTGCTATGACATCTTCAATATCATATAGAGGTTTAATATAACTACTGAATTTATCTAACTTTGTCTCAGACCATCCGAAATCAGCTTGTCTGACCTTTTTATCATCTATTAGGTAAATCATAATTTACTTTAAGTTTTTGTTGGGAATTCTAGTATGTGTTCCACTCCTTTAAAGAAGCTCAGTGATTGCTCAATTCTTTTTTCACCATTCCATAAATTAATTTTTGCGTATCCAGAATTTCCAAAATCAGCATTTAAATATAAGTTACACAGACCATTAATTTGGTTTTTAATCAGTGAATTGTAGGTTTGTCCATTTCCTCTATTAATCACATTTTTTATACTTTTATTGTATTTAGTATTTATATGATGAATTGACAAACTAACACACTCGTCTACCTCTAGAAATGATAGTCGCACTATTGGTTTTCCTATATTTCTTGAATGCTGTTCAATTATTAGTTTTATTAATATGTTATAAGCTTGCATAAGCTTATCTACATCTGTAAAGTGCTCTAAATTATCTGAAAACGTATCGGTACTTATTTCAAAATCTACACTTTCACTCCATTTCTTCATTGAATTTACTCGAATAATGATTGCTAGTAATGATTGGTCTCCACTTTTTAAATGAAATAAATTTTTAAAATGTAAAACTAATTGAGTAAAATTCTGAATAGATTCGGATGTGATTGGAGAGTCGATTTGTTGGACATTAAAAGCTTCTATTTCATCATGTCCTAATCTTGATAAATTTAAGTTTGGTGGTGTAGTTTTATTAAGATTAGCCCAATCAGCTAATCTCTTAGAACTCCAATTTATTTGAACTTTATCGGATGACCATCCCCCTTTGATAGGTCGACCTTTATAATCTTCACCTGTTAAGTATGCGCGAATTAATGCTTTAAGATTGGGAGGTGCATAATTCTGTTTTTCATGAATTTTATATGCTTCAATTATTTTTTCTAAATGCATTATAAAATCATACGATTTAGTTTTACAATATTTATTAATGCTAATTAATTCATCTGAATCAATGTCGTGACATGTAGACCTAAGTATGGGGTTTTGATTGTAAGTAAATAGAAATTTATATAGATTAAATGGATCAATATATTCAACATCAATACTAACTATTGGTTCGTTAATTTCATTTTCACTAGTAACGGGCTTGACTTTCGAGTTTAATAATAGCATCTCAATCTTTGAGACACGACTTTCTAACAGCCCAACATCTCCAAGTTCTTTTGAAGCTAAGTGAAGTATTCTTTCTCTTTGTTTAGGATTGATTTCCCCATCATTAAGAAGCTCTTTTATGAAATCAAATTTATTTCTTTCCATCTAAGTCTGTTAATAATAACGTTCCATAGCTCTATCAATCCCGTCCTTTTCCCAAACACTTAATACAGAGTCAATATCTTTATTAAGATACAAAACCTGATCAAACCTATCCTTAAGCTTTAAATAAGTAGCGTCGTTAGCACCTTTAACCATTTTAAGGAACTCTAACTTTCCTTTTAAAACATAATGTAAACTAGGAGAGTTTTTGGAATTAACTTTATCTGCTTTATAATTTTCTGCAAAAATCAAACTGGTTTTCGCATAACCGTACTTCTCCCAATAGTGCAGCCACATTCGAAGAGATTTAATATACCTCTTCTTTACATTTACCTTCTCATTTACAATTAATCCAGTAACTTCTTGTTTGTATCCAGCAGACTGAAGCCTGGTTTTTGAAGGATTAATTTTCAAGTTCTGATTAACTTCTACAATTCTAGTTAACTCATCTAAAAATACTGAATCTCTAAATACATTCTTGTTGGCCGAAAATGTAATGTCATCTGCATATCTAGAGTATTTACAGCCGAATCGTTTTGCCAAGCCTAGTAACCTATTGTCTAACTGTTTACACAACATATTAGTTAGTGTAGGAGAAGTAGGGCTACCTTGTGGTAAAACTAACTTCATCTCACCATCTATTTGTAAAGAATGAGTACATAAGCAAGCCAAAAGAAAAGCAATAGGTTCCTTTTGTTTCCCAAGATTAAAAGGGCTGTACATAAAAGCCATTTTAACTCTATTTCTATCAAACGAATGGAAGAAATCTTTTAAATCTATATTATAAACGTGCCTACTATCAATGTGTTTTTTTGCATTATCTACAATTGATTTCCCTGGCACAAATCCAGTTGTGGACTGATGGGGATAGTGTACGCAATGCAAAGCATAATTTAAACAGCGTAGAATATGCTTTAACCCTCTTACAGGAGCATTAATTTGTCTATCACTTCCAGATTTTTTCTTTACCACAAAACTCTTATACCTATTCTTACAAATAGTTGGATTTGCATAATAAGTTAGTGAGCCCAGTTTTATTGGGCTACACTCGTCACCAAATTGAGCCATTTGTGCAAGGTTCAATAGCTCTAGTAACTGTTCTTTTGTTTCAAGCTCTTGAAACAATTGTTTAATCTGTATTTGGTAGTCTGTTTGTGTCATGTTTATAATATTAGTCTTCGAAACACCTGAGATATTCTATTTGTATGAAATGAAAGATCAAATCATTACAAGATTGATTTCTTAAAAAAAAAACCAATTAAAAAATAATAGAAAGAAATAAGCGATAGCTTCCCAACTATCACGAACTAACATTCATCTCAGTTACACTGAGAAAACATACCGATTATTGATTTCACAAGAAACCCAGTATGCACTTATCAATATTTGTTCAGGTGTTTCAAAGAACTAATGCAAAAGAACTAAACTATAGTGCAGTAGAACTGCACCATTAAATTACGTTCTATTATTTATTTTGAGATGCAATTTGAGATGAATACAACTCTTTGTTGCAAATTAATAAATCTTTTATGCAGTCTATTTGCATAATAAATTATAGTTATCCTTCATTTTTTCTATTCGGTCAATAAGGTGATCTCTAAGATCTATTGGCTCAATCACTTGCACCTTCTCACCATGTTGTAGGAGTTTGGTTTCCAACTCATAATTCACTTTTAAATCTAAGCTTATGATTGTGTAGTCTTCGGTCTTCTCAATTTTCTTTTGTGAACCATGAAAAGGTTTTGTTTCAATATATGGCCATAAGGAAGAAGCAATTTTCAATTTAACAAGTTCTGAACTTTCTTCTTTAACGGTAACTCCAATCACATCCTCGAAATGTTCATCAAAGTCAATTTCAGTATTCATATAATCTAAATCGACCTCATTAAAAGACTGTATCCTATCTAATGGCAGGTTTTTAATCAAATTATCAACTTCACTTAAACCAAACAGAAACCAACGGTTGTTATACTGCTTCAAGTAATAGGGATGTATGGTTAAGGTCATTGCATTGTCATGAAAGGGCTTATACTTCACTTGCAAAACTCTTTTGTGAATAATTTTATGATAGAGCTCAGAAATAAAGTCTATCCCTTTTAGATAAGGCATCTCATCGAAACCAAGTACTTTTTTATCAGACATCGTTGCATTAAATGATGATTCTAACTTGGCCATCATTTCATCTACCCACTCAAATTGTGGTAAACCTTTAATTCTATTCAATGTAAGTAAAGCTTCTTTTAATTGATTCGCTTCCATCTCATTAATGGGTGAATTCTTTATAGAGAAATTTTTATCCGTATATCTAAAATTTGCTTTTCTTTCTATTCTATATGTCTCAATTTCTACAGACCAACCAGCCTCTGACTTCATGTATTCAATATCATATTGAACTTGGCGTTTTTTAACCGACTCATGAATGCCGCTATGGTCATAAATTGCCTTGTTACACGCTTCAATTAAGTCATCGTAATTATAGTTCCTTCCGAAGTTTGAAAAACATCTATCTAAAGCTAGGTATCTTATTTGAGCGTGTTTATTTGTTGCCATATTTTCATTTAAAAGTTGATGTGAAAATACAATTATTAATTTAGCTTAAAAAAAATCTCTTACCGAAGACATCCTCTGAGATCTCTACCCTATTTACATCTACATATTTACTTGAGGTTAATTTACCGCAAGAATTGTATTGTACAATCGATTTAGTTTTACCATCGGGACTCCACCTACTAACTTTTCTTGATTGACAATAATCCTCCTCCTCTTTAATATTACCAGAAAGATACCAAGATTTCGAATGACTTTTTACACAATTTGCATAATCGTTATCACAGTAAGAAGACTCAAAAATCAATTTACCACATTTACTCCATTCTTTACAAGTCCCATTTGAAATAGGGTCAATCCAATCCTCGTAATCTCTTTTAATTTGACCATTATTATACCATTCTTTTCCGACCTGATTACCAAAAAACCAACTCGTATTTTTTTGTGGCTGCCCATCTTCATACCAGTGATCAACACATATTTCCATTTCAGTCCAGCCACATGGAATTAGCTCACGATATAGAAACTTCAAATTTCCATTATCATAGTATTCCTTTGTAATTATTTTTTCATCTTGTTCCATCTTAACGTATAAATAAATATTATCCAGTTAATTTAAGCAACTGCCAAACGACATTGCTTTTTCATAATATGTTTAAGTGAACCTGCATTTTTGTAGCAAGTTATAATTGCACCATCATCTGAAGCAACTACAACCGTATTATTAAGCTCACCTAACAATGAATTATCGAAATTTTTTGGGAAACATTTCTTTGTAGCTATATAATATGTTAAGCCTTGTTTGAAAATTACTTTTCCATAATCCATTACAAGCATTACAGCTTCATAGTTTCTTACACGCTGCGAGATTCGCTTTCTAGCATGTTTTGTGATTTCCCAAGATAACTTACGGTATCCACGTGTAGTTTTCATTAAATAGTTCATTTCATACTCAGATGCTTTACTGTACTTTACCTCTAATACTTCTTGTCTTGATGTTTTCATAACTGTGATATGTTTTTTTGTTCACAGCAAACATAATAGCTAGATTAGAAGTTTAGATTCCAATCTACCAACCTAAGAGTAGTTACCTAAAGTCTTCTTTAAATCATCAATAACAGAGTCTCTAAAGTTTTGGGGTTCTAAAACTTCAATTTGATCAGCATAAGAACGTATGAATTGTTTAAGCTCAATAGTATTTACTATTTTTTTATACGTAAGTATTGTAACATCCTCTTTGATTTCTTCAATTGGAGCTTTAGCAATAATGGGTTTAGTTTTAATAAAGTTTATAAAACGATTACTAACCTTTAACACTAACTTTATATACGGAATGTTATTCCAGTCTCCAATGGAGGGGCCATAAGATAAGTCCAGAACCTTATCTATATCTACATTAAACTTTATAATAGGTACATCAGTACAAAGTGCTACATCTAAAATACGATCAAGCGGATAATTATTCACCAATCCATTTCTTTCAGAATGCAAATCACTTTCAGACATATTAAGAATAGCTATAAGTGTCCATCGATTATTGTACTCGATAATCTTTAAAGGACTTATATAATTTACGAATGACTCAACACCAAATGGTTTATACACGATAGAGAGACAAACATTGTTTAAAATCGCATTTCTACAAATAGGTAGGAAATCTCTTACAGGTTCGTTATTCTCAATATTAAAAATAGACTTACTATCGAGGCGGACGATCTTTCTATTGTCTTTATTTAACAAATGTCCAAACCCCTGCTCATCTATCATCTCTGATATCACCTCGGCCACATTAGAGAAATTATCTAAACCTTCGACAGAATTAATATAATCGACAAATGGTATCAAATCTTTTACAATAGATTTTGTAATAGTATCTGGAAACAAAGTAATTCGAGAATCTACATATGAAAAGCTATGAACATTACTTCTACCAATTGAGACGTTTATAATTTCGTCATAATTCTCTCTTATATCAGCAGGCCAGTATTCGTTTCCAAATTTATCTTTACCACCATTTTGAATTATATCAACGCACTTCCGAACTGTTTTGTCAGAATACCCAGTCTCAACAACTAATTCTTTAATGGTATATTCTTTCATTCTAATCTTTCCGAGTAATTTCTCGCTTACCTGAAAACAAGAATCTATTTTCCGTAATGTTTCTTTTCCGTCTGCTCTCATAATAATTATTTACAGCATCAATATACGAATGATAGGTTAGAGTGTAAAGTTCCAAACTAGCAATTATCATTGCAGTATGAAATGGTAAAAACTATTTCATATAAATCATCAATTAAAACAATATGAAGCAATACAAAACTTACATTGAAATGTGCATAAATATGTACCTGATAAAATCATATCAATCAAAGGGATTGATATGGAAAACTGATAACGAGATCAACTAAGCAATAAAACAATCAAATGGAACTCAAAAAAACAAAACCAAACTCACTATGAATAAAGAAAATGAAATTGAACCTATTCAGAAGAAAATTGAAGAAGCAGAAGAACTAGCAAAATTGAATTTATATATTGAAGAGCTTCAAGAAATTCACAACAGATATTTAAATTTTATTGGTTTAACTATATTTGATATAGAAAAATTCAAAAATAAGTTAAATCTTATTTTTGAAGAGTTTTATGAATTAAAAAGAGATAATTAACTTTCTGCTAGTCCGCTTGTTTACCACTAAATTAAATCAAAAATTAGATTCTGGAATAAATCCTTCTGTTTTCTTCGGTTTAGTTTGTAGCAAAATTCATCCAGATACCCTTGTAGGTACTCGTTTTTCACGAAATGATAAACACCCAAAAGGTTACGTTTAAGGTTAGCTATTGCAATATGCGACCATTGTAAAGTACTATCCCAACTAACAGAAGATTTTTCCATAATATGAGTATCCACGATTTTGTTTAAATCAAGATACTATTTTGCCATATCTGTAAATAATATAGTCTTAGAATTGATGGTTTTAGCAACCATTTCATTCACAGCATCTTTTAATTCACTTTTATTTACTTGCATTGAAAACTTACCACAGAATTTACTTGTAAACCCTTGATTATTTTCGAGAGGAAATGACTCAGCCATCACCATGATTTTCTGTTTTTTCTGACTTCCTTTTCCTCGCTTCAAACGCTCTTTTTGTTTCTTTGGTGTGTGAGTAGATATATAGGCTTCATCCATTTCCACCATCCCTTTCAATACACTACTTCGTTCTGCCTTTCCCATAGCAGCCCTTACTTTTTGCATCATCAACCAAATTGGCTCATACCTGTTATGACCTAATTGACGCTGTACTTCGTGAGCTGAAAACCCTTTTTTAGTTGAACTCATTAAATGAGCAGTTATATACCAATATTTATAGGGGAGCTTACTTGATTGAAGCAATGTTCCACTAAGCAAAGTAGTGCGAAAATCACATCGTTTACATTGAAACTGATATTTTGATTTTAGCCAATAATGGTCAGTGTTTGAACATTTTTTACACTCTATTCCTTGTTGTATTCGACTCTCAATAAAATGAGCTTTACAACTCTGTTCATTTGGGAACTTTTTAATAAATTGCAGTAAATTCATAGCTTTCTAGTTTGCTGAAAGATAAATCTTGACTGTGACAATTCATGTCTTTAGGTACGGAAGCGGACTAGCAGAATTAACTTTATTAATGTTTAAAATAATTAGACTTATCGAAGATAATAAATCAATGACGTAACGCTTTATTATATAGAATTCTATATCAAAAAAAAAACTTATTTTAGAGGGAATTTATAAACATTAATATTATGTCATTGAACCCTATAGAAAAAGAACTAATAAAAATTAAAAAATTAATTTCAACCGATAGTTACTCTATCTGTATAAAAGAAAGTGCAAGCCTATTCGAATCAAGTTTAAAAGAACTTAAACAACTCATTCACTCAAAATACTCAAATCAAACCGAGAGAATTAGAATTGAGCAGTATATAGATATACACGAAAAGCCATATAGCCGATTTACCTTAGGTGACATTTCAATTATGTTTTCTAAATGTAAACTCTGGGATATATTATCTAGAAACACAAAATCTAATCTAATAAAGACTAGGACACTTGACTGGAAGAAAATTTGTGATTGGAGAAATAATGAAGTGCATGTAAACAAGCATAAAACAGAGTCAGAAAAAGACAAGTATGAAAAGGCTATCTTAATGATTACATGGTTAAAATACTTCCTTATTGATACAGAGCTTATCCTAGTAAATCATGAAACAGCTTTCGACTTCAATGAAGACTCGACTGAATGTGTTCCTTGTAATCAAAAACTAAAAACTAACTGGTTGTTTTGTCCAAAATGTGGTGAATTAAAAAACCTACGTTGTCATAATTGCGAAAAATGTATTACAAATCACTCTTTAAAAATCTGCCCCTTTTGCGATGAAAAAATTAAGAATCCAAAACATTCAAGAAAGGACAGTACAGTTAGTGCAGAAGAAGAATATGAGAATTTATGTAAGGGTTGTTGGTTCGATGGCGTTGTTAATATTAGAGAAAGGCAATTTCTTGAATTCAAACGTCATGAACTTGGTTTGAATTACCAAGAAGCATTAGAGATTGAATTAAAAGTAGCGAAAAAAGAAACCTTAGAATACATCTCTGCTGTAGAAGAAATCACTTCTGATGGTTCAATTACTGAGAATGATAGAGCTTACCTAAAGATAAAAGCAAAAGAGCTAGGGATTGATAAATGGATACAAAATGAGGTGGAGAATAATATTCGAGACGAATTTCATTCTGATTCAAAATCAAAGTACAATCCACTTGATATAATTTGGACGAAGGATAAGATGGCGAATTAAGAGTAGTCGTTTATTAAATTAATATAATTCCTCCTAAAACACAACTTGTAATGAATGATGGTACAAACATTTTAAATCATAAAAAGTATAATGCTAAAAACAACTTTAAAGTTGATTTAAAATTCCTTTTTGAAGAGACTGAATTGAAACTATTAGAAAAACATGGTTTTTGGTATAAAGCACTGCATGATGGAACTATAACACCTATCACAGCTGATCAAATATATTTCACAAAAACAAATTTATCTGACAAACCGCCGATAAATCAACATCAAGAAATTTGGAAAAAACACATAAATGCACAAAACTCATGGGGTGAATTAAATAATATACTGAAATCTAGTCCAACTTCTGACTTAAAAATAATGTCTGAAATTATAGACAGCGATTATCATACTAGTGATGATGTAATTAAAACTATATATAATAAAAGTAGAAATCTTGTAGATACTTACATTGATTATCAAAAATACTCCTACAGAGATATTCTAGTTAAAGTAGCTCACGAGCTTAAAATTGACTACCGAACTAAGGAGACTAATTCGACCGGCCTTAATTCGATCTTTGCTTTTGGTCTATTATCCAACTCAATAGACATCTATCATAGGTACAACTCAAATAAAAAAATTACTTATTCCGAATACACAAACAAAGTTCTAGAACATAAAATAACATTACGTGTTTTTAAAGAAACCTACGACAAATTAAGTAAGGAACAAAAAAAAGAATTTAATCAACAAGTAGTAAAACTAGCAAAAGAGTCCGGTAATTCTGCGATA
The DNA here is from genome assembly GCA_965183875.1 of Flavobacteriales bacterium. Lineage (GTDB taxonomy): Bacteria > Bacteroidota > Bacteroidia > Flavobacteriales > UBA7430 > UBA6772. Next base: position 205,757 of record CBCYMK010000028.1, on the reverse strand, counting down.
AAAGCTGGTTCTGTTATTGCGACCTTAACAGCCGCTAATCTTTCCGGATTTGGTGTATACCTTTTAGCAACCACTACTTTGAGCACCATAACTGGACTTATAGGCGTCACACTACCATTTGCTGCATATACTGGATTAAGTTCTATTATTTCATTAGCAATTGGGCCTTTAGGTTGGACAGCTGGTGGACTATACGCTATATACAAATTAACTGATGTTAATTACAAAAGAATTATTCCTGCAATAATTTACATCCATTGGTTAAGAGAGAAGAATAATATTAAGTAGTAATATGAAAAAATTAAAGTCACACCTCTTTTTAATTCTAGGTATCTTAATCACAATTGTGTTGTTACTAAACAAATTAATAGTTTACGCAATAATTGCCATTGCAATAACTTGCCTCATAAATTACATTTTCAAGAGCATAATATCTAAGTTCATAACAAAGCTTAATAAAGCTGAGGATACTGTTTTTCAATTGAATGAAGAGCTCAACAACATTAAATCTAGTAAGATAAATGTTTTAGGAATTAAAGAGATTCTTGAAATAGGTTTACTTGAAATAAACACAAAACTAACACGAGTCTGGAATGAAAAAATGGAAAAAGAAAATAAAACTCTTAATTTCATTGGTGCACTCGATGTAAATTTAATTGCAAAATACGGGTTAGACTTAACTAAAGTAAAAATAAAGGAAACCCAAAATGAAATATTTATTTCAAATACTAAACCTCATTTAATTTCATTTAGTGATCTTGAATATTCATGGAAAATATCAGAAGTACTTGAATTTAAGAAGCCACTAATTGGCAAGAACTTCTGGCGAAAGTCAGATGATTTAAATGATTACTGCACTGATATCAAAAATGAATATCAAAAAGATATACATAAACAAATAAAGAAGGGACCAGCAGAACTAGAGTGGATAATCAACCCACTTCATTCAAAAATCAAAAGTTTTTTATCGTTAAAATATTCCCAGAAGACTATAACTTTTGTAGAAAATGATGACGACACATTCGTTAAACTTTCTATTGAAGAACAAAAATAGAATCAGGAAGGATTAGATAAACAATAACAAGTTTTGATCAAGAATTGAAAAATAAACATAGAACTAATTGAAATAAATGGACAGTTTGAATTTTTCGATTATGATAAATTCAAAACAACCTGTGAAGCAACTATTGGGAAAACTTGTTCTGACGCTAAGATCTTTGCATTTAACAACTTTCCAGCAGCAGTTTCTTTAGAAACGAATGTTAACCTTCCTTTATGAAAGTGTGACTTAAATTTACTAATTTATAGTCCAACTCCAGCTGACGATGTACAGAAGCGGGTTAGTTTGAAGTAACTACCCATCATTTCTAAAAAGAAGAGAAAATATAGATGTGTTAATAAATCTAGCAGATTCAAATTCGAGTTCGTTTACTAATTTCTCTCTAAATAAATAATTTTAAATACGCATATCCAGTGCATACTTATGAAATATTTTTGTTTCATGGAAATAACTATTAAAGTTCTATTTATAATTATTACTGGCTTTACAATTCAAATCTGTCAAGCACAGCAATCAATTACATACTCATTAACACAGAATGCGGATTATCATGATGAGGTTAAAGCTGTGATTAATGGTAAAGAATATATTCTAATTTCCCAGGAAGAGGAATTGTGCCTTCGCATAGATAGAATTGATGACTTTAACAAAGATAAATATGATGATCTTCTTATACAACATATAACTGCATGTGGAGGTAATTGCTGTGCAAACAGTTTTCAAATATTCTCTTTCGATGGGAATAAGTTTCATAAAAGTGATATTGTAGGATACGACTGGAATGGTATTGAAGTTCTTCAAACAGAACTTGGTTTTTCGTTTGTTGTTGATGAAGTTCATGAAGGTGCAGGTAACACTTCTATGTGTAATGACAGAGTCCTGGAGTATAAACTTGTAGAACATAAATTTAAACTCATAAATGAAATTGTTGACCAACAGGTTCCTGCCATAGTCGAATTAACATCTCTAGATTATCAAAATACTTACCCTGATCCTCACACAAGCGTTGATAATAGAATTTCACTGACTTTCGATATTGATAATGACTATAAAGTAGATACACTATCTGCTTCATACTGGTGGAGATGGGGTAGATTACTCAGGTGGAGAATTAATTTTGGAAATGGCTCTACTTATTATTGTGAAGAATATTCTTCACCTAAAAGAATTGGAATTATGACGTCAACAACGAATGATGTTCATGACATTGTTCTAGAGTGCGACGAAATATTAAAATGGAATGGAGAAGCATACGAATAGATAAAATCAAGTACCCCATCTAATTTTTATAAATAAAACGAAATATTGTATGAAAGAAAAGATGATTGTTACCCTATCCTTTACAGAAAAGGACTTATACCTGATGCTAGATCAGTTACAAAATTCAAAAGACAAACAATACGCCAAGATGATAGTTCCTATCAAATCAGATGCTAAAGAAGTAGAAATCTATATCAATATAGATGAGTCTGTTAGCAATTCTGGGGAAGAAATAAACATTAAACACTAAGGTGAATACCAAGGATACAACAGATTAAATTTAACTATAGAATTTAAGTTATGGAAAAAACAAAAAGAATTCTACACTATTCAGTGTGGACACTAACAACATTTATCATATTGGTTATGTTGTGGTATATGTTTACCGCCTTTAATGGGATGTTAGGATTTTGCTTTGATCTAGTGTTTCCGCTTCTCTTATTTGTGATTGTCTATAGAGCGTTTCCACTTTTTAATCCCGTGAAATAATGTAATCAACTGATTTTAATATTCAAGGAAAAACTAATTAAAAATCACTCTAAATAGACACACCCTAAATTATTCAATATATAGCTTATCCTAGAATATGTATAAAAAATCAAGAAGACTACATTAATATTATTTTGTTAATTTAGAATCAATTTTGTTAAAAGCAAATAAATATGAGTATTGAGATTATTCCAATAAATGGCAAAGCCGACTTCTTCGATTATGAAGCTTTTGTAGAAAATGTTAGAGCCACTATTGGATATAGATGTTCTGATGCTAATATTTTTCTTTTAAATAACTTTCCTGCTGCAGTTTCAGTAGAAACAAATATTGACCTGATTTTAATAATAGCATTAGAAGATAAAAAAGGTAATTTCTACTCTCCTAAGTCAATTGATAATATCCCAATTTATTTTCACAATCAAATCATTCCTATTCGAGTTGTAAATCAATTTGAAAATAGTAAGCTATCAATAGACGACAAGGGGCAAATATTAGCTGACGAAAATTTTATAGATTATTCATCAGAAATCAATTCAATGAGGTATAGCTTAATAAGCTATTTATCTAATCGATGTGGTTTTGAAAAACAGAATTTATATGTTCAACCTCTAATATGGATAAAAAACAAATCTGAAGTTTTCCATGACCATTATCTTTCTTCAGAGGAGTTTGATTTTAAAGCTCTATCAAAATACTTCAAAGGTAATAGCCAAGATATCTTTATTGCTTATAAAGCATGGAAAACAGAATTTGGATACCAAAGTATAAATGAAAACATAGAGAAAATAACAACCCAAGCTTCAAGAGATAGTGAAATTGGATATTTGACAAAGAAAAAAGTGGACAGAATTGGAAAACAACTTTCCAGTTCGAAAAAGATTTTTGAAGAGTTAAATCAAAACCTAGTTATCGTTAACGGTAAGGCAGGCACAGGAAAATCAAGTGAATTACTCTTGCTTACAATGAAATGTATCAGTACTGGCAAAAACACTTTGTATTTGACTTACAATAAACTTTTAATTTTCGACATTGCTAAAACGGTCAAGTCATATGTTAATGCCAAACTCTATGATAAAAGCAGTGACAAACTAGGTGAAAGTTCAGTTTTAACTCTTCATGGATTTTTCTACAGACTGAGTAAATCACTTGGAGTCTTGCATGTATTAAATGCTAAACGTATTCAAAAGCTTTTGGATGTCCTAAAAATCCGAATGAGAAAAGTCTATGATTTCGTATTTCAAGAAACAAAAGGCGACTCATTTAATTTTGAGAAGATGAAATCGACCATACAAAATCATTCAGAATTTGATATAGGAACTAAAGAAGTTGGTATTGACTTTATAAATTTTCTAAAGATTAGACGGTATAACAACAATAATGACTTTAATAAGGTAAGTAAAGAGTTCTTTAATCATAAAAAATCAATTGTTAGTAACATAGAAGCTAATGAAGTATTTCTTGCTGACTATTACGGAGTTCTAGAGAATACTTTGCTTCAAATTGAATCACCTGAAAAATTCTACGACAAATATAATGTTGAAGATAAGCATGAGTTATTAGATGTTGCCATTGGACTTAGTAAGAAATATGAAGGTGAAAAGAATGGTAAAAAGACGATTACTAAAAAAGGATTTATTGAGTTTAAAAATAGACGTGTAGGTGGTCACAGAAGAAAAAGAACATTATTTGTTGATGAAGCTCAAGACTGCCATAGACTAGAAAAAGAAATACTGATTTCGATTTTTGGTAGTAACAATATTGTTGTAGCTAATGGCGGTAAAGAACAATTGATAAGACATGTTGAATTATGTAATTGGGAAGTTTCGAATGCTCAAAAACTATCAGTAAAAAAGCATTACACTCGAAACAAGTCATATAGAATAAAAAAGACTGTGGTTGACTTTTGTAATTTTGTCGCAAAACGTTTTGAAATTGACTTAGACCTGGAATCATTAGAATCAGAAGATGAGGGTGAATTATTAGTTGATTTTAGACAATCTCATAACTCAAATGAAGTGAGCAGTATAGTAAATTTGTTAAATACTAAGGGTGAGGTAAACGGATGTACACCTTATGAAACACTTATGGTTTTACTGGAATCAAATTCACAGAGAGAGAAACTATCTATACAAAAAAACCAAAACCCAAAATCAGCAATTATTAATGAGTATGATAATATTGAAGATGCAGAACATTTGAAACGCGGTACTTGGAAACATATTGATTCGATTGAAAATGACAACATAATATTTTGGGATGGTACTGTAGCGGATAAATCTCAACTAATTGTACCAGGACCTTACGAATCAAGAGTACTATATTATGAATCTTGTAGAGGTTTAGAGGCTTGGTCTGTGGCATGCTTTGCAATAGATAAGTTTTTTAAACAGAAACGAGAAGACTCAGATGCTGAAAAATTTCTTACTGAAGATTTATTTCTAAATCGAAATAACGAGCAGCGAAAAAGCATGTATGCAGCCACATGGGCATTGATGGCACTAACTAGAGTAATTGATACCCTTTATATCCAAATCAATGATAGAAATTCTGAATTTGGAAAGGTAGTTGTTGACTATATGAATTTGAAAAATAAGAATGTAAGAGAATTAAAATAAAAAAGCCTGAATCTAACAAGGGATATTTATAACCGATCAACAGACTTTTTTTATTATATTTATCTAGATAATAAGAGCTAAAACATCCTAAGTGTTTAAACAGTGTTGACTGGGTAAAACAAGGGGTTAAACAGCTGAAAATCAACGCAAAGAAAAAAGTGTTCACGCCCCTTCCTCTCTGCAAACAAAATCCCACTTTATTATTATAAAGTGGGATTTTTCTATTTAAACACAATCGAATTTATTCGTATTGAGTGAAAATAGAAAAATCCCAAATTGCGAAGCAATGGGATTGCTAGTTTGAGCACAGTACCCCGTCTGGGATCACACACGAAGTGGGTAATCTAAAAAAATATCGAGTGTAGCTACACTAAATCCCAAATTGCGAAGCAATGGGATTGCTAGTTTGAGCACAGTACCCCGTCTGGGATCACACACGAAGAGGGTAATCTAAAAAAATATCGAGCGTAGCTACACTAAATCACAAATTGCGAAGCAATGGGATTGCTAGTTTGAGCACAGTACACAATAGAAAAAATATCACTTAGCTGTTCACTCAAATCTTCCTATATTTGGAATAACCAAAACGACCTCTCATGAAAAACCTACTCTTATTAATCTTAAGCTCAATAACTTTAAATGTTGCGGCACAATTTACGGCAGACATGAACTTTGTGAGTAGTGAAGACGAGAACATCAATCCAACAGAAATTCTCAATAGCGGCCAATATATATACTTAGACTTTTTCTCTACCACTTGTGGAGCTTGCAATAGTGTTGCATCAGAAATTAACAATGCATACGAAGCATACGGCGCTAACAACCAAAGTGTATTTTTTATTGGGGTAGACAATTTCTCTTCTGCCAGTTCTTGCATAGATTTCTCTACAAGTCACAATTCTGAATTTCCGGTTATTGCAGGTCAAGAAGGTGGGGGAGGTATATTTACGCTTTTCAATATTAATGGCTACCCAAAAGGGGTTTTAATAGATCCTTCTGGCGAAGTTATTACAACACTAAGCTACTCGTCTATTGCAAACTTAACTGAGAGTTTAGAAGACTATATAATTCCGACAAACGATTGCGAGCAAGTAGAGGTCACTTCTACAGTTTTCAACTCCGAATCCAACCAAATAGAACTAAGCATAAATACAAACTCCTCCTACTTATTCGGCTACCCTTCTTTTGCACTCTTCAACAACAATGGCGATACTTTAGCGATGGAACAAGTATTTTATTACGGATTAAGTGGAGAATCAACACATACTTTAGATGTAAACATCCCCATATCTGATTGGGATTCTGAAATCAATTTACAACTGTATTCTGGGTTTTACCAAACGATGGAATGTTCGTTTATATTGAATTCTAATGAGGTAGAAACCGCTGGATGCACAGATATACAAGCTGCAAATTACAATGAGAATACAAGTATCGACAATGGTACATGTTTATATAGTCTTAATTATTTCAATACATATATAAATTTGGATGCAGGATGGAATTTAGTAGGATTTTCATGCGCTGAACAAATAGATGCAATTACTGCATTCTCTCCTTATATAGATAATATTGTTATTGTAAAAGACAATTTGGGAACCGCATATTTACCTGAATACGGATTTAACGGTATAGGGAATTTAGAACGCGGACTAGGGTATCAGTTAAAAATTAATGAGGAAATAGTAGATTTCAACTTATGTAATCCTTAAAATATTAGCAGTAAAAACGAGTTCCCTGGTATACTAAAACTTAATTCTAAGTGTTTATATACACAATCCACGATAAGATTTTACTTACCGCTTTGCTAATCGCAAGATTTAATTAAATTTGCATTGAATAAGTTTGAAATTATTTCAACCAAATTACAAAAAGATGAAAAAGACACTTTCTATTCTAGCAATTTTTGGTTTGCTGAATTTGAATGCCCTTACCGTAGTGGCACAAGATACTGTTGAAACAGCAACTGAACAAGTAGCAGATTCAACAATGACCGACTCTTTAGTTGTGGATTCCGCAGCAGCAGACAGCGTAGTAGCTGTTGAAGAAACTGCTCCTGTAGTAGAAGAACTAGCTGAAGAGCCTGCAAGTTTTCACCAAATTTTGAAAGAAAAATTTATTGAAGGTGGTGCTGGTTTTATGGGAGTTGTATTAATAACACTTATTTTAGGTTTAGCTTTAGCGATAGAGCGTATTATTTACCTAAACTTAGCAACTACTAACACCGACAAACTTTTAAGCGAAATTGAAGATGCTCTTCAAGCTAAAGGTGTAGAAGGTGCTAAAGAAGTTTGTCGTAACACGGCTGGACCGGTTGCCTCAATTTTCTACCAAGGTTTAGAGCGCTCAACTGAAGGATTAGAAATGGTAGAGAAGTCTATTGTAGCTTATGGTTCAGTACAAATGGGTCGTTTAGAACGCAACACTTCATGGATTGCTTTATTTATCGCTCTTGCTCCAATGCTTGGGTTTATGGGTACTGTAATCGGTATGATTGGTGCCTTCGATGCCATTGAAGCAGAAAACAATATTTCTCCAGCATTAGTTGCCGGTGGTATTAAGGTAGCCTTATTAACTACTGTATTCGGTTTGATCGTAGCAATGATCCTTCAAGTATTTTATAATTATATTATCTCTAAAGTAGATAGTTTAGTGAATACTATGGAAGATGCTTCAATTACTTTAATCGATATTTTAGCGCGTCAAGAGGCAGCTAAAAAATAATTTTACTAACCGTTAAAACTTTTTGAAATGGAAGATTTCATGACAAATTACGGTATAGTACTTACCTATATTCTACTGGGTGCTGCAGCAATTCTAGCTGTAGGATTCCCTTTAAAGCAACTTATCTCCAACCCTAAAAAGGCGAAAGAAATAGGTATGGCTCTAGGTGGATTATTTGTAATTTACATTATCGCTACACTACTAGCAACAGATGAGGTAACAGAACACTACGCTAAATTTGGTGTAACTGAAACAATCTCTAAACAAGTAGGTACTGGATTATTCTTATTTTATATACTTGGGGCAGGTGCTATACTATCTGTAATCTACTCGGAAGTATCTAAAAAGATTAAATAGCAAGTCTATGTCTAGAAGAACACTACCCGAAATTAACGCAGGTTCGATGGCAGATATCGCCTTCTTACTCCTTATCTTTTTCCTTGTAACTACGACAATGGATGTAGATACTGGTTTGGTACGTAAATTACCAGCTATGCCAGAGGAGGAAGAAATTATAGACGATTCTCAAATAAAATCGAAGAATATCTATGTGGTGTTAGTTAACGCAAAAGACCAACTTCTAGTTGAAGAAGAATTGATGGATATTTCGCAACTGCGCGAAGGAGCTAAATTATTCTTGGACAACTGGGGGAAGAACCCTGAATTATCTGACAATCCACAAAAGGCTATTATCTCTTTACAGAACGATCGTGGTACTTCGTACGAAATGTACATAAAAGTACAAAACGAGCTTTCTGCCGCTTATCGCGAACTAAGAGATAGAGAAGCACAAAAGAAATTTGGAGCTTACTATGCTGAGCTAGAAGGAGAGAACAAGAAAGAGATTCGCAAGATGTATCCTTCTAAGATCTCTGAAGCTGAACCTAAAAAAGTAGGAGGAAACTAATGAGTCGTTTTAAAAAGAAAAAAGGAAGTGGAACACCTGCGATGTCTACTGCATCCCTTCCAGATATCGTTTTTATGTTGTTATTCTTCTTCATGGTAACTACCGTGATGAGAGAAACGACCCTTATAGTAGAAAACAGCCTACCTAAAGCTTCTGAAGTTAAAAAGATTGAAGACAAGTCGCTATGTAGCTATATTTATGTTGGAGCTCCCGTAAGTGGAATGAAAGCTAAATTTGGTGTTGAACCTCGTATTCAGCTAAACGATTCTTTTAAATTATCTTCGGATATACAAGAATTCGTAGCTGCTAAAAGAGAAGCTACTGCAGAAGAGAAGAAATCACAGCTTATTACGTGTATTAAAGCTGATGTGGACGCTAAAATGGGACTTATCACAGATATTAAACAAGAACTTAGAAAAGCTCAAGCCTTTAAGATAAACTACGCGACATTCGCTAGTATGGATTAATTGGAGTTTATAATTTTAAAAAAAAGGGATTCGAAAGAATCCCTTTTTTTTGTACTAAAGTTTAATAAAGGTTTCGATTGTTATACCATTTATAAGAAAAACTAAATAGAATAATTACTGCTATAAGAACACTTATAGAATTACTACCGATAGTTTCCCAGTACACAGATACAAACTCGTGCTGTATCAAATAACTAAGTACAACTAAAGTAGTGTTGTAAAAGAAATGTAGAAGTATTGGTATACGGAGATTGCCAGAATATACATAAACATAACCAATAAAAGCCCCTAAAAAGAAACGAGGTAATACCGCATGGTACTGCATATGAATAACAGCAAACAATAATGCAGTAAGCCAAATAGCAAGGTGAATAGACTTAGACCAATTTTGAAATAGGTTTTGTAGAACACCACGAAAAAGAAGCTCTTCTCCTACCGCAGCAACAACACCCATAATAAATAGCATTATCCCTAAATCTAGCAGAGAATCCATAATTAAAAACTGTTCTGTAAGAAGCATAGTCTGTTCTTCAGCAATTTTTAAAAAGGATAAAAAATCAGGAAATGGAATCAATTCATTTAGAGAACCTAAATAGTTTGCTATGGGGATCATACAAAAGGCTAAAACAAAAACGCTCAGTAAATCTACTGGGCTTACAGGATTGTTTAGGTTTAAATAAGTTAAGGCAGACCGGCCTCTAAAATGCATAAAAACTAAAGGAGGGATTACGAAAGTCCCTACGGCATTAAAAACTTGCATTGTTTTCATAGCATTCATCAAACTAATATTTGAAGGATCGAATAGCTGAGAGGAACTAGAGAAAAAACTTATATCGTATAAGAGCAAACAAACTACTGACCCTATGAGGTAAGAACTTATTAAGCCACCTAATATAACGACCAATAAAAAATACAATAAGGTAGAATAGCTTGTATTTTTCCATACACCATTTGTCATTTTAATGATTTTCAATCCCATGTGTTTTTTGTATTTTTGGCAAAATTTCGAATTGTGGTAAAGATAGGAAATATAGAACTTGGTGAATACCCATTATTACTCGCTCCTATGGAGGATGTAAGTGACCCACCATTCCGTGAATTGTGCAAACAACACGGGGCCGATTTAATGTACACAGAATTTATTTCCTCAGAAGGTCTTATTAGAGATGCTGCAAAGAGTGTTCAAAAACTTGATATCTTTGAGTATGAGCGCCCTATAGGGATACAAATTTTCGGATACGATATAGAATCAATGCGAGAGGCTACAGAAATTACTGCTGAAGCTAAGCCCGATATTATTGATATTAACTACGGTTGCCCTGTAAAAAAGGTTACCTGTAAGGGTGCTGGCTCTGGAATATTAAAAGATATTCCTAAGATGGTACGCATGACCGAAGAAATTGTAAAATCTACCAATTTGCCCGTTACGGTAAAAACCCGATTGGGTTGGAATGAGGAAAGCAAGCATATTGTTGAAGTAGCTGAAAGACTACAAGATGTAGGTATACAAGCGATTTCTATTCACGGTAGAACGCGCAAACAAATGTATAAAGGTGAGGCAGACTGGTCTCTTATTGCTGAAACAAAAAACAATTCTCGATTAAATATCCCGGTATTTGGTAATGGAGATATAGACTCTGCAGAGAAAGCAAAAATGATGAAAGATCGCTATGCTGTAGATGGAATGATGATAGGACGGGCCTCTATTGGATACCCTTGGATATTTAATGAAATAAAGCACTTTTTAGCTACTGGAGAGAAATTAGCTCCTCCAACTATTGACGAACGTGTTGCTGCCTGTAGGCAACACCTCCAGAGAGCACTCGCATGGAAAGGTCCTGTGCTAGGTGTTGTAGAAACACGTAGACATTACACCAACTACTTTAAAGGTATGTTTGGGGTTAAGGAGTATCGCAGAAAATTAGTCACCACAGACTCCCCAGAGGAGCTATATGCTATCCTAGATGAGATCGCCATAAAGTTTAAAGGACATCAGTTTTAAATGATTTTGAATGTAATTTGAACAGGCAACTGCCTCCGTCTTCTTTAACCTCTGCACATACTTAACTGCTGTATTCTGATTTTGGAGCTCTACCGCCTATTTCACGAAGCTTGGATAAACTTCCTTTTAAGCATTCGTACAGGTATAAGAGTAATGAGCATTCCAATACTTATAACTGTTCCAAAAATTAGAAGTACATCCTGAAAATGCACCTCTATTGGGTAGGCATTTACAATAAATGAACCCTGCGCTCCCAATTGAATAATACCATAATACTGTTGTAATAAACTCAATACCACCCCGACCAATAATCCCAATCCACCCCCAAAGACAGTGATTAATAAACCCTCGTAAAAAAATATTTTTTGTATGATTTTTACTGGGGTACCCATTGCCCATAGACTAGAAATATCTTTTCTCTTTTCGAGGACAATCATTACTACAGACGCAACTATTGTAAAAGTAGAAATGAGTAAAATAAAGGATAGTATAAAAAATATTGCCCACTTTTCGGTTTGCAATACCTTATACAAAAACTCTTGTTGCTGAAATCGGTTCTTCACAGTATAGTCTGCACCAAAAAATGAACTTAACTTCTTTTGGACTAAGTTAATATCTGTAGAAGAGGGAACGTAAAAATTTAAACTTGTAAGTTTGTTAGGTTTCGCCAAGAAGGTCTGCACAGCTTGTAAATCAGTTAAAACATAGGAAGCATCGTATTCCGATTGTACTGAAAATATCCCAGCTACTAAAAACTGTTGTTCTCTGAATGCGGATGTAGTAATAGATGTAGAATTATTCTGTTGATTGGGTACAAAAACTTTTAGAACATCTTGAATTCCTTTTACAGAAACAGAGAGTGTATAAGCTAAAGACTGACCAATAATCACCCAGTTTTCTCCGGGGTAATCTCTAAAGCTCCTGCCACTAAAAATATGATTTTCAATTGTCATCGCTGATTTCTCAGGCCATAATTGAACACCTTTTAACAAAGCAATTTGCTCCTTCTCACCTACTTGAAGCAATACCTTTTCCTGATAAGATTTTTCAATCCCATCCCATAGATGCACAGACTTTAAACGATCAAAATCTGCTTGTGTTAAAATAAAATCTTTAGAATTTACAGAGCGAACTTCAAAATCTGAATTCACTTCCTGATACATCGACTTAATTAAAGTTTCGAAGCCGTTAAATACAGAAAGCACAACAACTAAAGCCATGGTACCTACCGCTACACCAAGAACAGATATTGCCGTTATACTGTTAACTGCATTTTTACTCTTTGAAGAAAACAAATAGCGACTTGCTATATAAAGAGCAATATTCACGCTTACTCTACTGAATTAGTATCATCGCCTTTTAAAAGACGGTCAATATTCTCCGCATAATCTACCGAATCATCTATAAAGAAAGACAATGCTGGTACTATTCTTAATTGATGACGTACCAACCTACCTAATTCATTCCTAATTTCTGCACCTTGAATACTTACAGCTTTCAAGAAAGCTTCCTTATCTTTTAGTGGGAAGACGCTTAAATATACTTTAGCATACGATAAATCTGGACTCATACGAACCAAAGAGACGGATATAATGGCCCCTGGAGCGATTGAACTTGTTCTAGTCATTAAAATTTGTGCGATGTCTTTTTGAATCTGACGCCCTACTTTTTTCTGTCTTGTACTTTCCATGCGACAAAGATAGGTAATCAAATTGGTTCTACGCCCTAAACAAGTTCGCATAGATTAGTCTATAGGATTAAATCTATATCAAATTGAATAGTATCTTTGCATGGGCTAGAAAATAATCCAAAAAAAAGGAATTAATCGAAATGGACAGTTTTTATAAAATTTTAAAATTCGCATACCCATACAAACGTATGGCGCTATTGAATGCCTTATTAAATATCTTATCGGTAGTATTTGGCTTATTTTCTTTCACCTTGGTAATTCCAATGTTGGGGATATTATTCGACACTCAACAAGTAAAAATCGTAAAACCTAGTGGCGAACTATCTATAGATTGGCTAAAGGACTATTTATCTTATTGGATGAATTCGTCTATAGAACAAGTTGGCCCCTCTAAGGCTTTGGGATATATCTGTATAGGGATTGTATTAGCCTTCTTTCTAAAAAACCTAACTCGCTATTTAGCCCAGTACACTTTAGTACCAATAAGAACGGGGATTTCAAGAGATCTACGTAGGGCATTACACACAAAAATGTCGCTATTATCTATCTCTTATTTCTCAGAGAAAAGAAAAGGAGATTTAATGTCTCGTATGACTACAGATGTTAACCAGGTAGAAGCTTCAATGATGAGTACATTGGGCTTAGTAGTAAGAGACCCAGTAAACATCATATCATCTATAGTTTTATTATTGATGATGAGTGCCAAACTCACCTTAGTAGTTTTCTTCTTATTCCCTGTAGCTGGACTTATTATCGGAAATATAGGTAAGAGTTTAAAGCGAAAATCTAGAAAAGGACAAGTTCAAATAGCGCAAATATTATCTGCTATAGAAGAGAATATATTTGGTCTTAAAGTAATTAAGGCCTTTAATGCCGAAAAACAAATAAATAGGAAGTTTGAAGAAGAATTAGAAAAGCACCAAAATATTATGTCGAGTATAATGAGACGTAGGTATTTAGCTTCTCCAATGAGTGAATTTTTAAGTACCATGGTAATGGTAGTGGTAATTTGGTACGGCGGGAATCTAATTTTCGAAAGCCAGTTAAATCCTGGAGAAAGTGCTTTAAGTCCACAAGCTTTCATAGGATTCATTGTTATATTCTCTCAAATATTACCCCCTATAAAATCCCTATCTCAAGGTTATTACAGCATCCAAAGAGGCTCTGCTTCTGCAGAGCGTATAAATGAAATTTTAGGAGCTGAGATTGAAGTAAAAGAAAAGACTGACGCTAGTCCAATTAGTAATTTCACAAATACGATACAGTTTAAAAATGCACATTTTGCCTATACAGAAAAGCCCGTTTTAAATAATATAAACCTAGAAGTTAAAAAAGGTCAGACCATAGCATTGGTTGGTCAATCGGGTGGAGGAAAAAGTACACTAGCAAATTTAGTAGCACGGTATTATGATGTAAAATCGGGTAGCTTAGAAATTGACGGTACCGACATTAGAGATTATAAACTTGCAGACCTCAGAGGGCTAATGGGGATTGTAACCCAAGATGCCATTTTATTTAATGATTCTATATTCAATAATATAGCCTTAGGAATAGATAATCCAGACCCTGCCAAAGTTATAGAAGCTGCTAAAATTGCGAATGCACATGAGTTCATTTCAAAATTCGAAGAAGGCTATGATCATAATATTGGCGATGGAGGCCACAAGCTTTCAGGAGGTCAAAAGCAACGTCTGAGTATTGCTAGGGCGGTGATGAAAAACCCACCTATCCTAATATTAGATGAGGCTACCTCGGCACTCGACACAGAATCAGAACGATTGGTTCAAGATGCTCTTACCAAACTTATGGCCAATAGAACATCTATTGTTATAGCACACCGTTTATCGACCATTCAAAATGCAGATAGAATTGTGGTTATTAACGAAGGTAGAGTAGTAGAGCAAGGAACACATAAGGAGTTATTAGAAGTAGAAGGACAATACTACAAACTTCACCATATGCAAAACCTAAACTAATGGTAGAAAAAATTGAACATATAGGAATTGCTGTTAAGGATATTGAACAAGCCAATACAGTATACGAAAACCTCTTAGGAGTAGCGCCTTATAAAATGGAAAAGGTAGAAAGTGAAGGTGTGAATACCTCATTTTTTCAAACTGGAGAGAGTAAAATAGAGCTTCTTCAGGCCACAAATCCAGAGAGTGCAATTGCGAAATTTATTGCAAAAAAAGGAGAAGGAATACATCATATAGCCTTTGCAGTAAAAGATATTAAAAAAGAGATGATTCGCTTATCAGAGTTGGGTTTTACCATTTTAAATGAAGAACCTAAACGTGGAGCTGATAATAAATTGGTTTGTTTTATACATCCCAAAAACACAAAAGGTGTTTTAGTTGAACTCTGCCAAGAAATTAAAGAATAAGCTATGATATACCACACGCGCAAACTAGTAAAACCAGAAGATTTAAATGCAGGTGGCACCCTCTTTGGAGGTACCTTATTAAGGTGGATAGATGAAGAAGCAGCTATTTATGTAATGTGTCAACTAGACAGTCAGAATATTGTAACAAAATACATGTCTGAGATAAACTTCACCAATCCCGCTTTTACTGGAGATGTGGTAGAAATAGGATTTGAAACAATAAAGTTTGGAACCAGTTCCATTACAGTAAAATGTGTAGCAAGGGTAAAACAATCACATAAAACAATCATCACCTTAGACAAGGTTGTTTTTGTTCATTTAGACAGTGATTTAAAACCAGTGCCACATGGCAAAGGATTCTAGAGTAAACAACTAGGTTTTTCTTAATTCTTCTTGGATGCAATTTAAACATCCACACAAAGCGCACTTATTTTTTCTCCATCTTGGAGATGATATGCTTTTAAACCCGCCTTTAAAGCACCAGCTACATGCTGAGGAGAATCATCAATAAATAGGGTTTCAGAAGCAACTAAACACTGTTCGTCTACAATATGTGTGAATACTTCTGTATGTGGTTTACGCAATCCTATTTCATGAGATAAATACACTTTTTCAAAGAGTGCGCAAAAGTGATCAAAAGTTGCTTTTCCTTCACGGGCTACAATTTCTTCTATGTGGAAAATATTGGTGTTACTCAATAAAAAAATGCGATGGGTAGCCGATAATTCTTTAAGCTTCACGAGTGCATCAGGCATAAATCCAATTAGCATAGCATTCCAAGCGTCAGCAATTTGAATATTCTCTAAAGAATTAGGTAGAAATTCATTGATTCCCTCAAAAAAATCGGTCTTTGTAATTTTTCCAGTTTCTAAATCATCAAACAAATCCGACTGTCCAGCCTTGGCATAAACCTGTGCAAAATCGTTGATTCCCAGGGACTCAAAAGCCTGAATTGTACTTTGATAATTGATGGCATAAATGACACCGCCTAAATCAAAAATTATATTTTTTATTCCCTTTAGCATATCTCTCAATTTCGTTGCAAGATAAACAGATAATGCGTATTATTGCAGCCTAATTAAATGGTAATTCACTCTTAGTGGAATACGATTAAATTAGGGCCTATAACTCAGTTGGTTAGAGTATCTGACTCATAATCAGAAAGTCCCTGGTTCGAGCCCAGGTGGGCCCACAATCAAAAACCTCCATCGTTTACACGATGGAGGTTTTTTTATTTCCAATTGACCCATTTACTTATAAGTGAATTGTGAAAATTTAGGCATTCTAAATTTACCTATATTTGAAAACACTTAAATAAATCCCCATGAAAATATCCTCATTATTAGTTGGCTTATTTTTGCTAAGCCTTAGTAGTCTAACAAATGCTCAAACAGCTACCAATTTCACAGCAGAAGATTGCAACGGAGAGTCTTATACCTTATTCGATGAACTAGACGCAGGCAAAGTAATTGTTATTGCATGGGTTATGCCGTGCGGAGCCTGCTCCTACTATGGGTCTGGTGCTTACGATGCGGTTCAAACTTTTACCGAAACGCATCCAGGGAAAGTGGAATTCTACTTAACAGACGACTATGCAAACACAAGCTGCAATAGTATTTCTAACTGGGGGGATACCTACAGCATGGGAAATCATATTGCATTTTCTTCTAACGCTATTAGTATGAGTGATTATGGAACCGATGGAATGCCTAAGGTAGTAGTATTAGGAGGTAATGACCATGCTGTTCTCTATAATAAAAACAATGGAGCAATTAGTTTCGATGGCGTTGTAGCTGCAATTTCAACAGGACTCAATGCTATAGGGATTTCGGAAACTGAAAAATCCAAGAATAGACTCTCTATTTTCCCAAACCCTAATAATGGGGCTATGACTTTAGACTTCTACATGGAAGAGAATAGCACAATAGAAGTCTTTACGCTATTAGGAGAAAAAGTTTTAAATGTAAACTTAGACAACTGTACGCCCAATCAAACAAACAAAATTGAGATCAATTTATCAGATCAATCTGGTGGAATGTATTTGGTGAATTTAAATACAGGTACACATAAGGAGTCACAAATAATTACCATTGCTGAGGCTTCTAAAAAATAAGAAGGTTTAATTTAATTCTTAGTTTCATACATGAGCTACGATATAGTCCTATTAACAGAGTCTCGTTACGAGAACCCAAGTCATCCGGATTGGTATACGGACCAAATTATTCTTGAGGATGATTTAGTAAAAAAGGCCTTGCAAAAAAAAGGATTCAGGGTGATTAGAAAATCGTGGGATGCAACAGACTTCGATTGGAGCCAATGCAAGTATGCTATTTTCAGAACCACATGGGATTATTTTGAGCGATTTGAAGAATTCTTTAAATGGTTTACAAAAACACAAAAAGCCCTGCAGTTTATCAACAGCCCAGAAGTTATTTATTGGAATTTAGACAAACACTACCTCAGGGATATACAAGAAATGGTAAACATCCCTCCCACCCTTTTCATTGAAAAAGGAGCAGAGAATAGCCTAGAGGTCTTATTTGAACAAACAAAGTGGAAGAAAGCAGTTTTAAAACCCGCTATTGCTGGTGCTGCTAGAGAGACATTCCTTCTAGATTCAAACAACTACACGAAACACGAATCTGACCTCCAAAGACTCATATCTCATGAAGCAATGTTGTTTCAAGAATTCCAATACAGAATACAAGAACAAGGAGAAATTAGCCTCATCATGATTGGTGGAGAATATTCTCACGCTGTATTAAAAAAAGCAAAAAAGGGAGATTTTAGGGTACAAGACGACTTTGGTGGTACAGTAGAGGAATACACTCCCACAGAAGAAGAAATAGAATTTGCAACAAAAGCGCTGATAGCTTGCCCGTACAAAACATTGTATGCTCGTATAGATGTATTTTACGACAATAACAACCTATTAGCCTTGGGGGAACTCGAATTGATTGAGCCTGAATTATGGTTTAGAAATCATCCAAAAGCAGCGGTACAATTAGCAAATACACTCTACGAATACATTAACAACAATAAATAAACCCCATGTCTCAAAAAGCAAAATTAGTCTGGAATTTTAATGGCCCCGACGCACTCAAAATAGCCGAACACCATTTAATACACCTAAATGAGTTTAGTGAATTAGAAAAGATTGCGTTTATTGAAACTGGAACTGAAAAAATTACCGACTTAGCCTACGATGCATTCATTATTGTGGAGCTAAAATGGGCAAATACCCTAAGAACTAAACTAAAACCTACACAAGGTTATTTAGTGGAATAATTTACTTTTACACCATGAGAAATAAAATTATGCTTTTAGGCTCTGGCGAGCTAGGAAAAGAATTCGTTATCGCTTGTCAGCGATTAGGACAATATATAATAGCTGTAGATTCTTACGAAGATGCTCCTGCAATGCAGGTAGCCCAAGACTCTGAGGTTATAAACATGCTCGATGGAGAGGCTTTAGATGCAATTGTAGCAAAGCACCAACCCGATATTATAGTACCTGAAATAGAAGCTATACGAACAGAACGTTTTTACGCTTACGAAAATCAGGGTATAAAAGTAGTACCAAGTGCAAAAGCGGCTAACTACACAATGAATCGTAAAGCAATACGCGATTTAGCTGCTATTGAAGTAGGTGTAAAAACAGCCACCTATAGATACGCTACATCGTATGAGGAACTTAAAGCCGGAGTTGCCATTTGTGGAATGCCATGCGTGGTAAAACCCTTAATGTCTAGTTCAGGAAAAGGGCAGTCTGTAATAAAAACAGAGGCTGACATTCAAAAAGCTTGGGATTATGCCTTAGATGGATCTCGTGGAGATGTGTTAGAAGTTATAGTAGAGGAGTTTGTAAACTTCGATTACGAGATAACACTCCTCACCTTAACACAAGACAATGGGGAAACGCTTTTCTGCCCACCTATAGGGCACAGACAAGAAAGAGGAGACTACCAAGAGAGCTGGCAACCTATACCAATGGTAGATGCTCGATTATTAGAGGCTCAAAAAATGGCAGCTGATGTAACAGCAGCTTTAGGAGGCTCAGGTATTTGGGGTGTTGAATTTTTTATTGGCAAAGAGGGTGTGTACTTTTCGGAACTCTCTCCTAGACCCCACGATACCGGAATGGTAACCTTAGGAAATACTCAAAACTATTCTGAATTTGAACTACATGCACGTGCTGTTTTAGGAATTCCTGTAGAAGAAATTACACTAGAGAAGAATGGTGCTAGTGCTGTGGTATTAGCAAATACAGAAAGTACTAAGCAACCGGAATTTTCAGGAATACATAAAGCCGCTGCATATAAAAATAGCGATTTTAAACTTTTTGGAAAACCTAGCACAAGGCCTTATAGGAGAATGGCAGTAGCCCTCGCTTTTGGTGAAGAACCCGTTAATGAACTGGTTAATAAAGCAAAAGAAATTGCCGCACATATTACTGTAAAATAAAAAAGGAGCCATTCGGCTCCTTTTTTGTGTTCCACTATTTTTTGTAAGTTTACACTTAATCAAAAATCAAATTATGAAAGAATATAGTATTTCGACCACAGAATCATTTGAGTTTGGATGGAGAAAATTTAAAGAAAAAGTAATATTCTTTATCGGTATAGCCGTTTTCATCACCATGATGAGTTCAATTCAACAATCATATCAACTAGCAGAGAATGAAGCTTTAGCTGGGACTCCAAATCTGTATTTGTATCTAATTACCCTCTTAGGTTTTCTTATTAGCACCTACTTAAGCTTAGGTATTTGGAGAATAATGATTATGCATAGCAGAAATGAAGAAATCGAATTTTCAGATTTATTTAGAGTTTCCTTTAAAAATCTTCTCAATTATATTATTGCGAATCTATTAGGTGGGATAGCTACTGTAATAGGACTTATATTCTTAGTCGTCCCAGGTGTACATATTGGACTAAGATTGATGTTTTTACCTGCTTTTATAGTAGATAAAGACCAAAGTTTCGATGAAGCACTAAAATCTAGTTGGGCAATAACAAAAGGACAAACTGTAAAACTATTTGTTTGGGCTCTCTTAGCGATGGTAATAGTTATTATAGGCTTCTTATCGTTTATTGTAGGGTTATTTATAACTATGCCTATGGTATCGATAGCCTTAGCGTTTATCTATTTAAAGCTTACAGATCAAGCAGTAGATTAAAGAACTAAAAAAGGAGCCATTCGGCTCCTTTTTTAGTTCTTTAATTCTAGTTCGATAACTGAAATCATCTCCTCAAATTCTTCCCTTTCATAGAGTCGAGTTAAGAATGCTATAGCTCCTTTCTTATCGATAACTATATTCCTAGTTACTCCCTGTTTAGGCCCTGCAAAAAGGCTAAACAAGCTTCCGTCTAAATCTAAAGCTACAGGGTATGTGGTTCCAATAGTTTCAACAAAGGCTCTTGTAGTTTCTTCATCTTCTTTTAAATCAATTCCTATTAAAAGAAAATCATCATCCTTAAATTGTTGCCATACCTCAGATTCTAAATGGGGCATTTCTTTTCTACACACGCTACACCAAGAAGCGGTAAATTGAAGTACCACCACTTTTCCAACAAGCATTTCGTTGGTTACTATTTCACCGGACAAAAGTGGCAATTCAAAACTTGGTGCTTCCTGGCCTTCCTTTACTATATATCCACGATCATCCATCTGTTGTGCAAATAAAGACATAGAAAAAAGGCTTAGAATTGTATAAATTAGTAATCGCATGTATTTTACTTATAGGTTAATTACAAATATAAACTATTAGTAACTTAGAGAACAGTCTTCCAAAACCTTTAACTGATAACCTTTAGTAGGCTGCATAAGTCCAATTCCATCATAATCCCACTCTGGCAAGTATGCGTTCCCAAATTCATCTTTTGCGATTCCCAAAAGATTGTTGCTTACCAAAGTAGAAAACACATTTACTGCAGTAGAAGGCTCTTCTAATAAATAGGCAATCGTATTCCATCCACCTTCAAGTGCTATAGGTGTATGGTCGTGTAATTTCACTCCAGAAACAAGTAGATTATTAGCAGAATTCATTTTTACTAAATAACCTTGACCGTCGATAAGATCCCCAATACCATTAAAGCCCCAACTTGGAAGGTAAGCCATTCCGAAATTATCTTTAACTAGATAGACATCACTATCAATTTCAGAAAATAAAGTAGTCATAGCTAGAGAAGAACTCTGTATATAAGTGGAAAACATAGACCAACCTTCATCTAAAGGAATATTTTGTTCTGCTGAAGGACAGCTAACAATATTGTAAAGCTTAGTATTCACAAAATCAAACATAGAATCTTGACTAGAATAATAAAATTCCCAAGGCACGTGTTCTGTTCCACCAAAGTCTAACTGATGATGTGTTGTAAAACCAAGCGCATTGGTACGTTGTTGTATAGCTCCTGCTCCACAGAGTTCTGGTATGGTCGACAATTCATAGGTGGTCCCACAGTTATAAGGCACTGTACCATCGTTAATGGTATGACAGGAGATGATAGGCAATCCTAAGTCATCTTCTGTAATGAATTCAGTATCGTGAAGAGCCCCAGCAAGACTTATTACTCCATTTATTTCACTTGAATACCCATCATTCCCTCCATCACCTTCGAATCCTCCATTTGCAGCTACTCTTGCCAGCATTAATGAATCTGTAATATCGGACTCCTGCATTAAACCAACGTGCATAGCGAGTACAGCACCTGCAGAATTACCCCCAAAATAAATTTGATTAGGATCTATTTGATAAGGGTTCTCCTGTTCAATTGATTTTTTAAAATACCTAACAGCTGACCTACCATCACCTATAGCCTTACAAACCCCATCCATAGAACTTTCGTAGTCTAATAAATCGAAAGCAGACATTAAACGGTAGCTTATAGATGCCACAACATAACCACGTTTGGCTAACTCTTCTCCCAAATACATCATCGTGGGATTATACCTAAAACCAAAGATAAAAGTTCCACCATGTGCTAATATAACCAAGGGTCTGGCACCCGTAAACTCCCCAACTGGCTCATAGATATCAACCTGTAAATCATGAACCTCATTATAAACCACCGTAGTGTCTTTTACCTCTGTAAAATGAGCATTTAAGTATACATCTGGGCATTGAGCAAATAATAATTGCCCTATTGAACCGAATAAAATGATTAAAATATAATTCCTCATAAAACATATTTTCAATGCACGCATTCAATATCTATGCCAAATTTATACAAAACAAAAACGCCACATAAATGTGGCGTTTAAATTATTTTCTTTTGGCAGGCTTTAGAATTTTTAGAGGGAGTTTCATTTTTCCCTTTGGCTGACCATCAGCATCAACTACTTTATCTAAAAGGGCAGTATTACCAGATATAACCGTAATCATACCAGAGCCATCGCCAAAATTAGGGTCACTCCATTGTACTCTCATCCCTTCTTTGAATTTGTATAGATTTTCATCTTTAGGATTTAAGTTTGTAATAGTACCTTTATTTTTCTTGTTGAATTTATTTACTCTAAGGTCCTGATTTTTGTTCTTTTTCTTTTTACTAGCCGCCCAAACATCAGTAATAATTGTTATTTTTTTTCCTTTAGAACTAACAGCTGTATTCTTCAAAAAAGTGGCTTTAGGAACCGACTTAAGAGCCAATTCTACTGCAGACTCTAATGTGTTAGCCGTATATGATTGTTGTTTTAGAACAAGCTCGAAGGATTCTTCCATCTGGAGTTCTTTAAGACTTATATTTTTTAGGGAACCTAATTCTCTAGTGCAACTAACCATAATAGAAAGTACCAATACACCCGCAATAATTTTTTTCATAATCTAAATTTAAGAGTCCAATTTACAAAAAGTGCTTCAAAATAAAGCGCATTAAAATTAATATTGTAGAATCGTTTGCTCTACAACTTTCAACTGATATCCTTGCCCAGGATGCATCATCCCTAAACCATTAAATTCCCAGGCTGGAATTAAGGCATTACCTAAATAATCTTTAACAATATCAATTTGCTCTGAATCGAGAAGGTCTTGGAAAATAATGTCTGAATGTATGGGTTCTGTGTTTAAATAACCTACCATATTCCATCCCTGCTGTAAGGGGATTGGAAACTGAGTAGGTTTAACATATTCTCCTTGTATAGAAAAATCTACAGGAGAACTGGTCTTCATTAAATAACCTTGACCTTCTATAAAATCGCCAATAGCATTAAACTGATACTCTACAATATAAGCCGCTCCAGTGTTATTTTTTATGATAATTAAATCATCTTCTATAGCTTGAACAAGATGGATAACATCCATATTGGAATTAGTCATATAGGTAGAAAATAAGGTCCATCCTTCGGGGATCGAAAAATCTTGACTGCTAACAGGACTTATATTAACCATGCTAATAATAGAACTAAATCCATCGACTTGAAAAAATTCATGATTTGGTTGTAGTGAACTATAGGTAGCAATCATTGGCCAACTTACCCCCTGAGAAGCATCCCATACCTGCCAAATAAACTCTTCATTCAATGAAAACCCTTGTCCAGACTCAGGGTCAAAGCCCTGAATATTTAGATTCACATTTTCCCCTAACCATTCTGTATATCCTGCACAAACAAGTCCTGTTGCACTCTCATAAAAAACACCAATCCAATCGCCTATAGAAATTGGAGAACCATTAATTGCTATAGAAGCATCGGTATTTAAGGCAACCGTATGGCTTCCACCATAAGATTGAGAAAACTCCCATATTGGATTTGGGAAAAGGATACAACTCTGATCATCTACGGTAGCTTGCGTATCAAAATTAAGGGCATTAGGATCTGTACACCCAAAAATATCACCTAGGATAATATAAGTCACCGTAGCACATATACTATCCTCTATTGCATCCTCTGCATAAAAACAATACTCTACAGGATACTCACCTGGACTGTTATTGGCTAAAAGGTGCCCACTAAACTCGCTCGAGTATGAACCAGGCTCAATTGGTAAATTGATTGGACTTTCACTTACAGTAGGTATAAAGCATGCGCCCCAACAAAACCAATTTAAAGGTGTTGATTGTTGAGCTGGGACTCTTGAAACGTGAACATTAACAGTTTCCTCTCCTG
The DNA here is from genome assembly GCA_965183875.1 of Flavobacteriales bacterium. Classification (GTDB taxonomy): domain Bacteria; phylum Bacteroidota; class Bacteroidia; order Flavobacteriales; family UBA7430; genus UBA6772. The sequence goes on along the minus strand of CBCYMK010000028.1, from coordinate 181,056 downwards.
TGTTGTGTACATTAATTTGGACTTCTAATTCCTCGCCATAAACACCAGTTACTACAAGATCTTGGTAACTTAAACTTAGAGATTCGGAACTTAAACTAAAAAGGCAAGAACCATCTTCAATATCATATAAAGTATCGAAATTAAAAGCAATAGGATCTGTACAACCAAAATTAGGCTCCGAATAGTGACGAGACTGATAAACCACCTGGTCTCCTTGAGTACTGCCATCATCATTTGAAAACAAAACCGAGGTATGTAAAACCGCGTCTCCTTGCTGAGTTAAAGGAGCTACCCAGTTAAAAACCCAGGTACTTACGCCAACACCAAAAGAACCCGAATTGGTGTGGGTAATATAAGTACCGTCTTCGGTTAATTGGGTTTGACTGGCATCGGCTAATTCCAAAGTACCAATTTTCTCACCCAATTCATTTTCTATACAAGCTTGAAATCCAAATTTATTGAGAGTAATAGAACTAGCAGTAATGGCGAAAAAATAGGATTGCCCTAAATTATAATGGTCTAGGTAGTCTAATTCGGAAGAGATTAATACTTGATTGGAATCTGTGAAATTCTCTGTACTTAGAGAATGGCACGATTCGCAGGTGTTTTGCAAATCAGAAACAGAACCACTGTATCCCGAAGGAGCCCCTGTAGCGTTGGTTTGCGAAGTTGGAACTTCGCTAAACACGATGAGAACACAAAAGACTCCTAATATATATGTTAGCCAATTATTCATTGGAGCGTGCTGTTTGACTTATAGATGTATTAAATTCCTTGTAAAATACAGGTAATTCTTTAACTAAGCATTCTTATTGTGCAAAAATGAGTCCATAAAAAAAGCCACTTTTTTAAAAGTGGCTTTTGGTAGTTGCGGGGACAGGACTCGAACCTGCGACCTTCGGGTTATGAGCCCGACGAGCTACCAACTGCTCCACCCCGCGGTGCAAATATAAGCCAAAGACTTTCAATAAAACAAGCCTATTTCATTAATATATTAATCTTTTTCCTAAGCCGCTGTTTATCAGATGAAGAGTCTTGAAATAAACATTAGAAGCATAAGTAATAATGGGAAATAAATAAGATTTTGCTCTTTAATTTAACGTATCTTTGCAGCCGCAATGGAAGAAAAAAAATACAAATCAGGCTTTGTGAACATCATCGGGAACCCAAATGTGGGGAAATCTACTTTGATGAATAAATTGGTAGGTGAGAAATTATCTATTATCACTTCGAAAGCACAAACTACAAGACACCGTATTCTAGGGGTGGTAAATGAAGAGGACTATCAGATTGTCTTTTCTGATACCCCAGGAGTGATACAACCACACTACAACCTTCAATCGAGTATGATGAAGTTTGTGAAATCGGCATTCCAAGATGCAGATGTGTTTTTGTATATGGTTGAAATAGGAGAAAAAGCACTAAAAGATGCTAGTTTCTTTGAGCGACTAAAAACAACGAGTATTCCGATACTATTGTTAATTAACAAAATTGACAATTCTGATCAGGCTGGAGTAGAAAAAGCGATAGACCACTGGAAAGAGCAATTACCTTTGGCTAAAATTTTACCTATTTCGGCAATAGAAGGATTTGGTGTAGAGCAAATAATGGGGGAGATAACGGATCTACTTCCCGAAGGGACTCCTTACTTCCCTAAAGACGCTTTAACAGACAAACCAGAACGCTTCTTTGTTTCGGAAATTATTAGAGAGAAAATTCTCTTAAACTATCAAAAGGAAATCCCTTATTCGGTTGAGGTAGTGGTAGAAACTTTTAAGGAAGAAGAAACTATTATCCGCATCGGTGCTATTATTAACGTAGCTCGAGAAACACAGAAAGGTATTATTATAGGGCATCAAGGTAAGGCTTTGAAAAAAGTAGGAACTCAGGCTCGTAAAGACTTAGAAGTATTCTTCGGCAAGAAGGTATTTTTAGAATTATTTGTTAAAGTAATAAAGAACTGGCGCGACAACGATCAAGATTTGAAGCGTTTCGGTTACCATACATAAGCACAAAATGGGGAATATAGTTGCCATAGTAGGTCGTCCTAACGTTGGGAAGTCTACGTTATTTAATCGCTTTACACAAAGACGTCAAGCGATTGTTGACTCCGTTAGTGGAGTTACAAGAGACCGTCATTACGGAACTTCAGACTGGAACGGTAGAGATTTTACTGTCATAGATACTGGAGGGTATATAACAGGATCTGAAGATGTGTTTGAAGGTGAAATTCGCAAGCAAGTGAAAATTGCTATTGAAGAAGCTAGTCAGATAATTTTTGTTGTTGATGTTGAAACAGGGACTACTGATTTAGACATGGATGTAGCAAGGATACTTCACAGAACAGACAAGCCCGTTTTTGTAGTTGTAAACAAAGTAGATAACGCCATGAGAATGGATGCTGCTATGGAGTTTTACAATTTAGGACTAGGAGAATACTACCCTTTATCGTCTATTAATGGTAGTGGTACTGGCGAGTTACTTGATGCATTGGTTGCTTCTTTCGAAAAAGAAGATGAGCTTGATGAAAATGAGCTTCCTAAGTTTGCTATTGTAGGACGTCCTAATGCTGGGAAGTCTTCTTTGGTAAATGCACTAATGGGTCAAAACAAGAATATAGTAACCGATATTGCTGGTACTACACGAGACTCTATAGATACGCACTACAATCAGTTTGGTAATGAATTTACCTTAGTAGATACTGCTGGACTCAGAAAGAAAGCTAAGGTTCACGAAAACCTGGAATTTTACTCTGTGATGAGATCAATTCGCGCTATAGAACATAGTGATGTGTGTATTGTTATGGTAGATGCAACTATTGGTTTTGACGCACAAGACTTAAATATCTTCCACTTAGCAGAGAAAAACAATAAGGGAATTGTAGTCTTGGTAAATAAATGGGATTTGGTTGAGAACAAAGAAACCATGACCATGGAGCGCTACCGCAAGATGATTTACGAAAAAACGGCGCCTTTTACCGACTATCCAATCATATTTATTTCTGCCACCACAAAACAGCGTATTTTTAAAGCTGTAGAAATGGCTGTAGAAGTATACGATAGAATGAATACAAAAATTTCAACTTCAGAGTTGAACAATAGGTTCTTACCAATAACAGAATCTACTCCTCCTCCTTCGTACAAGGGGAAATATGTGAGAATTAAATACATCACTCAAATACCTACACGAGTTCCTACCTTTGCTTTTTTCTGTAATTTACCGCAGTATGTAAAAGATCCATACAAGCGATTTATAGAAAATAAAATGAGAGAAATGTACAATCTACAAGGAGTTCCAATTAGAATATACTTCAGAAAAAAATAAGAGAAACGGCGAAAGCCGCTTTTTTTTGTGGAAGAATTTTTAAATCGATTTATATTTTCTACATTTAAAAAGTGAAAAACTATAAAAATACAAACTACTGTTGTACTTCCTAATCGGGAGGTAAATTGTATATATCTATTAATTTCAAGCCTTCCATAAATATGGAGGGCTTTTTTTATTTTAAAACATTATGGAAACACTTATAACAAAAATAGATAGGGATACTATTCGAAGAAAAATATTCCTTCACTTAGATGGATGGGCTCTTATACCTACAATATGCACCTTAAAAAAGATGAAGTTTATTGAACTATTTGACACTAAAAAAAAGTGGAAATTAAGTGAAATAAATACTGAACTTGCAGCTAATGAAGGGTATTTAAATGTGGCATTGAGGATATTGGCCTCGCAAAATTATTTAAACAGACAGGTAGACAATACAACAGATGAAATTTATATAGAGTTAAAGGAAGAAGGACAAAAAGCCTTTGAACTCATTAAATATTATGAACCATTTTATGAATTACAAAAAAACGCTACCGTAAGACCGCGTACAATTATCTCTGAGGACACAAATATTTCGCAACTTAGGGATGCATTGACAAGCCTAAAAGAATTTAAATCTACTAACCAAAACAAAATCGCTAATCGTATGGCTATACATATGGAAGGGATTTTACTAGGACCTATGCTAGTTGCACTTGGAATAAACGGCGAAATTCAAAAACTAAATCTCCACAGCTCACTTAGCGCACAAGCATTTAAAATCCCAAACGAGGTATTTAACTGGTTTATTGAAATACTCAATGACTGTGGGTTTATTATAAGTACAGAAAACACAATTAAGCTAAATTCAAAAGGACTTTACTTCATTAAAAGAGCCAGTGCCTATGGAGTAACAATCTCCTACTTACCCACCTTCGCAAATCTGGAAACACTTCTTAAAGGAGATCCAAATAAATTATGGGAAAAAGATAAATACGGTCATGAAAGTCACGTGTATAGATATATGAATGTTTGGGGGAGCGGAGGAGCTCATAAAACCTATTTCAAAAAGGTGGATGAAATAATCGTAGAATTATTTAACAAACCTATAGAAGCACAACCAAAGGGAATTATTGACGTGGGCTGTGGAGATGGTACTTTTATAGAACATGTTTTCGATGTTATTTATACAAAAACAGCTAGAGGGCCACTACTACAAAAACACCCATTATTTATAGTTGGAGTAGATTATAATAAAAAAGCTCGAATAGCTACAAAAAAAAATATGGATAAAGCAGATATCTGGGCAGAAGTAGAATTCGGAGATATCAGCGACCCCAGTTCACTAGCTGAAATGCTGTTAAAAAAACATCAAATTGAATTGGGAGACCTCTTAAATACACGCACCTTTTTAGATCATAACAGAATTTATTCCAAACCTAAATCTACCGATTTAGAATGCCTCTCGGAGGGTGCTTTTGCTTATCGAGGTAGACGAATACCCAATAACGAATTATTTCAAAATTTGAGTAACCACCTTAAAGCATGGACGCCCTATTTAAAAAAATATGGACTATTAATAGTTGAACTCCACTCTATACCCACAAGTATAGCTTCTAAGAACATAGGAACGAGTTTGAGCACGCCATACGACGCTACACATGGCTATACCGATCAGTATATAATTGAATTGGAAAGTTTTTTAAACGCAGCTAAATTCGCTGACTTAAAACCTGTAGAAAAATACACAACTACATTCCCTAATCGCGAAAAAGCTACTGTAAGTATCCATTTACTCAAGGCCAAATAACTTATTTGTATGGCTCGATTTTTGCAATTACCTGGCTTTTAAATCTATAATCCCTCAGACTAATGAAAAGCATACTTTCCTTTATTTTGTTCATTTCATTTCCTATCCTTTCAAATGCGCAGTGCGATTTACCTAGCCCATATATAGGAAATACAGGAAGTAATATGACCATCATGCTAACTGGCAATTTCCTGAACGCATTAAATTACGACAACCCTGACGCTTATCTTCTTGCTTTATCGAGCTCTGGAGAGGTCCTAGGCTCTTCTCCCATAGATGGCTTACCGCAAACAACAATCGCTATCTGGGGTGATGACACACAAACAGAAGAAATCGATGGTGCGGTTGCGAATGAATTAATAAGCTTCCAATTAATTGATGGCGGAGATATCTATTCCATCGAAATGGCTAGTCCAATTACCTATCACACCAATGGTTTAGCCGTACAAAATAATGCTCCTATTATCAGCTCATTTTGTGTATTTGGCTGTACCTCTATCTGGGCAGAAAATTTTAATGTGCAGGCAACAGATGATGATGGTAGCTGCTACTTAAATGGTTGTATGGATGAACTCGCATGTAACTACACACAAAATGCTACTATAGACGATGAATCGTGTACACTTCCTGGTTGTACTGACGACACTTTTACCGAATACTACCACCAAGGTTACACTGCAGGATGTGATGATGGATCTTGTACTAAAGAAACTTCCAACTTAGGGGTAAACACCAGCCACTTCATAAATCCAGCTAATACGGGTGCGAATATGACAATAGGCTTTCAATTGAGTACTAGTTATGGACTAGAAGGCAAAACTATTGCCGCATTTACTGACCTTAACATGGATGGACAGCTTACAGAGTGTGTAGGTTTAACCGTAATACAAGCCAACTTCTTTAGTATGGCTTTGTGGGGAGACGATGCCTCAACAAATGAATTAGATGGACTTTTAGCTGGAGATAATGAGCTCATATTTGCTGTGATCAACGAGCAGGGAAATGTAATGGCTTTTAATATAAGCCCAGAGTTTCCTTCGTACACAACAAATGGCTTGTTTGTAGTAACAGACATAGATTTTAATGTTACTATTTATGGATGTATGGACTCGGACTATTGTAACTTTAATGCTGATGCAGAACAAGAAGATGGATCGTGTTTTGGCCTACCTGGCTGTATAGATGATCATTTTGTTGAGTTCGATACTAATGCATTTTGTAGCTTGGAAGGAGCATGTACTACGAGTTGGCAAGCAGCTTTTATTAATGAAGTTGAAAACTCCCAAGAGTTACAAGCTAATTTAGATAACGCTAATTTGAATACATTAAACTTAGAGACCCTATTAGAAACGACTATCTCTGAAGCCGATATTGCTGCTGCTATAGCGCAAGAAGAACTTAACAATGCGCAAGTAAATGCAGAACAAGCAGCTGCGGTTGCAGCAGAAGAACTAAACAACACCATTGAAGCTGCAAATCAAGCTCAAATAGAAGCGACTACAATCCTAAATAATACAATAGAAAGTTTTAACCAATTAGAGAATGGTTACCTAGTACAAATAGCAGAATTAGAAGAGCCTATCTATATCGAGATTATGGACGGCTGGAATAATATAGGTTATACTAGAAAAGAACAGCAAGATGTTGTAGCTACACTAGAGGCTATTTCTTCACAAATTTTGATTGTTAAAAATAATAACGCCGAAGTGTATTGGCCAGAATTTGGTTTCAATGGGATTGGCGATCTTATCCCTGGACAGGGTTACCAAATAAAAACTGACGGTGCAATACCTAATTATTTCTTCCCAAATAGCATGGGTGAAAGACTAAGTATTAGTGAAACGATACCGCAATGGGTGATAGACATGGAACCAGAAATGCATCCCAACGATATAAGAAGCTTAGTAAAAGTAGTGAACCTCTTAGGTCAGGAGATAAATCCAGAAGATTCAAGACCTGGAACAACACTCATCTATTTATACAATGATGCAAGTGTAGAGAAAAAAATAAAGTAAACGAAAAAAGCGCCGATTGGCGCTTTTTTCGTTTATAATGAATCCATAACTTAAGGTCTTTGTGCAAGTAGTTCTTCCAGTTGAATTTCTAAGTCACCCCACGATTCCATTAATGTATCTAAGGAGTCTTTAGAGTTCTGGTAGTCTTTAAAGAAAGCTTCATCTGCCAATAAGGATACGCTTTTTATAGGATCTGCTAGATCTTTGTCTTTAGCTGCAATTTCATCCTCTAGATCTGAAATTTGACGTTCTACTTTAGACAACTGATTGGATGCTTTCTTTATTTCCTTATCTAATGCCTTTCTATCTATCTTCGCTAAGGGTACAATTACTGGAGTTTCAGCAATTTTAGTCCTTCGCTCAAGCTCACGCATAGATTCTATTTTTCTAAATCCTAGATAGTCATTGATATCTCCGATATGGGTTTTTATAAATCCATCGCGGAATTCGACTACCTTATTGGTCAAACCTGCTAAGAAATCTCTATCGTGAGACACGATTATCAAAGTGCCTTTATATGCTTTTAAAGCCGCTTTAAGGACCTCTTTAGAACTTATATCTAAGTGATTTGTAGGTTCATCTAAGACTAATAAATTAGAACTTTGAAGTAGCATTTTACAAAGAGCTAACCTGGAACGTTCACCACCAGATAAAACACTTACTTTTTTATCTACATCTTCACCAGAGAATAAAAACGACCCTAGCATATCTCTAGATTTCGGGCGTAAGGCATCGTCTGCAACGTCTTCAATAACGCTGAGTACTGTTTTACTAGAATCTAATAACTCCGCTTGATTTTGAGCAAAATAACTAAGATCTACGTTATGTCCTTCTTTTATAGCTCCAGAAAAATCGGTGTGGCCTAAAATACATTTTAATAAGGTGGTCTTTCCCTGCCCGTTCTGCCCCACAAAAGCCAATTGATCTCCTCGAGCAATCTCCATATCTAAATTAGAGATAATCTCTTTAGTTTCGTAGGACTTAGATAGACCATTGATTTCCAAAACTATTTTCCCGGAAGGCTTAGACATAGGGAAAGAAAAATGCATTTTTTTAAGGTTGTTATTATCCACCTCTATACGGTCCATTTTGTCGAGTTTCTTAATCAAACTCTGAGCAAATGCAGCTTTACTAGCTTTATATCGGAACTTATCTATGAGGTCCTCCGTACGTTTAATTTCTTTTTCTTGATTTTTCTGCACCGACAACTGTTGCTCTATACGCTCAGATCTTAACATTAAATATTTGGTGTAGGGCGCCTTATAATCGTAAACCTTAGCATTTGCAATTTCTATCGTTCTATTGGTAACTTGATCTAAAAATGCTCTATCGTGAGACACCAATAGAACGGCTCCACTATAGGATTTCAAAAAGTTTTCTAACCATACAATAGATTCAATGTCTAAGTGATTTGTAGGCTCATCGAGGAGTAAAATATCTGGATTACTCAGTAGTACTTTAGCGAGTTCTATACGCATACGCCAACCACCACTAAAAGTTTCTGTCTTATTCCCTAAATCCTCAGGCTTAAATCCTAATCCAAAAAGGACCTTTTCAATATTCGAATGAAAGGTATACCCTCCTATTAGATTGAGTTCGTGTTCAAACTCCGTTGATTTATTAATTAATTCTAGGTAGGAATTTGATTCGTAATCTGTTCTAGAGACTAATTCTTCTTGAATAAAAAGCAGTTCCTTTTGTAAAAATTTTATTCTTGGAAATGCTTTTTCCGACTCTTCAAGTACAGTACAACCAGATTCAAAATCTATATCTTGAGAAAGGTAACCTATTATTTTTTCCTTTTGTAGGCTCACGGAGCCACTTGTAAAACCTGATTGCGAAAATATGATTTTCAAAAGGGTAGATTTACCTGCTCCATTTTTCCCTACAAGCCCTATTCTATCGCCCTTATTAACCATAAAGTTAAGGTCATCGAATAGAATTTCTCCCCCAAATTGAACGCCTATATTTTGTAATGTTAACATGGGTAAAGGTCTTGGTATCGGTTAATATTTACTTCTGAATTAAAAGGAATGCCCTTTGCTAAATAATCTACAAACTCAAGTGATAGAAGAGGTGTTATAAGTAAACCTCTAGCGCCCAAGCCATTAAAAACATACACATTTTTGTGCTTTGGATGCTGACCTATGAGTGCTCTTCGGTCTTTTACAGTTGGGCGTAATCCAGCTTCGTGTTTAACAATTTCTACAGGTGAATTTACAAAACTTGAAAGTCTTTTCAATAAATCTTTTTTTGCCTCATCAGTACAAACCTCGTCTTTATCGTCCCAGTTAAAAGTAGCACCTACTTTATACAAATCATTACCCAGTGGTAATATAGACACACTACTTTTTAAGTGTTCTTTAAGATTTAATCCTTTCATTCGTACCGTTAGAAGTTCTCCTTTGGTACGCATTAAAGGTAAATAATTGAATAAGGGATTTAAGCTTAAACGGTGTCCTTCACAAAAAACAATCTTTTTTACAAAATTCGATTTATAAATAACGGCATCATCGGTATAGCTAAGAGATGAAAAGTCAAACTCCTCATCTAATAAAGAATTTTCGCCAATAAGGAATTTTCTGAAAGTGGCTATCATTTTAGGCAGCTTAACTCGGCCAGAATGTTGTACTTCTCCAAAACCTAAAGGGGCTAAAATTTGCGAATTGTTGTTCTTTATGAAGTTAGGATTCATGAAACTAGAAAGAGTGTTTTTCTCAGACTTCTCCATCCATAAATTCTGTTCTTGCACAGACTTAAAGAGCCTTAATAGTTTTATAGGCTCGTGTATTGCTACATTAAATTGTTTTTCGAAGGCAGTAATAAAATCATAAAGAGGCTCTAATTGCTGGTCGATCATCCAACATGGTGTAAAACGTTTTAATACCATGGGGTTATAGGCTCCTGGAGCCACTTTAGAGGAGGTAACCTCGCGGTGTTTGTCGACTACAAGAACAGAATAACCAGCTTGCTTTAAACGAAAGGTAAGTGTTGTTCCAGCTAAACCCTGACCAACTACGATATAATCAAATTGCTTCATAAGAAAAAAGCTCCCAGTGGGAGCTTTTAAATTTTTAAGTAAGAATTTCTAGTATTCCCAAAGATCAGATTCCGTATTACGGATATCATTTTTAATGCGATCTGCTTCTAGCAGTTGGTGCATTCTGTCTTTCTTATATTCAAAAATTGCTCTATCGTATAAGTTGGTTTCCTTAGTAATTACCGAAGTGAATAAACGCTTGTGTAAGAACTCATCATAAGTAAGTCTTTCAACGTTGTTATGTGTATTAAATACGGTAGAATTTGCCAACAACTGACGAGCTTCAGGAAGCCATACCCAGAATAACTTTACTTTTTCGATTTCTAAAGTTTCCTTATTCATGATTTCTGCAACAGGGCATAGTCCAAGAATACGAACATCAATAACAGATCTCTTCTTATCAAAGAACCGATCTTCAATAATCAAATATTCTTTAATGTCTTTACTTTCAACTCTAATAGTATCGATTTCACTAACCAACTCACCAGTATCAATATCTTCATATTCTACAGTATCGATAGCGAAAAGCATTTTTTGAACTTTTTCTAAAGTAACAACTTCGTCAAAGTACTCTGAATCATAAGCCGTTAATGACTGATCTTCTAGAACTGCTTTTAAAAGATTAGCTGCGAGATTCATTCTAACTTCACCACCACCAGTTTTAACAGGGTAAGTAGGGAAATATAAAGGATGATTTTTTCTTTGTCTTAGATCCAAACGTTGGATGTATGTTTTAGACCAAAGAATATCGTCTTCTCTTACGAATGGATAGTCTAATACTCTATTTTGATAGTCGTGGTGCTTTACAAAAGCGTGTCCATCTAGAGCACTAGCATTCGGATTATAATCCAATACATTGGTCTGAGCGAAGGTAAAAGACCCTGCTAATAAAACTAATCCTGTAAAGGCAACCTTAAAGATTTTCATGTTCGTTGCGTATTTAAATTACTGTACTGTCAAAATTATTGCACCACATGGCTTACGTCCATCAGGGCCCTTAGCCCTAATATTTGTAAATGAGATGTCGGAACCAGGCTTAAGTTTTAAGATCTTTTCTTTAACTTCTGCCGTAAACTTATTTCCTTTTACTTTTATAGTCTTGGTATACTCTCCGTCTGTTAAACGTACGTCGAAAGATTGAACAGTATACTTAAGATCGAATGGAAAATTTGGTAGTGTAGCTGCAATACCTTGCGCTTTACTTAATTTACCCTTAGACATAACTCCTTCCTTTTTCCCGTTAATGCTAGCAGAAGGTGAAGGAATTCTTTTTAGTCTAAACTCAATTGGCTTACCAATAGTTCTACCATTAGCTTTCACAGTAATTTTTGAATCACCTTTAGCCTTATCGCGAACTGTAGCTTCATACTGACCAGGCTTAATTCTCTTGAGAGTAACGTTTGTACCCGAAACCGTAAGATCTTCAGGCGAATAACCAGGAACAGAAATCTCTATTGGATTAGGTACACCTCTATAAAATACATTCATTTTAGTAGGCGATACTACAGCCATAGGCTTAGCTACCTGATATTCAAAAATCTCTTCGTATTCTTTAACACCTGTTTCGGTCGCTAAAAGAATTTTAGCTGCGCGCTTTTGCACACCAATTCCTCTTGCGGGTATACTATACATACCCTTACCATCTACAACATTATGAATAGTATCAGCTTGACTATAGTCTGGTAAAGTATCATTAATGAATACGTCAGTAACAATAATAGTTGGTGACTGAGAGTCATCGTAAGCTGCAATAGAAATACTAGCTTTAAAGCTATCGCCTTCCATTACATAATTTTTAGGAGAAATTACCTGAGCTGCAACAGTAGAGAACTTCATATCATCAGCCCCAATATTGCTTCTTAAATAATCAACCACTTTAGATTCGATGTTTACAACATCACCTTGAATTTGTGTTAGGAAGGTAAGTACCGCAATTAGTGGGTAATGATCAAATCTATCTTGCTCCCATGTAATTGACTGTCCTTTATGGGCAATGTCATCTACGTTAAAAGTCGTTTGTATAAGAGTTGATAAATCTTCATTTTCAGAAACACCTTCAATACTGAGCATATAATCTCTGTATTTTTCGATTTCTAGTTTCAGAAGCTCCCCTTTTTTTGGTTTTTTCAACATTTCGTTGGCCACCTTTTCAAGGTTGTCCATCCCTACTAGATGTCCTTCTTCATCAAAACCACCCGTTTTAATAATCAAAGAATCTTTTAAAGCACCAATGTATTTTCTCAAACCCTCGGCATCGTCTTTAATGTCGAAAGCTAAGTCTTTCCACATACCAACTTTTAGTGGGTTATTTTCTGCAGCTTTTTGGAACTCAGAATACATTAAGTTGTTTTGTACACCTATATTTTGCACCGCTTGACTCAAAGAACCTTCAACCTTTTGAAAAGCTTTTAAGATATCCTTTGATACGTTGAGGGCTAATAATGCAGTTAACACGAGATACATCATGTTAATCATTTTTTGCCTTGGTGATAAATTACCTCCTGCCATACTTTCTAAATCTTACGAATTAATAACAGATTATTTGTTGTAATTCATCGCGTTAAGCATATTTCCGTAAACGCCATTTAATGCATTTAAGTTTTTACTTAACAACTCTAATTCGATTTGCATTTGTTGTGCATTATCTAAAGAAGCAGTCATATTAGAAGCCATTCTACGAGTAGCTTCTGTTTGTTCATTAGAAGAAGCAATTTGAGCTTCGTATAAATCGTTAATATTACCTAGCTTCTTAGCAGCTGCAGAAACTTGCTTGCTGTACTCTTGTGTACTGTCAGCAATATCGGTTACCGAACCAATACCGTTAGCTGCCTTATTAACTTTGCGTAAACCTTCACCTAAGCTCTTTATAAGTTCGCCATCAACTTTAGCTTTTTCAAGCATATTATCTAGCTCTTTTACAGGGCTTAAATTATCATCGTTCATTCCAGCTAATTCTGGGTATACTAAAGACCAATCGTACTCTGCATGTGGTTTCTCAAAAGCAGAGAAGAAAAATATAATTGCTTCAGTTCCTAAACCTACAATCAACATCTCATCGGCACCAGTCCAGTGTTGAATTTTGAATAAGGCACCTAAAATTACTACAGCAGCTCCAATACCGTAGAGTTTAGCCATAAAATTCTTTCCTTTTTTTGATTCTAAAAAGCTCATATCTTGTGCGTTTGTAATTTGTAATTATTAGTATCCGAAGTTAATTGTTTCAACACCTGCGTAAGTTTTTACACAACGGAAACCAATATAACATTTAGAAGTGTCTTGGTATTCGTAATCTTTAGCAGCTACTTGTAAGAAAGCACCTACGTCTTTCCATGAACCACCCTTAACTACTTTTCTTTTTAACATTGGATGTGCATTATCTGCTGCATCATATGTATAATAAGGATTCATATCAGATACAAATAGTGAAGCTGAAGGCTCGAAAGGAGTTGAACTCCATTCAGACACATTCCCAGACATATTGTATAAACCGTAATCGTTTGCCCAATAAGAAACTGAAGGAGATGTAAAAGCATATCCATCTGCAATATAATTACCTCTAATTGGCTTAAAGTTAGCTAAGAAACAACCTTTACTGTTACGAGAGTAAGGTCCACCCCAAGGGTAAATTTGATTATCCTTTCCTCCACGAGCAGCGTATTCCCACTCAACTTCTGTAGGTAAACGGAATTCTGTTTCGTATTTCTGTTGGTAGTTAGACAATTGGTCTAAACGCATGTTTGTTCTCCAATTACAGAACGCTGTAGCTTGTTCCCAGTTTACTCCAGTTACAGGGTACTCTCCATAAGCAGGGTGCCAGAAATAAGTATCGAACATAGGCTCATTAAAGGTATACGAGAAATCGTGCATCCAAGCCAAGGTATCTGGGTAAACATACACCTCATTTTGGTGAACTAAGTTCTGACGAGAAAACCCTTCTCTATAAGTTTTAGTTTCAGGATCAAATCTATTTGCTTTTTGTGCTGCAGGAGATTTATCAACCCATGTATAGTTATGGCTCCAAGAACGAGAATCGAATTCCTTACGACCCATAATTCTATCTTCTAAAGGAAGGAACATTTCTTCCAATACCATTTGAATTTCTTCATCTTTACTAGACCAATCTAATGGCACTTCCCAGTTTAGGTATGGATTTTCAAGAAACTCACCATCAGCAGTCTCTTCAATATACTCGTAACCTTCTACCATAGCTTCAGCAAGAAGAGTTCTAGCGATAGAATCTCTAACCCAGTGAACAAACTGACGATACTCGTTGTTTGTGATCTCGGTTTGATCCATATGGAAAGCGTGCATGGTAACTAATTTTTTCGGTGTGGTATGTGCGTAAGGCACATCACCGTCATTAGCACCCATAGTAAATGTACCACGAGGGATAAATACCATTCCGTAAGGGTCGGATGGGTAAAACTCGGTTAATTCCTGAACACCAACTAGCTCACCTCGCGATGAAGTACCACAACTACTTAACACAGCAGCTGCAATTGCACCAATTAAAAGTATCTTTCTCATTTTTGTTGTTTTTCCTACAGTTTACTTAAATAAGTAATTCAAATTAATTGTATCTGATATTCCTATAATGCGTCGGGATCTTTCCTCTCGGATGCATTTTAAATGAATAACGTAATAAAATTTCGTGTGAACCACTAGACTCCGACTTTAGGTCTGAAGTTGTAATATCGTATGCATAGCCAAACTTAAGGTTTTTGTTAATATTATACCCTGCTATTAGCACTACTGCATCGTCTAATCTATATGTAATACCACCCCATAAATGCTCACCATAAGTGGCGTTTAGGTTAAAGTCTATTTGCGTTGAAACTTGATCCGATTTTACATGCATGGAAGGAAGTAAAACCAGTTCACTATTTACTCTATTCTGCCAACCTAAGGTTAGGTAATGGTGTTTCTTAAAATTAAAATCTCTTGAATTATCACTATAAACAGCTGTTGGCTCATTTAAATGTGTAACAGAGTATCCAATATAAAACTCTTTTAACCTGTAGTATAGTCCCAGACCTAAATCTGCAACTACATCGTTAGTTCCACTCTCTGGGATCAATGGGTCGGTACCTCCGGTAGATCCATCGGGAGCTAACCACTCACCATCTACACCTACATCAATAAAGCCTAGATTAAAACCTATACCTAGCTCGGATTTCTTAGAAAGTTTTGTTTGATAAGCATAAGACAAACTTACTCCTCTGGTATATTCGTTACCTACCCTATCGTTGAGTAAACTTATCCCTGCACCCCCGTGTAAGAAATAGACAGGTGCTTCTATACTCACATGTTGAGTTGTAGGAGCGCCACCATCAAATCCCACCCATTGATTACGGTGAATAGCCAAGGCGTTAAATTGATCGTAAGACCCCGAAAAAGCGGGATTTACCGAGTATATGTTAAACATGTTTAGTGAAAACTGTGGGTCTTGCTGAGCTTTAGCTAAACCACTTAGTAACACAAAAAACAGTACTAAAATCTTTTTCATACAATGCATAATCTGTTCGTCGCACCTTAATTGAGAGGGCTAAAGATAGAAAAAAAATCAAAATCTAATTGATTTAAATTGACAACCTTCACACTCGCTTTATTTAGACTTCCCAAAGAAGCAAATCTTATGCCACGTTCTAGAACTTTAATTGACTTGATAGTCGTTCGGTCAGAACCCCCTGAACTGCTTTATTATAGTCATTTACAGAACAGGGAAGTAGAGAAATTTTAGAAACCAAAGATTCTCTAGGTGACTCCACCCACCACCGAGCAGAAGAACTACTTTTATAAAACACCAGATCAGAAAAGCTGGTACTTACATGAAATTTTTTAAAATTATGAGTACTCAATTCCGGAAAATCGTCATATCGGAGGTCTAAGCCTTCCATAAAGTACCAAATGGATTGGGCAAAAACTTTAGCACTTTGGCTTTTTCTATCCAAACTAGAATTTAGCTCAGAAAACAAAATACTCTTCAAATTAGCACTCATTCCTGCATACCTACAAAGCACGCATAAGCCTTCTGCAGAAAGTCCATTAGGAGAGGTGTAGAAATTTGCAGGAGCATCGGCTGTCTTAACAACCGACAAATCAATACTCAAATGATCTAAATCCCTTATATAGGGTTCAACCTCTGCATAATCAGCATTAAAATCTCCTAAACGCACTAAAGTAAAATCCATATCCTTAAGTAGACTTACTTCTTTAGGTGAACACAAATAGCTCTGATAAGCCAGCAAGGTATACTTAGACAATAGAGATTTGGGCTTAGAGACCAATTCCGACACAAAGGATTTTGAATTGTAATTTCCTGCATCTTGAAAATCTAAATAAGCATCAGCTGAGGCAAAACTTAAAGGTTCTCGCTGAATAGAATAGGCATCGAAAATGGGTTTAATCAAATCGTGCCCGCCACCTAAAACCACTAATTTTTTCTTCTTATCTGCAAAGTAGCTACTAATTTCTTTTAGGGCCGTATAAGTATCCTGTACGGTAGCTCCAAGCTTAAGATTTCCTAAATCTAAAACTCTCAAGGACCAATCACCTTTGTATAATTTATATAATTCTTCACGAATTTCATCTGGCGCAAAAGCACAAGCATCATTCTTTAATGAAAGACGCCCCTCTTGCACTCCTATAATAACTAAATCATAAGCTGAACAGTCAAATTCATCTGTAGCTACATAAAAATCTATAAATGAATTTAATTTTTCAGGCAGATGAGGATCTCTTTTGGGATTATACGCTTCAAAATATTGGTTTATTTCCATGCCCTAAATATAAAAAAAGCAAGAAGCTTTAAGTCATGAAAGAAGTAGATAAGTATTTTTTGTACTTTTAATAGCTATAATGATATACAAATCAATAATATAACAAGATTACCTATACAATAATTTAATAATTGACCTATGAAAATTATACTTCTTATAGGTTTGAGTA
Source organism: Flavobacteriales bacterium (assembly GCA_965183875.1). Lineage (GTDB taxonomy): Bacteria > Bacteroidota > Bacteroidia > Flavobacteriales > UBA7430 > UBA6772. The sequence continues at coordinate 163,934 of CBCYMK010000028.1, read as the reverse complement.
TCGGATTAAATTTACGTGCCCAGCAAACAAATATATTAGGAAATAGAATAATAAACCCTAATCTAAGTAAAGCTACAGAGAGCACTCTATTCTACTCAAAACTAAACGCTATAAATAGCAAGATTGGATTGTATGAAAGTGAAGTTGGTGCTATTTACAAACTTAAAAACAAGTACTTCCTCAGCTCACTAACACAGTACGGTTATAAAAACTTTAAAGAAACACGTCTTAGCACGAGCATGCAACACCAACTCAGCAGCAGCATAAATTTGGCTGCGAGCATAAACTACCACCACCTGTATATTACCCAATCTGTAAACTATAATGCAATAAGTATAGATATAGATTGTAGCATCTCTCAAGAGCGATTTACTCTATTACTTAAACTGGTAAACCCTCTAAATGCAGAATACCTCAACAAGGACCTGGAAAGTAAAATGCTTATAAGTCCGTTTTATTTATGGAATAAAAATCTGTCTTCGCAACTCACTATTGCAGTATCTCAACAGCATAGCATAGTAGCTCATCACAAACTAACCTATAACTATCAAAATAAATTTAGCCTTGGAATTTCTCAAGGAATAAAACCTACTCAAATTGGTTTTACCCTGGGGTATACACAAAATAATTTCCAAATTTTCAGCCAGTATACACAATATGAATTTAGGAGATCTACAAGTCTAATAATTCTTTACAGTGTAAGCAATGAATAAACGGCTATTCATATTATGGATTATCACTGGCTGCTATTCTATAGTATTGAAAGCCCAGGACTACACAATTCAATGGCAGTATATAGAAAGTTATAACGAAGAACTGAATGCAGAAGAACTAAACGAAGTTTGGGACTACTATTCTCAAAACCCTATTAACTTAAACAAAAAACAACAGCTACACTTACTAACACATTTACAGCTACTTACAAAAAATGAAATTACCTTAATACAAGACTATTGTAGGCAAAATCAGCTAAGTTCCATTTTTGAATTACAAAAGCTAGACATCTCGATAACTAGCCTAAGACGCATACGGATATTTATTACGAACAACAGGACTACAAAAACAACAAAACCCAATTCTACTAATATATATACAGGACTACAGAGTGAAGCTCCATTAAGAAGAGGAATAAGTAATAAAGAGTACTTGGGGAGTGCACTAAAAATAAACTTTAAATATCGACAAGAGTTTAGAAGCAATTGGAAAGTTGGGACTTTCCTAGAGAAAGATCTGGGAGAACCAATGATTTACAGTCAACGGAGAATTAACAACCTAGGATTCAGCGTCCAATACTTAGACGAAAAAAAACAAATTCTATTTGGCAAATACGATCTTAGCATAGGAGAAGGTTTACTAATTGATACTAGGTATCGAATAAACAACCCTTATTTTCTAAGCCACACGGCAAATACCTTTATAAAACCTAGCACTAGTCCAAAGGAGTATAATTATTTTAATGGCTTAGCTGTAAAATGGGATTTATCACAATCATCAATACAGCTATTTTCATCGTTCAGAAAAGCGAGTGGAGCAAAGAGTTATGACAAGACAGGCTTATTCCGAACGAAACACGAATTAGACCACTACAAAACCAACAAGGAGAAATTAGTAGGATTGTCACTCACTAACAAAAGGGAGGGAAGGCATATAAGCTGGGCAGGAATTGTCTACAACACCAGTTTCAACACAGAAACAAAGTTTCTCCAAAGCATCTCTTATAGTAAACACTTCTATAATATTCATATTGCTGGCGAAATGGCAAATCAGGATTGGCAAGACATAGCGATACTACAAAAAATGAATATTGCAATTGGGCGAAATAGCTTTATAACTACCCAATACAGGTATAGAGCACCCACTATGATCAATACATTTAATTCGGACTATAGAGCATTCAGCAATTCGTATGAAAAAGGAATATACTATGCACTCTTACATAACCTCAACTCTATATGGGCTTTTAAACTTGCTTTTGACAACTTCAAATCTACCCAACTACAATCCAAAAACCCGCACTACCCCGCTGGTAATAAGACATTTTTAGAGCTAAGAAGACATACAGAAAAAAACCAATTTACCTGCCAATATCAATACAAAAAAACAAATCAAACCAACACTATTCAAAAGCTTCGTGGCCACTATCAGAGTCAACTAAACCCGCAACTGAGATGGAGTAGTAAACTGTATTTCATTTTCGAAAACCAAAAAATAAACAGCAGCATACAAGAGAACTTTAACTGGAAGAGCCTAAATAAAAAAATGAAAATCAGCCTATCGGCCAGTTATTTCAATACTAATAATGAAGCAGTATATTGGCAAGCGCCTCATTTTTATGGACTCTATAACGCCCGATTTTTAAGTGGTAATGGAAGTATTTACAGTCTTGCTTTTCAAAAAAAGAATTCGAATAACATTAAAGTTGGACTACAAGTGATTTGTCTTAATTATGAAGACCGTGCGTTTATAGGAACCGGAAATGAGATTATTAACAGTAGCCATAAACTAGAGATAGCCCTCTTTCTAAAATGGAAAAATTAAAAAGCGATATGCAGTTTAGTTAACTTTATAGCAATCGCTAAAAGAATAATACCGAATACTCTACGCAAAACATCAATCCCTCCTTTACCCAGTAAACGTTCAATTTTACCTGTAGACTTTAGTACTAAATAAACAAAGAGTAAGTTTATTACAACCCCTACAATAATATCGTTAATTGAATAAGTAGATCGCAGTGAAATTAAAGTGGTAAGTGTACCAGAACCTGCAATTAGAGGGAATGCAATTGGAACTATAGATCCAGAAGTGTCTCCTTCGTCAGATTTAAAAAGCTCAACATTCAAAATCATCTCCAAAGCCAATAAGAATATTACGAAGGCTCCAGCAAGAGCAAAAGACGCCACGTCGATACCAATTAGGTTTAAAATTCGTTCTCCCAAAAAGAGAAAAAGAACCATGATAACTCCGGCTACCAGAGTGGCCTTTTCGGACTGAACATGCCCCATTTTAGCCTTTAACCCAACAATAATAGGGATGGAACCTAGAATATCTATTACTGCAAATAGTGTTAATGTTACTGTAAGTATGTCGCTAAAATTCATAATCTGTGCTTTTTAAATATTTAACAAATTTAAATTAAATGATAGCTTTTTCAAATCTTCCCAGTAGGATTTATAGGATTTATTTACCACCGCAGAATCATCGATTAGAACTGACTTAGCTTTAAGCGCTAAAGGAGCTAAACACAATGCCATTCTATGGTCATGGTAAGTTTCAAACATTAAATCAACTTTCGGGAATTCACTTTTCGGAAATACCTCTAAGACCTCATTATTTGTAACGACTACCAAGGCTCCACACTTTTCAAGCTCATTTTTAAGAGCTAATAAACGATTTGTTTCTTTAAGCGGTAAATTATTTAATCCAGTAAGCTTTATATCTACACCTAAACCACATGCAGTAGCTGCTAGAGTTTGTGCTAAATCTGGGGTAGATTTACAATCGAAACTCAAAGACTTGGGCAGAATAAAATCTTTAATTTTCCTCAATATTAGCACCCCAGAACGGATTTCAGAATAAACACCGAAAGATGTATAGAACTCCATCACTTTTTGGTCGCCTTGAACAGAATTAGAAGCCACTTTTGAAACACTTATTTCAGCGGAATCGCTAAGTGCTACAATTTCATATAAGTAGGATATCGAAGACCAGTCAGACTCCACCTCTACAGGCACATTATTATACTGCCCAGGTGGAACAGAAATTGTTTGTCCCTCCCACTTACAAGACACCCCTTGTTGTTTCATAAGCGCCAAAGTCATGTCTATATAAGGCTTTGATAAGACATTGGAATTCAACTGTAGTTGTAGGCCATTTTTTAAATAAGGAGCGATGAGTAATAATGCCGTAATAAACTGACTAGACACAGAAGCGTTCATTGAAATACAGCCCCCATCTAGTGGCCTACCTTTAATCCTCAATGGAGGAAAGCCTTCGTTTTCTATATAAGTTATATCTGCCCCTAATAAGCGTAGCGCATCGACTAGATCACCTATTGGTCTAGCCTTCATCCTTGGAGAGCCAGTAAGTACAATATCCGATCCTCTACTCGCATAGAAAGCGGTTAAAAAACGCATTGCTGTGCCCGCCAAACCAATATCAATTAGTGCACTACTACTCGAAAGAGCTGTTTGTAAGACGCAAGTATCCTCCGAAGTAGAACCGTTTTTTAGAGGTGTAAAAGATCCAGATAGTGCCTGTATTATTAGTAAACGATTAGATATACTTTTAGACCCAGAAAGCCGCAGAGCTCCACCAATTACTTTTTGATCTATTTGAATTTTCGTTTTCATAGTAGCGTACTAAGTAAACCAAAAAAGTCTCCACTTACGTGAAGACTCTTTAGAATTATTTCTTTTTTGCTTTAGGCTTCGCTTTTGCCTTGGGTTTAGCTTTTGGTTTAGCTTTTGGTTTAGCCTTTGCTTTAGGCTTGGCTTTAGCCTTACCCTTTTTCTTAGGCTGATTTTCCATAATTACTAAACACTGGGCTCTATCTAAATCTTCAGCCTCTACATCCTTAGGTATTTTATAGTTGGTTTTCTCAACCTTTATATAAGGTCCCCAACGGCCGTGTAACACTTGAATAGTAGGTTCTTCTTCATCAAAAGTATGGATATGCTTCTCAGCATCCGACTTTCTTTTCGCTTCAATCAACTCAATACAAGCATCCAATTCAATAGTCATTGGATCGTGCTCACCTAAAGAAACAAACTTGCTATCGTGGCGCACATAAGGACCAAAACGACCTATGGCAACAGTAACAACCTTTTCCTCAAACTGCCCTACTTGTCGTGGAAGTTTAAATAAATCGATGGCTTCTTCTAGTGTTATAGACTCTATAGATTGACCTTTTCTTAAACTAGCAAACTTAGGTTTCTCTTCTTCTGAACCTTCACCTAACTGAGCCATTGGACCGTAACGACCAATTCGAACATAAATATTTATTCCCGTTTTTGGATCCAGTCCTAAAAGACGTTCACCTACAGCTCTATCAGCATTTTCTTTCACATCTTCTACCTTGGCGTGAAAATCACCATAGAAGTCTAAAAGCATTTTATTCCACTCCTTGTCTCCAGCAGCAATTTCATCAAACTCCGCTTCTACATTTGCAGTAAAATGGTAGTCTAATACAGAATTGAAATTAGACACTAAAAAGTCATTTACAACCATACCTATATCGGTAGGGCATAATTTCCCTTTTTTAGAACCTGCTTTTTCTTCTAAAATTTTTGTTTCGATTACAGAATTAGACAACTCTATATAGTGGTATGAACGAAGTGTACCTTCATCGTCTCCTTTCTCCACATAACCTCTACGTTGAACAGTAGAAATGGTTGGAGCATAGGTAGAAGGACGACCAATACCAAGCTCTTCTAATTTTTTTACTAAACTTGCTTCAGTAAATCGAGCAGGCGCCTTAGTAAAACGCTCTCTTGAGCTAATCGATTTATAAGCTATATTTTCTCCAAGCTCCAATTTAGGAAGCATTCCTTCTTGCTCTTCTTCATTCTCCTCATCGGTTCCTTCAAGATATACTTTTAGAAATCCATCAAAAACAATTACCTCACCTTTGGCAATGAAATTCTTTTCGTGATTAGAATTATCTATTGTTACCGTAGTGCGTTCTAACTTCGCATTGGACATTTGTGAAGCAATAGCTCGTTTCCAGATTAAATCATATAAACGTTGCTGCCCACTATCGTCACTTACATTTCTGTCGTGCACATAGGTAGGACGAATGGCCTCGTGAGCCTCTTGTGCTCCTTTAATTTTAGAAGCAAATTTTCTTGGTTCTGAATAAGAAGAACCATATTCGTTGGTGATTTCTTCTTTTATAGCCGACATCGCATCGTTAGAAAGATTCACAGAATCTGTTCTCATATACGTAATCTTACCCGCTTCGTACAATCGCTGAGCAACAGTCATTGTTTGGGAAACTGAGAAGCCTAATTTACGTGCAGCTTCTTGCTGTAAGGTAGAAGTTGTAAAAGGGGCTGCCGGTTTTTTTGTAGCTGGCTTCTTCTCTAGGTTAGCAACACTAAATTGTGCATCTACACACTTTTGTAAAAATGCTTGAGCTTCTTCTAAACTCGCTAAACGCGAAGAAACCTCTGCTCTAAACACCTTGCCTTCTGCATTGGTAAATTGGGCTACAATTTTATAATATACGTTCGAAGAGAAGCTTGTTATCTCTCTTTCGCGCTCTACTAATAAACGTACCGCTACCGATTGTACTCTACCGGCAGATAAACCTTGCTTTACTTTTCTCCACAAAACTGGAGAAAGCTCAAAACCTACCAATCTATCTAATACACGGCGTGCTTGCTGTGCATTTACTAAGTTATAGTCAATCTCACGTGGATTCTCTACAGCATTGGTAATGGCTGTCTTAGTAATCTCGTGAAATACTATACGTTTTGTTTCTTTATTTTTAAGGTTTAGCGTTTCTGCTAAATGCCATGCTATAGCTTCTCCTTCGCGATCCTCATCCGTAGCTAACCATACCGTATCGGCAGCCTTAGTTTCCTTTTTAAGTTGTTTTACGACCTCCTTCTTATCAGAAGAAACTTCGTAATTGGGTACAAAACCTGCAGGAATATCTACGCCCATATCCTTATGCGATAAATCGCGGATATGCCCGAAACTCGATAAAACCTTGAAATCTTTACCTAAAAATCCTTCAATTGTTTTTGCCTTTGCAGGCGACTCTACTATTACTAGATTCTTTGCCATATCAATTCATGAATTTGCTACAAAACTATGATAACTTTTTTCAATCTTCCAAATTGTATCTCGATTAAATAAAAATTCACACTATATATATAAAGTAAAATGCAGGAAGTCCATCTCAATTATGAGCCAATAAAGTATAGCTAAATAAAAAAACGTCCTATTGTATATGACACTTTGTCAGAATAGTAGCTTTTTGTAATTTTGCAGGATAAAAGCACACATACGATGGAACAGTACCACACAGGTAATAAAGTAATAGACGAACAAAAGCAAGGCGAAGCGCTAGTAATAGAAGCTAAAAAAGCAGGCGATAGAAAGTTATACATTGAGAGTTACGGTTGTCAAATGAATTTCTCAGACAGCGAAATTGTAGCTTCTATATTATCTGAAAATGGATTTGAAACCACAAAAGACATAGAAGAAGCAGATGTTATTTTTGTAAACACCTGTTCTATTAGAGAGAAAGCAGAACAAACAGTTCGCAAACGCCTACGTACTTTTCAAAAACTAAAGGAAAAGAAAAAAGACATGACCATAGGTGTTTTAGGCTGTATGGCGGAGCGTTTAAAAGCGAAGTTTTTAGAAGAAGAAAAACTAGTTGATATTGTAGTAGGCCCTGATGCTTACAGAGATTTACCTAACCTTATTAGCGCAGTAGACCACGGTCAAAAAGCAGTTAATGTACAGCTTTCTAAAGAAGAAACCTACGCCGATATCAGTCCTGTAAGGCTTAATAGTAATGGTATTACAGCCTTTGTTTCTATTATGCGTGGATGCGATAATATGTGTACTTTTTGTGTGGTTCCTTTTACCAGAGGTAGAGAACGAAGTAGAGATACAGAAAGTATTTTGAAAGAAGTTAAAGAGCTTAGCGATAAAAACTTTAAAGAGATTACCCTGTTGGGTCAAAATGTTGACTCATACCTTTGGTATGGTGGAGGTGCGAAAATGGACTTCAAGAAACTCTCTGAAATTCAACAGGCAAGTTCGGTAAACTTTGCACAATTACTAGACAAGGTAGCACAGGTAGATCCAGAAATAAGAATTCGTTTTTCTACATCACACCCTCAAGACATGAGCAATCAGGTTTTAGAGACGATGGCGAAACACGAAAATATATGTGACTATATTCACTTACCGGTACAGTCGGGTAGCTCTAGAATTTTAGAGATGATGAACCGTGGCTACACCCGTGAGTGGTATATGGAACGTATAGATGCGATTAAGAGAATTATTCCAGGCTGTGCAATTTCCCAAGATATAATCTCTAGTTTCTGTTCTGAAACTGAAGAAGACCACCAAGAAACATTGAGCTTGATGGACTATGTTAAATTCGACTATGGATTTATGTTTAAGTATTCTGAAAGACCAAACACCAAAGCTGCACGTGCCTTTGAAGATGATGTTCCTGAGGATGTAAAATCTAGAAGATTAACAGAGATCATTAACAAACAACGCCAGCACTCTATGGAATACAACCAAGAGAAAGTTGGAAAAACGTTTAAGGTATTGGTAGAAGGGTATTCTAAAAAATCTGATGATGATTTATTTGGTAGAACCACACATAACTCGGTAGCTGTATTTCCTAAGAAACATCATAAACCGGGCGATTATGTAATGGTGAAAATTACGAGTTGCAATTCTGCTACCTTAATTGGAGAGGCTGTAGAAGATTAAATTATCGTTTAATTTAAAAACTCATACATTAGAACTTTAGCATAAAAATTAAATGGCCAATATACAAGACATAAAACAACGATTCGGGATTATAGGGTCTACACCAGAATTAGATCGCTCTTTAGCGAAAGCTATGCGTGTGGCTCCTACCGACATCTCTGTTATGGTGTCTGGTGAAAGTGGTACAGGAAAAGAAGTAATTCCTAAAATAATCCACCAGATGTCTGCGCGGAAACACGGTGCTTATATAGCCGTTAACTGTGGGGCTATTCCTGAAGGTACTATAGACAGTGAACTTTTCGGACACGAGAAAGGATCTTTTACAGGAGCTACAGCTAGTAGAAAAGGATATTTTGAGGTTGCCGATGGTGGAACCATATTTTTAGATGAGGTGGGTGAGCTGCCTTTAGCCACTCAGGTACGCCTATTACGCGTATTAGAAACTGGTGAATTTATAAAAGTTGGGTCTTCGAAATCACAAAAAACAGATGTTCGTATTGTTGCTGCTACCAATATAAACATGCACGAAGCAATACAAAAAAATAAGTTTAGAGAAGATTTATTCTACCGACTTAATACAGTACAAGTAAATCTCCCACCCCTGAGAGAACGCAAAGAAGACATCCATTTAATTTTCCGCAGGTTCGCAATGGATTATGCCGAAAAATACCATATGCCTTCGGTGCGCTTAACAGAAGATGCTATAAAGCTATTAGTAGATTATCACTGGCCTGGAAACATCAGGCAACTTCGCAATATAACGGAACAACTATCTGTAGTTGAAGAAAGTAGAATGCTCGATGTAGAGATACTTAAAAACTACCTTCCTAAAAACAACCAAAGAACACTTCCTGTATTGTATGAAGATGGAAAGGGTGGTGAGAATGATTTTACAGAGCGAGAAATCCTGTATAAGGTACTCTTTGATATGAAAAAAGATATTGGAGACCTTAAAAAACTTACCCAAAAACTAATGAAAGGGGAAGCCACATATGGGGAGGAGAAACAAAATCTTGCAACTACTAGTTTTAGTAATTTTGAAGAACCACAAAAAAACGACGCCATATTATTACCGAGTCCTAATGAAGTCTCTACAAAAACGAGAACTATAGAGGCCCAGGAAGTAAGACCCCAGGCAACCCTATCGCTACAGGACCAAGAAATAGAAATGATAAAAAACTCATTAGAGAAGCATCGAGGGAAGCGCAAAGGTGCCGCTGCAGAACTGGGGATATCAGAAAGGACACTTTACAGAAAAATTAAACAATACAATTTATAATATGGCTAAACTATACTCCTTTTTTCTTTGTGTAAGTTTACTATGTAACTGTGGCGTTTATACATTCACAGGTGCCGATATACATCCAGATATCAAGACCATCTCTATCGCTTATTTTCAAAATCAAGCTCCTTTGGTTCAGCCTATGTTGAGCCAGACATTTACCAATGCGTTACAAGATAGATTTGTACAGCAAACAGATTTAGAAAACATTCTCACTAATGGAGATCTACATTTTGAAGGATATATAAGCGATTATAAGGTAAGACCTATTAGTATAAGCTCCAGTGACCAAGCAAACCAGAACCGATTAACCATAAAAATATTTGTCCGATTTAACAATCTACTAGAGCCTGACAAGTCGTATGAGCAAAGCTTTAGCCGTTATGCTGACTTCGATAGTAGCCTAAATTTATCTTCAGTAGAAGAAGAATTAATGGACCAAATAATTACTGAACTTATAGAGGATATATTTAATAAAGCTGTTGTAAATTGGTAAAATGTTAAGCAGTCAATTCATAGAACTTATACGTCAACCAGAGAGCATCCATAAAGGAGATCTTTTGCGTTTAGACAATTTATGTGAAGAGCACCCGTATTGCGCATCAGCTCATAAATTGCGACTTAAAGCACTAAAAGAATCGAACAGTAATCGATATAATAAAGAGCTTAAACTAACAGCCGCTATTTCTGGAAATCGCAGTTTATTATTTGAATACATTACTAAAGAACATTTTACTGCACCCACAAAAGAGCTTGAAGAGCAAGCAAAGGAAAGTCCTAGCGAAATTTTAGAACTCGGTAAACCCTTAGAATTTGACAGCGCTGAAACACATTCTTTTGGGGAATGGCTAAAACTAGCTAAGGCAAAACCTATAAACCGAGAGCTTGAACAAAAAAAGGATGAACCTCTTAAACCTATAGACAAAACAAATAAAATTGTGGACTTTATAGCCAAGTCTGTAAAGAAGGAAAAACCCAAGAAAGAATTCTTCTCTCCTTCTGCTATGGCACAACAAAGCATGGAAGAAAACAACAGCTTAATGACCGAAACATTAGCGAAAGTTTACCTCGAACAAGGACATCACAAAAAAGCAATTTTAGCCTACGAAATATTAAGTTTGAAATATCCACAAAAAAGTGGTTTATTTGCAGACCAAATCAAAGCCATTAAACAAATAAACCCTTAGATATGTACGGATTATTTTCGATTTTAATACTTATTACTTGCGCATTACTACTTTTAGTAATTTTAGTTCAAAACCCTAAAGGTGGTGGTTTAGCCTCTACTTTTGGAGAAGGTAATCAATTTATGGGTGTTAAAAAGACCTCTGACTTTTTAGAAAAAAGTACTTGGACTTTAGCTTTGGTACTTGTTGCCTTAACTTTAGGTTCTAACTTTGCAATTGAACGTACAGACGGTTTAAATCAATCTGATATTATTGAGCAAGTAGAAGACAGTGCAGAAGACTTTGTTCCTACTGCACCAGAAACTGTTCCTACACCTGAGACTGCAGAGTAATCAGTTATCACATTATACAAAATGCCAAGCTTGTCAGCTTGGCATTTTTTTTTGCTTAACAATTTAGAACACCAAAAGAGGAAGGCACGGTTAAATTAAGCTAAGGCAAAATATTATTCCTGTAGAATCCTCTAAATGATACAGCACTAACAAATCATAAAAAGAAAAAAAAGCTCTATTTTTGCAAACTTAATTACAATACAAAAAACATAATTCAACTTACCATGTCGAAACTAAACATAAAACCGCTTGCAGATAGAGTTTTAATTGAAGCTGCACCGGCAGAAACAACAACCATTTCTGGAATTATCATCCCAGACACGGCACAAGAAAAGCCTCAAAAAGGTACTGTAGTAGCTGTAGGGAAAGGAACAAAAGACGAGGAAATGACTGTGGTAGTTGGCGACACAGTATTGTATGGTAAATATGCTGGTACAGAATTAAAGCTTGAAGGTAAGGACTACCTTATTATGAGAGAATCTGATTTATTAGCAATCATCTAAAAACATCATTATGGCAAAGAATATAACATTCGATATAGAAGCAAGAGACGCACTCAAAAGAGGTGTAGATGCACTAGCAAATGCAGTAAGAGTTACCCTAGGACCAAAAGGTCGTAATGTAATTATAGATCGTAAATTTGGCGCACCTACTATTACCAAAGACGGTGTATCGGTAGCTAAAGAAATAGAACTAGAAGATCCCGTTGAGAATATGGGAGCACAAATGGTAAAAGAAGTAGCTTCTAAAACTGCAGATATTGCTGGTGATGGTACTACAACAGCTACTGTATTAGCTCAAGCAATAGTAACTACAGGTTTAAAAAATGTAGCTGCAGGAGCCAATCCAATGGATCTAAAAAGAGGGATTGACAAAGCTGTAAAATCGGTAGTTATAGAATTACAAAAACAATCTATTGAAGTTGGCGACAACCTAAATAAGATAGAACAAGTAGCTTCTATTTCTGCAAACAACGATTATACAATTGGCTCACTTATAGCAGAAGCTATGGGGAAAGTAAAAAAAGAAGGAGTTATTACAGTTGAAGAAGCTAAAGGTACTGAGACTACAGTAGAGGTAGTTGAAGGAATGCAATTTGACAGAGGTTATTTATCGCCTTACTTTGTTACTAATGCAGAAAAAATGGAGGTTGAATTAGAAAGCCCTTTCATTTTAATCTACGATAAGAAGATTTCGAATATGAAAGATATGCTTCCTATTTTAGAGCAAACCAGTAAAACAGGTCGTCCTATTTTAATAATTGCTGAAGATGTAGATGGGGAAGCACTAGCTACATTAGTGGTAAATAAGATAAGAGGAAGCTTAAAAATTGCCGCTGTAAAAGCACCAGGCTTCGGAGACCGTAGAAAGGCGATGTTAGAAGATATTGCAATCCTTACTGGAGGTACTGTAGTTTCTGAGGAAAGAGGCTTTAAATTGGAAAATGCCACTTTAGAGATGTTAGGACAGGCCGATAAAGTAGTGATTGACAAAGACAACACTACTGTAGTGAATGGAAAAGGGGAGAAAGAGGGAATTACTTTGCGTGTAAATCAGATTAAATCGCAAATGGAAACCACTACTTCCGACTACGACAGAGAAAAACTACAAGAGCGTTTAGCAAAACTAGCAGGTGGTGTAGCAGTACTATATGTAGGTGCAGCTTCAGAGATAGAGATGAAAGAGAAGAAAGACCGTGTAGATGATGCTCTTCATGCTACTCGTGCAGCCGTAGAAGAAGGAATTGTTCCTGGTGGAGGTGTTGCTTTAGTTCGTGCAGCTGCCGCGCTTGAATCTATTAGTGTTGAGAATGAAGACGAACGTACAGGTGTACAAATAATTACCCGTGCTATAGAAGCTCCACTACGTCAAATTGTAGCAAATGCAGGTGGCGAAGGTGCAGTAATCGTATCTAAAATTCAAGAAGGGGAAGCTGACTTTGGCTACAATGCCAAAACAGACACTTTTGAACCTATGTTAGAAGCGGGTATTATTGACCCGACTAAAGTTACTCGTGTAGCACTAGAAAATGCAGCATCTGTTGCAGGAATGCTTCTTACTACAGAATGTGTATTGGCAGATATTCCTGAAGAAAATGCAGCTCCAATGGGAGGAGGTATGCCAGGAGGCATGCCGGGAATGATGTAAATCAAACTTATTTAAAGCCCTATCGGAATTCGATAGGGCTTTTTTTAGCTATTATTTATTCTTTGCTTAACCAATGGGGTTTGGAATAATTATTGCCCAGCAATTGCCTAAATTTTATCAATGAAAAAAGAACTGCTTTTTTTTGTATTCATCTCACTAGCTATGTCTTGCATGCAAGACGCTGAGGTATGTGTAAATAAAAAAAACATAGACACACTTATAGTTTGTGATTCTACTTTCCAACCCGTTTGTGGATGTAATAATATTAATTATTACAATGCATGTGAGGCAGAAAACAAAGCGGGAATTAACCTTTACACCGAAGGTCTTTGTGCGCATACCTGCAGCTATAACGACACATTAATGGTCCTAGCTAATAGCGACTCCTGTGTATTACTCACTGATTTTACGAGCTTTTACGAGCTTGACTACAGTCCAGAAAACAGCATCTGGGAAAAAGATAAATACTATTTACTAAACACCTTAGAGTCTCATATAGGCCCTACTTGTGGTGGAGAAAAGAAGTTGAACATCTTATGCGCCTTACCTTACGACCAATCGTGTACATCGATTATAACAACTGCAGGAACAGACTTAAATTTACCAAACGACAGCTTATACATAAATGGAGTTAATATAATTAATAACTGCTTAACTGTTAACTATAGTTACCTAGGCGGCTGCGACGATACGAGACTAAATCTTCATCACCTAGTAGACTCTTCAACTGCAGATTTACAAAGACTTCAGTTGCGATATGACAATGGAAATGGACCCTGCACAGAGATAATAACAGAACATATTTCGTTTAATTTAAGTACCTTACAGATTGAAAACCAAAACTCTGTAACGATTTCATTAGATTGTAATGGAGACGACACCTTTAACGAAATGATTCAATATGACTATTAAAACACGCACACTAACTAGTCTGTTCACGTTAAGTATCATTCTCTTATCATGTACGGAAGAAGTGTTTATTATTGAAGAAAGTAACTGCCCAACGCCACAATACTTGAACTATGATGATGCTTGGATAAACGATGCATTTATCATTAACAGTGCATCAGTAACAGAATCTAAGGAGCTCCGATTAAATATATCACATTCTGGAGGCTGTCAAGATCACGAATACGAGCTATTACAGGAACCCAACTTTTGCGGTACACCTCCAGTATATACAACCATAAAACTAAGCCATAATTCTAATGGAGATTTATGTGAGGCTTTGATAACAAAAGATTTATGTTTCGATTTATCCTTAATTTACGAAGGGTATAGTCCAAATGAAGTTACTATAGGGCTACACAATAGCCACCAACCAGATTCTACTTGGTTATTTGAATAAAAAAAGCCCTGTTCAGAGAATGAACAGGGCTTTTTCGATAACATTAACTATTACTCTACTTGTTTAAGAGCGCTTTTACGGTGTCGGCAATTGCCCTACCTTCAGCCTTACCAGCTAACTCTTTAGAAGTAACCCCCATCACTTTCCCCATATCAGCAGGTCCTTTTGCACCTACTTTTACGATGATATTTGCTACAGCACTTTCCAATTCTTCTGCAGACATTTGCTGCGGAAGAAATTGATCTAAAATTTTTGTTTGAGCTATTTCGTCTTCAGCTAAATCAGCCCTCCCTTGTTCAATATAAATTGCAGCTGCATCTTTACGTTGCTTCAACATCTTCATCAACAATTTCACCTCATCAGCCTCATTCATTTCTCCAGAAGCACCTGTTGCGGTCTCAGCAGTCATAAGTTCGGCTTTCACAGCTCTAAGCGTCTCTAAAGCCACTTTATCTTTAGCCTTCATTGCTACTTTCATAGCAGGCATTATTTTCGATTTTAAACTCATAATTCTAATTTAATCTACGTTATCGTGTAAAAACGAATTTCTACTCTTAAGTTCAAGCTCTCCAGACTCATTCGTACTAAGACTCATACGAGATAGAGGTTCATCTGTAGAATGTACAGAATCGTTTAATTGTACACCTTGTCGTTTATAAGCAGGCTCAGTTTCGGCATTATCAATAACCGTATTATTTCTAAAACGGTAATTAAATTTATGTAGGCGCTCTTTACGTTTCTGTGCTCTTTCTATCTGCTCTTGAAAAGTATCGCTATGAGAAGAGAGAGTAACGCTAGTTTTCTCTTCGGACAAAATAGGATTGTCCGTTGCTTCCACAGTAGATTCTTCTACTACACATAACTTTGGCTCTACTATATATTCTTCTACAAATTCAGTTTTTAGATCTATTTGTTCAGTTTGTGTACTTGACTCAGCAACAGATACCTCTTGGATATCAGTTGATGTTTGCAAGGTAAAACTAGGCTCAGTATCGACTTCATTAGAAGGCTCAAAAGCTATATCTTCATCATCCTCAAAACTTAAGGTGTGAACAATTTTTTCAGAAGAATCGGTTCCAATCGAAGGCAATTGATTTAGTTCAGAAGTAACAGCTTCTGACTCTTGAGGTGTAGGCTCTTCATCTAAGCTAAATACAACCTGATCATCTAGTTCTACAACAGGATCAGATTCTAACTCATCTAAATTAAGCTCATTAATAGCAACAGGAGAGATTTCAACTTCTTCCCTTAACACAAACTCAGGTTCTACTATATCATCCTCTGAAATTGCAAAAGACTCCTCTTCTAACTCGGCTTGAACTTCTAATGAATTTGTAAAATCAATTGTTTTTTCTACCAGAGGCTCTTCAATTTCGAACTCAAAAGTCATACTTACCTGCTGACGATCTTCGGTAATTACTGGAGCAGCTACAGGCTCTGACTTAGGAGTGATATACTCTGTTTCTTTAACTACATTAGCAGGACTTGGACTTGGTATAAAAACTGACTCTTCAAGCTCATCTAGAACGTGTTTCACCTCCACAGTAATAGGCTCTGTAAACACAGGCTCAGAAGCCTGAGGTATAGGCTTATTAATTGCTGTTACAGTTGGATTTTCGTCGTTTAAATCGTGAACTACATTTACTAGTGTTCCTGTAAAAGGGTTTACTTCTTTCCCTTCATGAAATCCAGTTGCAACCACGGTAACGTTTATAGCATCACCTAAATCTTCATCTTCGGCAACCCCCATAATAATATCAGCAGGAGTTCCGCCGTCTACTTTTACTTGTTCTTGAATAAAGTCTGAGATTAAGCCCATCTCTTCAAAAGTAACTTCCTCGGAGCCAGAAACTATAAGAAGAAGCACCTTTTTAGCCCCTCTTATATGATTGTTGTCTAGCAAGGGAGATTCGATTGCACCTTTTACAGATTTCAGAGCACGCTCGTCTCCTGAAGCAGTACCAGACCCCATAATAGCGGTTCCACTATTTGCCAGCACAGTTCGTACATCGTTTAAATCTATATTTAAATAACCCTTTTGAGTAATTACTTCAGCAATACCTCTAGAGGCTGTAGCTAAAATTTCATCAGCTTTTGCAAAACCAGATTTAAAACCTAGCTTTCCATAAATCTCTCTTAGCTTATTATTATTAATTACAATAAGAGAATCTACATGAGGCTTTAATTCTTCTAAACCCTCTTTGGCCTGACTCATTCTTAGGTCTCCCTCAAACTCAAAAGGAATCGTAACGATAGCAACGGTAAGAATACCCATTTCTTTGGCTGCCTTAGCAATTACAGGAGCAGCACCCGTTCCTGTACCACCTCCCATACCGGCATTAATAAACACCATTTCCGTATTACTTTCTAATACAGCAATAACATCATCAATATTTTCTTCTGCAGCAAATTTCCCGTGTAAGGGGTCCGAACCTGCACCTAGACCTTTGGTTACCGAAACACCTAATTGAATTTTATTTGGCACAGGGCTATCATCTAGGGCTTGTTGATCGGTATTGCAAACAACAAAGTCTACCCCTCTTATGCCCTTTTCGTGCATGTAATTTACGGCATTACTACCTCCACCACCTACTCCAATTACCTTAATTGTAGAGGACTGATTCTGTGGTAAATCGAAATCTAAATTTGTCATAATTTAGAGCTTTATACTATTAATCTTCATTCGCTAAAAACTTCATAAACTTCTTCACCCAATTATCAAAAAAGCTATCTCCTTCGGAAATTAGGGCTTCATCTTCACCAGTCCCTTCAGGTTCTTTTGAACCTGGAACTTCACCTATAGGGCTATCTGTAGGTCCTGGTATAGGCTCTGGGATATTTTGTTCTATATGAGGATGCTTTTCATTTTCCTCAATCCCTTTCATCAACAAACCTATAGCAGTTGCATACATAGGGCTTTCCAACTCTGGTTTATCCCCTTTCCCTAAATGCTCATTAGGGTATCCGATACGGGTATCCATCCCGGTTTCGTACTCAAACAATTGCTTAATATGCTTTAATTGTGAACCACCTCCAGTGAGGACAATGCCAGCAATTAATTTTTTCTTACCATCATCATGACCGTAATTTTTCACTTCTAAATATACTTGATCGATAATCTCTACCAATCTAGCATGAATGACTTTAGAGAGCATTTTTAAGGAAATTTCTTTTGGCTCTCTACCTCTAAGTCCAGGTATAGAAACAATTTCGTTGTCACTATTTTCTCCGGGCCAAGCAGAACCAAATTTCATCTTCAGTAATTCGGCTTGTTTTTCTATAATGGAACAACCCTCTTTTATATCCTCAGTAATTACATTTCCTCCAAAAGGAATTACGGCAGTATGGCGAATAATTCCATCTTTAAATATCGCAACATCGGTGGTACCACCACCAATATCAACTAAACATACACCTGCCTCTCTTTCCTCATCACTTAATACTGCCTCTGCAGAAGCGAGGGGCTCTAAGGTGATCCCTGAAACTTCCAAATCGGAGTTTTTAACACATGAAAAAATATTTCCAATTGCAGCTTTCTGACCTACTACAATATGCAGGTTAGCTTCTAGCCTACGACCTAACATTCCTATAGGCTCACTGATATTTGGCTCGCCATCAATTTTAAACTCCTGTGGTAGTACGTGAATAATTTCTTCTCCTGGAAGCATCACCAACTTGTGCACGTTCTGTACTAATAAATCCACATCTTGCTGAGTAATAACTTCTTGAGAATTCTCTCTAAGTATATAATCACTGTGTTGAAGGCTACGGATATGTTGTCCAGCAATACCAACTACACAATCGTTTATTTTAGCACCGGAATCGGCTTCAGCGACATCAATAGCATGTTTAATAGAAGCAATAGTTTGGGTTATATTTGAAACAACTCCACGCTGAACTCCTAAGGATTTAGCTTTCCCAAATCCTAAGATTTCTATTTTGTTACGTTCGTTCTTTCGCCCTACAATAGTTACAATTTTAGTTGTACCTATATCTAAACCGATGGCTATTCTCCCTTCTTCCATTTCACTACCTTTTAGTACACACCACTTGATTTTCGTATTTTAAATTGATCTGAGAATACCTATCCCATCCAACTTTTTCCAATCCTTGGCGATAAAAAACCTTCAACTTTTCAAACTTCTTTTCTATATCCTGAGCCTTACCCAAAATAATTTCATGATCTCCTACACGAGGATAGATAAGAATTTCGTCGTTCTCGTCAAACTCTAGCGCTGTAAGTTGTGCTTTAAAAAAAGCATCTTCTTCCATAAAAGTCAGCACTGTTTTTAAAACCTTTTTTCTAGCCTCTGTAATTTCATCACAGTAAACATGCAATACCCTTGCGCTATACTTGTCCGACAGAGGGATAGGCTCAATATTACTATCTAAATAATAAGATTGTTTTTCTTCAAACACCCTTGCTACTGGCTTACGCTGTTTAACATTTGCACAGAGTACACCGTTAAGAGCTAAATATAATTCTGCTTTCGCTACATTTGGATGCTCTTCAACAAAATCTTCTAACAAAAAAATGTTTATATCTTCGAATAATTTTCCGACTATAGAATCTTCACTTTCAAGTAGCAATTCTTCAACCATTTCTTGGTCTACAAAAAACAGGTCGCCCCTTGTATCTACTGTAATACTCAATCCATTACAAACAATCTTAGACCGCTCCTTATTATTGGTTAAACTCAAAAAAGTGAGTAAGGAAAGGCCAACTAAAAAGTATACTATGTTTACTATTTTTTTCACTTTTGTAAGTGTTTAATTATTGGCTTAATTAAACTGTCAATATCTCCGGCTCCTAAGGTCATCAAAAGGGATGAATTAGAAATAATCTCCGGGAACTCCGATTTGGTAGATAAGCATTTATATTTGGAGGTAATTTTAGTTAATAACACCTTAGAATCTACGCCCACTATAGGCAACTCTCTAGCTGGATAAATATCGAGTAATAATACCCTATCGGCTTGTGATAAAGCTTCCGCAAAATCGTCCATAAAATCACGAGTTCTCGAAAATAAATGAGGCTGAAAAACTACAGTCAGCTCTTTATCTGGATGTAAATCTCTAGCAGAACGAATAGCCACCTCTATCTCCTTAGGATGATGGGCATAGTCGTCAATATAAACGTGATCACTATTTAAAATATGGGTTTCAAAACGTCTTTTCACACCAGAAAATGAAGCTATTGAGTTTACGATTCCCTGAGCGGGTAAACCTTGAAAATAAGCCATAGAAAAAGCAGCTACAGCATTTTCAACATTATGAATCCCAGGTAGACCTGTAACAACGTTAGCGCAAACACCTTGAGGGTATTTAATATCGAAATGATAAGCACCATTTTCAACTCGAATATTCAAAGCAGAGAAATCGGCGGTATCAGAATTTAAAGCATAGGAGTATTTAGCACTTAACTCCAAACCCTCTTTAATTATTAAATGCTCTATAGAAACCTTTTGTGTAAAAAGATGGAATGACTCCACTAAATGCGCTGGAGTACCGTAAATATCAAGATGATCTGCATCCATTGAGCTCACCAAAACCCAGTTAGGATATAGCTGTAAAAAAGACCTATCAAATTCGTCAGCTTCTACTACAGCAACAGGTAGGGTACCAATTTTTAAATTAGAATTAAAATCGGTTGATATGCCCCCCAAAAATGCTGAACAATCAAGATTATTATCACTTAGTATATAAGCCAATAAACTGGAGATTGTTGTTTTACCATGAGTCCCAGAAATAGCCAAACATTGCTTATCTTTTGTAATTGCTCCAAGTACCTCAGATCGTTTATACAAGTTAAACCCATTCGATTTAAAAAAATTAAAAAGGGCATTATCTAAGGGTATGGCAGGAGTATAAACAACTAAAACCGAATTTGGAGAGAGGAAAGACTTAGGTAATGTACTTAAGTCATCTATATAGGAAATGGAACATGAAGCTGATTCTAAGGACAAACATATATCCGACTTATTCCTATCGTAACCTGCAACTTCGAAATTATTGGCCGCAAAATAACGCGCAAGCGCACTCATTCCAATACCACCAATACCAAGGAAGTAGATGTGTTTTATGTTCGCTAAATTAATCATGTATGAGTCCCTCAATAATATCAACTATTTTCTTTGCAGCTTCAGGCTGCGCCATAAGCTTACAATTTTTAGCTAACAAACGCTGCCTATCCGTATTTCCTATTAGGGATTCTAAGGTTGAAAAAAGCGCTGTATTTATATTTTTCTCTTCTACTAAAACAGCCGCATCTTTTTCTACTAGAGCCATAGCATTCTTTTTCTGATGGTCTTCGGCAACATTAGGCGAAGGAACAAGAATACATGTTTTACCCAGAGCCGACAATTCAGAAATTGCTATGGCACCCGCCCTAGAAATGACTATATCAGCAGCAGTAAGAGCTGTTGCCATATCGCTAATAAAAGCACTTATATGAGCGTTTGTACCTAATTCTGATTTGACTTGTTTACAAGCTTCATAATAGAGCTTACCCGTTTGCCAAATTAATTGAACATTATGAGTACTAAACCATTGAATGTTTTCTAAGACTACCTCATTTATTCTTTTAGCACCCAAACTCCCACCAATAATTAGCACAGTAGTTTTGGCTTTTGTAAAACCATAAGTAGCCAAACTTTCATCTTTTGAAACGGCACTAAACTCTATTTCAGACCGAATTGGATTCCCAGTAATTTGAATTTTATCTTTCGGGAAAAATCGCTCTAAATTTGGGTAAGCAACACAAATACTACTCACTCTAGAAGATAAAATTTTATTCGTTATTCCAGGATACGAGTTTTGCTCTTGAATAAGTGTTGGTATTTTCAACAGTGAAGCAACCCATAAAATAGGTCCACTGGCAAAGCCTCCAGTACCAATTACAATATCTGGTTTAAAACGCAAAACGATGAATAAAGACTTAATAATGCTAAACTTAAGTTTTACAGGAAACAAAAGATTTTTCAAAGTCAAGGACCTTTGTAAACCCGCAATCCATAAGCCTTTTATTTCATATCCTGCAGCAGGCACCTTCGACATTTCCATACGATCGGATGCACCAACAAACAAAAACTCCGCAGTACCATTTCTACGCTTCAATTCATCGGCAATAGCAAGTGCTGGAAAGATATGCCCTCCAGTACCACCCCCACTTATTAATATCTTTTTAGGCATCTGCTTCATCTAATACAGGCTTTGGCAAACCGTTACTAATACTTAAAATTAAACCCAATGCAGCACAAGTCATCCAAACAGAGGAACCACCAGCACTTATAAGAGGCAAAGTTTGACCTGTAACAGGCAATAGATTTACGGCAACAGCCATATTTATAAATGCTTGTGAAATTATAGACAAGCCCAAACCAATAACTAAAAGAATGGCAAAATCATCATCACATTTACTGGCAATCCTCAATACCCTAAATAGTAAAAACAAATACAATAGAATAACCAGTAAGCCTCCTACTCTACCATATTCCTCCACAATAACAGCGTAAACAAAATCTGAAGATGACTGGGGTAAAAAATACTTCTGAACACTTTTACCAGGACCCTGCCCCCAAACACCACCGCGGGCAATAGCCATTTTAGCTTGATTAACCTGGTAACTTTTACAGTCTGCATCAAAATAGCACTCTATACGAGAATTCCAGGTAGCTATACGGTTACTAATATGAGGAAAATTAGTCACTACAATATAGAAAGTTGCTAGAAACCCTACGCCTATTAGAACCATTACCCCTAGCCATTTTAAAGAATAACGTCCTACAAACATGATGAGGAAACTAATCATGAAAATCATAGCAGAGGTAGAAAAATTGGAGGGCAAAATTAAGCCACAAATTACGATTACCGGAACC
The DNA here is from genome assembly GCA_965183875.1 of Flavobacteriales bacterium. Lineage (GTDB taxonomy): Bacteria > Bacteroidota > Bacteroidia > Flavobacteriales > UBA7430 > UBA6772. Next base: position 141,294 of record CBCYMK010000028.1, on the reverse strand, counting down.
AATATAGGAAGGAATGATTTTTTAAAGGAGAGGAGAGAATCTTTATACTGGACTAAATTTCTAGCCAACAACACAAACAAAGCTACTTTGGCTAATTCTGAAGGTTGGAAAGAAAACCCAGCGACACGAATCCATCTGCTCGCATTTGCACCACTAATAGATTCACCCCCACTAATAGCCCAAATAACTAACAAAACTGCGAAACCAAAGATAAATATGGAGGTGTTATAAAAATATTTATAAGGTACTTTAGAGAGAACCCACATAATAAAAAAACCTATCCCTAAATGCATCAGATGCTTGAATAAGAACGAAAGCGTGTTCCCTTGTTTATAAGCAAATGCCAAGTGAGAGCTTGCGCTATATACAAGGACAATAGAAACTAGTGAGAGCAAAATTGCTATCGTCCAAATGTATTTATCTCCTTTTATGTAGTTACTCCAATTCAATTTATAAAAGTCTTATTTGTTTTTTAAACTGACGACCGCGATCCTCATAGCTGTTAAATAAATCGAAACTAGCACAGGCAGGAGACAACAATACCGCATCGCCTTTTTGTGCCAATTTATAAGCTGTTTTAACTGCAGACTTCATCGAAGAAGTATCTTCTATAATTTCTACAACATCACCAAAAGCTGCGATTATTTTTGAATTATCAGCACCCAAGCAAACAATAGCCTTTACTTTTTCTTTAACTAAAGGCAAAAGCTCATCGTAATTATTACCCTTATCAACACCACCACATACCCAAACCACAGACTTAGACATACTGTCTAGCGCATACCAAGTAGCATTTACGTTTGTAGCTTTAGAGTCGTTGATATAGTCTACACCATAAACCTTGAGTACGGGTTCTAAACGATGTTCAATTTTTTCAAAATCCGCTAAACATTCGCGAACTATATCATTGGTAATACCCATTAATTTTGCTGCAATACCACCAGCCATAGAGTTGTAAGTATTGTGCTTGCCTTGTAAGGCTAATTCGTGAATTGTCATAGTTAACTGCTCTCCGTTAGTATTAATTTCAATAGTGTCGTTTATCAAACTAGCACCCTGAGTTACTGTTTGTTCTCCAAAGGGAAGCTTCACAGCATTCACCAGTTGTAAATTCTTTTTTATCCAATCGTCTTGATTCCAGTAAATGAAAAAATCATTTGAATCTTGATTCATAGCAATTCGCATTTTTGCAGCTACATAATTTTCCATCTGATCGTTATACCTATCTAAATGATCGGGACTCAGATTTAATAAAATTGCGATATACGGCTTAAACTGATGTATATCGTCTAGCTGGAAGCTACTGAGCTCTAACACCCAGTAATCGTGATCCATTATAGCTAAACAACGCGCAAAACTATCGCCAATATTTCCTGCTAGAGCCACATCTATATTGGCCCCACTTAGGAGATGGTGCACTAGTGTAGCGGTAGTTGTTTTTCCATTACTCCCGGTAACGGCAATAATTTTACCCGTACAAAACCTAGAGGCAAATTCAATTTCTGAAAGAACTTCTATACCCTTTTCTCTCGCTTTTTTCAGCAATAAAGTTTCGGGAATACCCGGACTTTTAACAATTGCTGTTGCAGCTAAGATTTTACTTTCGCTATGCGCTCCTTGTTCCCATTCTATACCATTTTCGTTTAGCTCCTTTAGATAACATTCTTTAATTGCACCAAAGTCACTCACAAAAACATCAAAGTCTTTCTTTTTGGCTAATAAAGCAGCACCTACACCACTTTCTCCTGCTCCCAACACTACAATCATAATTAGCGCAATTTGAGAGTTACAAAACTTAGTATAGCCAGCATTATCCCTACAATCCAAAAACGAGTAACTATTTTACTCTCGTGCATTCCTGCTTTTTGATAGTGGTGATGCAAAGGAGACATTAGGAATATTCGTTTCCCTACTCCCAATTTTTTCTTTGTGTACTTAAAATAGGATACTTGTAATATGACTGATAAATTTTCAACAAAGAAAATACCACAGATTATAGGAATGAGCAGTTCTTTGCGGATAGCAATAGCAAACACAGCTATAATAGCTCCTATTGCCAAGCTCCCTGTATCGCCCATAAAAACTTGCGCTGGATAAGAGTTGTACCATAAGAAGCCAAAACAAGCTCCTACAAAAGCACCAATAAAAATCACTAACTCTCCTGAATAGGGGATGTACATAATATTTAAATATTCGGCAAATATTATATTCCCAGAGACATAGGCAAATACAGCCAAAACAAGGCCAATAATAGCCGAGGTCCCTGTAGCAAGCCCATCAATACCATCGGTCAAATTAGCACCATTAGAGACCGCTGAAACAGCAAAAATCACCATTGGGATAAAAATCAACCAAGCCCAATCTGCTGCCTTTTCTCCAGCCCATGAGAGTACATCAGCGTAATCAAATTCATTATTTTTAACAAATGGTATAGTAGTCATAGTCGACTTTACGTCTACCTGAACATATTCTATTTCTGCGTCTACACCTACAAGCTTCACCTGCTCTCTCATAACCACATCAGGATGAAAATACAGTATAGAACCCACTATAAGACCCAATGAAACTTGACCTAATATTTTAAACTTACCTGCCAAGCCATCTTTATCTTTCTTAAACACCTTGATATAGTCGTCTAAAAAACCAATCAAACCCATCCATACAGTAGTAATGAGCATTAGAATTATGTAGATATTATCTAGTTTAGCAAACAATAAAGTAGGGATTAATATAGCACTTAGAATTATTATCCCTCCCATAGTAGGCGTACCTGTCTTCTCTACTTGCCCAGCCAAACCTAGATCTCTAATACTCTCTCCTACTTGTTTCTTAGCTAGTATTTTAATGATTTTACCCCCAAATATCATCGATATCAGCAGGGAAACTATTACCGCCATTGCAGCCCTAAAAGAAATATACTGAAACACTCCTGCCCCCGGAAGGTCGAAAGTTTCGTGTAGGTAAGTAAATAAGTAGTACAACATATATTAGTCTTTTAAATGCGCTTTTAAAATTTCAAAATCATCAAAAGGAAATCGCTCACCATTAATTTCTTGGTACTTTTCGTGTCCTTTACCTGCAATAAGTAAGATATCTCCTGGAGAGGAGAGGGTAATCCCCAACCTTATAGCTTCGTTGCGATCTTCCAGACTTATCACTTTTTTTAATTGCTGTGCAGAAAGCTCTTTTTTCATATCAGAAATTATGAGCTTAGGATCCTCACTACGAGGGTTGTCTGAAGTAAATATTACTTGATCAGACCAATCGCAAGCAACCGAAGCCATAAGTGGACGTTTCCCTGTATCTCTGTCGCCACCACAGCCCACTACGCAAACAATTTTCTGATTACCTGAACGAATGTCAGCAATTGTTTTTAGTACATTATCTAATGCATCTGGAGTATGTGCATAGTCTACAATTGCTGTGATACCAGAATCAGATTTGTATTGCTGAAACCTTCCCTCTACAGCATTTAGTGCCGACAATACAGTAAGCACCTGTAAAGAGTCTTCTCCTAATTCTACAGCGGCAGCATAGGTCAACAGTAAATTGGACGCATTAAAACTCCCAATGAGCTTGGTGTATACATCCTGCCCATTTACATTGAGATGTAAACCACTCAATTGACTTTCTATAATTTTACATTTATAGTCTGCCATAGACCGTAAAGCAAATGTTTTTGTGATAGCCTTAGTATGGTGCAACATGGTATTCCCATGTTTATCGTCTTTATTTACAATCGCAACTGCCTTAGCACTCAAGCCATCAAAGAACTTCTTTTTGGCATGTATATATTCATCAAATGTTTTATGATAATCTAAGTGATCACGGCTAATATTGGTAAATAATGCGAGATCAAAATCTAAGCCTGCAATACGTCCTTGATCGATCGCATGTGAACTTACTTCCATAAAGCAATACTTGCATCCCTGAACAACCATTTCCTGAAGCATAGAGTTTAACCTTAACGCATCGGGGGTAGTATGTGTAGCGGCAATAGACTTAGCGCCAATTTTATAAACTACTGTAGACAGTAAGCCAGTTTTACAACCTAGTGCTTGGAATAAATTGTGTAGTAGTGTTGCTACGGTAGTCTTCCCATTTGTACCCGTAACCCCAATTAACTTTATATTTTCTGAAGGATTATCGTAAAAGTTAGACGCTACAACACCCAGTGATTCTGCAGAATTCTTCACTTTTACATAAACTATATCAGGGCTTTTAACTGCAGGTATATGCTCACAAATTATTGCTAAAGCACCTAGAGAAATTGCTTTATCTATAAACTCATGCCCATTAGAAAGGCTCCCGTTTACGGCCACAAAAAGACTGTCTTTTTGCACCTTTCTAGAATCAAAACAAATATGAGGAATCGCAATATTCACGTTCCCTTCTATACCTTCCAGGTCTACTCTATACAATATGTCTTTTAGCAATTTCATTACGATAGCCTAAGAGTTATTTTTTGATTTTGTTGTATTTCTCTTCCTGCAGGTAGAGATTGTTTTCGCACTCTACCTTTCCCAGAAAGCTGTACATCAACACCCATATTTTCGAGTAAATAAAGTGCATCCATTGAACTCATTCCCTCTAAATCTGGCATTCGCATTGACTCAATCTCTACAGTCTCAAAACTAGATTTATCTGAACGTACAAGAGTATTTGATTGTGTTTGAGTTCTTGTAGAATATTCTAATTCTTTATGAATAGAATTTATCTCATGAGCTAAGCCCACATATTTATCTAACTCGTTAGTGACTAGCTCGGGCACCTCAATAGACTCCTCCGCATACAGAAGGTTTCTAATTTCACTAAATACAGGGGCTGCAACAACATTTCCATAAAAGCCCAATTCCTTTTTTGGCTTTGTAACCACTACAACACAAGAATATTTAGGCTTATCTGCTGGAAAATACCCTGCAAAAGAAGCTCTATACTCAGAGCCATAGGACCCATGACTCGCAATTTTTGCTGTTCCCGTTTTACCGGCACACGTATATTTTTTAGAGTATATATTTGTGGCAGTACCCTTTTCAACTACACCTTCGAGTAGATCTTGAAGAATAGAAATCGTCTCCTCAGAACAGATACTAGGCTTTAGTATTTCAACAGATTTGGATTCTGTTACTACATACTCACCAGACTGTACTCTATCAACCAAATAAGGCTTTACCAGCTCACCATTATTAGCAACCGCATTGTAAAGGGCTAAAATTTGTAGGGCACTCATTTCTAGCTCATAACCATAAGAAATCCATGGCAAAGAAACACCAGACCATGATTTATCACTCCTATTTTTAATCTTGGGTTCAGCCTCACCTAAGAGTTCAAAATCTAATTTATTACTCACCCCTAAGCGAGCTAATCGATCGATAAATTCTTGTGGCTTATCTTCGTATATATCTACAATTGTACGCGCAATACCAATATTAGACGACACTTCAAAAGCTCTACCAAGGCTAATTTTCCCATGGCCACCACGATGAGAATTGGAATCTTTCATTGTTTTATCATGGAATTTAAAAACCCCATTTTTTGTATCTACAATGGTAGCAGTATCAACTTTCCCATCTTCTAGAGCAACTAACAGAGAGGCTAATTTAAAAGTAGAACCTGGCTCATAAGCAGCACCAAAAGCATAATTAAAATTCTCAGCATACTTCTCTTCATCGGTACGTTGCAAACTAGAAATAGCTCTAATTGCTCCCGTCTTCACATCCATGAGTATTACAGAACCAGACTCGGCTTGATACTTCTCTAAACTTCTTAGCAGTGCCGTTTGTGCAATATCTTGCATTCGTATATCTATGGTAGAATACACATCTGCACCAACCTCTGGCTCTACATCTTGCTCGTTACTTAGAGGCTTCCATACACCACCATTTATACGCTGTTGCATCTGTAAGCCACTCTTACCTTTTAAATGCTCATCGTATGCTTTTTCTATCCCTACATCGTTCACCTTACGACCGTAACCAATAGTCCTATCACATAGATAGCCAAAAGGCTTAGTCCTATTACTATTTTGGGTATACACAAACCCACCTTTATAACGACCGCGTTTTAGGATGGGTAATTTTTTTACTTCTTGAAGTTCAGAATAGCGTACTCCTGACTGCAGGGCCAAATATTGTTTGTTATTTCTTCGAGCATCGCGCAGCTTCGTAGCATATTCAGAGGGAGATAAGTCGCCAAAAATATCTGAAAGCCCAGTGGCTAAAGCGCGATAATTATTAGCAAATAAGGTATCGGAAGCTTGGGTAGCATCTATAGCAATTTTATACACCGGCATTGATGTAGCCAATAGATTTCCTTTGATATCGTAAATATTCCCTCTTGGAGATGGGACTTCTCTTAAGGCTATAATAGGATCATTTTGTCCTAAGCTACCTTTCATGTTAAACTGCACTAATAATAGTTCTACAAAGATTACCACAGCAGCGATTACTATTAGCGAACTAATAAGCATTACGCGAACAAATATGGACTTCTTTTCTGTCATTACTAGTGCTGAGATTTTATTTCGAATGGCGCATCAAGAGCTTCAAATAGCCCCATATACTCAACCCTTTGAGCAACTTTTGTCGTTTTACTTAAAGACATTAATTGAGTACGCATATCTATATGCTTCGAGCGCAAATCTTTCAACTCTTCGTTAAGCTTACTAAGTTTAAATACTTTTTGATCTACTCTATGTGAGCTGTATATTACTATAACAGCCAGGCTAGAAACAAATAAAATCATACGCCATGAGGTAACAAACAAACTTTTGGAGCTAAGGGATGCAGAGAAGTAACCAATAGATAGTCTTCTCACTACTTCAAACAGTTTTTTCCAATTTGACTTAGTCACGTTTTCATAATTTTTCTGCCACCCTAAGTTTAGCGCTCCTAGCTCGGTTATTTCTTTTAATTTCTTCTTGAGTAGGCAAAATTGGTTTTCTACTAATTTTCTTAAAACTCAATAATTTATTTCCATAGAAATCTTGTTCAAGCTCTCCTTCAAAATTCCCTTTTTGAATTAAGTTCTTAACCAATCTATCTTCTAAAGAGTGGTAAGAAATCACTACCAAACGACCACCAGGCTTTAATACCTCTTGTGCCTGAGAAAGCATTTCTCTTAACACATTTAGCTCATCGTTTACTTCAATCCTTACTGCTTGAAAGACTTGAGCGAAAAATTTATTTTCCAACATTGCCGGAGTTAAAGGCTTTAATAAGTCTTTTAACTCATTTACTGTAGTAATAGGCTTATCTACCCTAGCCTCACAAATTACTCTAGCTACAGTACCAGGTCTTTTAAGCTCTCCATAGAGCTTTAGTATATTTCGCAAATCTTCTTGCTCGTACTCGTTTATTACCTTGTAGGCATTTAAAGTAGAGTTTTGATCCATTCGCATATCTAAATCTGCTTCGAAGCGAGTAGAGAAACCTCTGTCTGGAACATCAAACTGATGGGATGAAACGCCTAAATCGGCCAATAAACCATCGATCTCTTTTACACCATACATCCTCAAAGAACTTTTTAAATACCTGAAATTCGCATTTATTAAGGTGAACCTATCGTCTTCGAGCTCGTTTTTTAACGCATCATCATCTTGGTCGAATGCATATAAATGACCTTCAGATAATTTAGAAATAATTTCTCTAGAGTGACCACCCCCACCAAAAGTTACATCTACATAAGTCCCTTTTGGATTGACATTTAAACCATCCAAACATTCATTCAACAATACAGGATCGTGGTATTCACTCATTTTTTATTCTGTTTTTTCTGTATCACCCATTACTTCTTCAGCTAGTAATCCAAAATCTATAGATTGGTCGCTAACCGCCTCCTCGTATTTATCTTTATCCCAAAGCTCAACAATATTACCTACAGAAGCCAATACAATTTGCTTCTCTATACCCGCAAAATTGATCAGGTCTTTTGGTATTTGAATCCTTGCTGTACTATCTACAGCAACCATTCTAACACCTGCGGTAAACCTCCTTACAAAATCGTTGTTCTTTTTTACAAAGCGATTTAATTTGTTTACATCGGCCATTACCAAATTCCACTCAGCCATAGGATGGAGCTCTAAACAAGGGCTAAAAACAGAACGTTTCAACACGAAGCCTTCTTCTAGCTCAGCAGCAAGCTGCTTTTTAAGACCAGAAGGTAGCATCAAACGCCCTTTAGCATCTGCTCTACACTCGTACATTCCGATTAAATTCTTCACTTTTTAAGGGTAATTTTATTTGAATACAAATATATACCACTTTTTACCACATTCTACCACTATGTTAATAACTTTACTCAAAATCAAGCAAATAAGAACACTTAGGAGAGAAAGTGAGGAGGAAATACAGGCTATAAATAAAAAAAGTAATAAATAATTTGAGGTGTGAGAATCATCATGGATGAAATAAATATTTATTCATTATTTTTGCCGAGTAAAATAACACTTATGAAGTACGAAATAATAAAAGATGGCACATACGAATACGTAACCATTGGAGAAGGTCCTGTAATAATTTTCTTACATGGCTTAATGGGTGCTTTAAGTAATTTCGAAAAAACATCGAGAATAATAGCAGAGGCTGGTTACCGCGTTGTAATCCCATCCCTTCCTATATACACACTACCTTTGTTAAGAACTAGCGCTAAAGGAATTTCTAGATTTTTAGAGAAATTCATTACCGATTTAGACTTAAAAGATGTGACTTTATTGGGAAACTCTCTTGGGGGGCATGTAGGATTGATATACACAAAAAACAACCCTACTTTAGTTAAAAACCTCATGTTAACTGGTTCATCTGGTTTGTACGAAAAAGCGATGGGCGATACTTTTCCACGCCGAGAAGACTATAATTACATTAAAGAAAAAACGGAGGCTGTATTTTACGATCCAGCAGTGGCAACTAAAGAATTGGTAGACGAAGTTTTTGAATCGGTTAATTCTAGAGATAAAATCATTCGAATATTAGCGATTGCTAAGTCTGCAATACGTCATAATATGACTAAGGATGTACCGAACATGAACCTACCAGTATGCTTACTATGGGGTAAAAACGATACTGTTACACCACCAGAAGTAGCGGATGAATTTCATAAATTATTCCCTGATTCTGAATTATTTTGGTTTGAAAAATGCGGGCACGCTCCAATGATGGAACATCCGATTGATTTTGCCAATACTTGCGTTGAATGGCTGAAAAGACACTAGGATGAAAATTAACAATGCTGAATTTGTTATCAGTAATACAGACATTGAAAAATGTCCTAAAGAACGTATTCCTGAATATGCCTTTATTGGGAGATCTAACGTAGGTAAATCGTCGCTTATTAATATGTTGACGAATAGGAAGTCACTTGCAAAGACTTCTGGTAAACCTGGAAAGACTCAATTAATTAATCATTTTAAGATTAATAATAATTGGTTTTTAGTTGATTTACCAGGTTATGGCTATGCAAAAGTATCTAAAAAAGACCGCTCAATATTCGCTAAGTTCATCTATGAGTACTTAGAAAATCGCGAAAACTTAATCTGCACTTTTGTTTTGGTTGACTCACGTCATGAGCCACAAAAAATAGACATGCTGTTTATGGAATGGTTGGGTAATAAAGGGATTCCATTTGTAATCGTATTTACTAAAATGGATAAACTATCTAGCTCACAACTGAACAAAAACCTTTCTAAATACAAAACAGAAATGCTTAAAACCTGGGAGGAAGTACCACAGTCGTTTATGAGTTCTGCAGAAAGCGGTTTAGGGAAATTAGAAATCCTAAATTTCATTGACAAAACCAATGCGCTTGTAAAAGACAAACTATAGAAAACTTAACAACGAATTTGTTAAATGTCTCATCCTAAAATAGGTTGACTGTTTTGGTTACAAATATAGAACCTATATCATTAATTTGGTATAGGTTTTTTGTTTCCACTTTTTGAGTTTAATTTTACTTTGTTTATGGGCTTGATTAGGCGTTAATAAACTAATAGATAAATGAGGTCTTAATTGATTGTATAAAGCTATAGATTGTAGCGTTTGTAATTCTAAAAGTTCATAATTCTCAAACACACTATCTAAGCCAAACTCTGCTTTTAGTATTCCGTTAACTCTTTCTGCAACAGCATTTTCATAAGGATCATACTCCTGAGTCATACTAATTTCGATGCCGTTTTCTATTAAGGTTTGAGTATAAATAGAACTACAATACTGTAAACCTCTATCTGAATGATGTATTAGTTTTTCGTGATAGACCCGTTCTGAGATTGCTTTATTTAAAGCTTTTAAAGTTGTTACAGCTTGCCTATTATCAGACAGTTCAAAACCTACAATTCTTTTAGAATAAGCATCTGTTATTAAATGTAAATAATAGTGTTTCTTCTTTACTTGTAAGTAGGTTATATCTGCAACCCAAATTTGTTCAGATCTTTTAATTTCAACATCCTTAATGATGTTCGGACACTTTCTCATCCAATGTTTTGAGTTAGTGGTTTTGTGATACTTTTTTCGATTAGGAACTAGTAAATGTTCTGAGCGTAAATAAGTAAACAATTTATCTCTACCTATTTTAATGCCTTTAGCTGCTAGTTTACCTGAAATCATATGATAAACTTTTCTTCTACCTGCTCTTGGTAGCTGCTTACGAACACTCATAACTAAAGACTTCACTTCTTTATAGTCAATACCTTTCTTATTGTTTAAACGCTTGTAATAAGCTTGTTTAGTATAACCAAATAGCCTGCACAATTGGGTAGTTTTTAACTCACTACTAGGTGCTATTTCTTGGACTGTTTGGTGCCAGACTTTTTTACAATCTTAATATTTAGTTCTCGCTCGGCTATTTCGATAAACTGCTTATAAGCCATTAATTCAGCTTCTTTTTGCTTTAATTGTTTTTCAAGATGCTTTTCTTTAACTCGTAATTTAGCTTCAAGTTCTTTAATGTACTGTTTATCTTTATCTTTCATTGGACGGCCTATTGTTGAGTATTTAGGATACTCTAATTTACCATATTTTTCCAACCAACGATCCACACAGGAATGTCCCGATATAGCATACTTTCGTTTTAATGTCGCTTTGCTTGATAAGCCCGATTCAAATTCCGAAACAACTTGCCTTTTAAACGCTTCACTGTAATTTGTGGGGGTACACTGTTTTTTTCTCTTTTCCATTGTTACTGACTTTTATAGTTATATAGTCAACTTTTTTCAGGACAAGACAAAAACATAAAAAGCCTCTTGTAGTAAACAAGAGGCTTTTTTGTAGTATAAAAGGACTATTTTTTCTTAATATCCTTTATTAACTTTAATTCTTCTGCAAAATACTGACAAAAACGACGCATATCACCAGCCATTTTCTCATCTCCTGTAGCGCGCTCAAAAGTATCGGTCATAGCTGTTAGCGTTTGATGAAAAAAAGTTTTCATCTCATCAACTTTCATTTCTTTGGTCCATAAATCAATACGTAGAGAATTTTGTTTTTCTGCATCCCATAGAGACATTAAAATAGCCTCTGACTTTTGATTTACCTCACCGGCATCCTCTGCAGTCCAGTGAATTTGTTCAGGAACTTTATTCTCGTCTAAACTGATTTTGATTTTAATTTCCGACTCTTTCATATTCACTATTTTGGTTTGTAATGCGACTTACGCAATATTTTTTGAGCATTTTGCTCTGTAATTAGTTCATTTAAACTTACCACTGGATACTGGTTCATATAAGAACTCACCAAATTAAACCCTAACCACTGACCAACTCTACCGGGAGAGTCAGCATCAAAATTAGTATAGAATTTTGAAAATGGAGCTTCTTCGATAAATCGTTGCTTACTTGAGTGTTGACTTGAAAACAACAATTTATTCTCTATAAAATAAGCCCATATATTAGCTTCATTTTCTGAACACCAGCTCATTTTTTCCTCCGTATACTTCATCACTATACTCGGCTTACTGTAAGGAGTTAGCAGTGAGGACAAATAATGTATTTTACCGTAATAAACCATATACGCCAAAAGGGTGTTTTCTTTAGGCTGAGGTATATTAGCTAAAAAATAAGCATGAACTAGATCAGACACAAGGTAACTTTTATCAAAGCCTGTTTTTATGTATTCTGGAGCAGAGGTATAAAATCGTGAATCCTCACCCAAATAAAGATCTAGTGCAATTAGAAGAGTAGAACCAGAAACGGTAACTGGATTAATCGATTCGAAATTTGAAATCCATGTATAAATTTTCAGAGAATCATGCTCAGGGAAATAGTGATGAAAATACCTAAAAGCTTCTTTTATCTCTTCACTTACCTCTTCGGTATTGGCAAAAACAGAATCAGCAGAATGGTATAATTCTCTAATCTGGGGATCATTAAATCGCGCTAATAAATCTGCTTTATTTTGCTGGGATTTAAAAAATTCAGGAAAATCATTTTGTACTTGTAGTAAACTTTGATCAAAATTTGCTGTATCCATTGCAAAAAATGAATGATCGAAATGACCAACTAAAACCATAGACTCTGTATTTGAAACAGAAGGAATCCGCTTAGTCTCACAGGAAGACAAGCACAAAAAAGCTATAATTATTAAAATGTCTTTACGCAACATAGAAAGAATTTATTCTGCAAAAATAAGAAATGAATGAATATAGTATTAAGTAAAAGTAACTAATCGTAGAAAAAGCATTTTTTAGTAAATTTGCATTAATAATTTACCTAGCGATGAAGACAGCAGAAAGCATTATTTATATCACAAATTGGCTAAAAGAGTACAGTAACAACTCGAATACAAAAGGTTTTGTAGTTGGGATTTCTGGTGGGATAGACTCCGCAGTAACCTCTACCTTATGTGCTCTAACAGGTAAAGATGTATTGTGCTTATTAATGCCTATTCATCAACATCAAACAGAATTGGATCGTTCTGTAGAACACAGCAACTGGCTCAAAAGTAATTTCCCAAAGGTAGAAATTAGAACAGCAGAATTAAGCGAGACTTTCGATAGCTTAGCAAGCCAAATACCAACTGAACTTCAAAGTAATCTAACAATGGCTAATACCCGTGCTAGATTGCGAATGACAACACTCTACACCTATGCAGGAGCAAAATCTTTACTGGTTGCAGGAACGGGAAATAAAGTAGAAGATTTTGGAGTTGGCTTTTATACTAAATATGGAGATGGTGGAGTAGACTTAAGTCCAATAGCTGACTTGATGAAATCGGAGGTTTTTGAAGTAGCTAAAGAATTGGGGATTGTTAATTCTATCCAAAATGCTGCTCCAACCGATGGTCTATGGGAAGATGGAAGAAGCGATGAGGATCAGCTTGGCGCTAGTTATAACGAATTAGAATGGGCTATGAGGGCTTATTCTCAAGACAAAGAGAATAAATACACAGGAAGAAAAAAAGAAGTATTTACAATCTTCTCTAATCTACACCGCGCTAACAGGCATAAAATGGAGCCTATCCCAGTTTGTTGTCTACCAAAAAACTTACTAGACTAAATTCGTTAAACGAATTTTATTTGCATTTTTAGAGCTTCTTTTTGAAATTGCAATCTACAGTAACCACCTAATATTTCAATTCTTTTTTTATCGATTGTAAAATCTAAGTCCCCAAGTACAGAAGCATACACATTTTGAGGGCCATATTTTACAGAAATAGAAACTTGTAAGCCTTGAGATTCGTTATTAACAACAGAGATAGCCACACTGCTCACCTCGTATACTTTCACCTTGTCTATTAGGCCAACAATAACTCTATACAAAGCAATCTCAATCTCTTTATTTATCTGTAAATCTATAGTACACGAGAATTGGATAAATCGCAAACCATCTTTTTGCACAGATGAAATATACGACCTAAGTGAGGGCTCAAGGCCATACTGCATCATCAAACGAGGCATAAGGCTAATAGCCATAACTCTAGTATTTTCAATGCTTTCTTGGATATATGACTTAATAAATGCAATTGATTCTTGTAGTTGCTTATCATTATTGTCCTTCACTCTCAGCTCAATAACCCCAATTTGCATCATTAGTGCTGCCAAGGATTGAGCTATACCTTCGTGTAAATCTTCAGAAAACACTTCTCTATCTTTCTCTTGGTGCGACACGATAGAGCTTAATATTTGCTGATCAATCAATTTTCTTTCGGTGATATCTGCACGTATAGCCATAAACTTATATGGCTTCCCTGCATCGTCTAAAAAAGGTACTATTGTAGTATTTACCCAATAGATAGAGCCGTCTTTAGCTTTATTTTTTATTTCATCAGTCCAAACATGGCCTTTTATAATAGTGCGCCACATACCTACCCAAAATTCTTTTGGATGGTAGCCAGAATTTACAATTCTTTGATTTTGACCTAAAAGTTCTTGCTTACTGTATTTAGAAATTTCACAAAACTTATCGTTTACATAAGTAATTGTTCCAGAAAGGTCTGTAATAACAACAATGGAGGAAGAATTTAACGCATAATTAAATTCGTTCATTTTTAAATTTGCTTCTTCAAGCTCCAACTTATTTGCAACTAACCTAGCACGCTCTACCACATTAGCTTCTAACTCCTCGCTTAGCATATTTAAGCCAATAGCCATAGTATCTAAAGGATCCCCATTGCCAGACCAATCATCTATTCGCTTGGAGAAATCTAAAGAAGCCAAAGAGGTTATCATTCCAATTAAACGATCAACCTTATGATTTTCACTTGATACACTCATTTATTTTACAGATGTGTTTTTAGCCAACCCATTGCTTCTTGCTTATCGGTAAACAACTTAGTTGGGAAGATTGTTTTATTTAAACCAATGAAAAAGTTACCTATTAATCTGGATAAGGGAGACTTTATTAAAAGAGCACAGGCTGATTGAATTTCTGCAGCATCGGGACTAGCAAAATATTCTCTACATTCTTTGGTGGCACCTTTAGAAGCTAATATATCTACCAAAACAGGCACCTTAACTCCATTACTGATTTCCCTTATTGCATTTAAATTTTCTACACCATCTTCTAGCTCCATATAGGCTAGTTTATTCACAGAACAGACAACGATTCCAGACTCATGTAATTCTATATGCTCTGTTTTAGTATTTATCTCTTTCATATTAATATTTATTAATGCAGCTCTAAGTTAAAAAACAATTTAATAATTTAATAGCGAAATTGAGAAATTCAAATTACAACACTCAGTACAAGGTTTATTTTACTTCCCAAGAATTTGCACCAGCTAAGAGTTTATCTAAATCGGGAACTCCTTTTTGTGCTGTGAATGAAATGGTTGCTAAAACAATCAATTCTAAGACTATATTATTCACAGATATGGCAAAATCGTATCTTGATTTAAACAAAATCGTGGATACTCACATTATGGAAAAATCTTCTGTTAGTTGGGATAGTACTTTACAATGGTCGCATATTGCAATAGCTAACCTTAAACGTAACCTTTTGGGTGTTTATCATTTCGTGAAAAACGAGTACCTACAAGGGTATCTGGATGAGTTTTGCTACAAACTAAACCGAAGAAAACAGAAGGATTTATTCCAGAATCTAATTCTTGATTTAATTTAGTGGTAAACAAGCGGACTAGCAGAATATTTATTAATGCAGCTCTAAGTTAAAAAACAATTTAATAATTTAATAGCGAAATTGAGAAATTCAAATTACAACACTCAGTACAAGGTTTATTTTACTTCCCAAGAATTTGCACCAGCTAAGAGTTTATCTAAATCGGGAACTCCTTTTTGTTTCTTGTGGGTATCGAGTTGCTCATAAAGCGCTTCTTCGTATCTATATCTATCTTCTTGGTAGAATATACCGAAAGGTCTAGGCAAGGCATTTTCACTTGAAGGATCATCGAAGAATCGGGTTAAAATATTAGCTTTATTTCTACACTTCTCATCGTGTATCCATAAATCTTCTAAGGAATAGTCTCCGGAATTTAAGTCCACAATTTTAGGTATAAAACCGTCTAATACAATCCCTTTATCTTCTTTTGCTCCAAAGACCAAAGGCTCACCATGCTTCAAATAAAGACTGTTGTCTTTTTTCACCTGCTTATCGGTAAAACCACCAAAAGCACCATCGTTAAAAATATTACAGTTTTGATATATCTCTACCAGCGAAGTCCCTTTGTGTTGCTCTGCTCTTAAGAGAATTTCGCGCATATGCTTAGGTTCTCTATCTAGAGCTCTAGCTACAAAAGTGGATTCAGCTCCCATACAAAGAGCCAATGGATTAAAGGGGTGATCTATGGAACCTAAGGGAGTAGATTTTGTTTTTTTACCTATTTCTGAAGTTGGCGAATACTGCCCTTTAGTAAGTCCGTAAATCTGATTATTAAACAATAGAATATTCAAATCAAAATTCCTTCTAAGAAGATGAATCAAGTGATTCCCTCCAATAGAAAGTGAATCTCCATCGCCGGTAACAAGCCAAACACTAAGGTCTGGACGAGCAGCTTTTAATCCACTTGCAATTGCTGTTGCTCTACCGTGGATAGAATGCATACCATAAGTATTCATATAATAAGGGAAGCGTGATGAACAACCAATTCCCGAGATGAATACAATATCTTCTTTGGCAATACCCAATTCAGGCATCACACTTTGAACTTGTTTTAATATCGAATAATCACCACAACCGGGGCACCATCGGATATCTTGATCACTTACAAAGTCTTTAGCAGTTAGCTTCTGCACCTCTTCTTTTATATCTTTCTCTAGAGCCATAACTAGTTTTTCAACATATTTAGAATTGCCTCTTTAATTTCTCTAGCCTCAAACGGCACACCTTTAATTTTATTTAAAGGCTTTGCATCTACCAAAAACTGATCTCTAATAAGGGTTATTAGCTGGCCATTATTCATTTCAGGAATCAGTATTTTATCGAACTGAGAGAGCAAATCTCCTAAATTCCTAGGCATTGGTTGTATATACTTTATTTGAGCATGAGCAACGTCTACACCTTGGTTTGCTAATTCTCTTACCACTGTTTTTATTGAACCATAGGTAGAGCCCCAACCTAAAACTAAAAGTTTAGAATTTCCTGAACCACTATCGAATTCTTGTTCTGGGATATGATTGGCAATTTCAGCTACTTTCTGGGCGCGAACTTTAACCATATACTCATGATTTTCTGGATCGTAAGAAACGTTCCCCGTTTCCTTATCTTTCTCTAAACCACCCAACCGATGCTCTACACCTTTAGTTCCTGGTATAGCCCATTCTCTAACTAACTTTTCATTCCTTTTATACGGTAGATAAGCCGGATCGTCTTGAGAACGCTCTTTTGCAAATTGCACTATAATTTCTTTTAAATCTGAAGCCTTCGGATACTTCCAAGGTTCTGCACCATTAGCGATATATCCATCGGTAAGTAGGAATACAGGCGTCATATGTTCTATTGCAATCCTGCAAGCCTCATAGGCCATTGTAAAACAATCTGATGGCGAGTTAGCGGAAATCACTGGGATTGGAGCCTCCCCATTTCTACCATATACAGCCTGCAGTAAATCGGCCTGTTCTGTTTTGGTAGGCAATCCTGTTGAAGGTCCACCACGCTGAACATTTACCACTACTAATGGAATCTCTAACATCATGGCCAGCCCTAAGGCCTCCCCTTTTAGGGCAATTCCAGGTCCTGAAGAAGCTGTAACAGCTAAGTCACCCCCAAAAGAAGCTCCTATTGCAGAACAAATTCCGGCAATTTCGTCTTCTGCCTGAAAGGTTTTAATACCAAAATTTTTATGCTTAGCTAATTCGTGTAATATATCTGAAGCCGGAGTAATTGGGTAACCTCCATAAAATAAATCGCGTTTAGACTTGTGTGCTGCAGCAATTAATCCAAGTGCTGTAGCTTGGTTACCTATGATATTTCTATAAGAACCGGCAGCCATTTTTGTGGGCTTAACCTCAAACCTATTAGAAAAGGTTTCGCAGGTATCGGCAAAATGATAGCCTGCTTTTAACACCGTTATATTGGCGTTTAAAATCTCTGGCTTAGCAGCAAACTTAGCCTTTAAGAAATTTATTGAAGAATCAATTTTTCTGTTATACATCCAATACACAAAACCTAAAACGAACATATTCTTACATCTGTCGCGGTCTTTAGTCCCTAGAGAGGACTCTTTTAGGCTCTCCCTTGTTAGCTTTGTGATGTCAAATTCATGTACTTTAAATCCTTCTAAACTGTGATTATTTAGTGGATTTTCTCCATCTTGAATCCCTGCTAAACGCAGATTTCTTTTATCAAATCCAGAAGAGTTCACGATAATAGTACCGCGTTCTTTTAAACGAGAGAGGTTCTTCTTTAAGGCTGCTGCATTCATCACCACTAGCACATCACAAAGATCACCTGGAGTAAATATATCAACAGATCCAAAGTGGATTTGAAAACCTGAAACTCCAGCTATGGTACCCAAAGGTGCACGGATTTCTGCAGGGAAATCAGGAAAAGTACTTAGGTCGTTACCGAACAGTGCCGTATTTGTTGTGAATTGAGTCCCCGTTAATTGTATCCCATCGCCAGAATCACCAGCAAATAATACGGTTACCTGTTCAAGTTTTTGATGAACTTGAGTCATAATATTCCTTTTATGCGTCTATATTGACTACTTCCATAATTTCGGGAGCGTATTTTTTTATCGACTGTTCTACTCCAGCTTTCAAAGTCATTTGATTTACATTACAACTCTGACAAGCACCATGTAACTGAACCTTAACGACCATTTCTGGGGTCACTTCAATAAGCGATATATCTCCCCCATCAGACTCTAAATATGGTCTTATTTCGGAGAGCGCTTTTTCAATTTTCTGCAATAAACTAGTTTGTATTTCTACAGCCATGAGATCGTTTTTATTTTGAACAGCCGTCCATATTTGTAATTTCTACTACTGCAGTAGGGTCCAATGTCTTATTTCGCAATTCTACCTGCTCAACTACATTACATGCTAAGTTCATAAAGGCATCAGCCGAAGGACTTCCCTCTTGTAATACTACAGGACGTCCAACATCAGCAGCTTCGCGAATCCCTTGAACTAATGGTATCTCACCTAATAAAGGCAAGTTTAAATCGTCTGCTAGATTTTTCGTACCGTCTTTTCCAAATATATAATATTTGTTGTCAGGAAGCTCATCGGGTGTAAAGTAAGACATGTTTTCTACCAAGCCTAAAACGGGTACTTGTATGGTATCTAACTGGAACATACCCACACCTTTTTTAGCGTCTGCAATAGCTATATTTTGTGGTGTACTTACGATTACGGCACCTGTAACAGGTACAGCTTGCACTAAAGAAAGGTGTATATCTCCTGTACCTGGAGGTAAGTCGATTAATAAATAATCTAACTCACCCCAATACGAATCTTTAATTAGCTGATTCAATGCTTTTGTTGCCATTGGACCTCTCCACACAACCGCTTGAGAGCCGGGAGCAAAGAAACCAATTGAAAGTAGTTTCACGCCATAACTCTCAACAGGAATCATTACAGGCTTTCCATTTTCGTTTCCAGCCTCAGGCCTAGACTTCTCTACATCGAACATAATATGCTGTGAAGGCCCATAAATATCGGCATCTACTATACCCACTTTAAAACCCTGCTTTTGCAAAGCAACTGCAAGATTAGCTGTAACTGTAGATTTCCCTACCCCCCCTTTACCAGAAGCAACAGCGATAATGTTTTTCACACCTTCAAGTTTCTCTCCTCTAATTAAATTAGGGTTTTCTTCTTGCTTAGCTTCTACAGTAATCTTAACCACTATTTTAGCTTTGGCATAAACCTTAGCATGTATAGCTTTTAATATATCTACTTCAACTTGTTTTTTAGCGTGTAGCGTAGGATTATGTATAGTAACATCCACATTTACCTCGTCGCCAAAAACAACAATATTTGTTACTAAGTCATTCTCTATAAGGGATTTCACATCACCTTTCACCTTCACACTTTTCAGCGCATCTACAATTTGACTTTTTTGTATATTCATTCTATAAATTTAAGATTCAAAGGTACAAAAATCAAGGCTTTAAGCATCTGTAGGAATCCAAAATACCTCATTAAAATTTAAGAGCTGATCGCCCTCAAATTTATGCCCTTCGTTTTCTAATAATTGCTTCATTAAGTTAATCCCATCGAAATGAAATTTCCCCGTTAAAAGCCCTACTCTATTCACAACTCTATGTGCAGGAACATCCTTATCTAAAGACTTATTCATTGCCCAACCCACCATTCTCGCAGAACGTGCTGCACCTAAATATTTCGCTATCGCTCCATAACTAGTTACTTTTCCATAAGGTATTCTTTGCGCTACTGCATAGCAACGCTCAAAAAAAGAATCTGATGGATCAGTCTTAGTCAAGCTTACAGAGTTGGAATTTAATATAGGTAATGGTCATTCCCTTATCTCGGAAAATCCCTTCGTAATTAGTGCGTATTTTCAACAATTCATTATCCGCTTTCTGTCGGTCTATATCGTAGCTAGAATCTAATACTTTATGTCCGTATCCTTCTACTATACCGAGTGTATAACCATGTAAAAATTGGGAATCTGTTTTTAGATGTATGATTGCATCATCGGTTAATATTTGACGATACATATCTAACATATCTGGTGCAGTAAGACGTTTTTTTCTACGGCGGTATTTTATTTGAGGATCTGGGAAAGTTATCCATATCTCGCTAACTTCACCTTTAGCAAAGCAGTTGTGAATCAATTCAATATGGGTTCTTAAAAAACCAATATTATCCATTTTATTATCGGTAGCCGTACGAGCACCACGCCACATACGAGCCCCTTTAATATCAATTCCAATGAAATTTTTATCGGGAAAACGCTCTCCTAAACCAACCGTATACTCTCCTTTACCACAACCCAATTCTAAAACAATTGGTTTATCGTTTTTAAAAAACTCTTTGTGCCACTTCCCTTTTAGAGGAAGTCCTTTCTCTAACAAATCTGTTCTTGGTGCTTGCACCATATTGGCAAAAGTCTCGTTATCGGCGAACTTTCTATGTTTATTCTTTCCCACAGTTTTAGTTTTTTGCACTGCAAAAATACAAATTCAGTAAGGATAATTATTGGTTGTTAATGAGCAATTTATAATTAATAGTTGAAAATTTGATTTGTAAGCAGAAATGGATTCTTTCAACATATTTTGAATTTTTACATATATTTGAAAAAACAATTTTCAAGTATGCGCTTCGTAAAATTCACCTTAATAGGTCTTATTGGTATCACCTTAGCTTTTTTTAGTTTAGGCTTTTTTCACCCTAGTTTCAGTTACCAAAATCAAGTAGAAGTTAATGCTTCTGTAGAAGAGTCGTTTAAAATTTTTACCGATGAGTCGCTTGCTCCTGAATGGCTTGTGGGTTATGTAGGTAAAGAAATTCTAAGTGGTAAAGAATTAGTAGTTGGATCTCGTTTCTTAATGAAGTTTGAACAAGATGGTGAGGAAATTGAATTTATTGAAACCTTAAAAGAATACACAGAAAATGAAAAATTTGTTTTTGAAATGGAAACAGACTTTTTTACAGGTACGGTAGGTATTTACTTTGAAGGAAATGCTGAAAGAACAACCATTAAAGCTTTCAACACTTCAGAAGGAAATAATATATTTTACCGATCAATGTTTTACTTGCTAAAAAGTGCCTTTCAGCAGCAAGCCCAAGTAAATTACGACTTGCTTAAAGAACTGATCGAGAGGCAAAAGTTAAGTGAACAACTATACTAAAACTCACAAAAAAGGTGTGGTTATGCCACACCTTTTTATTTTTAAATCAAACTCTAGTTTAAGTCTTCTCCAGTAATAGTATATAAATAAGTATAAGACTTAGTCCCTGCATTACCTTTCTCCATACTAATCGACCAATCATCCCAATCATAAATAGTGTTTAGAATACCATCAGGAGTAGTAACAATTCGATTTGAATTCGTTTCAAAAACAATTGAGTCGTAACCATTAAAATCCATTACAAACTTACCACCACCATCAATACAATATTGTAGCCATTGATGCGAATCCTCTTCTTCAATACAAATTGTGTCCTTAGGTTCAGACCGAAAACCATTAAAATCTACATTATGATAGAAATAAACACATACATCCTCAGTTAAGTCACTCTTAATTCTATACTCAGTACAGGAACCAGGGTCGCATGAACTAAGCACTACAATAGAAAAAAGAACTCCGAATATTAATCTTATTTTAGTTTGCATAATAGGCTTCAAATAAATTTTCAACATCATTTAGGTCTAAATTATTATTCTCTTCTAACAATCGGTCTTTGAATTGCGCTGGCGATTCTACATCAGAATCTAAAGCATTGTATAACTTTTCATGAGAATAGCCCAGTACTCTATCATAATAATTACCTCCTTTTCCGTATCTAATAAAGTCAATATTAGAATCTATTAGATCATACATAATTCCTATAGGAAACCATCCTGACCAATCTGCATACCCAATTAATCTGTCCTCATCTTCGATACCAGTTTGTAAAGGGGTGAAATTTTCAAACCAATCCAAATTATGATAAGAGCAACCGTCACAATATTTATCTAATGCTAAATAATAGCCAATATGATTTGCCCAAGCTTCTCCCAATAGGCAAACTCCAGCATTTTCTCCCTCACCCGTTCCGTAACCAAAATTGTCGATAATATAATTTATATATTTAACCCAATAACTATTACCAGCATTTACCCAATGAGAAGCATGTGCAGATTCATGACAAACTAATCGAAAAACATCTTGTGAACTAGAATTTTCAGTATTGATGTTTAGAAATAAATCTGGCTCAACAAATGACATTAAATTAACTACATAATTTATCGACAATTCTAACCCTGGGTTCAATGAAACAAAATAGCTTAAAACTTGATTATTTGTATTCAAATTAAACCAACCGAAAGTCCTTCTTAGCATTGGAGCAGCACCAGAATTACCTACCTCATCATTATTGTGCTCTTTAACCCAAATACGCATATTTGAAGGCGGCTTTGCAATACTCAACAATTCACAATATTCTCGGTATTCATATAAGGCATTATTTACGGACAACCATTTCCATGAAACAGATGTTTGGTAGGAATTAAAATCCTTACCTACAGGAGAATGCTTTCCAAAACTATGACGTGCAGGAGTTACAAATAAATAATTACCCCAAACTTTAAATCCTGTTTGGTTTTCAAACACTAAACTGTAATTTACATCACGCCTAAATCCATGGTCAATTTTATATTTACCAGACAAATTTGTATAATCTGTCTTTATTGTAAACCATCTTCTAACTCTAACTTTTACTTTTTTGACCGGCACTAACGAATTAAAATCAGTATCCTTAACTTTTATATATCCTTCTGGCTTCTTCTTAGCTAGCTTTAGTCCTTTATCAACTTCTAAATTGTCTGTAATCCTAAGAGCCTCATCTTCTAAATTCATCAAGAATTTTTGCACATTTGGATTTCTCTTCTCGTTTTCTTCATAACTCTCAGGCAAGAATATTCTTCAAGAATTTCATATTCTATATTTACGAATGAATAATCAACAGGCACAACTGTGTATAGCCAGGTTTGTTCTTCTGATGGGATAGTTGGATCCTGATAATACTCACCAAATTCTATTATCTCGTAATCTAAAGGATAATCAAATAATTCTAAAGAATCTTGAATTAACAATTCATACTCCTCAATAGTGTTTGGTAAAAACCTAACGTACAAGTCTGTCGTCTCAACTTCAAAGTTACTGCTTGACTTAAAATCAAGAGACAAATTCCCTAGTGCAACATGCATATTAGATGTTGAATAAGGATTTTGTAATTGTTCTCCTAGAATCATATCACCACTATGAGTAGACGCAATTTCATTCGGACTAGAGTCCTTATCACAACTTGAAGTAATAGAAATCAATAAAACGGATAGAAAAAGACCTCCCAGTCTTTTAATTGTAATGTTTTTCACAAAATGTAGTTATTGAAAATAATTTTAAGGGGCAAATATATACATAACCTCACATACAAGCAATATTAATACCCTACAACCAACTAAAATGAATGAGATAAAACTGAATTGAGAAGCAAAGATTGATTGCTCATGACTAATGAACATTTCTACGTCTGTTATTTCACAAATAGCCTCTTTCGAGAAACCTCAAGATGACACTTGTAATTTGGATTTCAATTTAAGAATTAGCCATCACCAATTAAGCCTTCTTCAAAGTAAAGGAAAAGGTACATCCCTCTCCTTCGGTGCTTCTAATATTAATGGTTTGATTATGGGCCTCAATGATGTGCTTAACAATAGACAAACCTAAACCAGAACCACCTTGATCGCGGTCTCTAGACTTATCAACTCTATAAAAGCGTTCGAATATTTTATTGAGATGTTCAGCTGGGATTCCATTTCCATCGTCTGCAACTTCTACTAAAACTTGCTCTCCCATAGAGTAGGTTCTACAAATTACTTCCCCGCCCTCTTTGCCGTATTTAATGGCATTTACAATTAAGTTTATAAGTACTTGTTTGATTTTCTCCACATCTACATGAACCATAAAACGTCCTTTTTGTTGATGCTTAACCACTAAATTAACATTCCTTTTTTTGGCTTTCAACTCTAGCTGATCTACTACATCTTGAATTACCTCTACCATGTCGACAGGCTCTTCTTCAATCTCTATAGTTCCTGCTTCTAGCTTGGTAATTTGATCTAAATCTTCGATGATATGAATCATTCGACCAACACTTTTATTAGCGCGCTCTAAGAACTTTCGATTAATCTCCTCATCGTCTATAGCTCCATCCAGCAGCGTATCTATATACCCTTGAATATTAAAAATTGGGGTTTTTAATTCGTGCGCTACATTACCAACAAACTGTCGGCGGTAGCTTTCTCGAATCATTAATTTTTGAATCTCTTGTTCACGATTTATATTCCAAGAGCTCACATCTTTATTCACTTTTTTGAGGTTGATATTTTTCAGATCACCTGGTTTAGATTTCAGGTCGTGAATATTCTTATATATCAACTTAATTTTATTGTATAAAAACTGATCTACCAACCAGCGAACCAAAAAGAAACTTGTAAGCCCCACAGAAGAAACTAAAACTACAGAATTAGAGAAGCTCAAAGAAAATTCGAACAGTACAATATGCACCGCCATAACAAACATAAGTAGAAAAGAAGCTACAAAAGAGACCAACCAAGATTGATCCATGGCTGATTTAAGCTTACTTATAAGTCGTACAGTTCTATTCATTTACTTTAAATTTATATACCCTACACCTTTAACGGTTTCTATAAAATTGCGACCTAATTTTTCTCTTAGTTTACGAACATGTACATCTATGGTTCTTCCACCTACTACTACATCCCTCGCCCCAAATTTTCTCGAATATTTCTTCTCTATTAAATACTTTGCCTGGTTTAGAAGCTAAGAGGAAAAGAATCTCAAACTCTTTACGAGGCAATGAAATAGGTTCGTCGTCCTAGGGTTACCATGTAACGCTCTCTATCGATAGTAAGTTCTGCTATGGTGATAGAATTATTCGGAGCTTCGGGAGCAGACACAGCACCTTTTCTTCTTAGCAATGCCTTTACTCTACTTACTAAAACTTTTGGCTTTATAGGCTTATTGATATAGTCGTCAGCTCCGGCTTCTAAACCAGCAACCTGAGAATAATCTTCGGCACGAGCCGTTAAAAAAGTGACAATGATATGATCGTATTTCGAATTTCCACGGATATTCTCGCAGGTTTCTATACCATCCATTCCTGGCATCATCACATCTAATACAATGAGGTGTGGATCAAACTCATCCAGCATATCCAGCGCCATCTGTCCGTCGGTACAAGTAGCGACTTCAAACCCTTCCTTTTTAAGATTGTAACTTAAAAACTCGAGAATATCTTTCTCATCATCAACTAGAAGAATACGATTGTTGTTAAGCATAACTGAATATGGTTTGTGTAAATATAGAAATTATAAGTGCAAAAAAAACTCCCTCGATTTCTCGAGGGAGTTTGTAATTTTATTTACAGTCCTAATCGACTAAAGAACTTTGTAATTCCTGAAGCAAATTCTGAAGGAATGGTTTCGATCATCGAAGCTAAGGTTAGTTGGTCGTTCACACCAATTGCAATTGCAATAGAGATAAACAAACCGATCATAGCATAAGAGAAATCTTTTAGCAAAAGCTTTACTGAGAATGCTAAACCATGGTCTCCTGTTTTACGGAGTGCCATTGCAACCTCTCTACCACCAAGTAAACCAATAAACACCCATGTAGTACTCATAGGTACCGAGCTATATAGTTTAAAGTAGAATAAGATGATACAGTAGATGAAGTCTACGATAGTAGCAAAACGAACATCTGTAATAACAGATTTTTCAGTTACAATCTTTTGGATTCTTGCCACCTTTATAGTAGAATAAACAATCCTAATCCAATGAATACAACCCATAGCGAAGCCCATGAACTCACTAAAAGCCATACCTCTTGGTAGATATACAGCAATATTAGCTGCATCTTGCATCAACCATACAGACCAAAGAGTACCTGTAGTTATCCATTGTGCAATATTCCAACCGAAATTTAGCCTCACCAACAAAGTATTTCTTTGTGTATTTAGAAATCACTAAGAATACAGTAAATCCTAAGAAAAAGGCTAAGATATATCCACTCATAACTTTTGGCCAATACCTTACCAATAGCAGCAGGTGCAGAAGCGAAAGAAGTTAAAAGAATAAATGTTGTAGAAAACAGGCATTCTTAAACGAGTAAGTATCAATAAGAATATAGGAGCTGCAATTTGTAAGAAGTGAAACTCTGTTGGAGCTACATCAAATCCTTTAGCCATTAAACGACCGTGGGAAACATCACCAGCATAATTCCACCAACTGTACCCTACAGTAGCTAAAAATATACCTCCAATAAACAACCATAACACCCACCACTTCTTATCTTGATTAGAAGCAATAAAAAGTACCTAGTGTTTGAATAGAATCGTTGGCAACAGCTGCGTAAGCGGCAAACAAAAACCCTACCCACATTGCAATTTGAGGATAAGGCGTTGCAAACATAGCAAGCATAAAAGCGGCTATAACAAAAGTAAGGAATGATTTTTCGTCTTTCTGAATCCAAAGAGAAACAGGAAAACTAAACCTTCTTATTAATTTTTTCATAATGCTGAGAATGATAAAGCTCTAATTTTAATACTTAATGCAATTACTGCAATTGTGTAAACGGCAACTAAAATTGCTGCATATAAAAACTTGCTGATCTCAACTCTTGTAACTGTAGTAGTGTTCATAACGTGTGTTGTTTAAATTTTACTCTGCAAATAAAGTACATAAACAATACAGTGCGGTTAAACTAAAATAAATCTAATGTTAAGTTTAGGTTAAGTGCCTGTACTAGCTTGATAATCATCTGATTACGACCATATAGAGTGTTAATGAAAAATAAACACAAGCACACCATTCTAAGTGAAAACCCTATGAAACAAGCTCTAAATAGAATTCTAGCCCAAATATACTTAACAAGCGCTTTAACACCAAGCATCAGATTGAATATTAATTAATCGAGAGGTAAAACTGATTTAACGTCAGTAGGGGGACATCACCATAGATTTGCCCCGTAAACCAAAACAAGATAAAAAGATGAAAACAAGAAAAATGATTGCCCTGTGTTTCACAAGCTTATTACTAATAGCATGTAACACAAAAACTGACAACAGTAATTCAGAAAACACAAAAACTTATTGAAGGTGTAATAAAGATTGACGGTTCAAGCACTGTTTATCCAATTACCGAAGCAATAGCAGAAGAATATAGAACAGAACAACCAAAAGTAAAAGTTACAGTTGGTGTATCTGGAACAGGTGGAGGCTTTAAAAAATTCTACAGAGGAGAAACAGACATCAATGATGCATCACGTCCAATTAAAGGTAAAGAAATAAAAGTCTGTGAAGAAAATGGGAATCTCTTCAGTTGAACTTTCAGTTGCCTATGATGGTTTGGCCGTATTAAAAAACCCTGCCAACGACTGGCTGTCTTCTATCACTGTAGAAGAACTAAACAAGTTATGGGTTCCTGAAGCACAAGGTACATTAATGTATTGGGATCAAATACGTGAAGAATGGCCTCACGAAGAGATTCACCTATTTGGACCCGGAGTAGCTTCGGGAACATACGACTACTTTGCCGAAGTTATATGTGGCAAAAAAGTAGGTACACGTGGTGACTATACGGCTTCTGAAGATGACAACGTCTTAGTTCAAGGTATTGCAACTGATAAATACGCATTGGGTTTCTTTGGATTAGCTTACTACGAAGAAAACAAAGACAAACTTGGTTTGGTTGCTGTTGACAATTGGAAATGGATCTGTTTTACCAACTATGGAAACAGTCTCTTCTGGGGAGTACGCTCCTTTATCACGACCAATCTTCATATATGTGAGCAATGCAGCAGTTAAAAAAGTAGCGGTGGTAAACTTTGTAAACTTCTACCTAGAATCAGCTGGAGCTATTGCTAAGGAAGTGGGTTATGTAGCCCTTCCTGATGAAGAATACCAAGCGGAGATTACTGAGTTTAACGCATTCGTTAAACAGTAAATCTCCTTTAACCTCATTTAATTTATAGGCACCCCTTTATGGGGAGCCTTTTCTTAGTAAGAAAATGAATAAAAAAAACCAAGAACGAGTAATTGAGCTACTGCTTAAACTCAGCGGACTTGTAACCATACTTACCACAATTGGTATCATATGGATATTGTTTAGCGAGAGCTTCTCTTTTTTCCAAGAGGTTTCTATAGTTGAGTTTCTTACAGACGATCAGTGGACCCCATTATTCGCCAACAAGCGATTCGGCATCATGCCATTAGTTAGTGGTACTCTATTAACCACAGCTATCGCCTTAGCTGTAGCTCTCCCACTGGGACTTACCATTGCTATTTACTTAAGTGAATACGCACCAAAAAAAGCACGCGACATTTTAAAGCCCTTGTTAGAGGTTTTAGCAGCAGTACCAACGGTAGTATACGGATTTTTTGCCCTAATGGTAGTAACCCCATTTTTGAAAACAATTTTCCCGGAGATTAGTGGATTCAATGCTTTATCAGCTGGTATTGTGATGGGAATTATGATCATACCATTTGTATCCTCGCTAAGTGAAGATGCCCTAAGGGCAGTACCAAAAATCGTTACGCGAAGCATCCTATGGATTAGGAGCAACACGCCTACAAACAGCTTTTAAAGTTATGGTTCCTGCGGCATCCTCAGGGATTGTAGTTTCTGTAATCCTTGCTTTTTTCTCGTGCAATAGGAGAAACCATGATTGTAGCCATTGCAGCAGGACAACAACCGCGCTTAACCTTCAATCCATTTGTTCCTATAGAAAACGATTACAGCATATATTGTACAGGTGAGCTTGGGCGATGTTCCTCATGGATCTTTGGAATACAAAACCATTTTTGCCGCAGGTATGACACTCTTCGTATTCACCTTTATATTGAACAATATATCCTTTTGGATACGAAAAAAATTCCGTAAAGAATATGAATAGAGCACAAATTAATCGCATCAAAGACAAAGCCTTTGGAGTATTAGGGCTTATCGCCACGCTATCTGGCCTAGTTATTTTAAGCTTCTTTATTGGACAAATCTTTAAAGAAGGTATGAACCGCATAGACCTAGACTTCCTAATGGACTTACCTTCAAGGAAACCTGAAAAAAGCAGGAATTTACACTGCATGTACAGGTACCTTATGGATTTTGTGCTTAACAACATTTTTCGCACTACCCCTAGGAGTATCTGCAGGGATATACCTAGAAGAGTATACTAAAAAAAGTAAACTTGCCAATTTACTAGAAGTTAATATTTCGAATTTAGCAGGAGTACCTTCCATTATTTATGGTCTATTAGGACTGGAGATCTTTGGAAGAATAATGCACTTAGGAAATAGCCTGTTAGCAGGATCCTTAACCCTAGCTCTTCTAATTCTACCAATTATTATTGTAGCTACCCGCGAGGCTATTCGCGCAGTACCCAATTCATTACGTATGGCTTCATATGGGCTAGGTGCAAGTAAGTGGCAAACGATATGGAATCAAGTACTTCCAGCTTCTATGGGTGGAATTTTAACTGGTGTAATTTTAGCGATATCTCGTGCAGTAGGAGAAACAGCCCCTCTTATTGTAGTAGGAGCC
This sequence comes from Flavobacteriales bacterium, assembly GCA_965183875.1. Lineage (GTDB taxonomy): Bacteria > Bacteroidota > Bacteroidia > Flavobacteriales > UBA7430 > UBA6772. Next base: position 111,122 of record CBCYMK010000028.1, on the reverse strand, counting down.
TTAGCGTATGTACCCTTTGCTCCGAGTAGTCCTATGGACGAATTTACAGTACTTCCTATTCAGATCTTTAACTGGATCTCTAGACCACAACACGGATTTGCAGTTAATGCAGCTGCAGCCATTATTATCCTATTAACAATCACCTTCATAATGAATGGTGTTGCGGTATATCTTAGAAACCGTTGGCAGAAAAAAATCAATTGGTAAATAGCACAAAACTATGAATCAGAACGACTACAAAATACAAGCAAAAAACGTTGATGTATTTTATGGAGAGCATAAAGCATTATCCAATATCAACCTTAATATCATCCCCAATACAGTTACCGCACTTATTGGTCCATCGGGATGTGGGAAATCCACTTTCTTAAGATTACTGAACCGTATGAACGACTATATAGACTCTTTCTCTATGAAAGGGGATGTGTTTATCGATGGTGAAAACATAAATCATTCGAGTGTATATGTAGAAGAGCTAAGAACAAATGTTGGTATGGTCTTTCAAAAGCCAAATCCGTTTCCAAAAAGCATCTTCGAAAATGTAGCCTATGGGTTAAAAATTCAAGGCGTAAAAGACAAGAAATTTATTCAGGAACGAGTTGAAACAGCCCTTAAACAATCGGCTCTATGGGACGAGGTTAAAGACGATTTAAAAAAATCTGCACTATCTTTATCTGGAGGACAACAACAAAGGCTTTGTATTGCCAGAGCATTAGCTGTAGGACCAAAAGTGATCTTAATGGACGAACCCACCTCTGCCTTAGACCCTATTTCTACGGCAAAAATTGAAGAGCTAATTTTTAAACTGAAAGAACAATACACCATTGTTATTGTTACACACAATATGCAACAAGCGGGTAGAATAAGTGATCAAACAGCATTTTTCTATATGGGAGAACTCATTGAATATGGTAAAACAACGGAGATTTTCACCAACCCTAAACAAGACAAAACACAAAATTATATCACCGGAAGATTCGGTTAATTCCCACACAGCATGACACATTTAGATCACGAAATAAAAAGACTAAAAAGCAATATGTTGAAAATGTTGCTTAATGTAGAAAGTCAGGTTAAAAAAACCAGTAAAGCACTTAGCAACTTTGATAAGGACCTTGCAGCAGAAGTAAGAGAAACTGAAAAAAGAATTAATGGAATCGAATTGCAAATTGATTCGGACTGTGAGAATATTCTGGCCCTTTACTCTCCAGTAGCAATTGATTTACGTTTTGTTTTATCAATATACAAGATGAACTCAGACTTAGAGAGATTAGCAGATAATGTTGACTCTATAGCAGCTTATATTATTAAACAAGACACAGGGTATTCTAAAGACATCCTAATGGAGCTAGGTGTGACTGACATGTTTAATATAAGCCTCAATATGCTAGCAAACATCAACAAAGCATTTGAAAACGAAGACACAGCCCTAGCGCGAAAAGTTTATTCGATGGATGAACAACTAAACATCTATAATGAAAATGCAGTAAATGCACTCAGCCCTTATATACTTAATGAGCCTGAGGAGTTAAACAAACACTTGTATTTATTGTCTTCAATAAGAAAATTAGAACGCAATGGAGATTTGATTAAGAATATAGCTGAAGAACTTATATTCTATGTTGAAGCGCTTGTTATTAAACACCAGGGCAAGAATAAAAAACCGGATGCTATTTAACAACAATGCCCTTCGAATTATCGAAGGGCATTGTTAATTTATACGTTTATTAAAACAGTTGTATTTTTCTAAAAACGAAACTTTACCAGCTGCAACACTATAAATAGCACCCACAATAAAAATGCTTGCTTCTTGTTCCATTTCGGCTAATATTGGACTTTCTTTACGAATATTCTGGATAGACAATAGAACGTTTTTAATAGCTACTTCTTCAATAGCTTCAGCATCCATTTAAACAGCTTTACTACACATTTCTACAGCGGGTTTTATTTTAGAAAGTAAAGCAGTGATATTCCCTAACTCTACATTTTTACAGGCAGCCGTTACCGCACTACATTTAGTATGCCCCATCACAACTACTAACTTTGATCCAGCAACCTTACAGGCGTACTCAATAGAACCTAACACATCTTCATTAACAATGTTTCCGGCTACTCTAGCACTAAAAACATCACCTATTCCTTGGTCGAAAACGATTTCTGATGGAACTCTAGAGTCAATACAACTAAGTACAGCTGCAAAAGGAAATTACCCTGCACTGGTATCGGAAACCTGTCCTAATAAATTTCTTTTAGTAAGGGTGTTTTCAACAAACCTTTTATTTCATCCACCAATATTTGCAGGGCTTAGCTAGGTATTATTTATTCTTGTATTGATCTTGTTTATGAGTTCACGATACGGGTATCAATAATTAAACGAGTTTATTTTCTTTAATCCAGTTAAAGCAATCTGACATAGAATCGAACATTTGATCTTGAGGTACTAAACCTGGAATTACATCAATTCGATCTAACATATTTTTAGGCTGTGGCAATGTATTTACCAAGGCTATTTTCTTGCGTTTTTGAACCAAACCAATCATCACTTCTTCCATAGCATATAAGCCAGATTGATCTATATAAGACATATTACTTAGGTCAAAAATGATGATAGACGCCTTTTCTTGTATTTGTAGTGCCAATTGTTGGAACTCGCTGGTAGAACCAAAAAATAGTGGCCCTTTAATTTCCTTCACTACAATATACTCTTTCATGGAGCTCGGCAATTCTAGGTAGTGATCCCAATCTTTATTGTCTGATAAATGGGTTACCTCTGAACGCTCAGAAGTTAAATCACCAATTTTTTTCATAAACATCAAAGAGGCGATTACTAATCCTATACCTACAGCATATACTAAGTTCCATACAGAAGACAATACCAACACCACAAACATAATTGTAACCTCATCACGAGGCATATAAGGAACAGCCTTAAGACCTTTATAATCCATTACACCAATACCCACTGTAATTAATATACCGGCTAAAACGGCAGCAGGAATTTGAGATGCTATAGGACCTAAAGCCAGTAAAATAATAAGTAATAATAAACCAGCAACCATCCCTGATAAACGAGTAACACCACCAGCATTAATATTCACAACCGTTCTTATAGTTGCACCTGCCCCCGGTAGACCACCGAAAACAGCGGCAATACTATTCCCAATACCTTGACCTATCAATTCTTTATTAGGTTTATGCTTGGTTTTAGTAAGATTATCTGCCACAACAGAAGTTAATAGTGTATCGATAGCACCTAACAATGCTAAAGTAAGGGCTGTAAAAAAGTAAGGAAATATACCCGTAAGACTAAATTCTGTAAAGACAGCTAAGTTAGGTAGTGGCAAACCACTCGGAATTGTTTCTATTGGTCTATAATCGAGCCCAAAACCTACCGCAATACCAGACATCATTAGTAAGGCCACAAGCGTACTAGGCACTTTCGTAGTAATCCGCTTAAATCCATAAATAATTATGATGGTCCCCAAAGCCAAAAGCAACTCCAACCAATTTACCTGTTGAATTGCACGAGGCAGTACTTTTATTGCTCCCAACACACCGGAAGCATTTTTACCTGCTAGCGTTTGAGATTCTTTTAAAATGTCAGCTTCAGTAATATGTTTTGCTCTTCGAATAGTTTCTTCAAAATCTTCAAGAACCAAAAGGCCTTCACTTGCCTCATCTTTTAAAATATTATCTAAAATAATCTCTTCGGCTTGAGGTTTAAACTGATTTACAAAAGCAATATCTTCTTTGGGATAATACCCAACAAAAGGCAATAATTGGGTAATCAAGATGATGACCCCAATAGCCGTCATAAACCCAGAAACTACTGGATACGGGATATACTTTATGTATTTCCCTAAACCCAAAACACCCAGTCCAACTTGCATTAACCCAGAGAGTAAGAAAACGGCTAAAATGGCAGGTAGCGCTTTATTCACATCCCCTTCGAAACTTGCTATAATCCCAGCAACAACAACCATACTAACGGCAGTCATAGGAGCCGTAGGACCAGAAATCTGAGTATTAGTACCTCCAAAAAGGGCAGCAAAAAAACCAACGAATATAGCTCCATACAAGCCGGCACTTGGTCCTAAGCCTGAACTTACACCAAAAGCTAAGGCTAGTGGCAATGCAACAACACCAGCAGTAATCCCTCCGTAAACATCTCCTTTTAAGTGTTTAAAATCAAACATATTTTTCATGGATTATGGTTTAATTAATAAAGCGCTACTATTATATATCGAAAAAATAATTTTGAGAAAAATAGTTAACGCACAAATTGTCAAGCTATTCAGACCGTCCATTATAAATAAATTTCGAACTCTAAAATAGTTAAATTATAAACCTTTTCCAAGGAAGCATTATACAGACATATATAGAATACGCTGATTACTACCTAGTAAAAACTATATACTAGATAATGAAATCATTTAATCGTAAAAATTTGATGAATTTTAGAAGGAAAAATAGGCGAAATTATAATCTAGCACAGTAATTTTTGAGAAAAATAATTCAACATACGTTCCACCTCTTCTACATTATCTTCTTCAACTTTTATATCAGTTAATCCAGGTAAATGCCTCGCAAAATAGATGTGATTGTTAGACATCTCGAAGAGATTAGTTGCTAAAGCAAAAGGATATTTAAACTCGGGACTTACTTCGGCAATCACTTCTGAAGTCGTAGTAGCTAACTCTTTATAGCTTGTAAAAAAACCTTTCGAATTCTCACTATCAACTTGCTTAGTATGATACACTTTTCCGCCTTCTGCGATTACAATATTATGAAGCTTACTTTCGTTTACATAAGCAACTGAAGGGTTTTCTTTAGCTGCTGAAACAAATGAGTGGATTATTATTTTTAATTTTCGTTTCGGATCCTCAACATTGGTAGTATTAATTTTTATCAAATAATTAACCCATTCCCAATACCAATTAACCAAAAAAGTTAAGAGCAGGTGTTTGTTCTCAAAATACCTATAAATTGATGCTTCTGTTGAGTTTATCTCTCTAGCTAACTTCTTAAATGTAAAGGACTCAAATCCAAAATCATCTATAAGAATGATGCTGTTCTGAATAATCTTCCTTCCTAGCTTCGAATCCTGAGGGTCTTTTTTATAGAGGCCCTCGTTTAAAGAAATTTTAATTTCTACACTCATCCTGAAGTTTGTGGGATTTAAATTTATAAATCAAAAATGAATTTTCAAATCTAAGTAAAACAAAGGACATAAAGCAATATGATAGTATTACTATTTTTAGTAGAAGTTATATTACTAAAATGGAAAGTATTCTTATATTTGCTCAGATTAAAACAAAGGGCTAATTATGAAAACTACATTCTCTACTCTAAAACACGACCTTCCGGCTAGTATAGTCGTATTTTTTGTCGCACTTCCTTTATGTTTAGGAATTGCTTTGGCTAGTGGCGCCCCCTTATTTTCCGGATTAATAGCCGGTATAATTGGAGGGGTTATTGTAGGGATTATTAGTGGCTCAAAGGTAGGTGTAAGTGGTCCAGCAGCGGGATTAGCAGCCATTGTACTTACAGCTATTGGTAGCTTAGGTGGTTACGAGAACTTTCTTTTAGCAGTAGTACTTGGGGGTGTTTTACAATTCACATTTGGCTTATTAAAAGCCGGTGTAATCGGTTACTATTTCCCCTCTTCAGTAATTAAAGGAATGCTTACAGGGATCGGATTGATTATAATTATAAAACAGATACCTCATTTTTTCGGCTATAATTCTGCCGGTAATCTTCAAGGAGGTGGGTTTATTTTTTCTGATTTTCTAAATAATATACAGCCTGGAACAACCTTAATAGGCTTTATCGGATTAGGAATACTATTATTGTGGGATATGGTTTTGATTGAAAAATCAAAAATCTTTCAAGTAATTCAAGGGCCATTGGTTGCGGTAATTTCTGGTATTGCATTTTTCTTACTTACAAAAAACAACAATTTGCTCGCCATAACAGATTCTTATATGGTAAGCGTTCCAATTCCAAAAGATCTTAATTCGTTTATTGGACAATTTAGTTTTCCAAATTTTAATGCCATCACAAACCCTGAGGTATGGGTGGTCGCATTTACCATTGCACTGGTAGCAAGTTTAGAGACTCTATTGTGTGTTGAAGCAACCGACAAAATAGACCCAGATAAAAATGTAACTCCAACCAATAGAGAATTGTTGGCTCAAGGAATTGGGAATATTCTTTCCGGCTTAATTGGTGGTTTACCAGTAACGCAAGTTATCGTACGTAGTTCAGCAAACATTCAATCTGGTGCCAAAAGCAAAGTTTCTGCAATTGTTCATGGACTCTTATTACTTATTTCTGTAATGGCTATTCCAGATCTATTAAACTTAATACCTCTTTCAGTATTGGCAGCTATATTATTGGTTGTAGGATACAAACTAGCAAAACCAGCTTTATTTGCACAAATGTACAATCAAGGCTGGAAACAATTTGTTCCTTTTATGGTAACAGTTCTAGGTATTGTCTTTGTAGATCTACTTTTTGGGATTGGACTTGGGTTAACTGTAGGTGTGTTTATCATCTTAATTAAAAATTACCAAAACTCTCACATACTAGAGAAGGTAGCTTCAGTTGACAAAAGTGACCGTTTCAAAATAACACTTGCTGAGGAGGTAACTTTTATCAATAAAGGCGTTATTTTAAATGAACTAAACAATATCGATAAAAATTCTGATTTAGAATTTGATGTTACTAATACTAGATACTTAGATAACGATATCGTGGAGATTTTAGATGAGTTCGCTCTAACGGCAAGAGACCGAAATATAAACATCAAATTAGTTACCGAGGCTGGAGAAATAGAAAATCCAAAAAGTTATATGGAAATCTTCAACTAAAACCTTAGTCTCAAACATAAAAAACAAAGCAAATGAAAGCTCATACAAAAGATTCACAAGCCTTAATGACTCCAGAAAAAGCACTTGAATGCTTAAAATCTGGAAACCAGAGATTTCAAAACAGCCTTAAAGAGGACAGAAATTTAATAGGACAGGTAAAAGACACATCTGAAGGACAATTCCCTTTTGCTACAATCTTAAGCTGTATAGACTCTAGAGTATCATCTGAGTTAGTTTTTGATCAAGGTGTAGGTGATATATTCAGTATTCGTATTGCTGGAAACTTTGTAAACACAGACATTCTTGGAAGCATGGAGTTTGCATGTAAATTAGCAGGTACTAGATTAATTGTGGTACTTGGACACACTTCATGTGGAGCTGTTAAAGGTGCTTGTGACGACGCCAAACTAGGTAACCTTACATCTATGTTAGAAAAGATTAAACCAGCGGTTGATTCCGTAACAGAACCTTCTGACGCTAGCTTAAGAAACTCTTCAAACAAGAATTTTGTGAATGACGTAGCTGTAAAAAATGTTGAATTAACGATGGCAAACATTCTAAAAGAAAGTGCCGTAATTTCTGAAATGCACCAAAATGGTGAAGTTAAAATTATTGGAGCCATGTACGATGTAAGCACAGGTTCTGTTATCTTTTTCGAATAAAAGCACTCCATTAAATTCAATCTTTATTGAACACCTTATAAAAAACGCGTCTCACTGAGACGCGTTTTTTATTGAGTACAACAACAATTTATTGAGTTAGGCTGAAATGCTTTTATACAATCCAATTAACTCAAAAGGTAGGTAAGAGATACAGCTAAAGTATAGACAGAAAAATAGCTTCAAAAAAAATGGGCTTCCAAAGGAAGCCCATAATATTACAAGAGTGTGTTTCTACTAAAAGTGAACATCAAACTGCATTCTGTACATTAATCCGCTAGTAGCATCATTTTCAACATCTAAATAGCTAATATCAGATTGAATCTTCAGCTTATGCCCTTTGAAGTATTTAGATACTCCGAAAGTATATTGCGACTCTAAATCTTTTCCGGTTACGTATTTATCTAAAGCGATAGTAGTGTAACGACCTGTTAACTCTACATTATTGTTAAATAAATAACCAGACATTAGGTTTAAACCGTTTCCTATTGCAACCACATCTCCTGACTCAGTACCATCAGAATTCAACGCAACTGGATTAGCTGCTTCTCTATTCGCATATTCTGCCATAAGCGAGAAACCTTGGTATTTAAACATCGCATCTACAAAGATGGTATTTACATTCGTTTCGTAATACGCGTCACCGCCATCAATTAACATATAAGAACCTTGATTGCTTCTATTTTTAACGGCATTACGATTGAAATCGTAAGTTGCACCAATGGCCAACTTAGGAGTTTCTTGTCTTTTTAAAGCTGCACCTGTATAATCTCCTTTACCTTTGAATTTACCAAAAGGCAATACTTCTACTCTAGCAGTCCATTGGTAACCACCTAAATTTTCTTGTACCAAGTTTCTTCCTTCTCCTTGAGACATAGCAAGAGATTCTTGTACAATAAAGTTTTTTCCTATAGTAAAGTGGTGACGTAATTGGAATCCCATATCACGGTCGATATTGAACCTTTTATTCACCAATGAACGATCTACCAACTGTAGGTTTGCAGAAGAAACTACACGCTCTCTGTTACCAGGCAATTTGGTTTGACCAGCCCAAAGTGTAAAGTTTTTGTAGAAATTCCATTTTACAACTGCGTCCAATATCATCTTAGGAGCGTTGTTGTTTCTATCGTCTACTTTACCTAAATCCTTATTAGATAAACCTAACTCAATTTTATATTTTACTTTCGGGTTCAATACAAATCCACCAAATTTTAAACGCGCTCTACGCACTAAAAATTGAGAACTTGAATTGTGAATCCCATCTACATCATTCACATCCCACTCAGCAATGTACAAAGACTGCATACGAGCAGCAAACTTCATACTGTATGAACTATCGGCTGCAATTACATTGTAAAACCCTTTACCGAAGCTATTATTTACAACTTCTTGCCCGAACATAGTTACCGAACAACACAAGGCGATTAATAATACACTTAACTTCTTCATTTTTTTCGTTTTTCGTTTTTGTTGGCACAAATGTATGCTTAGAAAGCGTAGTGTATGTTAATCCGTTTTTAAAAGTATGTTAAGTAATTGTAAAAGAAATAGTAGAGCAAAAAAAAAGACCTTATAAAAAGGCCTTTTTTGAAATTTTAAATAAGTTACATTAACATAATTGGTTTTGTAAAGGTCATCCCATTCTCTAAGTGCGTTACTACCAAGTAGTAGCCAGGGTCTAAATTAGAAATATCTAACTGAAAGTCATCACCCAATGAATTTTCAAACATCACTTCCTTCCCGTCCATATGTTTAATTGAAACTGTTTTAATTAAAAAAGCTCCAGCATCTATTTTTAATATTCCAACCGATGGATTTGGATAAACTCTAATGTCGTTTATCAACTCAGACAAGCCAACGCCAGAATACAAACAAGAACCATTGTCTATCACGGCTTCAACACTGTAATTAGTAGCTAAGGAATCTGTACAACCTACCACAATTGATTGATCGCAACCTGCAATAAACCCAACAGTCTCGCTAGAGCCAAAATTACTTCCTGAAGCAACTACTTGGTCACAAACGACTACAGAATATCCTTCGGAAGTAAGACCATCCCCATAAGAGTCGGTTATAGCAAATGTGCAATACGAGTTTGGCTCCATACAAAATACATCTTCATATACCTCTTCTGAATTTAAGGAACCTAATTCAACCTCACCTACAACGACTCCAGCAGCATCCGTTAAGGTCCACGCCGTTTCATGTGCATAATAATCTGAAGTTAAATTAATCTGCACCCCTACACTTTCCAGAGAACAATTAGGGCTGCTAAATTCAACTGTATAGTCAGCATTAAAATTATCAAATGAAACCGCACTTAAAGAGATTGAATACTGTACTCCTAAAGGAGCATCTTCCTCTAGTGTTACTGGTATGGTAACCGTGTATTGGCTATTAGATTCGATTGCAGAAAAAGGAACTTCATCCACGTCAATTGTTAGAGAAGGAAATTCTGAATCAATAGCTACACCACCACTTTCACAGGTAGCATGCCCTACATTTTCTAAAGTGAAAATTACGTCGACAGATTCACCTAAAGAAATTGTAGAATTCCCACTAGATAATTCCGAAGAAGAAAACTCTAATTGCGGAGCATTAACCACAAAACTATTTGTCGACACCCATTCTGTTCCATCTTCATCAACAATAGTAAATTGTAAGGCAACAATTTCCTGATCCATAAAATTACCATTTAAAGACACAGTAACTAGATCATCTAGCTGTAAGAAAGATTCTGCTGGAATAGAATCGGTATTTAAAGAGTCATAAGAAAGCGTAATATTTGGATTAGAAGAGCTAATATCAACCGACAAAGGAGAAGATGCTACAGCACCATAATTTTGTAAATTCAACCCAAGAGAAAAAGTTTCATTATACTCAACCTCATTATTTCCAAGCAAGCCATCGTTTATAGCAATTGAAGAACAAGCTATATAAGGTGCATTAGAACTCATCATATTCACCTGCCCAGTATAAGGCTGCTTATTTTGCTTGGTTGCTACAACATCCAGATTATCCATTGTGTTAAGTGGATCGAAAGACAAAGTTACATCCCCAGATTCATCGGTATATAATGCGTCTAACAAAACTCCATTTTGACTAATCGCAACGTAAGTATACTGCTCAGTACTCACAGCAATAGTAGACATTCCTACAACTAGTGCTTCTGGATGCGATACAGTAAGCACCGATGGCACACCAAAATAAGTTAATACAGATGGATCTCCCATTAAATGGTATATCTCCCAATAATACTGTGTATTACCACTTCCCGATTCTGTAACAGCCCAGTTACCGGACTGCAATAGCTGTCCTTGTGTAATTGACCAATCGGAAGTTTGCTCATTATTTTCGTGAAAACTACAATCGTAAACAGCTAAACCAGTTTCTTCGTAGGTAGGGTTAGCCGAAATTGGACCATTTCCTACTCCCCAATAATAGTCTTCGTCCCAAAGTGTATTATTAGAACCTCCTATATATCCTACGGCTCCACCTTTAGATTTTCTCAATAAAGATTCACCGAAACAGGTCACCCCATTAAAGGTATTTGACTGACAGCAGTTACCCACCATTAAGCCATACTCATCTTCATTATTTAATCCGGCAACATCAGACAGTTCGAAGCTTGGGTCTGACCAACCTGCAGGGCTACAGTGGGCAGTATAATTTGCAAAACCAACACCTTGACTTACATGCTCAATAATTGCTGTTTCGACAGCATTCGAATTCGTTTCTGGATACAAATATACGTAAGGACTTAAATCGTGTTCAGCATTAAAATAATAATCGGTTCCGTAATTAATTTGTCCATTACCATGGGTAGGAGCAAAATTCCCATCTACACCGGCTACCATAAGCACTTCCGACAAATAAGACGGATTAGCCATAGTATATTGTTCGTATTGTAAAGTTTTATCTATTTGAATTAATAATTCGGCACTTGTAGAAGCAGAAAAACGACCAAAAATCATCTCGGGGAAATAATCACCATTTCCATCGAACTCACAATAGTACATATCAGAAACATGGTCACCTGCATCAAAACTAGGTACCTGTTCATGATCACCAACAATAAGTAAATAAGTGGGAGCTGGATTATCAGCTGTAGCGTTATCATAAAACGACTGCACATATGCTTTCATACTCTCCACAGTACTACCTACCTCTTCGGAACCTTTATAAGCTTCGATTACTTCAAAGCCTTTTTTTCTTTTCCAGCTTATAAAGTCTTGTAAATCTTCTTCAAACATTGGATCTGAAAGAATGATCATACCTGTGGTATTTGTAGAGAATTCGTGCTTTTCTCCAATAGAAGAGTTTACTAGTTTTGAAAAATTAATATCAAAATCCTGTGATTTAAGCGCTTTAGATTCTAGCTTAATCACATTTTCAAAATCTACAGAAAAAACTAAATCTTCAGTTACTTCAAGTTGATTAATCACTGCATTATATGCGAAGGGAGCTATTTGTATACGCGCAATAGACTTGCCTCTCATAATTCCTAAACGCTCTATTTTAACTAAGTCTTGAGAATAAAATTCGTTAGAAGAATAGCTGTTTTCATTATAGGTAAAAGGAATTTTACTAGGGTCTTGATTTTTAAAAACTGACACCTGTGAGGGATAGATCTCTTGAGGAAAACCAATTGCAGCTAGGTCAATTGTTCTTTTTGAAGAATCTATAATATTCACTTGTAAATCTCCAGAAGTAGGAACCTCAATAAGTTTACTAAAAACGGGTAAATCTGGGTTTCCTATATCATAAGACTTTGTTAAACCATCTACAGAAATCTGCGTATAGAATTCGGCTCTATGCTCTATGGTAGATAATTGAATCTCAGCAGAGGTAAAACTCAATTGCAATTTACTTGTGGTATTAAGTAAGGTATTTACGTTGGTTGTTTGAGCTGCTATGCTTAAAGCACTGAGGTAAACAAAAAAGTACATAATTTTCTTCATGGGGTAATGTGTATGTTTGTGTGTTCTGTCGTATGCTAAAAATATGCCAAAAAAAAGCATCTCAGAGAGATGCTAAAAAGTGAATATGTCTAAAAACATTAAGTCAACTGGATATTATTTACGACATCAATTAAACTGTTATGAGAAACAGAGTAATAAGTGTTTTTTCCTACGCGTTCTGAAATTAAAATCCTTTTATTTTTGAGGGTATTTAAATGATGTGAAGCAATAGCTTGCTCAATATTTAAAGCATTAAAAATTTGGGTAACTGATAGTTTAGGAGAATTTTCTAGAAGCCTAATAATCGATATTCGTATAGGGTGCCCTAGCACTTTCAGTTTCGAAGCTGCTGTTAAAAGAGCTTCTGAGTTTAAATCTAATTCGCTAACATTCATAAGAGGGGGGTTAAATGAACGAACCAAATATACTCAAAAGTATTTAAACAAACTATATTTCTTTTCTCAATCGCGCAACAGGAATATTTAATTGCTCCCGATATTTAGCTACGGTTCTACGCGCAATGGGGTATCCTTTTTCTTTAAGAATATCCATCAGCTTAGCATCGGTAAGAGGTTTAGCTTTACTTTCAGCCTGAATAACCTCATCCAAAATCATTTTTATTTCTTTTGTAGAAACATCTTCACCTTGGTCATTTTTCATGGACTCAGAAAAGAAATACTTGATCAAAAAAGTACCGTAAGGAGTGTCCACATACTTACTATTTGCAACCCTTGAAACTGTTGAAATATCCATTTCAACCTTCTCTGCAATATCTTTCAATATCATCGGTTTCAACGACTTTTCATCCCCAGAGAGGAAAAACTGCTCTTGGTACTTCATTATGGAAGTCATTGTGAGCATAAGTGTTCTATGACGTTGGCGAATAGCATCTATGAACCACTTAGCAGAATCTAATTTCTGTTTAACAAAAATCACCGCATCTTTCTGAGCTTTATCTGACTTATCCTTGGTCTCTTTATAACCTTGTAACAACTCTTTAAACCCGCTATTTACTCTAAGTTCTGGAATCATTCCGGTATTCATAACCAAATCTAACTCTCCATTTTGAATAGTAATCTTAAAATCTGGTATTATATGCTGTACAACTCTAGTAGAAGCAAATAAAACAGAACCCGGCTTAGGGTTTAACCTAGCGATTTCTTTCAATGATTTTTTTAGCAAGTCTTCAGAAATCGACAGCCTAGACAATAATTTATCGTAGTGTTTTTTAGAAAGTGAGTTAAAGTGATTTTCTACAATTTCTTTTGCGAGTAATACGACCTCATTTTCCGTTCTTTTACGAAGCTGAATGAGCATAGTTTCTTGTAAATCTCTAGCTCCAACACCTAAGGGTTCAAAATCTTGGATTATCTTCAAAACCTCTTCGAGTTCAACTAAATCAGTTGCTATATTTTGAGTAAAAGCAAGGTCGTCAACAATAAGCGATAAATCTCTTCTTATATACCCATTATCATTTATGCTTCCTATTAAATACAGGCCTATTTGATAATGATGGTCGCTTAAATTCCTGAGGGATAGCTGTTTCTCTAACAACTGAATAGAACTCACCCCCATAGCTATAGGAATGGTTTTATCTTCCTGATCGGGACTGGTATTATTAGCAACTAGTCTGTACCTAGGTGTTTCGTCGTCGCTAAGGTATTCATCTACATTGATTTCATCAGCTTCAATTCTGCGTTCGTCACGCTCCTCATAGTCTTCAAAATCAGGACTTTCTACTTCATCTACACCTTCTTCAATTGCAGGATTAGCCTCTAATTCCTCTTTCACTTTTTGCTCGAGCTCGATTGTTGGAAGCTGAATAAGCTTCATCAACTTTATCTGCTGAGGAGAAAGTTTTTGGGATAATTTCTGATGTAGAGACTGCTTTAACATAATTGTTTAAAAGTCGGCGTTATTTGGTGTTCTAGGGAAAGGAATCACATCTCTGATATTCCCCATTCCTGTAACAAATAGAATCAGACGTTCAAATCCTAAACCAAATCCACTATGTGGCGCAGAGCCAAATTTACGAGAATCTAAATACCAAGAGAGTTCATGCTCTAAGACATCCATTTCAGCCATACGGGCTTTAAGTATATCTATACGTTCTTCTCTTTGTGAACCACCTATAATTTCGCCAATCCCAGGGAACAAAACATCCATAGCACGAACAGTTTTTCCATCCTCGTTCATACGCATATAAAAGGCTTTTATATCCTTAGGGTAATCGGTAATAATAACGGGTTTTTTGAATTTCTTCTCAACAAGGTAACGTTCATGCTCCGATTGAAAATCTGCTCCCCACTCATTTATAAGGTATTCGAATTTCTTTTTCTTATTGGGTTTAGAGTTTCTTAGAATATCATACGCTTCGGTATAAGTTATGCGTTCAAAATCGTTGTCTGCAACAAATTTCAACTTCTCTATTAGCCCTAATTCTTGTCTTTCTTCTTTTTTCTTATTCTTCTCTTCCTCAAACAAACGCTTATCTAAGAAAGCTAAGTCATCAGCACAATTCTCCAAAGCATAAGTACATAAATGTCTTAGCATTTCCTCCGCCAAGTCCATGTCTTCGTCTAAATCAGCAAAAGCCACTTCCGGCTCTATCATCCAAAACTCAGCTAGGTGGCGAGAGGTATTGGAATTTTCTGCTCTAAAAGTAGGTCCAAAAGTATATACCTTACCGAGTGCCATTGCAGCCATCTCAGCTTCTAGTTGTCCTGAAACAGTTAAGTTGGTTTCTTTCCCAAAGAAGTCTTGCGCATAATCTATTTCGCCGTCTTCAGTTAGAGGTGTGTTTTTTTTATCCAAAGTACTAACAGCAAACATCTCGCCAGCCCCCTCACAGTCAGAGCCAGTTATAATAGGCGTATGAACGTTTGAAAAGCCTTTCTCATTAAAAAAGCTATGAATAGCATAAGTCATTGCATGTCGAATGCGGAATATTGCACTAAACGTATTAGTTCTGAACCTTAAATGGGCATTTTCTCTTAAAAATTCTAAAGAATGTTTTTTTGGCTGTAAGGGATATTCATCCGGATCGGCAACTCCCAAGACTTCTATAGACTCAGCCAGTAGCTCTATGGCCTGTCCCGAACCTTGAGATTGCACCAATTTCCCAACAACAGAAAGACTAGCTCCTGTATGGATCACTTTCAAAATGTCTTCTGAAATTATATCTTCTGCTACAATTTGGATATTATTTATGGTAGAACCGTCGTTTAAAGCAATAAACGAAACGTGCTTGCTCCCTCTTTTTGTTCTAACCCAACCTTTTAGGTTTACTAATTCCTCACCTGCCTTTAAAGACAAGGCTTTTTTCACAGTAGTCCTTTTCATGATCTTTTTGATAACGTAGCTTATTTTAGCAAATTTAAATTTTTCCGTGGAATAGCAATAGAAATCCATGCTTATTTTACAAGAAACTAGTCATTTGGTACTATTTTTGATGAGCGATTTTTTTTCATCAAAAGCACTTACAAATTGAGATTGATGGCTTATTTTAGCATAAATATCAGTTTATGAAAAATGTAATTTATATAGTTTTAATTATTTCTACAAGCCTTATTAGTTATGCACAAAGCTCATCAGATGCAATACTTTTAAAAAGCGATTCACTAGCGAAACACTCTTCATTTAGCAGTGCAGAAGAATTCCTACAACAATATATTTCAAGTACAGACAAAGCTGAACTTCGCTTTACTTATTTAGCACAGCTCTGCCATCTTTCTAAAAAGATGAACAAAATTGACAAGATTATCGAATACGGTCATAAGTCGATTGCTACGAGATACGACAGATTTGAAAACCTAGAACCTTACGGAGACGTTCTCTATAATTTAGGCGTTGCTAAATTCCGGAAAGGAGAAATAGACTCTACCTTTATTTATGCAGAAAAGGCTTTAGAAATAAGAAGACTACACCTAAAACCCAATCACAAAAAAATAGTACAAAACCTTATTGCACTAGGAGTATTTAACTCAAATATTGGAAACTCCAAATTGTCTATCGACTATCAAGAACAAGCACTTGAAATAGCATTACAGATAAAGCCATTAAACTACAACAGCTTAGTTAGCTCATACTTTTCTCTTGGGAGTGCATACCAGTCGTCGAATCGACTTTTTAAAGCTAGAGAAAACTACGAAACAGCACTCAACTTTTACAAAGACAGCTTAGTTAGTGACACCAAATACAAGGCACATATATACAATGCAATTGGCGTTATATTAGAATCTCAAAAAGACTATAACTCTTCTCAA
This sequence comes from Flavobacteriales bacterium, assembly GCA_965183875.1. Lineage (GTDB taxonomy): Bacteria > Bacteroidota > Bacteroidia > Flavobacteriales > UBA7430 > UBA6772. Next base: position 94,365 of record CBCYMK010000028.1, on the reverse strand, counting down.
GAATACTATAAGGAAGCGCTAGAAATATTCGAAGAGGGAGACGATATATTCGCACGTACAACGGCATATAGTAACTTAGCAAATAACTACACCAACTTGGGGAGGTTTACTGAAGCAAAAGAGATACATAATAAAACAATTTCTTTGTTAGAGGGGAAAGACTATACAAATGAGCTTCCTTGGAAATACCTAAACCTTGGTGCTACACTAATGGAATGCACCCAATACGACAGTGCGTTGGTTGTATTAAAAAAAGCAAATACGTTAAACACAGAAGTCTCTGGAACTAGCAATGAATTAACTACCGTTATCCTGAATCATTTCGCAGACACCTATATAAAACTAAAAGAATATCAAAAGGCAGAAGAACATCTTACTAAGTCAATTGCGATAGCTAAAAATTTATTTGGCATAAAAGATTTAGACCTTGCAGAGAGCTACTACCTATTAGCTAAATGCTATTTCTTACAGAACAACTATCCAAAAGCAAATACAGAACTTACCAATGCAGAAGGAGCACTTATCTTATCAAAATCCACAAATATTGATTTTACAGAAGAAATAATCTCCAGAACATTACTTCTAGACATTTACATACTAAAAGAAAAAATGCTCTGGGAAGAATACAACAAAACACAAAATATACAATTTTTAAATACGCTCTACGAATCCACTATAATAACGAGTAAACTTAGTGGTATTACCATCGATTATTACGAACACGAAGACGCAAAACTGGATTTATTTATCTCAATAAATGAAAATTTACACTTAGGGATTCAAGCAGCTAAGACACTTTACGACCTCACTAAAGACCCCAAATATATAGAACAAGCATTAGCGTTTTTTGAAGCAGAGAAATCGTTTCTTCTGAAGCAAGAATACTCTGATCTTAAAGCAAAAAATAGCAATCATATTTCCGACTCACTACTTCTTAAAGAAGATTATTTAAAAAGAGAAATCTCTCAAAACCAAAACTTACTTTTTACAGAAAATGAACCTAGTTCTGAATATTCAAAAGAGCTCAGCAGTACTATTTTCGAACAAAAAAGAGAACTCGAAGATTTATTGGGAAAACTAGAAGATAGCAACCCTATATATTTCGCACAGAAGTACCAAAAATCTGATTTTAATATTTCACAGATTCAAAACAGCTTAGATCCAGATGAATTACTGATTGAATACTACCAGTATAAAAATGAGATTTTCTCAATTAGTCTTAGTAATAAGACTATGAAATTTAATGAGGTTGAGATAGACTTTTTCGAGGAGAAAATAAACACCTTTAATTATGCTACCCAAAACTCAGAATTTATAAGCTATGCAGAATTGGCGTTTATATTTTATACCGATTTAATTAAAAACCATCTTATTAAAGACGGTATAAATCAGATTACTATAATTCCAAGTAAATCGATTTCATTTTTAAGTTTCGACACATTCATTACACAAAAGCACCAACAAACGAGTTATAACAAACTGAACTACTTAATTAATGACTTTTCCATTTCCTACAAAAACTCGCTTCAAAAAAGTCACCACACCCCCTATAATGACCAAGAGTTATACCTGGGAATAGCTCCAACATTTTCGGGAGAAAACATTAGTAAGCTAAAAGGCGCACATAGCGAAGTAGCCTCGATAGCTGAAAAGTTTAATGGAAAACTCCTTAGTGAAGAGGAGAATTTAAAAGAAACAATTTTAGCAGAAATTGCTAATTATAAAATCGTTCACTTTGCAAGCCACGCAAAAATAAACACTAAAAATTCTGCTTATTCAAGCTTACTATTGAGTTCCAAAACCAAAGAGACAGAGAACAAATTATACGCTTATGAAATTCAAAATACAAAATTAAACACTGAGCTCATTGTCTTGAGCGCTTGTAATACAGGTGTTGGCGAACTCAAAAAGGGAGAAGGACTTGCTAGTCTAGCCAGGAGTTTTAATTATGCTGGAGCGAAAACAGTAATCGTAGGACTATGGCCACTACCAGATTTTTCGACATCTCTAATCATAAAAGATTTTTTTAACAGGCTTAGCAGTGAGAATAAATCTCTAGCAATGAAAAATGCGAAAACTAACTATTTAAAAAATGCCGATGAACATACATCCAATCCCATTTATTGGGCTGGACTTGCATTAATAGGTGATCATAAAACAATAGACCTAGAGAAAACTAAATCGCAAAAACTTAAATTCTTAGCACTGGGAATACTCTTATGTGCTATCGGATTATTTATTGGAAAAAAACTCGCTTAACAATTCCTGAGCATACACAGAATAAGAGCTTTGATCTTGAACTATACTAGTAAGTAGTTCTTGCGTTTCTGCAAACTCTTCTAACTGAAGAGATGCAAGAGCTAAGTACCATTTTCTTTGATTTTTAAATTGACCGTATTCATCCATTAACTCTAGCTGAACCTTAGCTTCCTTATGCTTGCCGGTAGACATTAACGAGACAGCTTTGTAAAATAGAATTTCATTTTGCAATGGATTATGATCCAACAAGTCATCAAAAGCAGTTATTGCATCTGTATAATTATTAGAATCGTATTTGTTCATCGCTAAAAACACGGCTCCAAGATCCTGATTAAGCGATCTAGTTACAGGTGCTATAACATTAGGATAAGCCTCAAAATATTGTGCATACACTTCTGCTGTATTCACAGAAGGATTAGTAAAGACAAACAAATAAGCCGTTGACATTAGTAAGATGGAAAAAGCGGCCGCCATAGAAGCTGACTTACGCGTGAACTTAACAAATCGAGACCTCTTAGAATCAGCCAGATACTGCCTTTCGTATATATTAAATTTATTTTTCATTTCTAGAGATCGCAACTCATCTATGCCTTCAAAAACAAAACTAAATTGTTTTACTTCTTCAGCAAAATTTGAATCTTTCACCATCTGTTCCATAAAAAAATCTAATTCTTCTGGAGATAAATCTTCATTATAATAACGCTCTATAAGCTCAATTTTTTTTGCACTAAATACCATACTATTATTTTACTTTAACTTTAAATATTTCATCTTTGAGTGTCTTCAAACACCTATACTTCTGTACTTTAACACTTTTAGCCGATTTATAGCCCAAAGATAGTGCTATTTCATTTAAACTCAAATTATCTAAATAATACTGATAAAGGATAGACTTACAGGGCATTTTCATATTTGACAATTCAGAAATTACAAGACCATAATTATCATCAACCTCTATGTTTTGGTCGGATTTATCAGATTGATAATAGAATTGCTGTTGTCTTGACTCTCTATTGTATTTGAGTTTAATATTATTTCTTATTAATTGCTTCCCAATACCAAATAGGAATGTTTTTACAGTAGTAGTAATTTCAATAATTTTTTTTCTTTGAATTTTCACAACTAACACAACCATCACTTCTTGAAATAGATCTTTAGCGTCGTCTTTAGATATCTTATATTCTACAAGGGCCCAAGAAATAAAGTGTGACCTATAGTCATGGTACAGAGATTCGATCACCTTTTCATCGTTGTGATATATAGAATCTATGAGTTCCTTATTAGTCATTGAGTATAAAATTAGAATTTTAAATATCCGTCTTTTTTACTCAATTCCAAAATATAATTTCTACTATTAGTTTAGTACATTTGCAATTGATTGAAATACTCACCTCCAATACCACACAACAAAGTGAAATCTTTACTAGGATCAATAAATAATCCGACCGACTTAAGAAAACTGGAAGCAATAGACTTACCTCAAGTTTCTACCGAGTTGCGTCAATTTATTGTAGACCAAGTATCTACCAACGGAGGTCACTTTGGGGCTAGTTTAGGTGTGGTTGAACTTACCGTTGCACTACATTATGTATTCAACACTCCCGAAGACCAGTTAGTTTGGGACGTAGGACATCAAGCATACGGACATAAAATTCTTACAGGTAGAAAAGATGTTTTTCACACGAACAGAAAGTACAAAGGTATTAGTGGGTTTCCTAAGCGGGATGAGAGTGAATATGATGCTTTTGGAGTAGGACACTCCTCAACTTCTATTGGAGCAGCTCTAGGAATGGCAGTTGCTTCTCAACTAAAAGGAGATGCACAAAAACAGCATATAGCGGTAATAGGCGATGGAGCACTTACAGGAGGGCAAGCTTTTGAAGCGCTAAATCATGCAGGTATAGAAAACTCAAATATGTTGGTTATCCTTAATGATAACTGCATGTCTATAGATCCTAATGTAGGAGCATTAAAAGAATATCTCACAGACATTACCACCTCACATACTTACAATAAAATTAAAGATGAAGTTTGGGATTTACTCGGTAAAATAAGCAAGTTTGGACCTAACGCACAATCGCTAGTAAAAAAGGTAGAAAATGCTGTAAAGTCCTCTATGCTTGAACAGAGCAACTATTTTGAATCCTTAAACTTTAGATATTTTGGCCCTGTAGATGGGCACGATGTAGAGCATATGGTGAAAATTTTAGCGGATTTAAAAGACATCCCTGGACCTAAAATTCTTCACTGTATTACCACTAAAGGTAAAGGATATAAGCCTGCCGAAGAAGGAGACACTACTAAATGGCATGCACCTGGGCTTTTCAACAAAGATACAGGTGAAATTATCAGTATAAAAAAGCCTAAAACTGAGGCTCCAAAATACCAAGATGTATTTGGACATACTATCATAGAGTTGGCAAAAAAGAACGAAAAAATTGTTGGGATAACCCCAGCAATGCCCACTGGATGTTCTTTAAAATACATGATGGAAGAAATGCCTGACAGAGCATTTGATGTAGGTATAGCAGAACAACATGCAGTAACTTTTTCTGCTGGAATGGCCACCCAAGGCTTTACTCCCTTTTGCAATATATACTCTAGCTTTATGCAAAGAGCCTTCGATCAGGTGGTACACGATGTAGCAATCCAGAAACTTAATGTGGTGTTTTGTTTAGATCGTGCCGGCTTAGTTGGAGACGATGGCCCCACACATCACGGAACCTTTGATATTGCTTTTTTTAGGTGTATTCCGAACATGATAATTTCTGCTCCTATGAACGAAGGAGAGCTAAGAAATCTAATGTTTACCTCACAAGAAAAAGACCACGGACCTTTTACAATTCGCTATCCTCGAGGAAAAGGAGTTATGCCCGAATGGAAAACCGAATTTGAATCTATTGAAATTGGGTCTGGCCGTAAATTGCGTTCTGGAAAAGACATCGCTATTTTAAGTTTCGGACACGTTGGAAATTACGCGATGGATGCATGTAACGAATACGACAAAGAAGGCATCCAAATTGCACATTACGATTTGAGATTTGCAAAACCATTAGACCAAAACCTTCTACACGAAGTTTTCCAAAACTACAGCCATATTATTACTATTGAAGATGGATGTATTACAGGCGGTGTTGGATCAGCAGTGATTGAATTCATGGCAGACCATCAATACCATTCGTCTGTTTACAGACTAGGGGTGCCAGATGAGTTTATTGAACACGGCCCTCAGCTACAATTACAATCGGATTGTGCATACGATAAAGAAGGTGTTAAAAGAATTATCGAACAGATTAGAACTAAGCTAAAACATAGCCATTAAAGCGCTAGCTAATATAAACTCCTATATTAAAAAAGCCCTCTCGAAATCGAGAGGGCTTTTTTTTTAATATGAATTGGAAATTACTTCTTCATTACAAAGTCTTCCATAAACTTGGTGGTATAATTCCCAGATCTATAAGCTGGATCATCCATCAATTGTAAGTGGAAAGGAATAGTTGTTTTCACCCCTTCGATAGTAAATTCTCTGAGAGCTCTTTTCATTTTCTCTATAGCCTCATCTCTTGTTTGCGCAACCGTTATTAATTTCGCAATCATAGAATCGTAATAAGGTGGGATAACATAGCCAGAATACACGTGTGTATCAACTCTTACACCGTGCCCACCAGGAGCATGATAATTAGTGATCTTACCTGGACAAGGTCTGAAATCATTATGAGGATCTTCTGCATTAATTCTACATTCAATGGCATGAGATGTTGGCTCGTAGTTTTCTCCTGAAATAGGGATCCCTGCGGCAACCTTAATTTGCTCTGCAATTAAATCGTAGTTAATAACCTCTTCTGTTACGGGGTGTTCAACCTGAATACGAGTATTCATTTCCATAAAGTAGAAGTTTCTGTCCTTATCAACTAAGAACTCAACAGTACCAGCACCTTCATATTTTACAGCTTCGGCAGCTCTAACAGCAGCCTCTCCCATACGTTTACGAAGATCCTTAGTCATAAATGGAGAAGGCGCTTCTTCGGTTAGCTTTTGATGTCTTCTTTGCACAGAGCAATCTCTTTCTGACAAGTGACAAGCTTTTCCGTTAGAATCACCTATAATTTGGATTTCTATATGTCGCGGCTCAAGAATTAACTTCTCCATGTACATACCATCATTCCCAAAAGCAGCAGCAGCTTCCTGACGTGCAGAATCCCAAGCATTTTGGAAATTCTCTAATTTATAAACAGCACGCATTCCTTTACCACCACCACCGGCAGTAGCTTTAAGCATTACAGGAAAGCCCATATCTATTGCCAAAGCTTCAGCTTCATCATAAGTATCCAAAATTCCTTCTGAACCAGGAATAGTAGGAACTTTAGCCGCTTTCATGGTAGCTTTAGCATTAGCTTTATCTCCCATTCCATCAATCATTTCTGGAGAAGCCCCAATAAACTTAAGGTCGTTTTCTTCACAAATTTTAGAAAAGTTAGAGTTTTCTGCTAAAAACCCATAGCCAGGATGTATCGCATCGGCATTGGTTATTTCAGCAGCAGCTATAATATTAGGGATTTTAAGGTATGAGTCAGTACTACTGGCAGGGCCAATACATACTGCTTCATCCGCAAATTTAACATGTAAACTATCTACATCAGCAGTAGAATACACAGCCACCGTTTTAATACCCATTTCTCTCGCGGTACGAATAACGCGTAGGGCAATTTCACCACGGTTGGCGATCAGAATTTTCTTAAACATAGTCATCTTTTATGTTCGTAAAAATTAAGAAGGATCTACCAAAAATAATGGCTGGTCGTATTCGATAGGACTCATATCGTCTACCAATACTTTTACAATTTTACCAGAAACTTCCGATTCAATTTCGTTAAATAATTTCATTGCTTCAACAATACAAACTACAGAACCTACAGAAACTTCATCTCCAACTGATGCAAAAGCATCTTTATCTGGAGAAGGCTTACGGTAGAAAGTCCCAATCATAGGCGACTTAATAGTAATGTATTTTGACTCTTCATCTGCTGCAGGAGCAGCAGGAGTAGCAACCGGTGCAGCCTCTACAGGTACAGCTTGTGCAATAGGTGCAGCCATTGGCATAGCCATTTGCGCCATACCAGGTGCAGCAACAGGAATTTGCTGTACAATAGTTTCAACTTGTGCATCGCCTCTACCTTTTTTAGGTGGAGTTTTAATTGAAATTTTCATTTCGCCAATTTCCAAATCAACTTCGGAAGCTCCGGACTTTGCAACGAACTTTATAAGTTCTTGTATTTCTTTAAGATCTAATGCCATAACAATAGTTAATGTTATTTGTTCTGTTTAATATGCCCACTTAAGGTAAATCGAACCCCATGTAAAACCACCCCCAAAGGCAGCTAAAACCAGGTTATCACCTTTCTTTAATTTATCTTCCCATTCCCATAAACACAATGGGATAGTTCCGTTAGTTGTATTTCCGTATTTCTGGATATTCAACATTACTTTATCTGTTCCCACACCCATTCTTCGTGCAGTAGCGTCAATAATACGTTTGTTGGCTTGATGAGGAACTAACCAAGCAACATCGTCACCGGTTAAATTATTACGTTCCATTATTTCAGCTGACACATCCGCCATATTGGTAACTGCAAATTTGAATACCGTTTGACCATCTTGGTAGATGAAATGATCTTTAGCATCTACTGTTTCGTGTGTTGATGGTTTTACAGAACCTCCACCTTTCATGTGTAGATATTCTCGGCCAGCACCATCACTCTTTAAAATAGAATCTTGAATTCCAAGACCATCTTCTGTTGGCTCTAGCAATACTGCTCCAGCACCATCACCAAAAATAACACAAGTTTGGCGATCTTCATAATCTACAATAGAAGACATCTTATCGGCACCTACAACAATTATCTTCTTATAAGATCCAGTTTCTATGTATTTTGAAGCGGTTGCTAAGGCAAAAAGGAAACCAGAACAAGCGGCCATCAAGTCGAAACCAAAAGCATTTTTCGCACCTACTTTATCTGCAATCACACAGGCAGTAGCAGGAAATAGCATATCTGGTGTAGCAGTAGCACAAATAATCAAGTCGATTTCCTCGGCTTTCATATTTTTCTTTTTCAAGAGGCCATTTATAGCATTGGCACCGAGATCAGAACTTCCTAGGCCTTCACCTTTTAGAATTCTCCTTTCCTTTATTCCGGTACGAGAAGTTATCCATTCATCGTTCGTATCTACCAAAGTAGATAGTTCTTCGTTTGTTAACCTATACTCTGGAGTCCAACCGTTAACTCCTGTTATAGCTGCAGTTATTTTGCTCATCCTTGGAAAGCTATTTTAATTTTTTCTGACAATTTAGCGTCAATTACTTCTGCTGTATGCAGAAGCATATTTTTTATGGCCTTGGCATTAGAAATCCCATGACCTATGACTACGGTACCATTAACTCCTAATATCGGAGTTCCGCCGTAATTTTCGTAATTAAATCGATCGAAATATGCGTCTTTCAATCCTCTTTTTTTGGTCAGCGTATAAAACGCTTCAGCCTGTTTAAGCACAATATTCCCCGTGAACCCATCGCAAACGATTACGTCTGCTGCATCGTTAAACAAGTCACGTCCTTCTACATTTCCCACAAAATTAAAATCTTCTGAATCTTTCATTAAGTGGTATGCTGCTTGAGACAATAAATTACCTTTCCCTTCTTCTTCGCCTATATTTAGCAAAGCTACTTTTGGATTAGCAATTCCGTGAACATGCTCAGCGTAAAGAGAGCCCAATATAGCAAATTGATTGAGTACATCTGGCTTACAATCGGCATTAATACCAACATCCAGAATAAGCCCTAGACCACCATTTTCTTTTGGAAGAATACTTGTAATTGAAGGTCGAATAACGCCGGTGATAGATTTTACGGTATAAAACGCACCTACTAGCATAGCACCTGAATTTCCAGCACTTGCAAATCCGTCTATTACCCCTTCTTTTAAGGAATGAAAACCAACAGAAATAGATGACTTAGGCTTCTTAACAAAAGCTTTAGTAGGATGCTCAGCCATACTTATTTGGTCTGGAGCATGAATAATCTCGAATGTAGTTAAAGCAATATTTTCTCGTTCAAGCTCAGCCTTAATTTTCGATTCATCGCCAATTAATACGATAACCGAACCTTTAGCCAAGTCTTGTTGAGCTAATATTGCACCTTTTACAGTAGCTGAAGGGGCAAAATCCCCTCCCATTACATCAAGTCCTATTCTCATTTATCTGAAAAATAAAAATGTAGATTTAAACCTCTTGAAACAGGGTCTAAATCTACATAAAATCTTTGTACGTACAGTAAAACAGGATAAAAAATCGCGTTTAGCGAAAAAATACGCTGCAGCAAATACTATGCGATAACTACGTTACCTTTGTAGTACATTTTTCCTTCGTGCCAGTAAGCTCTGTGGTATAAGTGAGCTTCACCAGTAGTAGAACATACAGCTACAGTAGGAGCTACTGCTTTGTAGTGAGTTCTTCTTTTGTCACGTCTTTGCTTCGATATTTTTCGTTTAGGATGTGCCATTTTGCCTTATTCTTTATCCGTTAATAAATTTTTTAATGCCGACCAACGAGAGTCAACATCTTCTTCTTCGTCTTGTTCTAAGTATTCTTCAATCTTCAACAATGCTTCTTTGTCGCATACTTGACCATTTTCCACTTCGTCGTGTACCCTTCTTGTAGGTAAAGCCAAAGCTATGGTTTCGTATACCATATGAGAGACATCTAATTCATGTTCGTCGTTCCCAAGTATGAGAACATCGTCGGTATTACTAAAGTCTTCATGAGAGAATTTCACAATTCTCATATCCTTATAATCCAAAGGTAAGTTTAAATCACCTCCACATTTATCACAAAGACTATTGATAAGCCCATTAACTTGAAAATTAAGCTCCATCAAATTTGATCTTTTCGTTAAAATCAAATCGATTTGAAGCGTCCCATCTTCCAATTCAGTATTGTCAAACTCTTTAAAGAACTCTCCGTTAACCTTAAAGTCATATGAATGATCGCCTAATTTAAGCCCCATTAGAGGTATGATAAAATCAGAAAGCACATTCATTCCTTTTAGTTTTTCGGTTTGCAAAGATAGAAATAATTTTTGTTAATAAAACTATTACTTCTATGTCAAAATCACAATATTTTAACTTTATGCCTTTAATTTGATTTCGAATGCCACTTTTTAGCGGATTTAGGAGAAACAGCTAAAGAGTTTTCATTTAACTGCTTGTACTCCATTCTATTTCTATACAAGCTACAAGCAGCGTATACCGCTTCGCGGAAAGACGATTCTTGAGCTTCGTTTTTACCTGCTAAATCGTAAGCTGTACCGTGATCAGGAGAAGTCCTAACAACAGACAATCCCGCCGTAAAGTTTACTCCTTTATTAAAAGACAAAGTTTTAAAAGGGATTAAACCTTGATCGTGGTACATTGCCAAAACAGCATCAAATTGTTTAAAAGTATCTGAAGCAAAGAATCCATCTGCTGAATAAGGACCATACACCAACTTACCCGAATTGAATGCTTTTTTTACTGCAGGTATTATTACTTCCTCATCCTCTTTTCCAATTACGCCTTTATCTCCACTATGTGGATTTAATCCGAGTACCGCTATTTTAGGATTTCTAATATTAAAATCCTGTTTTAGCGAACTGTAAATTTGCTCAATTTTATGCGTAATTTTCTCTTGTGAAATGGACGTAGCAACATCAGAAATTGGAATATGCCCAGTAACAACTCCTATTCTTAAAGAATCGGCCACCATAAACATGAGCGCTTCACCACCTTCAAATTCTTTCGCTAAATACTCTGTATGACCTGGGAAGCTAAATTCTTCAGACTGAATATTATGCTTATTAATAGGTGCAGTAACTAAAGCATCAACATCACCTTTCTTTAAAGCCTCTACAGCAGCAGTAAGTGACTTAAGTGCATAAGTCCCTCCTTCAGGAGTTTCTTGTCCTAAATTCAACTCCACCTCTTCGGTCCAACAACTAATTAAATTTGGTTTTTTTGGCAATAACTTCGCGTTTGGGCGAACAAAATTGAAACTAAAACCTTTCATTTCCATGGCTTTTTGATAAGCCATTGCAAACTTTGAAGAGGCATACACCACAGGGGTACACAAGTCCAAAATCCGACTATCGGAAAAGGTTTTCATAATCACCTCTAAGCCAATACCATTTATATCGCCCACAGAAATACCTAATCGTATTTTCTTTGGGCTTTGCAATTGTTCGTTTTTCATGCTAACTATATTGAGAGTTGAAAATTTAAGGCAGAGGGCTTAGCTGTATCTAAATTCCCCAAACAGTAAAAACTACCCATTACTTCGTTTCGATAAATAATCGAATAAAATACGCACACCAGATCCGGTACCACCTTTTAAACGGTAGTGATCATCGCCAGAAAGGAAAGCAGGACCAGCGATATCTAGATGCATCCAAGGGTAATTTGTAAAGTGCTCTAAAAATTTACCCGCAGTAATCTGACCTGCCTCAGCCGGACCTAAATTGGTCATATCTGCGATATCAGACTTCAACAAATCTTTATATTCATCCCAGAAAGGCATTAAAGCTAAACGCTCGTAGGTATAGTGACCACTCTCGTCTAAATCTCTTACTATATCGTCCTCTGCGGTCCCCATAGCAACAATTCCAAACTGTCCTATTGCTCTAACGGCAGCACCTGTTAAAGTAGCAAAATCAAACACCAACTCTGGGTCGTACTTCTTCGCATAACACAAAGCATCAGCCAACACTAAGCGACCTTCTGCATCAGTGTTTAAAACCTCAACAGTGGTACCGTCCATCATATTAAGCACATCACCTGGTGCATAAGCATTTCCTCCAGGGCGGTTTTCGGTAGCTGGAATTAAACCAACTACATGAATGGGTAAATTCGCTTTTGCTATTGCATAAAGTATTCCTACAACAGAAGCTCCACCTCCCATATCACATTTCATGATATCCATGGAATTTGCCGTTGGCTTTAAACTTAAACCACCTGTATCGTAAACTATCCCCTTTCCTACTAAAACAATAGGCTTAGCATTAACTGCATTTTCGGGTTTATGAGTAAGTATATTAAAAGTTGGTGGTTCTATAGCTCCTTGATTAACGGCTAATAAACCTCCCATTTTAAGAGATTCAATTTGCTTTTTATGTAGAACTTCCACTTTAAAGCCAGCCTCCTTACCTAAACGCTCCATTTCTTCAGAAAATTTAAGCGCGGTTAAAAATGATAAAGGCTCGTTTACTAAATCTCTTGCATGTAGAGTCCCTGCTACTAGAGCATTTAAATCTACTACCGCCTCTTCTTCTGCTTGAACGAGAATTGATTTTAATGAATTTGTTTTTTTCTCAGCATCAGTAAAATACTTCAGAAACTGGTAGTTAGCCAGCGCCATTCCTTCGGCTACAAAAAGAGACAAATCGCTATCTGATGCAGAAATAAGCTCAACAGACTCTAACTTTAAGTTGTTACACTTTTTAGCTAGGGCAGCACCTCTTTCTCTCGCTTTTTCTAAACTTATACTCTCGGATTTCTGCTCTTTAAAGCACTCGATAAAAACCGTACGTGTATATTGATTTATAGAAATAGACCACTGGTCGTTTGCCAACTCCTTGGCAACAAACTCTTGCTCTTGCTCACTTAGTCCAAATTTTGACCAATCAGAATCTGACCTTCCTAAAACCACTAAATGATTTGTTGCAGATTGCTCGGTAACTTTATGTATAATGCTGTACATTTTTTCTTAATTTTGAGCTGTAAAAATAGGCATTTTAATGGAGACACAGAAGCTATTAGATAGGGCAATAAATTTTGAATCTTTAAGCGCCAAAGAAGGCGTTTTTCTATTCGAAAATGCAGCTACCACAGACTTAATGTTTGTGGCAAATGAATTGAGAAAAAAACAAGTACCTAGCAATAAGGTTACTTGGATTATAGACAGGAATGCCAACACCACTAATGTATGTAATGCAAACTGTAAGTTTTGTAATTTCTTTAGAATACCAGGACATAAGGAAGCTTACACCACCACTATAGATGAGTACACTCAAAAGATTGAGGAAACTATTCGCTACGGTGGAGAGCAACTACTCTTACAAGGTGGGCATCACCCAGACTTAGGTTTGGATTTTTACTGCGACATATTTCGTCAGATAAAAAAGAGATTCCCTACCATAAAGCTACACGCTTTAGGACCACCAGAGATAGCCCATATTAGTAAGATAGACGGGAAGTCACACAGGAAAGTCCTCGAAGCTTTGATAGAAGCTGGACTTGATAGCTTACCAGGTGCGGGGGCAGAAATTTTAGACGACAGAGTACGTAGAATGATTTCAAAAGGTAAATGTGGAGCACAAGAATGGCTTGATGTTATGCGTGTTGCACATCAACTAAACTTGACAACCTCGGCAACAATGATGTTTGGTCATATAGAAACCACTTTGGAGCGTTTTGAACATCTAGTTAAAATTAGAGAAGTTCAATCTGAAAAACCAACCGACGCAAATGGATTCCTTGCATTTATCGCATGGCCTTTTCAAGACGACGGAACCCTACTTAAAAGAATAAAAGGAATTACCAATAATGTTGACGGAGATGAATACATTAGAATGGTTGCTCTTTCTAGAATAATGCTCCCAAACGTAAAAAACATCCAAGCTTCATGGCTAACCGTTGGTAAAGCCGTTGGACAAATGTGTTTACATGCAGGCGCAAACGATTTTGGCTCAATAATGATTGAGGAAAATGTTGTTTCTGCCGCAGGTGCCCCACATAGATTCACCTCTACTACCATACAAGATGCAATTAAAGAAGCTGGATTTGAACCCCAGCTTAGAACGCAGCAATACGAGTATAGAGAAATCCCTGCAGTAATGGAAGAACAGGTGATTGATTATTGATTGAGGACTTAAGTAGGTAAAGAAGTTAGAAGGAGTTATGTCCTTCAATTATTTTTTTGACTGCAAGACTATTTGAAAAAAACACTACGAATATGTTTACAGGAATTATTGAAGAATTAGGCGAAGTAAAAGAAATTGTAAAAGAGGGTGGGAACATTCATTTTACAATAGAAGCTACAATGACTCCAGAATTAAAAATAGATCAAAGTGTAGCGCATAATGGAGTTTGCCTTACAGTAGTCTCTATAAAGGACAACAGCTATACTGTAACAGCTATTCAAGAAACCTTAAACAAAACCAACCTTGGTAATATAGCAATTGCTGATGTAGTAAATCTAGAACGCTGTATGAAAATGGGTGGACGCTTAGATGGACATATTGTTCAAGGCCATATAGATAAAACAGCGGTCTGTACCAACATAAAAACAGAAGATGGAAGCTGGGTTTTTAGTTTTGAATACGATAAAAAATCAGTTTCAGAAGTTACCGTAGAAAAGGGGTCTATTACAGTAAATGGTACTAGTTTGACTGTGGTAAATTCCAGAGAAAATGGATTTTCTGTTTGTATAATTCCTTATACATATGAGAATACATGTTTCAAAAACCTTAAACAAGGCGATACTGTAAACTTGGAGTTCGATATTATTGGAAAATATGTTGCCAGAATGATGAAGGTTTAAGATAGAAGTTAAAGGAGTAAGAAGGACACAGTAGTCAGTAGTCAGTAGTCAGAAAAATAAAACCCTCTGTGTAACTCAATTTGCACAATTAAACTCTGTGTCATTTTTTTAAAAGAAAGTTCAGAAGATTTAAAAAAGGAATAAGAATTAAGGAGTTAGGGAGTAGAAAAAACAGGTGTCAGGCTCTTTATCTGCTGAGGCTTTTCTACAGTCTCAGTGCCACAAAAACACCAACAAAGAGAAACCAACAACTAATACAACCAGTATTTAAAAGGCTATTTAACAGAAAGACTCTTTTGACTCTTTTGACAATAAAGATAGGATACAGGAGTAAGGATACATAATTCAAAAAAATAAAAACCTCTGTGTAGCTCAATTTTCTCAGTGAAACTCTGTGTCATTTTTTTAAAAGAAAGTTCAGAAGATTTAAAAAAGGAGTCAGAGTTAGGGAGTAGAAAAAACAGGTATCAGGCTCTTTATCTACTGATATTTTTCGACAAAATCAGTGTGACAAAACCACCAACAACGAGAAACCAACAACTAATAGACTTCAGTCTTTAAAAGACCGCCTGACAGAAAGACTCTTTTGACTCTTTTGACTCTTTTGACTCTTTTGACTCTTTTGAAATAAGACAAAAAAAGGGACTCAAAACGAGTCCCTTTTTTTATATCTATTAAATGCTAATCGTTATTTAAATAGGTGAACCGAACCTTTATAAACATCTACTTCTTCGGTAACCTTATTTCCTACTTCTAACACATAAAAATAAATCCCTTCTGCCAAGTCATCATTTTGGTGACTAGACTGGCCATCCCACCAATCTCCATCTAAACCATAGTGACCAGATCTATACACCTCGTCTCCCCAACGGTTAAAAACACTCATATTGGCATAGCTATAATACTCGGGAGTAAGTCCTTCAACAAATAACACATCGTTAAGATCATCTGCATTTGCAGTAATTACATTCGGCACAACAAGGTCGCACATAAACAAAACATTAAATGCTACTGTTGTATCACAGGCCGTATAAGCAAGCGTATAATCACCATATTCTGAAACAGACATACTGGTTTCTTGTCCTAAAGGATTTGAGAAATTAGCAAAGCTAGGCCCAGCAATTTGCATCCAACCTATTTCTAAACCGTAAGACTCTACATACATTTCTGCATCTAGCTCACATCTTAAAAGCTCGTCTGTGTGCACCACAGGTACAGCCTGTCTAAACTCCACTTGCATAGTATCTGTGGTATTACATCCTGCAATTACGAAAGCAACTTCATAAGCTCCAAACTGACTTACTTCAATAGAAACACCATCAGCTGCTAGGTTACTATACTCAACAGAGGTATGATTTGGTTGACTTACAACCCCCCACATTCCACCGGTAGGTGAAGGGTTGTCTAATTCAAAATCTACTTCAAAGGCACAAATCTGTACTCCTGGAGGAGAAATAACTGGATCTACGGTAATAAAATTAACCTCAACAGAATCTGAACCTTCACAGAAATCTATGGTATAAGTCATGGTATAGGAACCAAAATCTGGTGCCAACACATTAATTGTACTTAGGGTAGAATCGGTTAATATCTGAATAGAATCTCCAGTAGCAATAGTCCAAAGACCTGTATTATTAGATGGATTATCTACCACGAGCGTATTTTCTAGGGAGCAAATTAGATCCTCTGGCGTTTCTATTATAGGATAAACAACCGCAAAATCTAGGGCTACATCGTTAGAAGCTCCACAGGTAAACTCAGTAAATTCAAACTCATAATCACCCGTTTCACTTACCACTATAGTAGGTGTTAAGGAACTATTGTCAGGATCAAAAGTCACGGTAGAACCCGCAGGAGAATCTACCACAGACCATATACCACCACCTGGAGGAACATCGGTTGCCTCCAATAAGAAATTATCTTCACAAGCAATAACTGCATCGTCAGATAAAATAGGTGTACCATATACATCAACCATAAATTCTTCGGTATACTCACAACCATAACTATCTAAAATAGTCATTACGTAATTGTGTTCACCAGATGTAGTAGGTTGCACAAGAACCATAGTAGAATCGTACATAACTACAGAAGAAGGCTCCTCATCGCAAAACCAGTTATAGCTCAAAATTGTAGGAACTAGAGAATCTACAACAATTGGATCTCCACCATTTTCTTCATCTTGGATAGACATAGCAATATTCCATCCACAAATAAAACCATTATCAATCAATAAATTATCTGTTACAGTAAGTACCCAGTTTCCGTTTGCATCAGAACCAGCAAAGTCAGAAAAATTTCCTGAGGGAGTATATGCCCCAGGAATCATGGAGTTACCACCATTTATTGGAGCCGTCATGGTATTCCCATTTTCATTGGAGAAAGTCCCAAAATCGGGTGTAACCGACCAACAGTACTCCCAACATTCACCCGCAATTTCCTCACTATTATTATCGATTGCATCTCCTAACCAGGTACCGCCACCAGACTGATCGAACAGCTGCACTAAGGTCCCGTTTGGAGAAGTAAGAGAGACATCTAAATCACCTATATAAGAGTGTTCAATCTCAATACAAACCTCAGTAAAATCGTTCCCATCGAGGACAGAACCGTCTTCATAAGCGGTAATTTCTAATATCGAAGTATAGGATTCTAGTCCATCTGGTAAATAAATAGGTTCGGCAAAATCGACACCTACTTCAACTTGCTCTTCTAGAACAGGCCATACAATAGGGACAAAAAAGGTAGATATAAAACTATCTGTTCCAGCATAAAGACCACTATAAGCTTCGATTTCTGTGCCCGGGCATACTTCAGTTTCAGTAGGGGGTATAATAGAGGTTAATACCTCTGGATGATCGTTAATTACAGTAAAGTTAAAATTCTGGAAACATCCGTTAATATCGGTAACCACAAGAGTAAGTTCCGATTCTGTATCGGCATCATAAACCTGAGATACTTGTTGACCAGACTGTACAATATCTCCATCGATAAAAGTCCAATCGAAACTTGTAGTCACATCGGACTGCTCATAGAATGTATTGTTTTCAAAATAATTGGTTTCTACCTCAAGCTCTAACTCATAACATACATCAATCACATTTTCAGCATCAATTTCATCGCTTGATAAAATATTTACTTCATAGTCTTGACATGGGAATTGACAGTTAATCTCTGCAAACCAACCATCGTGTTCTAATCCGAAAGGAGAGGTAAAATGTACGGTTAAACAACCCGATACATTCTCACTAGAAGCTGTAATTATTCCTGGTGGTGGATCGTTAGGGCTGTCAAAAGAATACAATACTGGTGCAAGTGGATTAGGACCGTCGTAAATAGTGAAGGTACAAGAGTTCCAGTTTGAACCACCTAAATCAAAATCAAAAAATGTTAATCCTGTACTCAATGCAGGATCATCACTGCAGATGGTCATCACATAATCCTCTCCCGACTCAAAGTCATCGTTAGACCCGCCTGAATCGTAAAAGTACCCAGTACAAATATCTATATCATAAGGCCCCATGAACACACTAGCACCTTGAACTTCTACAATTTCAACCACTTCACACCCTTCAGAATCTGTAATTGTAAGAATATAATTACCTGGAGCTACGCCAGTTAAATTTTGATTTGTAGTTCCGTTAGACCAAGAATAGGTAAATGGAGCGTTCCCACCATAGGTAGTAACAATAGCACCACCGTCTGTAGCAACCGAACTCGACGCACTTACAATTTCGTAATTGGCTCTAAAACAAAAACAGTTATCTTCTACAATAGGAAGGGTAAAAGATTCGGTAGTACCAGATCCATTAGGAGGAAAACCATTATTATCTATTAAGGTATTATAACCTCCACAAATACCTAAGGTGTACCATGAACCAGAACCCCAACCATCATTACCAGAATCGTAGGTATTAAAGGTATAGGTTTGTCCCTCTTGTAAACAAACTTCTGTTGAAGTATACACGAAATTCGCTGCATAAACGAAGGGATTGGTGGCAAAAACATTCCCTTCAGCATCTTGAATATCCCAGGTTACTTGTCCTGCAGGAAAGTCTTGTGTAAAAGAAAGTGCAACCACTACTCCAACTTCACCGGCCGAACAACTAGTTACTTCTTGTGCTTGGATTGAATAAACACCAAAAACTACACAACATAAAAGAGTTAATACTTTTTTCATGGTCTGTTAGTTTATTTCGTTAAACATGGTATAGATTTCATTCTTGCTTCTTAAATAAACGAGAATGTTTGTATCACCTAAACGGTATGCGTTGGATTGCTTTTCTTTAAAAGTCACGTCAAAAAGTAGGATATTAAAATTAGCATGACCAATAACTTCTGGTAATACATATCCTTCAGGCACATTTACCAGGGTTAATAAGTCTGGGAAATCGTTTAATTTCTCAGCTGGTATTTCATCGAGTTGCTGAAACGAGTATGAATTGGCGATATAGAAGTTCAAATAATCCAATTTTGAAGGATTTGTTAGCGCTAAGTTATTTAAAAACTCAGCGTCATAACGGAACAATAATCGACTATCGAAGTTGGATTCTTGTTGGGCAGATAGGTTGAGTGCGAAGAAAGCACAAAACAAAAAAAGTAGTTTTTTCATATTCAAAATACTGAAGCCAAGCTTTTAAGTAAAAACAAAAATTATATTTCCTGTTGGCTGAACGACAAATATAACTTTTTTTAGCAGCCGAAGCAATTTAGTATTTGCTTCAAATAGTTTAGTTTTGCAGTAATGAAACAACAAAACATACGCAACTTTTGCATCATTGCACATATCGACCATGGTAAGAGCACTTTGGCCGACCGCCTTTTAGAACATACTCAAACGGTAACCGAAAGAGAGTCTAAGAACCAGCTGCTCGACAGCATGGACTTAGAGCGTGAACGCGGGATAACCATCAAGAGTCATGCCATCCAAATGGAGTTCCCTCACAATGGGACTACCTACCGGTTAAATCTAATTGACACTCCAGGACACGTTGATTTCTCTTATGAGGTTTCGCGTTCTATTGCTGCCTGCGAAGGGGCACTACTTATTGTAGATGCCGCGCAAGGGATACAAGCGCAAACCATTTCAAATTTATATTTAGCACTAGAAAATGATTTAGAAATCATTCCCGTGTTAAATAAGATTGATTTGCCGAGTGCTAATCCTGAAGAAGTAAAAGACCAAATTATTGACCTTATCGGTTGTGAAGATGGAGATATTATTCCTGCTTCGGCTAAAACCGGCGTTGGGATACAAGAAATTTTAGAAGCTATTGTTGCTCGTGTCCCAGCTCCAGTTGGAGATGAAGACGCGCCTTTGCAAGCCTTAATTTTCGATTCTGTTTTCAATCAGTTCCGCGGAATTGAAGCTTACTTTAAAGTCGTAAACGGGACGATTAAAAAAGGCGATAAAGTAAAATTCTTCGCCACAGATAAAGAATATTTTGCTGATGAAATTGGTGCACTTAAATTAGACCAAGAACCTCGCAAAGAAATAAAAGCTGGTGATGTAGGATATATTATTTCTGGAATTAAAGTTGCCAACGAAGTTAAAGTTGGGGATACCATTACACATACAGATACTCCTTGCGAGAATCCAATTGATGGTTTTGAAGATGTAAAACCGATGGTATTTGCCGGTATTTATCCAGTTGATACGGAAGATTATGAAGAACTTCGAAATTCTATGGAGAAGCTACAACTAAATGATGCTTCTTTAACCTTTGAGCCAGAATCTTCGGCTGCTTTAGGTTTCGGTTTCCGTTGTGGTTTCTTAGGAATGTTGCACATGGAAATTATCCAAGAGCGATTGGAAAGAGAATTCGACATGACTGTAATCACTACAGTTCCTAACGTTTCTTACTTTTCTTATAACAGAAAAGGTGTTAAGCTTTTAGTTAACAACCCATCCGACTTACCAGATCCTTCTACTATAGATAAGGTTGAAGAGCCGTATATATCTTCACAGATTATTACAAAGTCGGAATATATAGGATCTATCATCACTTTGTGTATTGAAAAGCGAGGGATATTAAAAAACCAAGTTTACCTCTCACCAGACAGAGTTGAATTGAGTTTTGAGTTGCCTTTAGCAGAAATTGTTTTCGATTTCTACGATAGACTAAAAACGGTTTCTAAAGGATATGCTTCTTTCGACTACCAACCTATAGGTTACCAAGAATCGAACTTGGTAAAAATGGATATTCTTTTAAACGGAGATCAAGTAGATGCGCTTTCAGCATTAATTCACCGCGACAATGCACACAATATTGGTAAAAAGATATGTGTAAAATTACGTGAATTAATTCCTCGTCAGCAATTTGACATTGCAATACAAGCTGCTATTGGAGCAAAAATTATTTCGCGTGAAACCGTAAAAGCGCTTCGTAAAGATGTTACTGCTAAATGTTATGGTGGAGATATTTCTCGTAAGCGTAAGCTATTAGAAAAGCAAAAGAAAGGGAAGAAGCGTATGCGTCAGGTAGGAAATGTGGAAATTCCACAATCTGCATTTATGGCGGTACTTAAACTAGATTAAACAGTGCACTATGCAAAATAAAATAGACGCTCTTAACGCTAAAATCGCTGAAGCCCATAAAGGTGGAGGGGACAAAAGAATTGAAGCACAACATAAAAAGGGGAAATTAACCGCTCGTGAGCGCATACATTTTCTTTTAGATGAAGGATCTTTCGAAGAAATAGGAATGTTGGTTACCCACCGTTCAACTAACTTCGGACTCGATAAACAAAAATTTTTAGGCGATGGTGTAATTACCGGATATGGTAATGTAAACGGTCGTTTGGTGTATGTATTCGCTCAAGACTTTACCGTTATGGGTGGTTCGTTAGCCGAGGCTCATGCACAGAAAATTTGTAGAGTAATGGACTTAGCCATGAAAAATGGTACTCCTGTCCTTGGACTAAACGACTCTGGAGGAGCACGTATTCAAGAAGGGGTTGTATCCTTAGGGGGTTATGCCGACATCTTCTACAAAAACACACAAGCATCGGGTGTTATCCCACAGCTTTCGGCTATTATGGGTCCTTGTGCTGGTGGTGCCGTTTATTCTCCTGCACTTACAGACTTTATTATGATGGTGGAAGACACCTCGTATATGTTTGTTACAGGACCGAATGTTGTAAAAACGGTAACACACGAAGAAGTGACTTCTGAAGAATTGGGTGGAGCTTCAACGCATTCCTCTAAATCTGGAGTAGCACATTTTTCTTGTGCAAATGAGGTGGCACTCATAAACGAATTGAAAACACTTCTTTCGTATATGCCACAAAACTGTGAGGAAGAGGCTCCCTCGATTCCTTATACTTTAACTGATGAAAAAAGAGAAAGTTTAAACAATATCATCCCAAACAACCCAAATCAACCTTACGATATAAAGGAAGTGATAGACGGGATTGTTGATGGAGGTTCTTTCTTTGAAGTACATAAAAATTACGCTGAAAACATCGTTTGTGGATTCGCTCGTTTGGGTGGGAAATCTATCGGTGTGGTTGCTAACCAGCCTGCCTTTTTAGCAGGTGTATTAAATATTGAAGCCTCGACTAAGGCAGCTCGTTTTGTACGCTTTTGCGATTGCTTCAACATTCCATTATTGGTATTAGAAGATGTGCCTGGTTTCTTGCCTGGTACAGACCAAGAATGGAACGGAATTATTACCCACGGAGCGAAACTACTTTATGCATTCGCTGAGGCGACAGTGCCTCGTATTACGGTGATCACTCGTAAAGCTTACGGTGGAGCATACGATGTAATGAACTCTAAGCATATTGGTGCTGATATGAATTACGCTTGGCCATCGGCAGAAATTGCTGTTATGGGAGCTAAAGGAGCTGCAGAAATTATCTTCAGAAATGAAATTAAAGAAGCGGACGATAAGGAAGCTAAGTGGAAAGAAAAGGAACAAGAATATTCAGACATGTTCGCTAACCCTTATAATGCCGCAGCTCGTGGCTATGTAGATGAAGTTATTCAACCTGCACAAACACGCGAAAAGCTAATTAAAGCATTTAAGATGCTTGAAAATAAAGTTGACAGCTTACCAAAAAAGAAACACGGAAATATTCCACTTTAAGATGAATGTACTCATATTAGGATCTGGCGGTCGTGAACACACTTTCGCTTGGAAATTGGCGCAAAGCCCACTTTTAACAAAATTATTTATCGCTCCAGGAAATGCAGGAACCGATGCATTGGGCGAAAATGTAAACATCAAAGTAGATGACTTTACAGCCATTAAAGCGCTATGTTTAGACAAAGCCATCGAAATGGTGGTAGTAGGTCCTGAAGATCCTTTGGTAAAAGGAATTCACGATTTCTTTTTGGGAGATGCAGACTTGAAACACATCCCTGTTATTGGACCTCAAAAAGCAGGTGCAGAATTGGAAGGTTCTAAAGATTTCGCCAAGGAATTTTTATTCCGTCACAATATACCTACTGCAGGTTACCAAACTTTTACTTCTGAAAACTTAGAAGAAGGTTACGCCTTTTTGGACACCTTAAAAGCACCTTACGTTTTAAAAGCAGATGGACTTGCAGCGGGTAAAGGTGTATTGATCTTAAACTCTGTGGTAGAAGCGAAAGCCGAATTAAAAGAGATGCTTACCGAAGCCAAATTTGGTGCGGCAAGTGCAAAAGTAGTTATCGAAGAATTTTTAGATGGTATCGAATTGTCTGTTTTTGTTTTAACAGATGGAGAGAACTATAAAGTATTGCCTACCGCAAAAGACTATAAACGTATTGGCGAAGGAGATACTGGACTAAATACGGGCGGTATGGGTGCTATTTCTCCCGTTCCTTTTGCAGATGATGTATTGATGCAGAAAATTGAATCGCGTATCGTAAAACCTACGGTAGACGGTTTGAAAAAAGACGGCATCCCTTATAAAGGATTTATCTTTATTGGCTTGATAAACGTTAACAATGAACCTATTGTTATAGAATACAATGTACGTATGGGTGATCCTGAAACGGAAGCTGTATTACCTCGTATAAAATCTGATTTATTGGAATTATTCCAAGCAATTGGAAATGGTACTTTGAATGAGAAAACCTTAGAATTAGATCCTCGTTATGCAACCACTGTAATGATGGTTTCTGGTGGATACCCTGAAGCCTACCAAAAAGGTAAGGTGATGACAGGAATTGATTCGGTAGAAGACTCTATTGTATTCCATGCAGGAACAAAGCTAGAAGGCGCTGAGGTACAAACTAACGGGGGGCGTGTGATGGCACTCACTTCTTTTGGAAACACCATGAACGAAGCCTTAGCAAAATCTTATGCTAGTGCAGAGAAAGTTAAATTCGATGGTAAATATTACCGTTCGGATATAGGATTTGATTTGTAAATCGTGAGACGGAAAAAGTAAATGGTAAATGGTTTGTATAAAAAAAGGCGACCCGTTGGGTCGCCTTTTTTTATACAAACTACAAGAGACTAATCTCTTGAACTCAGCTTCCCTAAGAGTCTAAGAATTTCAAGGTATAACCAGATTAAGGTAACTAATAATCCAAAAGCACCGTACCACTCCATATATTTAGGAGCACCAGACTCTACTCCTTCTTCAATAAAATCGAAATCCATTACTAAGTTTAATGCTGCTATAGCGACAACAAACAAAGAGAAGCCAATACTCATTAAAGAGGAATTAGTAGGACTCATTATTGCCATTCCTTCGGAGAATCCAAACATACTCATTACAAAGCTTATTAAATAAACGATACCTATTCCTGCAGTGGCAGAAAACACCATTAGTTTAAAGTTCTCTGTAGCCTTTATGATTTTCGTTTTATAAGCAAATAGCAGGGCAAACAGAATACCTAAGGTTAAAAATATTGCTTTGGGCACTATACCGGGTTCAAAAGCATTCGCATACATTTTAGAAACACCCCCTAAGGCTAAGCCTTCTAGTATGGCATAAATGGGCACTGTTATAGGAGCCCATTCTTTTTTGAAAATCGTTATTAAAGCCAGAATAAAACCGCCTATAAAACCAATTAACACAAAGTCCATAATTGCATTTACATAGGTATAATACCCTGATGCAAGTAAAATACACAATCCAATAACTGTTTTATTAACGGTACCTTCAAGAGTCATTAGTTCTTGAGAGGTATGGGTTAAATTTTGAAATGTTTCTTTTTTTAATGCTGGATTCCCAGATCGTAACATACTACTCATAATTTTCAATTTTATATTCCTTCAAATATAGGAATAAAACAGTTTAATAAAGTACTATTTCTTTTACTACAATAGTAGTACCTGTACTTACTTTCACAAAATAAATTCCGGCTTGTAATGATATTGGAAGAGGAAAATAATTTGAGTTCTCCACTTTAAAATTTTCTTTGATAATTTGCTTCCCTAAAACATCAAACAGCTCGAAGGTAGCTTTTTCAGACTCTAAGCCTTGTATATAAATAGAGGAATTATTTACAGGATAAATTGACAAATTTCTCAGCTTGTCTTTAGGAATAGCTAAAATATCGTTCTCTGAAGCATGGAGGTAAAAGCGATTAATACCGGATACAGAATTTTCTACATCTACACTGTAAGATGAATCCAAGTCATCTAATCGAACAAAACATCCTCATGCCTATCCTCTAAAAATACCTTCATATTTTCTGGTAAACTAGTAGATTCTACAGAAAAAATAACTTCAGCCCCTGTTTCTGCTGTTAAGGACACAGGAATCACGCTGGTCTCAAACTCGTTTATATTTAAAGCTTGCAGCGTAAACTCTATTCCTTCGCTATCGGACACTAAAAAAGTGGACAATCTGAAAGGATCTAAACCTCCTGTAAACAAGCCAGCATCGTAACCTATATCTAAGCCTGTACTGGCAGTCTCGAAATATTTTATAGTGGTAGTTTTTGTCAAATCACCTTTAGTAGCTAGTAATTTTATTGTTGGACTAGTACTTCCCGATCTATAAAATGTTTCTGAAGATTGATGACTCTGCATAGATTCTGTAATCGCAAGTGAGCTCACCCCACTGTTAACATTCACAAAAAAGCCTTGCCCAGGAGATAAATAACAAGCGTCTGAGGCTTGGTTGATTACAGCATACTGAGAAGTGCTCGCATCCCACACATAAATAGACACATAGCTACTTTCTAAATTCGAAGTATTTTCTCCAATAAAATTGGTGGAATTGGCACTGCTATTAATAGCAATATAAGAAGGGTAAGGATTACCAATAAGATTCCAACTTGTGGAACCCGCAGAAGTTACTGCCGACACATCTGCCTCTGGCATAGTTCCAGTAAACAAAAGATCCCCAGAACTTAGCTTTACAGAGTATGCAGAGCCAGAAGACATAGCTCCTGTAGAAGAATTTACACAATACTCCCAAGCGGGTGTACTATTATTATAAATCGCCAAGCCTACATTAGATCCAGTACCCGTAGCTAAAGTACAATTAGAAATAACATCGGCTAAATCTTCTCCTACTACAGGTGTAGAAACTAAATGCCAATCGGTTCCTAAACCACCACGAGTATAGGTAATATCACCCGATAAGGTGGCAGTCCCTGAAGCTATTAAAGAGGTTCCACTTGCCATTGCTATGGTTTTTGACACTGCAGATGTACCTGTAGCTATAGTTGGGTAATTACTTAAGCCAGTTGGTATAGAGAGGATAATAGATGATGTAGGAATAGAAGAACTTGACCAATTAGCAGCAGTACTCCAATCGTTGTCTGTTGAACCATCCCAGGTAGAATAAGGGAAAGTAATGGTATTATTAGACTGACTCGTTTCGGCAGCTACATCAACTGCATTGTAAATTGCAGTAGTACTTGCGGGAGCAACCGTTAAAACTTCTACTCCATTGGGAGTGCCTGTAAGGTTAAGACCTAAAGTATACACATTTCCGGAACTACTAATACTACTAGGTGTAGCATTAATTGTAGCTACACCACCAGCAATGGACAGCGTAAAATCGGAAGCTAGAAGCGAGCCCCGAAGAGCCCGTAGTGGTATACACTGCATCAGAAAATGTTACGTCTATACTTGTATTGTCTGCAGACAAAGTAGTGCTAGAAATGGTTGGTGGCTGATACATTTGGTTTCTAAAAACTCCAAAAGAACTACTACCTAACATAG
Organism: Flavobacteriales bacterium; assembly: GCA_965183875.1. Lineage (GTDB taxonomy): Bacteria > Bacteroidota > Bacteroidia > Flavobacteriales > UBA7430 > UBA6772. Next base: position 67,360 of record CBCYMK010000028.1, on the reverse strand, counting down.
AAGAAATAATTTCTGGTTTTCCATCACCGTCAATATCACAAACTAGTACATCACCCTCATTTCCTTGATTGGATTTTTCATAATTTGTAAATGAAGTCCCTGTAATGGTAGTCCCTACAATTTCATTTAGTAAGAATTGTGTCTTAGCACCACTATTATTATAACCTGTAAGAATATCTACCTTTCCATCGGCATTAAAATCACCTGCCGTAACTTTCGCATAAGAAGCTATATTGGTAATCGTTGTATTTGAAAAATCATCTGAAGTAACCGCACCTGAAATATTATTTTGATGTAGGTACCCATTGTCAGAAATAAAATCATTGTCTCCATCGCTATCAAAATCGGCTATAGCACCAAGCATACCATTCCCACTTAGTGAAATAACAGAAGAAAATGTAGGGGAGCCTGTGGTTGTAGTGGTATTCAATAGTATATCTACTCCACTTCCCTTAAAAGCCACAATGTCTGACTTTCCATCCATGTTTATATCCCCGAGCTCAATGCGGCGCCCATGAGAAATAGGAAACACAAAATTAGTAGCAGAAGAAGAAAAACTAATACTACCTACAGAACTGGTATTTAAATAAACATCGCAGGAGTAGGTGTAGGCATAATTAGGGGCTACAACAATATCTATTTTTCCATCGCCATCTATATCGGCACAACGAACTCTATACTTATTCGATATGGATAAATCTACTTTTGTTGCAAAGCTTATAGAACCAACAGTAGAGGTATTTCTTAAAAAGGAGGCTGTGCTAATATCTAAAGAGACGAGGTCCATTTTCCCGTCGCCATCAAAATCTGCTGTAGCAATAGACTGCCCAGATCCATTTGTAGCAAAGGCAGTACCGCTATCAAAAGTATCGGAATCAATTTCACCTTCTGTACAGGTGTTTAAATGTACCATTACTGTACTTCCAGTTCCCGTTTTCACTACATCGGGCTTTCCGTCTCCATCAAAATCGGCAATGGCAACTAATTTATCAACCTGGTGCCAGGTTGAATTTCCTGCTACAGAGCTATAAGTACTAATATCTGCAAAAGAACTATTATTTACCGATACTGTACTTATAAGTGTATTCGTTACTAAAAATGGACTCATGGCAGCTGCAACTAAACCACCTGTAGTTACAGTAATGGGAGAATGGCTACTACTATTGGGCACCGTAAGGGTTAAGGAGCTCGATGTGGCTGCAGTTACAGTAGCTTTTACAGCACCAAAATAAACGATATTATTAGCCGCTGTTGCATTGAAATTAGTTCCACTTATGGTTACACTCGAGCCTACAGCACCTGTAGTTGGAGAAAAACTTGTGATAGAAGGAACTGGGATTTCATAAAGCCAATTAAATTGGCTAGCTGCAGTATTAGCATTCCCAATAGCATCGGTAAAAGTAGCACTCGAAACATCTATAGTTGTAGCTCCGGCTGTACTTGGAGTAAAAGTAGCGGTATATATAGTTCCGCTACCCGTAAAACTCGAAAGGGTACCACCTGTAACGGTTATATCACCGACTACAAAATTTGTAGTGGTCTCACTAATGGTAAAAGTAAGGGATAAACTAGCATCGCTAGAGGTATCGCCGTCAGAAACTTCGGCAGCTGTAACAGCAATAGTAGGCGCTGTAAAATCTCCAACTACCGTAAAATTACTGGTAGCATCGCTTGTATTTCCTGCTATATCGGTTTCGGTAACATTAAACAGATAAGTGGTGGCAGCGGCAATAGTGGCGGTATAAGACCAAGTAGTTCCAGAAATTGTTGCAGCGCCTAAAGAAGTACTGCCATTGTACACTTGTACGGTAGAAGCAGACTCGTTTGTTCCCGAGAGTACCAAAGCAGTATCATCAGTAGTATCACCTGAACTTAAAGCACCGGTAACCGAACCTACATTATCGGTTGCAGTAGAAAATACTGCCGTAGGTGCGGTAAGGTCTCCAACCACCGTAAAATTACTGGTCGCATCGCTTGTATTTCCTGCTATATCGGTTTCTTTTACATTAAACAAATAGGTAGTGGCATCGGCAATAGTGGCTGTATAAGTCCAAGTTGTACCAGAAATACTTGCAGCGCCTAAAGAAGTACTGCCATTATAAACTTGTACGGTTCCACTAGATTCGTTTGTTCCCGAAAGCACTAAAGCAGTATCGTCTGTAGTATCGCCCGAACTTAGAGCTCCGGTTACCGAACCTACATTATCTGTAGCTGAAGAAAACACTGCAGTGGGAGCGGTAATATCTTGCCAATTTGCAGTTACCCAGTCTTCGCTAGCCATATTTACGAGAGTTCCATCATAATTATTTACGCCCTCTGCAGCTACAGAACCTGAGGTCTCGTTAAATTGATAATAGGCAACCAAATTTGTTTCCGATCCAGTTAGTTCTGTATTCATACTAGCAGTAATTTCAGAAGATGTTCGAACATCACTCCAAATTCTTACTTCATCTATTTGGCCATTAAATTGTCGACCTGTGGCTTGTAAGTTTTCACCAATACAAACATTATAACTACTATTATTTATAGTTGTTGAAACCGAAGTAGTATTTTCTAGTATTCCGTTAATGTAAATTTCTAATTGAGATCCTGTATAAACACCAACCACGTGATACCAAACACCATCTGTTATAGTTGATGTACTTGTAACCGAGAAATTAGTTAAAGATGTGTTGTTGATAGCAAAATTTACTTTGTCTTCATCGGCATTTCTATGAATTCTCCACGAATTATCACCTTTTGTTACAATCGCTTCCCAAGTTTTACTAAAGTTATCCGGTTTCATCCATAATTCAACTGTCATTGCAGTTGTGAAATCCAATGTACTATTGTCTGGAATACTCACATAGTCATCAACACCATCAAAATCTAAAGTATTATTAACTCCCGTACTATTTAAAGAAGTAAAACTGGTTGAGTTGTGCGTTGTTGCTGTATTCCCAGCAGCATCAGACACATTAACAGTTAAAGTATAAGAGCTGTCGTATACCAAGGCTTGTAAAGCCGCGGCAGATACGGTAATACTTGTTGAGTTTGAAGCTACTGTACCTGTATAATCTACACTATTTAGGCTAAGCGTAACTGTTTGTCCATCTTCAGCTCCACTCGTTACTACAGTAACCGCTTTACTCGCATTGTCTTCTACCGTACTCAGGTAAGCTCCCCAATCGGCGGTAACCGATGTGATCGTTGGTGCCGTAAAATCTCCAATCACTGTAAAATCACTGGTCGCATCGCTAATATTTCCAGCCGTATCGGTTTCTGTAATATTAAATAGATAGGTAGTGGCATCGGAAATTGTGGCGGTATAAGACCAGGTAGTTCCACTAATAGTTGCTGCTCCTAAAGAAGTACTGCCATTGTACACTTGTACGGTAGAAGCTGACTCGTTAGTTCCCGAAAGCACTAAAGCAGTATCGTCTGTAGTATCGCCCGAACTTAGAGCTCCGGTTACCGAACCTACATTATCTGTAGCTGAAGAAAACACAGCCGTTGGTGCCAAAGCATCGGGACCGCCTACAACCCAACTAGCGCCATATATAGTACCGTCGTAATCGGTTCCTGTATTTTCATCATCTGTTAAAAGTGACCCCGCACCACTGTTACTATTCATGGAGTAGTAAGCAAGCAAACCTGAACCAACTGAGGTAGCAGACACAGGAATACCTGAATTAAATAAGGTGGTAACTTCAGAACTAGACAATGCGGTATCCCAAATAGCTACCTCATCTATTTGCCCATCGAAAAAACGGTTTTCAAGAAGTGAAGCCCCACCAATAGTAGTGACATGTGTGCCTGGCAAAAAAGTAAAAGTTGCTGTAACACTTGCTACAAGCACTCCATTCACATATATTTTTTGAGTAGTCCCGTCATACAAAGCAACTAGATGATACCATATATTAGTTTGTATAGCATAATCATCGCTAGTTACAGAATGCCAAGTTCCATCTCCTATAACAAAGTCAACTACACCATTGCCACCTACACGCAGTACATAACCATCCAAAGTAAAGTGGTTGTCTATAACAGTATTCTGCCATAGATTAGCTGCGAAAGATTCTGCTTTTATCCAAGCAGAAATAGACAATGTATTTCCGGATACTTGTAGGATATTATTATCGCCTAGGCTTACAATATCGTCTATCCCATCAAAACTCAAGGTATTATTCTGGGCAGTTGTTTTTGGAATAACAACTAAAAAAAAAGACAGAAGAAGTACTTTAAATAAAGTTCTCATTATAATCTAAGATGGATTTTTAAAAAAATAAAGTTAAACAAATTATAGAAGTAGCAAAAAACACATACTAAAGTGTGTATAACCAAAAAAGGCGTCCTAATTAGGACGCCTTTTTTTGCTGTGAAATAGCCAATTAACTATTCACAAATATTTTTGTCGGCTGTCACAACTTTCATACAGAATGCTAAAGCTCCAGTCCCAACAATAACTATTAAAACGTTTGGCACATTCCCTGCAGCTTCAAGTATTTCAAAAGTTGCTTCAAATAAATCACCGATGGTGTAAAGTAAATTGTTCATAAGTGTAAATGTTTTTCTTAACGAGCACAAAAATACATATTTTTACCACATGATAGTAAATTTATTTCGACATACTCAAGTACTTTCTGTAGTGAGTGTTTTTGTATTGTCTATAACTCTATGGATTATAGGATACAGTACAGAAAGCATGAGTTCAAATTGGAGCTCATCTCCCTTATTCGACCTTATTTTTAACCCATTAAAACACTATCCTATTTTACTTCGTCTATTTGCTGGAGCGATTATATTCTGGGAAGCTATACTGGTAAATAAATTAATGGTAGGACAGCGTATTTTTTCGACAAACACTTTTTACCCTGCACTATTTTTTGTCTTACTTAGCAGCGTAGCAACCGAATATAGACAGTTGAGTCCGAGTTTTGTTGCCCTACTATTTGTTATTGTTGCACTAACAAAAATAGTTACTTGCTATTTAGAGAACAATACCCATACACAAGTTTTCGAAAGTACTTTCTTTTTAAGTGTAGCCACACTAATACATCCACCATTTATGGTATTCATTCCATTATCTTGGATTGGCATGTCTATATTTTCTTTAGGAGAGTGGAGGTACTGGGTTTTGAGTTTACTCGGTATTTTAACACCATTAGTAATTTGGCTAAGCCTGGGGATTTATTTTGGAATTCCAAACTCTAGTTTTTCAAATTTATTTTCATTCATTACAAAAGACCACATCAGCAGCACCTTTAGTCGTATAGATATAGTCCGAATTTTAATTTACAGCAGTATTGTAGGAAGGACATTTATTGAAGTATTGACTAGCTTGAGGAAAAAGAAAATTATAGCTAGAAAATCATTTATATTAATTTTGTGGCTTCTACTATTTCAAGGTCTATACCTACTAATAGACCCAAGCCCTTACAGTAGTAAATTACAAATCTTAGCGCTACCCTGTTCAATACTTATTAGTAATTACTACTATTATAAGAGAACCAATTTTTGGCTAAACCTCAGTTTATACCTTTTTATTTTTGGGGTACTAACGAGTTTATGTATTTAAAAAAGTCTAGAAGGATTTCAATTTCTTGAAGGCTTTAATGAAATAGTTTTTGACCCAATTCGCGTCGGTAAAATGGCTTACTATTTCTTTGCGCAATAAGGGCTGAGACATATTTGAAACTAAGCGCTTACTATCGCTTATCATCCTATAAACTATATAGCGCAATCGAATACTAAACTTAAATAATCGGGGGAAATTAAAACGTTGAAGAAGGAGGAATACCAGCACACACGAGCGGAAACTATTTTTATAAGCCAACTGAGGTACATCACAAAACACTACAGCAGTTCTTATCAAATAGGATTTCATAATAGACTCAAAATAACCGAAAGATTCGATCACCTCTTCAACTTTCTCTTCCTCAGACAGTAGCAATAAATCGTATTGTTGGCGTAAGTTTATACTAGACAGCAGCCATCCTAAATCGTTAATTTGGGTGTTTAAAATATTGTGAATTATAAGGTGTTTAGTACTGGGGATAAAAAAATTATCTAAGCCAATTTTTTCCTTATCGTAATCCTTAAAAACCAGTTTTCTATCCCGAATATTCTGTATCACATCTTTGTGAATTTCTACAGCCATATCTCTCGAAGGATGAACCAACCTAGGGTAGTGTTTGGTGAGCGTAAATAAAGAGGCCTGGTATTTTGCAAGTGGGGTAAAACCCGACTCCATAAGTATATTGGCTGTAAATTCCATTTTTGAAGGCTCTACCAATAGGTCAATATCACCAATCATACGCTCCCCAATATCCTCATACATACCCTTTAATAAATGAGCAGCTCCTTTTAGGTAGATTACCTGAACACCATGCTTATGAAAAATTTCATTTAACGCTTTTATCTCTTTTAAAGCAACTGTATTTCTAGTTTTATTTAATTGGTATATTTCTTTGAGGTATTCTTGTAAATCACCTGGGAGCTGAGTAAGTAGTTGAGCATCTCTAAATCGGATATATAATAGCGGCAACACTAAATGACTAGAAGCTAATTGTACCACACGCTCCCATTGCACCTCTTTAGAAACCATTTTCTTAAGAAGGGTATCTTTATGAGATTCATTCACTTTAAGCCGCAAGCAATCAGCAATAAAAAAAAGGGCGTCTTTATAGGTCATTTACAATGTTTATAAGTTCAACATCGTCCGAATACTCAAGACTATAAGAGGGAATTTTAGCAATCCAATCTAAAAAGGAGCACACCTGTTTTTCATTCGCAGAAATCCAAGAGTCGGGAACTAAAAGCTCAAGAGTTTGCTTAGTAGATAAACGATTTAAGGAAGTTGTAGCGCCCACAGTATACTGTATAAAAATCAAAGCATTTGCAGGTTTTCGCTGTGGTAAATTAGAATCGTTTATTGGGTAGAGATATTTATAGTTTACCTGCTCATTTTTCACTCTTAACAATGAGTTTTTTAGGCTCGGAAAAACCTTTTCCATCTTTACCAACATAGGTTCTTTAATAGAAATTGCTGCTGGGAAAGAATACAACAAATGAGAGTTTGATTCGAGAGGCACAAAATCATCGGCTAATAAATGATAGCCATTTAATATAGACAAAGCAGTAGCCGTACTTTTCCCGGATCCAGACTCCCCTAAAAAGAGCACAGTTTTGTCCTTTTTATACACAGCAGAAGCATGTAAAACAGCCATCCAGTTTGAAGCACTTTTTGAATGGACTGTATTAAGTAACTCCATTGCAAATTTACCCTGGAGCAAAGAGGCATCTTTTATAGACCAGGTATTAACATGTTTATTATTTATATACAATGCAATAGATGAATCCAACTGAACAACATCGACTTCGAGCGCAAAATGGGAATGTTTTTCACTCTTTAGGTGAGCGAATTTAGGATGGACCAACTCCATTGAAAATGAACTAGAATACCTAATTTTAAACACACAGTTATACACATTATAATAATGAGTACTTTGCCATTTTACAGGAGGTCTTAGAGCAGGTAACTTAGTAGTGCTTTTTTCTGTTATACTCAATTGTTTTTCAATAGCTACATAAGCATCAAAAGAGTCGGTTACTTGTAAGTCGTTAAACCCCATATCTTCGGTTAAACGCGACTTAGCTTGAAGTATAGAAAGGGTGTCAATTATTTTAAAAACCTCATAAAATAGAGTTTCAAAAACCAAATATTTATTGGATTCTTGAAACCATAAGACTACCTCAGATCCAATTTTCTTACTCAGATAATTCATATCAATGCGATTAGTAACCGAAATTTAAACTCGTATTTTGGGTGCAATACTCACTTATGTGAGCTAAAAGATTTAAGTGGGAATTTAACTAAACAGAACGAACCCTCCTAAATTAACCTAAATTTTTAGCTTTCCTATAACCACGGAATTTTCATGTTCTAAACGGATAAGATAAATTCCAGTAGGGAGTTTTGGTAAATACAAGGAATTTGAAACAATTTTAGAATTGTAAATAAGAGAAGCTTGAATAGTATAAACCGACACCCTAGCCTTATGAAGGAATTCTTTTGGTATCTGTAGGCATGATAAAGTAACACCAGAATAGATGAAAAAAGGAATAGTTTTGACTTCTTCCAAACCAATACTACTAGTAGAAACTACGCTAAGCGAAAACCGATTGCTAGCATAAGTAGACTGATCAACAAGGCAAGAATAAGTACTTGCATTAGCGCTTAAATTTGTAGAAGTATTTGTTAACTGATCTACCAAATAGAATTCAAAGCCCTCTGGGATATTTTGTAAATTTAGTTGAATGGTAAGATCTCTTTCAACATCAGAATTAAGAACAATAGGAATACTGTACAAATTATCATGATTTAAGGCAGGTAGACACTGCACAGCTAAATCAATTTCTGGGGCAGTACCATCAACTAAATTGGTAGCTACAAAAAAATCATCTAAGGAGGAAGAAAACCTACCGGCATCATATCCTTGATCTAAACCTATACTTTTATTTTCTATAAATTTCACAGCAGTTTTACTAGAGAAATCTACAGCATTTACAAATAACTCAATACTGGGATAACTTTCTACCGCATTTCGCTCAAACCAATCGCCTGTTTGGTGATTTAGTTGTGAAACAGGGAAACTATACGTTCCCCCACTTGAGCTAGCTAATACAAAAACTGCCTGACCTGGCGCTAAATATGTAGCAGGGCTTGCCTGATTTACCACTGTATAATTTGAAAGGGAAGAATCCCAAATATAAACCGCTTGAAAAAAAGGATCTATAAGTGTGGAATTGGTATTTATTAAATTATCAACTGAAGAGGCATTAGAATTTACACTCACAAATCCAGGATATGGATTACCTATTAAATTCCACTTCGATCCATCTATAGAGATCGATTGGTCAACAGTATTCAAAAGGCCTGAAAAATGAACAACCCCTGAAGAGGACCTAAGAATAGAATAACCTTTAGCATCTTGAAAATCCCCAGCATTAGATATTGCTATATTAGGGCTTTCACCAAGCCCATTATGAAAATAATTCCAAGCAGCAGTACTAGTATTATACTCGGCAAGTCCATAGTTATTACTGACGGAACTTTGAATGCTGTTTGCTGGATTTGTAACAAAACCATTAATAGCAGTTCCTTTTAAGGGTGAGGATATTAAATGCCAAGGGCTGGACACGCCACCCGTTGTATATAATTGGTAATTTAAATTTCCAGAGCATTCACCAGAAACAATAAGAGAACCACTACTTAAAGTGTCAGAAATTATATTTAAAGTCCCTTCATTTACACAATCGCTACTTACAGAAGCACCAAGGCCAGGATTTATGTTGAGTATAGTAGAAGGAAATACGGTAAGGCTGGAACATAAAATCGATTCACTTATCGAAACTTCACCTTCTTGAACTATTACAGAATAACTACCTGAATTTAAAGAGGGTGCAATAGCTTGAGGATGCCAGATGGAATTGAAATACCTAAACTCATTTTCTAATGCCCCAGGACTCATAGCTGCAGAAGCTGCTATATTTATAGTCCACTCGGAAGAACGCCATATAGGAAGTCCCACAACAGTCGAAGTATCTCTTACAGCTCTACTATTTGTATACTCCCATAAGGCTCCCGCTCCATCTGTATTGAATGTTCCAAAAGCATCAACAACAGCACCTGTACTGTGGTTACCATTGTAGAAAACAAAATAAGCATCATTACCATCGCCAATAATTAAAGAATCGGCATTAGGTGGAGCAAAACCATAAGCAGCACTAAACGAAGTAGAGGACTTGGCATATAAAGTTACACATCCTGCGCAGAGACTGCCTGTTAATAACACATCTACCCAATCTCCACCATTTGATTGCATGGACAAATAGTAGGTATCTGTATTGAAATCCAATAGGTGATTAGAGTTATTTTGAAGTTCAATATACGATGCAGAACTATTGTCCGAAGGAGAAGAAACCTCAGTAATAAGTAAGCTTTTTTCTGCTATAAGGACATCATCAAATCTAATTTTCTCTGTACCAGCGGTATTTTTTCCTTTGATAATTATTTGAATAGTACTACCTGTTAGGTTCTCATGCTTTGCAATACGACTAGTAAAGTCGTTAGAATTAGCACCATTAGTATCAAACAACAACTCTACCCCACCATCTAGTTTATAATAAACATTTATATAATCGGTAGATTCCAGATCGGAGACTTCAGTAATTAACACCTGTAATACAATATCTAAATATCCGGCGATTGAGATAACTTCTGAAGACCATACAAACTCCCCGTCAGAATCTCTACACTCGAACACCTTATTACCCACAGCATCTAACTGTACTGAAAGCCAATCGGAATTTGCTGTAAGCTGGGCCGAAGAAGTATCTACAGACCATTTTGAAACAGCACTTGGATAATCTCCACTAGGGATAGCTGCCACAGGATCACTAGAACCCATATAACCAGTTCCTACAGAATAGGATTCAAAATCTTCAGTCCATATAACTTGTGAATAAACAGCGGAAGAAATTATTAAAAATGAGAAGCTGAGCAATGCGTAGATTGAGATTTTCATATTATTATATTTAATTATTCTATTAGGCTTGTTTTTTCTTCATAAGAATAAAACAAAAAAAGAGTGAGCCTCCATGAAACTCACTCTAAAGTAAACAAAATTAAGTAATTAGCAATAAGCTAAGTCTATATTAATTTAAGCTAAAGACTCTCGAAATATTAAAACCAAAATACAAGTCACCGGCAGACCAATCTCCGATAGTTTCACCAATAAAAGCCCTTTCAAACATCCCTTGAGAATTGGTAATGTGTAATTGAAACACATGGCCTCCAGTTTCTATATCAAATCCTAGCGATAGTGAATTCGTATAATTTTCTTCAGGTCTGTTTTGGTAAAAATATTCTGCATTTACAGAAATACGCCTAGTTAATTTATAACGACCGCCAATTCCTAGAGCTAAAAAATCATTCGGAATAGAATTAAATTCAACCAAATTCCTATGAATAAATGTTGGAGTAAGTTGCAAACTAAAGGCTTTGCTAAACTTCCTAGCAACCATAAGTTGGTAGGCATAAGACAGCCGAGAACTAAATAAATTTTCTCTTTCTGGCTGTAACCATTTTAAAGAATTCACAAAAACAGCTTGATAAAAACCAATAGAAACAGGGCTCCCATTATGAGATTTCTGTTTCAATAATTTTGCTTTTACTGAAGCTTCGTATGTTTTCTGAAATGAGTTTCTAGCAACACCAATTGCTATATTATCAGACAAGCCATAATCGAAAGACATACGCATTTGCGATTGATCTATCCCCCACAACTCATATGCTCCACTATTAATCGTACCAAAACGATGTGCTATAACAAACTGTAAATCTCCTTTAGATGGAATTTCTATAGACTGGCCATTTATAATCCGAGTACCTTTAAAGATAGCACGTACTTCACTATTGTCATTGTCTGTTCCTAAAAGAGAAAACAAATCGTCTTGAGCCACTAGCGGAGTGCTCACCAAAAGAGCTATAAAGTAATACATATCTCATCACTTTATAATTTTGTTAAACTTGCTTTTACAGTCACTTCAATTGTATTCGATATTTTATCAGACACTATTTTAGGAATGTCAATATTGAAATCTGAACAAAGTAAATTAAACTTTGAGTCCCCAAATAACACCCCCTCGTTTAATACCAGATTTACTGGGATTTCCATTTCTTTTTTCACCCCGTGAAAGTCAATCACCCCTACTATAAGTAGCGATTGTTTAGTCTCTAAATTATTGGGTATTTCTGTAAAAGCCCCGCTAAAAGTTGCTTTGGGGTAGATTTCAGACTCTATATAATTCTCATTAAAATGCTCTTCCATTAGAGCAATATCAAAATGAAAAGCACGCATTTGTATTTGAAAGGCTATGTTTCCATTTTCTAAGTCTACCACTGCACCTACCTGGTTATTTACCGCTTCAACAACCTCTACGGCATCCATATCAGAAAAAAAATACACTTCTGCAGTACGGCTCATGTATTTTTGGGCTAGCAATGGACTCACCGACAGTAAACATAAAATAATAAATAAATTTCTCATGATTAGTTATTTATAAGCCCCTGTTCTATCCAGGAATTAATTTGCTCTATTTGGCAGTCAGTTAATTTGTAGTTTGTTGGCATTGCTCCAGAAGAACCTTCCGAACGCCCAATTCTATTTAGCAAACCATTAACTCCAATATTTAGAGCGCTTTCGCTTAGTGATTCAAAATCTAACAAATCTAAACTTCCCGATGGAGAGCTGCCCGAATGACAACTAACACAATGACTCTCTATTATAGGCACAATATCATTTGTAAAAGAAACAGACTCCGTATCGCATGACGACACACCGTACAAATCCTCTACATTATCATAGTCGCATGCATTAAACAAAGGCAATACACACACTAAAAAAAACAACTTCTTCATCATCTTAAACTATACTATAGACCAATTACTACTAAGGGGAGTTCGAAAACTCAACACCAAAGCGAAGCTACTCATTTATATAGGATAAGAGAACGAATTCATTTACTTTAACAAGAGATTTATTAATTTTGGTTTGAATTAAACAAAAAAACAAGAATGAAAACGAAAGTACTTATCACTACGGCATTGCTATTCACAACTATTTTTCTGACTTATAATTATCTCTACCAAGAGCACAGAGATATTCAGAACGAAAATGCCGATTTCAATATTTCAAGTACAGAACTTTTCGAAGCGTTTAATAATACACCTGAGCTAGCCAATAAAAAATTTATAAATAAGGTTATTAAATTTCAAGGAAGGCTAAGCAAACTAGATGAGCAATTTATAATCGTACAACCCAATATATTCTGTTCTATAGATAGCACTTTTAATTTTGCAAACATAAATCTTGGTGACACCTTACTCCTAAAGGGAAGGTGCGTCGGTTTTGACGATCTTTTCTCTGAGGTTAAAATGGATAATATTAGTTTTACTGAAAAATAAATCATTAGTTTTCGTTTTTTGGCATAGTGTTTGTTTAATCGATAAGCAACATGACAAGATCTCATCTGGGGGGGTGAATCTTACAAGCTTCGAACACAGTTCGAAGCTTTTTTTTTGTTTAAGAAATAATGATGATCTTTAATCGTTATTTACATAAATTCAAATTATGAATAAATTTATTTTTATTGTCTTCTTAATTTTATCATCTATCACTCAAGCTCAAAACAATAGTAAACTCCCGGTATTTTTAGACTGCAACTGGGGCTGCGATCAAAACTATATTCAAACAGAAATCCCTTACATCAACTTAATTAGAGAGCCTAAAGAAGCCAAAGTACATATTATAGTTACTCAGAATGAAACGGGTGCAGGAGGAAATCGTTATTCATTTCGATTTATTGGTCAACAAGAATTTATACATCTTAATGATACATTAACTGTAAATATGAGACCGGATGCTACGAATGATGAAACTCGGATTGCGCATGTTGACTTACTAAAAAAGGGCTTATTCGATTATATTAAACACAGTCCTTTAGCCAATAACATTTCCATAGTATACAAACCCGTAATTATTGAAGAGCTATTACTAGAAACGGATTCCTGGAATTATTGGATTTTTAAAATTAGAGCGAATGCTCGATTAAATGGTCGAGAAAGTTACAAAAGTGAATACTTAAGTTTAAGGTTCTCTGGAAATAAAATTACAGAAAATATGAAGATTGAAAGTTCTCTAAACCTAAATCACGAGAATAACATATTTACATATGCTGGAGAAAAAACCCTAAGTACAACCGATTATCGATCTGCAAATTTATTAGCTGTAAAAAGTATAAGCAAACATATATCTGCTGGAGGACTTACAAACTACTCGCATAGTACGTATTCAAATTTAAACCAAAGTTTAAAAATCTTACCAGCTATAGAATACAATATCTACCCCTACTCGGAAGCCAATGAGCATCAATTTAGGTTTCTGTATGGAATTGGCGTTCAACACAACAACTATATAGACTCCACAATTTTCTTTAAAACTTCGGAAGTTTATTTTTTCCATGAGCTAAGAGTTAACTACGAGAGTATCCAAACATGGGGAAGTATAGATTTAGGCATGAACACAAAAGACTTGTTTTTACCGGGTAATAAATTTGACCTAAACTTTGAATGTAACTTGGATGTAAGAATTTTAAAGGGATTAAGTTTCAATACCTGGTTTTCATTCAACTTTAATAGGAGTCAAATTGAACTCTCTGGAGTAGGAGTTAATTACGAGGATGTATTATTACAACAAAAAGAATTAGCCTCTAATTATAGCTACTACGGATATATAGGTTTAAGCTACACCTTTGGCTCCTTATATAACAATATTGTAAATACCAGATTTGACTGATGAAAAAACTAATTTACATACTTGTTATTTACTCTAGCTTTTCTGCAGTAGCACAAAACGAGTATCCTTTTCAAAATGGAGAAGAGCTAGAATATAAAATTCATTACGGTCCTTTGGTTGCCGGAAAAGCAGTGTTAAAAGTTTCTGAAAAAAATGAAAGCTATCAATTTCTAGCCGAAGGCAAATCAACAGGCTTATTTAATTTCTTTTTTAAAGTTAGAGATTCCTACCAAAGTATCACAGATCAACATTTTTTACGTCCACTTTATTTTAACAGAGACGTAAAAGAAGGTGGCTACGAAAAAAAGGAACAAGTATTTTTTAATTACCCACTAAACCAAGCCGAAAGCACAAGAGATACAATTAGTTTACCTGAAAACACCCAAGACATACTTTCTATGTTTTACTATTTAAGAGATCAAGATCAAGACAACTTAACTTTTGGGGATAGCATTCCTATACAGGTCTATTTAGACGACGCTTTTATGAATTCCAAACTTATTTATATGGGTAAGGACACCCTCAAGACTAAATTTGGAAATATAGCCAGTACAAAATGGGTTCCTCAATTAGAGTCGGGGCGTGTTTTTGAAGATGAATATGGAATGTGTATTTGGGTGAGCGAGGATGGAAATAAAATCCCTTTGCGCATAGAAACGAAGGTTTTGGTAGGTTCTATAAAGATGGATTTAACAAATTACAGTGGATTAAGAGAACCATTAAAATCTGTAAAGAATTAACATTCAAATTTTAATTCAAAACATAAAAACCATTCTAAAAAGGCTCCAATTATGGAGCCTTTTTTTTGTGTACTATTTTTCTGATTTATCCTACCGAAATTGTAAATTAGCCCACAATGAGCCAAAAACAAGACAAGTTTAATAAAAGAAGATTAAGGTCTTCCTATTTATCAGTTGTTATAAGCATGACCTTGGTCTTGTTTTTAATTGGGCTGTTGAGTACCGTACTTTACCACTCTAAGTCTATAGCCAATAAAGTACAAGAAAATATCGCCTTTACTGTATTGCTAAAACCAGAAGCTAAACTAGTGGCTGTAAAACAATTTCAGCGACAGCTAGAACTAAGTGAGCACGTTAAAAAAACAGAATTCATTTCTAAAGAAGAAGCTGCAGAAAAGCTACAAGCAGATTTAGGAGAAGACTTTATCGAGTTTTTAGGATTCAATCCTTTAACAGATGCAATAGACATTCATTTTCAAGCTTATTATACCCAAACCACCGAAGCCGAAAGTATAGAAAAAGAACTACTCGCTATTAATATAGTACAAGAAGTAGTGTACGACAAATCATTATTAAAATTACTAAAAGACAATCTAAAAAAAGTAAGCTATATTTTACTACTACTGAGTTTAGTCTTTAGTCTAATAGCCATAGCACTGATCAATTCTTCCATTCGCTTAACCATTTATTCGAAGCGCTTTTTAATTAAAACTATGCAATTAGTAGGAGCTACTAAATCGTTTATTAGAAAACCATTTATCTGGAAAAGCTTACAACATGGTTTTATTGCATCCTTAATAACTATAGTAAGTATAGAACTACTTATTCAATACAGCGTAAATTTATTACCCGAAATACAAAGACTACACAATACAAATGCGCAGATAATGTTATATTCAAGCATACTCTTAATGGGCTTATTTATACCCTGGATATGCACCTATTTTGCAGTGCGCAAATACTTAAAATTAACAACAGACGAACTACATTACTAAGATGGAAAATAACGGATTTTTATTTACAAAGAAGAACTACCAATTAATGCTTACTGGAATCGCATTTATTGTAATTGGTTTTATTTTAATGTGGGGTGGCGGAGCTGCAGACGACACTAGTTTTAACCCTGAAATTTTTAGCTTCACTAGAATTACATTAGCTCCAATTTTTATATTAGTTGGTTTTGTAATCGAGATTTTTGCCATTATGTACAAGCCTAAAAACTAATAATGGGAATTATAGATGCAATTATCTTAGGGGTAGTTCAAGGACTTACAGAGTTTTTACCTGTTAGTAGTAGTGGGCACCTAGAAATAGCAAAAGAACTATTAAGCGTTTCTGAACAGAAACAAAACCTAATGATGACCGTGATACTCCATGCAGCAACAGCACTGAGTACTATCATTATTTTCCGAAAGGATATTACCACAATAATCGCCGGGCTTTTCCAATTTAAATGGAATGAAGAAGCGCAGTTTTCAGTTAAAATTATCTTATCGATGATTCCAGCGGCAATAGTAGGTTTGTTTTTTGAAGATGAAATAGAATCTTTATTTGGAGGTCAGATAATCCTTGTTGGAACTATGCTACTCCTAACAGGTTTGTTATTATTTTTAGCAGATAAAGCAAAAAAAACAGACAAAAAGGTAAGCGTTTTAAACTCCATTCTTATTGGTATTTCACAAGCTATTGCAATACTGCCTGGAATTTCCAGATCGGGTGCAACTATTTCTACATCTGTACTACTAGGGGTAGATAGAGAAAAAGCAGCACGCTTTTCATTCCTTATGGTAGTACCTTTGATACTAGGAAAAATGACCAAAGACATTCTCAATGGTGATTTGAGTACCGACTCCACAAATATACTGCCGTTAGTATTTGGATTTTCAGCAGCCTTTATTACTGGCTTAATTGCTTGTCAGTGGATGATAAGATTGGTAAAAAAGAGTCAGCTTAAATATTTTGCTTATTACTGCTTTGCGATTGGACTAATCTCTATTGCTTCTAAAATCATTTAATACTGAAAGGTTAAAGACTCCGATACCTTAATATAATACCCTTTGCCATTTTGCAAGCTCCCAATATTATTAAAGTTATAACTTGGTAAATACGCATTTCCTAATTCGTCTTTTACTATCACTATTGAAGAAGCTATAGAACTAAAGTACTGACTAGAACTCATTAAATCCTCAGCATAATAAGGCATAATATTCCAACCCGAATTTAAGGGAATAGCAAAATTTGAGGGTATTAATTCTCCTGTCCAACTCACAGATAAATCGGTAGAGAATTTAGCCAAATAGCCTTTCCCAGAATCAAAATCCCCTATAGTATTCAAGTTATAAGCAGGCCAATACACATTCCCCGCTGCATCTTTTAAAATTATGATTTCATCAGCTATAGTGGTAAATAAATCTTCCATAGATTCATTTTCTGTGACCACTCTTTTGGATAACAAATTCCAACCCTGGTGCAACTCTTCTGACTGAGTAAAATCTAATATTTGACAATCATCAGGCAACAATCCATTGGCAAAAAGCAGGTCATTTAAACTTTCATAACTCGTAGCTTCATTCCCTTCAAAAACAATAGAACCTGAAGAATCTACCAGCACATAATAGGGTAAGCTTTCTACTCCATAAGCCTCATGAACATGCGCACCACCACCATCTAAACCACTTATAATTGGATGGTCGCCTCCGTATAAATTATGAAACACTTGGGTGTCGTAATCCGTACCATCTAAACTCATAGAAAGCACAACTAAATCTGCCGAATTACAGCCATAATGATGGTATATTTCTGAGAATTCAGAAACTCCATCTGCACAAGGGCCACACCAAGTAGCCAAAAAGTCAATTAAAACTAATTGGCCATTATTTAAAGTTTCGCTCAACACAAAGACTTCCCCTTGATTATCAGTAACCGTAAAATCTGGAGCTTGAGCAAATAACAGTTGCTGAATAAATAAAACACTTAAAAACAATCCCTTTTTCATCCTAGCAAGTTATCAATAAATTTGAAAAAGACCTAAGACAACAAATCTCAAAATAACTTACCTTGCTACATTATTTGTTTTTAAATATAAACAAGAACATGAAAACAACTCTCAGTATTATATGTGCTTTACTTACCCATTTAGCTACAGCACAAGTAGAAAAAAATGCGCTCTTTATAGGAAATAGCTATACCTACGTGAACGACTTACCAGGCTTAGTACAAGAGATTGCTTCTTCTAAAGGAAATAGCTTTATCCACCAAAGCCATACACCTGGAGGATCTACACTTTCGCAACACGCAACTAACATCAGCGTTCAAAACTTACTAAATACCGCGGAATGGGACTATGTTATTTTACAAGATCAAAGTCAAAACCCATCCTTCCCACCCGTACAGGTAGCTAGTCAGGTATACCCATATGCAGAAAGCTTATGTGAATCAATAAGACAAGAAAACAACTGTAGCCAGCCGGTATTTTTCATGACTTGGGGAAGAGAAAATGGGGATGCTCAAAACTGTATTTTCTATGAACCATTATGCACCTACGAAGGCATGCAAGACAGATTAATAGAGTCGTACACCGAAATGGCAGAGGATAATAACAGCGGCTTAGCACCTGTTGGTATTGCATGGAAAAATATTAGAGAAAACTACCCAGCAATAGACTTATACGCTTCTGATGGATCTCACCCAAGCATTCATGGTTCGTATTTGGCAGCCTGCGTATTTTATTCTGTACTATTTAACGAGACACCGGAAAATGCATATATTCCTAATAATATCACTACTAGCGAGGCAGCCATCATACAAGTAGTAGCCTACAACGCTACTGTAGAAAATGAAATTAATTTCGCGACAATCCCTGAAGCAATAGCCAACTATCAACAAATAGGAGATAGCCTCTATTTTTACAACGAAAGTTTAAATACAACTGCAATACAGTGGATAGGAATAACACAAAACCTCATTGCTACATCTGACACATTGAGTGTTTTTATTGGAGGTTTCACAGGAGAATATGAAATTCAATTATCAGCATCAGATGAATGCACAACAACAACACATACAATCCAAATACACGATTTAAAAATTAACGAAATAGAATATGAAAATTCCATTTACCCTAATCCATCTACTGGACTAATTACCTACCGAGGAGATAAGGGTTTAGTGCAAACAATTTCTGTGTATGACACACTGGGAAACTGTGTTTTCAAAAAAGGAAATAACAACTCAAATACATGGGACTTTTCTCACTTTACAGAGGGTCATTATATTATAGAATTCGACTTTAAAAACGCTACAAAAAAACAGTTAAACTGGCTCAAGAAAAACTGATTTGCTCCTATACTAAGGCATTCTTTTACATTATATTTGCCGCATGCAAGAGAAGATAGTTATTACGGGAATGGGAAGTGTTTCCGCTTTGGGAAGCAATGCAGAGGAAGTTTGGAAAAACTACTGTAATCAATCGACACGTATTACTTTATGTTGCTTTAATAATTGTGACACTCAGGTGGGTAAACTCCACCCTAAAGAGGAGGACTTGGTAAAGCAATTGCGCAAAGAAAACCCTCACTTTAGAAGACTCGACAAAACAGTTTTACTTTCTATCCTTTCTTCTAGGCAAGCTGTAAAACAAGCAAAGTGGAATGCCGATGACAATATGAGTGTAAACCTAGGTTCCTCTAGAGGAGCAACACAATTATTCGAGAAATACCATAAAAACTTTATCCTTAACGACCATAATCGACTTAACCCGGTAGTCTCTCCTACCACAACACTAGGAAATATTTCCTCTTGGGTAGCCTACGATATGGGTACTAAGGGTGCTAGCTTTTCACATTCCATAACCTGTAGTACTGCCTTACACTCTATTTTAAATGGAGTAGCATGGATACAAGCGGGCATGGCAGAAAAATTTATTACCGGAGGAGCCGAAGCTCCGCTGAGCGATTTTACTATTGCTCAGATGAAAGGACTTCGCATATATTCTGAGGAAAATGGAGAATTCCCTTCTAAGCCATTAGAAAAAAACAAAAACACAAACTCCTTAGTTTTAGGGGAAGCCGCTGCTGTATTTTGTTTAGAAAAAGAATCTGGGAAAGAAAAACTAGCTACAATTCAAGGACTTGGATTTTCTACAGAATTAATAGAGCACAACGTCTCTCTTTCAGCAGAAGCAGAATGTCTTCAAGACTCCATGAAAAAGGCTTTAAAAAGTGCAAATTTATCTGGAGTAGATAGCATTATAATGCACGCACCGGGAACCTTAAAGGGAGACCAAAGCGAATACAAAGCAATAAAGAACCTCTTCGGAGAAAAAGTACCACATTTAATTTCTACTAAATATACAACAGGACACACTTTTGGAGCTTCTGGCGCCTTGAGTATGGAATTGGCAATACTTATGTTAGCACATAATAAACAGATTAACTTTCCTTACGAAAGCCTTTCAGTAGGAGGATCTAGTGAAGTTAAAACCATCATGGTAAATGCAACTGGTTTTGGAGGAAATGCGGTGAGCATCATTTTATCGAAATAAAAAGAGCTAAAAAAAAAGAAGGCTTATATTTGAGCTGAAAATCAAGAATACAGAGGATGGAAAATAGAAAAAATTGGACTAAAGAAGAAGTTCTTGAACTTTATAAAAAACCATTATTAGAGTTAGTTTTTGAAGCTGCTCAAGTACATAGACAACACCACGACCCTCTTGAGGTTCAGGTGAGCACCTTGCTTTCTATAAAAACAGGTGGTTGTCCAGAAGACTGTGGCTACTGCCCGCAAGCAGCAAGATACCATACCGACATTGCTAAAAACGACTTAATGTCTGTGCAAACTGTAAAAGCACAAGCCTTAAGAGCTAAGAGTTCTGGGTCTTCTAGAGTTTGCATGGGTGCCGCATGGAGAAACGTAAAAGAAGGAGAGGATTTCGACCAAGTTTTAGAAATGGTACGTACCGTACGTGACTTAGACATGGAAGTTTGCTGTACCTTAGGAATGTTAACCCAAGACCAAGCGCGAAGACTTTCTGAAGCTGGACTTTATGCATACAACCACAATTTAGACACCTCTGAAGAGCACTATAAAAAGGTGATTTCTACTAGAGGATATGAGGATAGAATAGAAACTATAGGTAATGCGCGCAAAGCGGGACTTACGGTTTGTTCAGGTGGAATAATTGGAATGGGTGAAGAAATTGAAGATCGTGCAGCCATGTTGGTTACACTCTCTAATTTAAATCCCTACCCAGAATCTGTGCCTATTAACGCACTAGTTCCAGTTGAAGGAACTCCGATGGAAGAACAAGAACAAATTCCTATTTGGGATATGGTTCGCATGGTAGCAATTACACGTATAGTACTACCTACTACAACCGTTCGTCTCTCGGCTGGTAGAACACAAATGACAGACGAAGGACAAGCTTTATGCTTTATGTCTGGTGCTGGTTCTATTTTTGCAGGTGATAAATTACTAACCACTCCAAATCCTGACATCAATAAGGATATGGAATTATTTAGTACCTTGGGACTTGTACCTCAAAAAGCTTACAAAAAAGGCGATAAACCTGAGGTCAATGAAAATTATAAAAATAGTGATACTTGTGGCGAAAAAGCAAAATGGTCTAGACCAGCACATACAATAGATGCTAATATCGCAGCAACTAAAAGCGCTAAAGAGAAACGTAAAATAGAAGCAAATTCTTAAATTATGAAAAAGCTAATCTTAACAATCGCATTACTCGGTTTTACTTTAAACGGATCTGCTCAAGACTTTTCTTGGGGTCCTAAATTAAGTATCTCATCACCGAGCTTTAAATTACAAGACGTAAAAAGTCTAGAATCTGGTCCAGAGGCAATACAGCTACTAAAAGATACAGACCCAGTATTAGGTTATCAAGTAGGTGTATTTGCAAGATTGTCTCTTCTAGGAATTTACGTTCAACCAGAAGTACTTTTTAGTAATTCAAAATCAGAAATCTCATATTCAGTTTTATTAGATGAATTAGATAATGATAGTAGAGAAACAATTGTAGGTGAGGTAAAACTCAATAAGATCGACATCCCAGTAATGTTCGGGAAACGTTTCCTAAAATTTTTCAGAGTTAATGCAGGTCCAGTTTTCACACTTCCTTTAAGCGACAATATCAGCCTAGAAGGTTTTGATGATGCTTTTGAAGATGTACAAACAAATTACAAAAACGCAACAGTAGGGGCACAATTGGGTGCGGGATTAGATATTTCTATTCTTACCATAGACCTACGTTACGAAATGGGACTACAATCTATATCTGATGGGATTACCATTGGTGAAACAACATTTAACCCAGACCAAAGGCTGAATCAATTTTTGGTTTCTGTTGGGATAAAATTCTAAATAACAAACATTCTATATCTAATGCCTCTGATTACTCAGAGGCATTTTTTTTTGAACAAACATTTTTAAACTTTAAGCAGAGAAATAACAAGTTAAGAAGGAATAGCTTATTTTTGTGTTCTTAAAGAAAAGAGCATGTTACAAGTAGCGTATATTAAAGAGAATAAGGAAGAAGTAATCGTACGATTGGCGGTAAAAAACTTTGATGCTAAAGACATCATAGAAGAGCTTCTTTTACTGGATGAAAAACGATGTACAACTCAGTCGGAAAACGATGCTATTTTAGCAGAATCGAATAAGCTATCGAAAGAAATCGGTATGCTTTATAAGTCTGGTAATATTGAAGAAGCCAATGCAAAAAAGGCGGAAACGGCAGCATTAAAAGAGAAGACAAAAGCCTTACATTTAGTACTTGCTGAGACTCAAGAAGCGCTACAAAACAAACTTACTCAAATTCCAAACATCCCACATTCTTCAGTGCCTGCAGGGAAAAGTGAGGAAGATAATGAGGTTGTTAGTCAAGAAGGAGCACTACCTAACTTGGGCGAAAATGCAAAACCTCACTGGGAATTGGTAGCAGAAAAAAACATCATTGACTTTGAGTTAGGAGTAAAAATAACTGGTGCTGGATTCCCTGTTTACCGCGGTAAAGGGGCACGTTTACAACGCGCACTTATAAACTACTTTTTAGATAAAAACACCGATGCTGGATACGAGGAAGTAATGCCTCCACATTTAGTTAACGAAGCCTCAGGTTTTGGTACTGGACAACTACCCGACAAAGAAGGGCAAATGTACCATGCTACAGCAGATAACTTATACCTTATTCCAACTGCTGAGGTTCCTGTAACAAACATCTTTAGAGATGTAATAGTAAAGAAAGAAGAATTCCCTATTAAATGTACTGCGTACACCCCTTGTTTCCGCAGAGAAGCAGGGTCGTATGGGAAAGATGTAAGAGGCTTAAATCGTTTACACCAGTTCGATAAGGTTGAGATTGTTCAAATTCAGCACCCAGATAACTCATACAAAACCTTAGATACTATGGTAGAGCACGTAGCGAACATACTTCGTGAATTGGGCTTGCCATTTAGAATCTTAAGACTGTGTGGTGGTGACCTCAGCTTTACCTCTGCCTTAACATTTGATTTTGAGGTATACTCCGCAGCGCAAGATAAATGGTTAGAAGTAAGTTCTGTTTCGAACTTCGAGAGCTACCAAAGTAATCGATTAAAACTGCGCTTTAAAGACGAGAATAAAAAGACACAATTGTGCCATAGCTTAAATGGTTCTTCACTTGCCTTACCACGTATTATGGCAGCATTAATCGAGAACTATCAAGATGCAGAAGGAATAAACATTCCGGAGGTGCTTGTACCTTATTGTGGATTCGATAAAATCTAATACCTTAACCGAAGCTTAGACTTCGGTTTTTTTTATAATGTTAAAAAATACATTTTACATATTCGTTTCGGCTTTGTTACTTTCTTCTTGCCAAGAAATAAACATCGACAAGGAGGTAAATTACACTTTACTCCTAGATTCTTTGGTACTACATCAAAACGAATTACTAGAAGAAATGGACCAACAGAAGGTGAGCTTCTGCATAGAAAAAGCTAGTCAGAGACTGCAATTATTTGAACTTGAAAATTTGAGTGATTTTCAAAAACAATGGCTGCATCACGAGAAGTTGGCTTATCAAAAAATAGCCACTACTTTTTCAAATTTCAATACTGAAATAGATAGTATTAAAAAAGAGTTACTCTTTTCTAAAAACCAAATTACTTCTTTAAAAGACGATTTGGTACATAGGCATTTAACAAAACAACAATTTACTGCCTATTTAAAAGAAGAGCAAAAAGCCTTAGGTAAACTAAGTGCTATGAATGAACTCTTAAGAATTAAATTTCACCAAAACACAACACAATTCGATTCGTTAGAATCTAAATTACAAGGAATATTTATACAGTTAAACTCTTTACAAAGTACCGATGAATAGTTTACTAAAGACAACAATAAAGTTACTTTTATTAGCACTTTGTTTCCCCGTACTACTCGTAGCACAAACAAACAACCAGGCACAATTAGCCAAGCAATATTTTAAAGCTGGAGCTTATAAAAAAGCAAGTGAGCTCTATGTGGGACTTTATAAAACACATAAATCTCCCAATTATTACCAAGGCTTACTCGATTGTTATTTAGCACTTTCAAAAATTGAAGAAGCTGAGAAACTGATAAAAAGACACTATAAAAAACATTCCAAAAACACATCAGTCCTAGTAGACTACGCACATATTTACACATTAAAGAATGATAATAAAAGGGCTGACAAAAAGTTCAAAGAGCTTTTTCATCAACTCAACAACAATGAACATTTAGTTTCTGTTACTGCCAATAGACTGTATAAATTTGAATATTTAGAATACGCTATAGAAGCCTATACTATAGGGATCCAAAACTCTAGTAAAAGTAATTACCGATTTCAAATTGCTAGGATACATGGTCAGTTAGGGAATATTGAGGAAATGTATGAGAATTACCTAGAACTCATTACCAGTAATAAACAATACCTACAGAGTGTAAAAAACACTTTGAACCGTACTATAAACACAGATCCTGAAAATCAAAACAACCAATTATTAAAGGGGATATTACTGAGAAAGGTACAGGAGACTAACGATCAAAATTTAGCAGATTTACTTATCTGGTTGTTTATACAAGAAAAGAATTTTACAGCAGCTTTTGACCAAGAAAAAGCGATGGATGAGAAATTACAATCGGGGCAAGAAAAGGTATTTGTCCTTGCATCGATTTGTAGAAAAAACAAAGCATTTTCAGTGGCTCAATCTTGTTATTCATACATTATCTCTAAAGGGACAGAATCGAACTATTACCTAGATTCTAAATTGGCTTTATTAACAGTAAACAAGGAGCTATTAGAGGCTAAGCCAAAAACAACAAATGAGGAATGGGAAGCCTTAGAGCTAGAATATACAAACAATTTTTTAGCATTAGGAAAAACGAGTTATACGATTTTAACAATCCGTGATTTAGCACAAATTCAAGCTTTTAGGCTTTATAATTTAGACCGTGCAGAAGCAACAATAAAAGAAGCGTTGGCAATACATACGGCCAGTAATGAAGACCTAGCACAATGCAAGCTCGTTTATGCAGATATACTATTACTTCAAAATGAAATTTGGGATGCTATACTCTACTATTCACAAGTAGACAAAGCGTATAAGCATGATGTATTAGGTCATGAGGCGAAATTCAGAAGAGCTAAGATTTCGTATTATCAAGGAGATTTCGATTGGGCACAAGCACAATTAGATGTATTAAAAAAGTCTACGGCTAAGCTTATCGCAAACGACGCCATGGAGTTGTCGCTACTTATACAAGACAATTTAAATATGGATACAACTACGGTAACCATGGAATTATTTGCGCGTGCCGACCTACTCATTTATCAGAATAAATTAAACCAAGCCTACCATACTCTAGACAGTATTATAATCGATTACCCTGGCCATAGTTTATTAGATGAGGCTCTATACCGGCAATATGAGATAAAAATCCAACAGGATAAAAAAGAGGATGCAAGCGAATTATTGGACCAAATAATAAGTTTCTTTTCTTTTGATATATTAGCAGATGATGCGAAATTTGCACAAGCCCAGCTTCAAGAGTATTATTTTAAAAATACAGCTTTAGCTCTGGAACTTTATGAAGATATAATTACCAACCACCAGGATAGTTACTTCTTGGCAGAAGCCAGAAAACACTACCGTGAATTAAGCAAAGAGTAAAATGATTATATACAACGTTACCGTAAATATTGAAGAGTCTGTTGAACTAGAATGGTTGAACTGGATGAACAAGGAACATATAGCAGATGTACTAAAAACAGGATTGTTTAAATCTGCAAAAATGTCGAAAGTTTTGGTAGAAGAACAAATGGGTGGGGTAACATATTCCATTCAATACACTTGCGAAAACCATGATAAACTAGATCAATACAACCGAGACTTTGCCCCTGCATTACAAGCAGCACACAACACAAAGTTTCAAG
The DNA here is from genome assembly GCA_965183875.1 of Flavobacteriales bacterium. Taxonomy (GTDB): domain Bacteria; phylum Bacteroidota; class Bacteroidia; order Flavobacteriales; family UBA7430; genus UBA6772. The sequence goes on along the minus strand of CBCYMK010000028.1, from coordinate 40,775 downwards.
GGAAGTTTGTTGCATTCCGTACTCTTATGGAGGTAATTAGCGAGTTTTAAATTATACGTATACATCCAAATGAAAAAGGTAAGAGCTAAAAAACACTTAGGACAACATTTCCTCAAAGATCTTTCTATAGCTAGAGGAATTGTTGATGGATTGAGTTGCCAAGGGTATACAGATGTAGTAGAAGTAGGTCCAGGAATGGGCGTGCTCACACAATATTTATTACAGAAAGATTTTACCACCCATGTAATTGAGCTCGACCGAGAATCTGTTACCTATTTACAAGCAGAATACCCAGAATTGAGTCCGCGTATTCACTCTACAGATTTTTTACAACTAGACTTAACAAAACTTACAAGAGGGCAATTTGCGCTAATTGGTAATTTCCCGTACAATATATCCTCTCAAATACTATTCAAAGCACTAGAGTATAAAGAACAGGTCCCTGAGGTTGTAGGAATGTTCCAAAAAGAAGTTGCAGAGCGTGTAGCTAGTGGACCAGGAAGTAAAAAATATGGAATTATATCGGTATTGCTTCAAGCTTATTACGATATAGAATATTTATTTACTGTTAATGAAGATGTGTTCGACCCACCACCAAAAGTTAAATCTGGTGTTATACGTTTGCGCAGAAACAATAAAGATAAACTCGATTGTAACGAGAAATTCTTTAAACGCGTAGTGAAACAGTCGTTTAGTCAGCGTAGAAAAACTCTGAGAAATTCACTGAAACCACTAATAGGTAAGACTGGATTTAACGACCCTCTATTGACAGAAAGAGCTGAACAATTATCGGTAGCAGATTTTGTGTACCTTACCAATGAGCTTGAAAAGATTCAACCATGAAATTTGAATTAACAAAAGAATTTATAAATGATATAAACGAAAAACTCGAGCGTAAAGATTTTCAAATCTTAAAAGCTGAGCTTTCCGAATTACATCATGCAGATATTGCTGAGCTCATTGAAGAGCTAGAGGAAGAACGCGGAAAAATTCTCTTCGAACTTTTTGAAGATGAAGATTCAGCTGAGATTCTTGTAGAGCTGGATGATGAGGCTAGAGAGGTTGTACTTGAAGACTTAACCTCCCAAGAAATCGCTGAAGAACTCATTGAGAATTTAGATTCTGATGACGCTGCAGACATTATAGGTGATTTACCTACCGATAAAAAGGAAGAGGTATTAGCACATATTGAAGATATAGATCACGCAAGCGATATTGTAGATCTACTTTCTTATCCAGAAAATACGGCTGGAGGATTAATGGCAAAAGAACTTATCCATGTAAACGACAAGTGGTCGGTTTTGCGGTGTGTAGGAGAAATGCGTAAGCAAGCCGAGGATGTAGACAAGGTTTACACCATTTATGTAGTAGACGACAACCGTGTTTTATTGGGTACGCTCTCTTTAAAAAAACTACTTCTCTCTCCAGAGAAGAACTTCATTAAAAACATATACAATGAGAAAGTAATCTCTGTAAAAGCCAATTCCGATGATGAAGAAGTGGCTAATATTATGGATAAATACGACCTTATTGTATTACCTGTTGTAGACGATCTAAATCGTTTAATTGGTAGAATTACCATTGATGATGTAGTTGACGTAATGAAGGAAGAAGCTATGGAGGATTATAATAAAGCCTCTGGTATTTCCGAACAAGTCGATTCTTCAGATAATATAATTACACTTACAAGGGCTCGACTACCTTGGCTTCTAATAGGCCTAATGGGAGGTATTATGGGGGCTCAAATTATGGGGATATTCGATATTGAAAACAATATTGAACTTGCCTTTTTCACTCCTTTAATTGCGGCTATGGGAGGAAATGTAGGAGTGCAATCTGCTGCCATCATTGTACAAGGTCTAGCTAGTAATAGTTTAGGTATGGATAGCCTAGGTGAGCGATTATTTAAAGAATTGGGTGTTGCCATGCTAAACGGACTTATATGTTCGGGAACAATTATGCTCTTCACCTTTTTATTAGGCTACCCAAGTGCCATTTATTTTACTGTGAGCATCTCTATTATGGCAGTGATTATTTTTGCAGCCTTATTTGGTACTTTTGTGCCTCTTGCACTTAACAAATATAAAATTGACCCTGCACTAGCAACAGGCCCATTTATTACCACTGTAAACGATGTACTTGGATTGTTTATTTATTTCATGATTGGTAAATTATTTTTAAACCTCTAATGAAAGTCCTTTTTATAGATAGTGTACACCCCATTTTAGAAGACAGACTTTTAGACTTGGGTTTCCAATGTAAACACGACTACACATCTACTAGGAATGAACTTTTGAAAAAAATAGCCGATTACCAAGGTTTAGTAGTTCGGTCGAGAACCCCGATTAATTCAGCATTTTTGGATGCAGCAACAAACCTAAAATTTATTGCTCGCTCTGGAGCCGGTTTAGAAAATATAGACTGCACAAAAGCAACGGATTTAGGTATTCAATTATTTTCTGCTCCTGAAGGAAACAGACAAGCTGTAGGCGAACATTCCTTAGGGATGCTACTTGCACTATTCAATAAACTCGCAATTGCAGACGCCGAAGTACGCGCAGGGAAATGGCAACGAGAAGCAAATAGAGGGCTTGAACTAGCCGGTAAAACAGTCGGAATTATTGGTTATGGTAATATGGGTAAAGCATTTGCAAAATGCATCTCTGGTTTTAACTGTACCGTTTTGGCTTATGACAATGTAAAGACGAATTATTCTGATGAATACGTATGTGAATCTTCTTTAGAAGAAATTCAAAATAAAGCTACTATTCTCAGTTTTCATACTCCTTATAATAAGGGGACTCATCATTATTTAGACTGCGAATTTATTGCTAAAATGAACAAGCCTTTTTATGTAATTAATACAGCAAGGGGTAAAGTTGTACGAACCGAAAGCTTAGTTAAAGGCTTACAAGAGGAAACTATTTTAGGTGCTTGTTTAGATGTTTTAGAATTTGAAAAAGCAAGTTTTGAAAATATGTTCGACACAGAAACCCCTACTAGTTTTCAATATTTACTTGATTCAAAAAAGGTGTTATTAAGTCCACATATAGCTGGTTGGACTGTAGAATCTTACTTTAAACTTTCTGAGGTATTAGCCGATAAGATTGAAAAAGTCAAATGGTCATGATATCAAAAGGTCGATTAAAGACGTGAGAGTTAATGATTGATTAACGATGATGAATAAATAACTGAAGGCAGGGCCTAGAGTTTCTCAGCCTGACAAACAAAAAGATTTAATGTCCCGATTGCTATAGGGATGAAGATTTTTCTTCTGCTACTTCTTACCGTCTTTTTTATTCTATTTCTCTACCCTCTTACATTCAAATGTTCTCTTAACATATTCCCAACATACATCAAAGCTAAAACAAGCAACATTATAGCCATACCTGGGGCCAAGGCCAAATAAGCCTTATCTAATATTATATAGGAATAGTGATTCTTTATCATAGCCCCCCAAGAAGGCATAGGAGCCTGTGTACCGATCCCCAAGAAGCTCAAACCAGCCTCAATTAAAATGGCAGAAGCAAAATTGGCTGCAGAAATCACTATGATAGGACTCATTATATTGGGCAGAATATGAATAAACATAATCCGTAAATCACTAAATCCCAAAACACTTGCAGCCTGAATATATTCCATTTTTTTTAGGCTCAACACTTGTCCCCTAACAACTCTAGCAACTTCAACCCACATGGTTAATCCAACTGCTATAAATACCTGCAAGAAACCTTTCCCTAGTGCCAAGCTAATTGCTATTACCATTAATAGTGTAGGTATAGACCAAACTACGTTTATAAGCCATAGAATACACTTATCTACCCAAGAGCCGTAATAACCCGCAATTAAGCCCAAAGTAATTCCTATTAAAAGCGAAATAAAAACAGAAATAAAACCTACGGCTAAAGAAATTCTTGTTGCAATAATTAAGCGACTTAATAAATCACGACCGTATTTATCAGTTCCCAAAAAGTATGTTTTTGTAAATATTGGCGTATTATCCTCCGATAATAATAGTGTATTACTTGCTATTTGCTGAAGGTAATCAGAACCAAAAATACTGTACGAAATAATAGTGTCTGAAACCCTAAAAGAACCAAGAGGAATCGCTTTATAGTTCGGGATTTCACCTCCTATTAATTGATTAATAAAGGAGGTATTTAAAAACTCATCTTTTTGCAAATGTAAAAACGAAACTTCAGTACCGGGTCTTAGTGTACTTAACTCTAAATGCATTTGGTTTGCATAGGGGCTATTGTCTGGAGCAATAAAATAAGCGAATACAGCACATACCACACTACAGAATAGAATGCTAATACCAAAAACTCCAGGGATGTTCCTTTTTACGTTTATCACTTTTTAAATTCTGCCTTAAAACTACAACTATTGCATTAAAGATGAATAGAAGTGGAATAAAAAACAATAAGCAATCTCATTAATTAAAAGAGTATATTTATCCAATACGATACATTGTATAATTGAGGGACCCCAAAGAGCTAACCTAGCCACAAATGTGATCTTAATACATCGCTAGAGACAATGGATAGTGTATAAAGTCCTTTTCAGAGATTCAAAAAAAAGTAGGAATACAACAAATATGCAACAACACCTTTATATACATGGCGGCTATACAAAAGCCGATTCTAAGGAAACTTTCGAAACTATTAATCCGGCCACCAACCAAGTTATATGTAAGGTAGATCAGGCTAGTGCGAGCGATATTGAAAAAGCAGTACTATCTGCTGAACAAGGTTTTGCAGTATGGTCGGCTATGTCGGCAATAGAACGCAGTCGTATCTTACTTAAAGCGGTAGCTATATTACGCGAGCGCAATGATGAACTAGCTGCTTTAGAGGTAATGGATACCGGAAAGCCATTACAAGAAGCCAATTGTGTAGACATCATAAGTGGCGCAGATGTACTGGAATATTACGCGGGGCTTATACCTGGATTACAAGGCACACAACAAGACTTAAACAGCAGTACTTTTTTCATGTCAAAACGCGAACCTTTGGGAGTTTGTGCGGGTATAGGGGCATGGAATTATCCAATACAGATAGCTTGCTGGAAATCTGCTCCCTGTTTAGCTGCAGGAAATGCAATGTTATTTAAACCCTCAGAGGAAACCCCGTTGAGCGTACTTAAACTGGCCGAAATATACACTGAAGCTGGAATGCCTCCTGGGGTATTCAATGTAGTACAGGGAGATTACCGCGTTGGACAATATTTATCTAGACATCCACGAATAGCCAAAATTTCGTTTACAGGAAGCTGTGAAACGGGGAAAAAAGTTATGAGTGATGCCTCGGGTACACTTAAGGAGATTACTTTAGAACTAGGTGGAAAGTCTCCACTAATTATTTTTGATGATGCCAATATAGACAACGCTGTTTCTGGAGCAATGCTAGCCAACTTCTACACACAGGGAGAAGTTTGTACCCACGGTACAAGGGTATTTGTTCAGAGTGGGGTTTATGATGCCTTTTTAAAGAAAGCTAAACAACGCAGTGAAGCCATAAAACTTGGAGACCCTATGAATTTAGACACACAAATGGGTTCTCTTATCAGCTCCAAACATTTTGATAAGGTAATGGGCTATATAAATCAGGCCAAAGCAACTAGTGCACGACTTATTTGTGGAGGAAATAAACACGAGACAGATGAGACAAAACAAGGCTTTTTTGTTGAACCAACAATTTTTGCAGATTGTGAAGACGATATGCCCAATGTAAGGGATGAGATCTTTGGGCCTGTAATGTCGGTACTCAAATTTGACGAGGAGCATGAGGTTATTGCTCGTTCAAATAACACTAATTTTGGATTAGCTGCAGGGGTATTTACACAAGACATTAACCGCGCCCACCGTGTGATTAACCAACTACAAGCCGGTATATGCTGGATTAATAGTTGGGGCGACTCTCCAGCCGAAATGCCTGTAGGAGGATATAAACAGTCTGGAATAGGCCGCGAAAATGGCCCTGAAACACTAAAACAATACAGTCAAGTAAAAAGTGTATTTATCCGACTAGATAAGGTAGACAGCCCATACTAAAACAGGACCCGATGAAAGATGAAAAGATAATTTTAGGGATTGATCCGGGGACTAGTATCATGGGTTTTGGAGTGATAAAGAAAAAGGGATCTAAGTATGAAATGATCATGATGGATGTATTAATCATGACAAAAATAAACGACCCTTACCTAAAGCTTCAAAAGATATTTCAAAAGACCCTAGCAATTATAGACCATTATCATCCAGATGAAGTGGCTTTAGAAGCTCCTTTTTTTGGTAAAAATGTACAATCAATGCTCAAGTTAGGTAGAGCACAAGGAGTAGCTATGGCAGCTGCACTCCAAAGAGATATTCCAGTAACCGAATATGCACCTTTAAAAATAAAAAAAGCTATTACGGGTAGAGGGGCTGCTTCTAAAGAACAAGTTGCTGCTATGTTAATGCAAATGCTAAACATCAAAGAAATGCCTGAGTACTTAGATGCTACAGATGGGCTAGCAGCAGCGATGTGTCACGGTTTACAAAACGGAGCTATTAATAAAGCAAAAGGAGGCTCTTCCTGGGCCAGCTTCGTGAAAAACAATCAAGATAGGGTCGGTTAAATTAATTTTAAAACAGATTATATACTTATAATTCACTCTTAATTTTAGTTGCAATTTCTATCATCTCTTCCTCTTCCAATTGTAATTTTGGTTTAGAGAAATTGATATCCTCAACCGTTTGAAGTGGGATTAAGTGGATATGTGCATGCGGAACTTCTAAACCTATAACTGCTATACCTACTCGCTTACACGGGATAGCCATTTTAAGAGCTTTGGCAGCCTTTTTAGCAAACAGCCACAAGTTAGTGTATGCCTCATCTGAAAGGTCGAATATAGAGTCTATTTCTTGCTTTGGTATTACCAATACATGTCCCTTTGCAAGTGGAAAAGCATCTAGAAAGGCTAAGAAATTATCATCTTCAGCAATTTTATAGGCAGGGATTTCACCCTTTACAATTTTCGTAAAAATACTAGCCATTATCTAGAGATATTGAGAATCTCAAATTTCATAAGCCCAGCAGGAACAGCAATTTCTGCCACTTCACCAACTTTTTTCCCCAACAAACCAGTACCTATTGGAGAGTTAATAGAAATTTTACCCGTTTTAACATCAGCTTCAGACTCCGCAACCAAAGTAAAGGTCATTTCCTTTTTAGTTGCCAAATTTTTAATCTTCACAATAGACAAGGCAAGAACCTTATCGGTATCTAACTGTGATTCGTCAATTACACGGGCTCCAGCATACATAGCTTCTAGTTTAGAAATTTTCATTTCCAACATCCCTTGAGCTTCTTTTGCGGCATCGTACTCCGCATTTTCAGATAAATCTCCTTTATCTCTTGCCTCAGCAATTTGATTTGTTATGCTAGGACGCTCTACAAACTTAAGCTGTTCTAACTCATCTTTTAACTTTTGTAATCCCTCTTCTGTATAATAAGATATTGTAGACATAATAATTTGTTTTAAAAGTAATTTAACGCAAAAAGAAGATCCATAGGATCCTCTTTTTGATTTAGCATCCTCCCTCAGGAGGGAAATATTATAGTGTTATTCTTGCACCAATAGTGTGAGGTGAAGCGAGTGGGCTAGCCTGACGGAAAGAATAATCCAATCCGAAATTAGTGCCTGAACTCAATGGAATTTCGAAAGTAAAACCAGCATTAAGACCCGTAAATACAGTTGTACGCGTCTCTGTATCTAAGATACCCTCTTCGTAAACATAACCTGTTCTAAGCATAAAGAATGATTTATAACCATACTCTAGCCCTACACCATACTGATCTTTAGTAAACGAGTTAGATGTAAAGTTACCAGCAACCGTAAGTCGATTTTCTTGATCGATAGTAAAATCGTAAGAAGCACCAATATTTAATAATGATGGTAATTCGAAAGCCTCTGATCTTAACTCATAAGTTTGATCGTAGTCTTGACCGAAAGCATCATCATTAGATAACTTAACACCGTTACCATCTCCTTCAAACTTCATTTTAGGACCTACGTTCTTTAAAGAAACACCAAACTTCATTTGACGATTTGCACCGGCTACATATTGTATACCAGCATCTAGAGATACAGCAGAAGCTTTTAAATCTGGAGTAGACTCAGAGATTACTCTAACTGTAGCACCCCCAGAAATATTATCTGTAAATTTCTTAGCATAAGAAAGTCCAATATTCATCACTACAGGAGAGTAGGTAGAACCAGTTCCTTCTGGAGCAGTAGGGTTGGTAATTTCAATATCTCCGAAACTAACAGTAGAAATAGCTAAACCAAGTACAGCATCGTCTGCTAAAGACTTAGAGAAACCAAAAGCATTAACCTGCATATCGAAGAGCCATGATGTAGAAGCAAAAATGAACTCAGTATTCTGTGTTCCAGCTAAACCTGCAACGTTTAAGAAGGTAGCTTCTAAACCTTGCACAGAAGCGGTGTTTATACCTCCCCATCCCGAAGAACGAGCCCAAGGATTAATTAACAATTCTGTAGCTCCTGCTTGTCCAGAACGCTGTTCGTTACCTGCATTTGCCGTACTCGAACAAAGTACTAATAAACCTGTTAAAAGAACAGGAAACAGTTGTTTTGTATATTTTTTCATAACCATAGTCGTATGAATTTTAGTCTTTAACAATTTTATTCTACTAGAATGAATCTAAATCTATTGGACGAAGTGCACCGAACCATTTTAAGACTTTCTCACCATACTCTTTACCATCAATATGTATAATGTATACACCAGAAGCAATAGCAATATTGTGATTATTCTTTAAATCCCAATCCCATCCAGTAACGTTTACTTCACTGTCTAGATGAACACGTCGTACAAGCGTACCCGACACATTATAGATAGAAATAGTACATATACTAGGAAGGTTTGTAATTCTTACACGTGTATCAATTTGATCTCCTTCGTAGTTTGTATTACCGTAATACGGGTTTGGAACTACTTGAATAAGGTCCATTGCACTCTTAGCCGTTTCTTCATCATTTGTTACCGTCATAATAGACTTAGTTTCAAACGAGTAAAGAGGATTACCATCGTTTACATCAGAAGGTAAATCACAACCAGCAACTTCCTCAAGATTGTATTTTTCGTAACTCTTAGAAACTCTAATTTGTACTTCTACAGTACCGTCTAAAAGAGTTGAGTTTTGAGAAGCTAAAGGAATAGAAACCCAAGCAATATCTTCAAATACTTTCTTTTGATTCACAAAAGAACTCATATTTAATAAGCGGCTGTATAGAGGATGATTTTCTTCCTCATCACCAAAGTATTCGCTCATCGTAACATATACATAATGGCGACCACCAAAGACAATATTCTCTTCGCTAAAGTCAGGATTAAAGATTTGTAAATCTAGGTTAGTAGAAGTAGGATTCCATACCATATCGTTACCGTTGTGGTTAGGTAAGGTAGAAGCTTCACCAAACATCATATTTACTCTAATACCTCTTTCTAAGTCGAAAGCATAACCAGGGAACCAAGAGAAACCAGTGCTTCCGTCAGTTTCATCGATACCATCTTTATCTACCGAAGGCATATCTTTCAACAACATACGTGTAATCGTATCACCGGTCTCAATAACTGGAACACGAGTCCAAAGAGATTTATCATCGGTATAAACAATATCTACAGAAGATAAATTATTAAGTTTTTTACCTCTACCAATTGAAGGAGAGTGAGTAAAAGCAATATCATCAGTATCGTAACCTACTAACCTGTAAGGAGCCCACATACCGTTAAGTACGCCTTCATAAGTAGAATTTTCATCTTCCCAATCATCGGCAGAACCCATATCAACAACAATTGCATCGTCTCCACCAGCAGGGTCAGGATTAGTTGTAGAACCAGAACGTATCCAGTTAGCAGGGTGAACTACCACTGCGCCATCACGTACAGTAACAAAATCAACATCCGGTACAAAGTCTAACCAAGAGGTAGAATTCTCTTTGATTAAAGTAGCACTTAGTAAACCATTTGTTCCATTAGTTTCTACACCTGGATCAATCCCATTTACTAGCGTAACTGAAAGTCCCCAATCTGCAATAATTTGTTCGTTCTTAACACTCATGATAGTGTCAGAGTTCACAGAGAAACCGGTAGTTTCATTGGTTAGTATCCATCTAGCAGTATCTTTTACAGAATTCAATACAAAAGTAAAGTCTGTATTTTCTGGTACACTTAAAGGATCAATAACTTTTATTCCTACAGGTCCACCATCAATAGCGTAATGAGTACTAGTTGTACAACTAGTATCACTAAGTAAATCCATTTTCATTTCAGTAGTAAACTGTAGTTCTAAACCACCATTACCTGAACCTTCGAGGCGGGTAATTTCTGGAATAGTTCCATAATCTGCATTTTGAATCGTTCCGTTAGCTTCAGCACTAGTAATGTGAGGTATAGCTGTATACTGTTTAATATTTTTACGACCTGCAAGGAATGGTTTTTTCTGACCTTCGAAACTAGCAGCGTATATATTTTCAGTATCAGGAACTTGATCTTGTGCATACTGTAAGTACTCGTTATACCCATAAGCAATAGCAGTAAAGTAATAAGTTCTGTTATTGATTAGCGTACGATCACCTTCAGCGAATAAATCTTGTGTTACTACGAAAGAATGTGTAATTCCTTCGTTGGCAGCTTCAAGAGTCATATCAACAGGAACGTTTGCTTCAAGGTCTAAGCTAAAATTGTAGTTGGTAAGGTTAGCAATTGGGGAGATAGTCTCCTCAGAAGTAGCCGCACCAAATTCATCTCTATAGTTTTCAATATCACATTGGAAAACCATTCTCGCCTTATCAACATCATATACGTCTGCAGCAGTAACTGTTTCGTCTTTTAATTGGAACACTTGGTACCCTTCGAATACATAAGAATCTCTATAAGGAAGTGTTTGTGCTTCATCGTAATAACCAGAGATGTTAATTAAATCTTCTTCGTAATAATCCTCGTTTGCATTTTGATTATTATTTGAGATATTGGCAGCATTGGTAATAGTAACAATAATTTCTTTATCAAGTTCCTGAAGTGTTAAGTCTGGTGCATCTGGACCATCTAGTACTTCAAAACAGATATCAAAAAGTTTTTGTGCTTTATCATCTGCTACACGCATAAGCTCAACAGACTCCCAAGCACCACCACTAGTAGCACGCGCCCATACAACACCTGTAGTAATAGTATTTACAGCACCAGGCTCAAGGGTAAAAGGTCCAGCAGACTGAACGAATCTTCTATCGGCAGGAGCATTTCCAGCAATTTGTTCCGTCCATGATTCATCAAAAGAAGGATCTGTATCGCCAGGGAACATAAAATTACATAGCGGGCTAGAAGGATTTCTACCATCAGCACCGTAAGTCATTGGTTTATTATCTAACCATTTACCTTGCAGGTAATTATAAAAATCTTGTGCTATATCTGGATTACCAGTTACAGAACCATCGTTATTAAAGTACATAAATTTAGACATGATGATCTGCTCTCCAGGCTCATCAATTTCTCCATCCATATCGTTATCAATACCGTCACCTTCATCGGCAATAGGACCTCTAAAGAAATCTACACCAATTGCAGGAGGGTTTACACCATATCCAGCAGCAGTTCCATCATCTTCATCACCGTTATAACAGTATCCTAAACCACGAGCAACATCACAACCAACGTAATCATCTTGGTAATCACCTAAATCTGGATCTACGTGAACACCAAAGTAAGCTTCATTCAATGCGTTATGAGAACGATTGATCAACTTATAGTTGTAGAAGGTCATATTGTTAATTTCGTCATTGGTAGAAAATGCAAAAGCTTGCGCTTGAATTTCTAAACCAATAGGCTCAACAGAACCTGAAGCAGTGTGAGACTCACCATTATCGTTATAAACCCAAAATAGAGTTTGATCACCAAAAAGCATGTCGTGTTCTTGACAGTTGAAAGTACCGTCTAAATTATACTCAGGATAATCACCTTGAGTAGCATCGTAAAGCCCATCGCCATCAACATCGCGGAAAGGAGCTAAAGTTTCACGGTCATAATAAGGATTTGTTCCTACTTGATCATCGTATCCATCAAAAGCATTATCAGCTTGATTGTCATGATTACGGTTACCTGGATAGTTTAAAATTGATACAGGAATTGAATAATCAGGAAATTCTGAAGAAGGATTTTGAGAGGTTGAATAAGCAACAAACTCTTCTACTTCAGCTCTAGTAATTACGTGGTGGTAATCGTACTCAGCACAAATTTGAGCTTCTGTAGTACCGTACTTATTATTCGGATTTTCATCTGAAGTTAAACGTACGTTATCTAGAGGTCCTGGCCAGTAGTCGTTACCAGACTGACGGTAAGTTTGAGCAGCAACTTTTAGTTGGTCATCATCGTCTAAACCACCAATCCAAAGAGAACCAGCGAATAAAGAGTGTTTTCCACTATTTTTAGGAATTTCATATTTCCCAGCAGCTAAATTCCACCACATATCACCACCATTAAGAATGGTAGTTTTAACATTGTTAATATCTAATAATGTTTGAGCAGTACCAGCAGCACAATTATAAGCCAACGATTGTGTTGGTGTAGTCGCTTCGCCACCAGAATAATTTACATTCTCCTTTGCTTGAGCACCCAATCCTAGGGTAGCTAAGAAAATGTACAGCGTATTTTTAATTGTCTTTTTCATAAACATACAATTTTCTACCAAGACTAAAAGTCTAGTGTTACACCTAAACGAACCGTTCTAGGACGCGTGTAATTATTTGGGTTATTTAACTTTAAAGAGTATAAATCAGCAAATGCTGTAGGATCTACTTGTTTCTGTGTATCGTTTACACCTACTGCAGAGCTAAGATATCCGTCATCATCAGCATTCCCTGTATATTGGTAAACAGTTACCAAGTTTTGTGTATTTAACAAGTTTTGAACTTGTAGGTACACATTCATAGAAGCAGACTTCATGTCTTCTCCTTCACCCCAAGTAATATCAAAGCTTTTGTTAACTCTCATATCTAAGCGGTATCTCCAAGGTAAACGCGAACCGTTTACAGAACCTTCTAAGTTTGTTCTATCGTTAATACCAAACATGGCCTCACGCGTAGAATTTATTTGTCTAGAGAATGGAGTTCCTGAACCTGCAGTAGCTACTAAATTAACGCCCATATTTTCTAATATAGGACGACCAGCTAGCAAAGGACCATTGTATTTGTTACCAGAACCGTAACGGAAGTCTATACTACCGGTTAAATTGTGACGTTGGTCATAATCTAAAGGAAGTGTAGTTCTTAAGTTTGGTTGGTCAGAGTTTACGATATCTACCCCAGAAGTAGAAGAAGAACCAGAACCATCTGCAAACTGTAATGTATAGTTAGCATTAAAACTAACATTGTTAGTTCTACGCATCTCATAAGCTACAGACAGACCTTTTACAGTACCAAAATCGAGGTTACCAAAAGTAAAATACTCTCTAGGGTATGCAAAAGCAATTCTAGTATACTGTATCATATCTCTCATTTCTCTATAGAAAGCAGAGATAGAAAGTGCAGAACTAGAAGAAAGTGTTTGTTTAAATCCAAGTTCGTAATCTGTAGTACGTTGTGGCTTCAGATTAGGGTTATTAATTGTACTTGCTGTTTTATGAGCTAAGAATAAGTAATCTGTTGGATCCATTCTGTTTCTACTAGGACGTTGTGTTAACACATCGTAGTGCGCATAAAATATCGCTTCATCAGAAATAGGGAAGTTGAAAGAAATACGAGGCATAAAAGATACCTGTGGCGTATAATCTTCAAAGGCATCAGCACTTAAACCTGCATTCAGTGGGTCTGCACCTTCTGCAGAAGCAGATGGGTCAGCCAACATAGGAATAACACCTGTAGAAACATCTAACACACCAGGATCCGTAATTGGCAAACCTTCAGCATTAAACCAGTTATCTCCACTTCTATACCCAGTAATATAAGATGCATTTGTCTTATCGTTAACGTATACTACGTAATCGTCACCAATATTAGATGGGTGAGAACCAAGCGTACTAACTTCGCCAGCAGTAAGAACTTCGAATACAGAATACTTATCTTTTAACACCTCTTGGTTAGCATCGTATCTATCTACACGAACACCAATGTTGAAAATTAAATCTTCAAAGGCAAATTTATCTTGTATATAACCCGCAACATAAATAGGTTGGAAAGCACCCATTTCACGTTTGTATTCTCCGTTTTCATCTTTGTCGGTAAGGAACTCTTTCATTCCAGGTTGCACACCTTCTAATTTAACACCTTCTCTATCGTAACCATACCAAGAACCGTAAGATGAATTAGGGTTAGTAGTAAGTAACTCATCAGAACTAAACATAGAAATGTCGAAGTCTGCAGGTATATAAGTATGAATATCTACAATTTGGTCATAACCAATTTCATGAGCATCTCTAAATTTAGTTGCAAAACTGGTCATTTCATTATAGTTGTAAATATTTTGTTGTCCAACTAAAGAACCACGATCGTTAAGGAACTCATAAGAACCTTCCTCAAAACCGATGTATTTATTTACTTGTTGTTGTGCTAAAGTCCAAAGACCTACAGGGCTTATTCCGTAGTATCTATCGTCTCTTTGCTCGTATTCGAAACCAAACTGTAGTGCGTGGTCGTTAATATCGGCAGAAGCAGAACCTGTAAAACGGAACTGTGAGTCCTTGTACTTATTATATCCATTATACTCTCTACCGGTATTATACCATATAGAATAAACATCTTCAGTACGATCACCATTTACAGCAGCACCAATACCACTTACTTGTGCCAAGCTAGTAATCCCTTCATTTCCTAAGAAATCGAAATACGACTGTGTATAAGTAGTAGCATAAGGGTTATAGTTAGCTCCCTCAAATGCGATATTATTAACCACATTTGTTTGTTCTGCAAAATTATAGAACGGTACATTTTGGTCTAAGTCAGCGTCGTAATACCAACCACCCACTTCAACAACAGTATCAATCATTCCATTTGCAGTTTCCCACATAACATTTAAACTGTCTGTAGGGTCCCATGGCGTATTATACTCAAGACTTCTTTCTGGAGTAAACTTACCTATATAACCGTAGTCAAATAAATTGTCTTTGTGGTCAGAATCTTGTGTTGTTTGGGAGTCTTGAGAATAATCGGCTTGTAAAGTAAAGAAAGCATTCTTTAAAGTAGAAGAAGATTGTTCATCGTCTGTAGCACCAAAACTTTGTTGTAAACGAGTATAAACTCTCCATGAGTTTTTAATCGTTTCTGGGTTATTCTCAGGATTGAATAAACTATAAGTATAGATATAGCCTCTATTTTTAGAGTACGAATAGTTACCACCAATGGTAATATTTGTATTCTTAGATGGTTTAAAGTCAATTTTCCCTTGGATACGAGCACTTTGCTTACCAACATTTTGCTTGGCATCAATATGCTCTAAATCATCCATGGTAATAAACTCAGAAGCTCTTAAAGCTTCTACCTCACCTAGGTTATAACTAAATAATAATGGCGTTTCGTGTAAGTCGTCCATTACATCGTCCTTCACCTTATACATACCTACAGCAGAAGGATCTTCATCTTTCACGTTTTCGTATTCCCCAGACAAGAAGAAACCAAGAATAGAATTCCCGTCTTTTTTCTTTAAAGGCCCCGAAAGGTTAAATCCTAATAAATTGTAACCGTATGGGTCGAGAACACTAGAAGTTACCGCTTCCACTCCACCAAAGAATTCGTTGGAAGGCCCTCGTGTAGTAATACTAATTACCCCACCCATTGCATCACCATAAGAAGCAGGTAAACCACCTGTAATTACAGTCATTTGTTCAATAGAAGATTGCGGTAATTTATTAGATGCTCTTACTTTAACCCCATCAATATAGAAGAAAGTTGCATCCGATCGTGCACCACGAACATTTAATGCTCCCCCTTCATCTTCTTGGAAGATACCTGCAGTTTGTGCAGCCACCGACTGAACATCACGGGTTGGTAAAGCGGTAATTGCTTCCTTAGTTAAGGTAGTACCGGTTTTATCAGGATCGATAAGTGGTACCACATATTCAACTAATTCTACAGTTCCCAAAACATCAGACTCTACTTTTAGAGCCGCGTTGATAAATGTAATTTTGCTAGAAGAAACAAGAACATCGCTTATTTCTTTGGTTGCGAAACCAATAAACGACACTTTTACCGTATATCTTCCTGGATCTATTGGCTTAATAGTATACTGACCATCAAAATCAGCAACAGCCCCATCGATAACGGTTCCATTTAATTCTATCACAATATTTGCCATTGGTACAGACTCTCCTGTATCAAACTCTGTGATTGTACCTTTTAAGGTACCTGATTGCGACTGTGCTATAGAATAATTTGATATCCCGAGCAAGGCAATCACAGCTAGTAATTTTCGCAGCATAAACTTATCTTTTAGTTTGCCTAGATTTTTTTTTCAATCTGGTAAATATAGAACTATTTAAAATGCTATTCAAATACTTTTCGCAAGTAATACTCGTTGTACTACAATTCTTTATTGTTTTTTTGCATAAACACAAAGAAATAATCCTCAATATCAACTATTTGTATGAGACGAATACTTCTATTAAGCATAGTTCTATTACAGTTTTATAGCTGCGATAAAGACAAATATGAATTCCCTGACGCATACGTAAACACGTATTTATACCCCAATAATGTCGAATTTAATGGTTTACACTTTCCTGGAGGTACTACTTATATAGATGGAGGCATTAACGGAATATTAATTTTCCATGATTATTTCGACAATTATATTGCCTACGACAGAGCCTGTACTAATGACCCATTAAATACCTGTGAACAGGTATATATTAATACAGATGAGCTGAATATGCTTGCCTGCCATTGCTGCGACTCTGAGTACTTTATTTTTGATGGAGCTGTAACGAATGGCCCGGCCAATTACGCCTTACACAGATACAAAACAAGCTTTGATGGTGTAAAGCTTAGGATATACAATTAAAATGATTTGATGATTGTTGTATGGGAAAAATAATTGTTAGATGATTACTGAGTAGGCTTCGAGTACCCCTACCTAGCGGTAGGTAAATCAGCCTGACAAACAATACCAATTGCCCAATGAGACTTCTCGAAAAGCTACAACTTAATGGAAGCAGATAATCTCTGTACTGAAAAAAAACACGCTACCGTTTCACATTCACGTTTTACTAAAAAATAACACAAGGATACACAGTGTAAAGGAGATTCACAGAGAAAACAATAAGTGTATACTATTACTCCCCACTAACTAATCACCGTTCACAATTTTCCAAAAAAAATATTCTAAACCAAAAAAATCGCCCGAAGGCGATTTTTTTGTTCTATCTAAACATAGAAGACTAGCTTCTAAATTCTGTACTTTACTAATAGCGGTAGTATTCTGGCTTATATGGTCCTCCTACAGGAACACTAATATAATCTGCTTGGTCATCGCTAAGAACCTCTAGGTCTACACCTAATTTAGCCAAGTGTAAGCGAGCCACTTTTTCATCTAAGTGTTTAGGCAAGGTATATACTTTGTTTTCGTACTTATCAGCATCTAACCACAGCTCTAACTGAGCAAGAGTTTGGTTTGCAAAAGAATTAGACATTACAAAAGAAGGGTGTCCTGTAGCACAACCTAAATTCACCAATCTACCTTCAGCCAATAAAATAATATCTTTCCCTGCTATGGTATACTGATCTACCTGAGGTTTGATCTCTATTTTTGAAGCACCGTGGTTATTGTTTAACCAAGAAACATCAATCTCATTATCAAAGTGACCGATATTACATACAATAGCTTTGTCTTTCATACTCTCGAAATGACGACCAACGATAATATCTTTATTACCTGTAGTGGTTACAACTATATCAGCCTCTTTAACGGCATCGTTCATTTTCTTAACTTCAAAACCTTCCATAGCAGCTTGAAGCGCACAAATAGGATCAATTTCTGTAACTATTACACGAGCACCTGCTGCCTGTAAAGACTGTGCAGACCCCTTACCTACATCACCGTAACCCGCTACAACAGCAACCTTACCAGCAATCATTACGTCGGTAGCTCTACGAATACCATCTACCAAAGACTCTCGACAACCATATTTATTATCGAACTTCGATTTTGTAACCGAGTCGTTAACATTTATAGCAGGCATAACTAAAGTACCGTTCTTTTCTCTATCGTATAAACGGTGTACACCAGTAGTAGTTTCTTCAGACAAACCTTTAATATCTGCAACTAATTCTGGGAATCGATCAAATACCATATTGGTTAAATCTCCACCGTCGTCTAAGATTAGGTTTAAAGACTTACCGTCTTTAAAAGAACTTAAAGTCTGCTCTATACACCAGTCAAATTCCTCATCGTTCATGCCTTTCCAAGCAAAAACAGGAACTCCAGTTACAGCAATTGCTGCTGCAGCGTGATCTTGAGTAGAAAATATATTACACGAAGACCAAGTAACATCTGCACCTAAAGCAACAAGAGTTTCAATTAAAACAGCCGTTTGGATAGTCATATGTAAACAACCTGCAATACGCGCTCCCTTTAAAGGTTGTGCCTCAGCATACTCTTCACGAATAGACATTAAACCTGGCATTTCTGCCTCTGCCAAACGAATTTCCTTTCTTCCCCAGTCTGCTAAAGAAATGTCTTTAACCTTGTAATTAACTGCACTCATAGTTTCGTAATGTTTTAATAAAATTTAAAGTGCAAAGATACAATAAATCAATTTGAGAATTTGAAATTTAAGAATGCTTAATCGTTAATGATTAATTAATCGTTTAAAAGAAATCTAAAACCCTCTATCATAGCCATTAAATGATTATTTAGAGCAAGACTTCCCGATAGCAATCTGGATTGACTAGTAATTCCTGAACGCTCAGAATAAGCAACCGATTACGAGCCTTCATTTAAATTCCATTTTTCAAAGCACTTATATTTAGATGTCTATATTTACCAGCTAGATGAGACAAGTATTTTACAAAAAAATAAAAGAAGATAGCCACCTATATATATGGGAGGTGTTTTCGACATCTGCACAATTACTAAATACAGTAAACCTTTCTAATAAGGAGGCATTAGCGTTTGAAGACTTAAAACACGAAAAAAGAAAGCGTGAGTTTTTAGCCTGTAGAATAGCCTTAAAAAATCTCTTTTCGGAGAAGCTCATATTAGAACACCACAAATCGGGAAAACCTTTTATTAAAGAATCCAAACACCTTTCTATTTCTCACAGCAATAATTATATAGCCATCGCTTTGGGTGCTTCTGAAATCGGAATAGATATTGAAAAACCCCAAGAAAAGATGCTTCGCTTAATCTCTAGAATACTATCTGAAAAAGAGAACATTGCTTTTCAACAAAACCCAAATACAGCTCAAGCTTGTAAATTATGGGGAGCTAAAGAATCAATTCTTAAATATATAGGAGATGAAAATCTCAATTATCGAGACGATATTAAACTAGAAGGACAACTACTGCTAACTATTTAGGAAAGGAGTTTAAAATCTATCACGAAGAAATTGGAGAAATGATTTTGACTTATGTAATGCTAAAAACTGAGTAAAGAAATTATTCTTGACAATCGCAGGGTTCACTCATGAGTAGCTCTACCTCATTAAATAGCAATGAATAGCGCTTGTACTTTTCATTTGACAAAGCAACACCACGAATATCCAATAGCATTAGCTTTTTCAAGTCCCTAATAGATTCGGGTAACTCATTAATATAATTATCCCAAACATCTAACTCCACTAAGTTTTCTAGCTCAAAAATAGCTTCAGGGATGACTTCAATTTTATTCCTACTCAGCTTAAGGACTCTCAAATTTGCGAGAAGGTGGAGTGAATCGGGAAATGAATGCAGCTTATTTTTGCTTAAATCTAAGCTTTGTAAATTTGAAAATGCGTAGATTTCTTTAGGGAAATCAGTAAAACCTTTGCGCTTTAATTCTAAGTGATAAACCTCCAATGGACTTACTAAAGCTGCTTCCAAGTCTTTGTAAACAACCCCTTTTTGTGCCAATAAGGAGAATGGAAAAAGAAGAAGGAGCAGAAACCTCATCTTAAATACTTAAAACAAATTGTTTATCCAATTCCAATTGAATCTTCAGAGCCTCTAAACTTTCAAATTTCTTTTCCGGCCTAATCCAGGTATCAAAAGTTAAGGTTATTTCTTCACCGTATATATCCTCGGAAAAATCTAAAATATGCACTTCTATTGTTTTTTCATCTCCATCTACGGTAGGCCTTAACCCAATATTAAGCATTCCTTTATAGTGCTTATCATGAACCGAAACACTCACCGAATACACTCCATTAGCAGGAATGAGCTTATGAGGGTCTACAATTTTCAGGTTCGCAGTGGGAAAACCTAATTTGTTTCCGAGATTATTTCCTTTAACCACAAAACCACTTAAATGAAAATCGTGGGTTAAATAATCTTGTGCAGTTTTTATATCACCCGACTCTAGGGCTTTTCTAATTTTTGTAGAACTTACCGAAATAGCATCTATATCTTGCGCATGTATTTCTTCTACTTGGAAACCATACATAGGGCCGTACTCTTTAAGATGCTCAAAGCTGCCCTCTCTATTTCTACCAAAATGATGATTATAACCGATTACAAGTCTAGAAGTACGAATTTTATTTACCAGAATATCGCGCACAAACTCTACCGAAGACAAGCGTGAAAACGCTCTTGAAAAGGGATGAATAATTAAATGATCTATCCCTGCAGCTTCTAAAAGAGCAATCTTTTCGTTTTTCGTAGTGATGAGTTTTAAATCATTATCTGAAAATAAAACCATTCTAGGGTGCGGGAAGAAGGTTAATAAAACCGTCTCACCATCAATAGACTTCGCTATTTCTTTTAAGCGATCTATAATTTTAGAATGACCAATATGCACCCCGTCGAAGGTACCTGTAGTAACTACAGCATTCTTTACACCTTCGAACTCTTCTATGCTATGATATATTTTCACAATCTTAAATCTAACAACATTATTACTAGGAATTAAACGGCCTATAGAGACTATTTATAAACGCTTTCAAAATTAGCAAAATAAAAAAGGAGTCTACAATTATCTAATTAAATAAAAATCAGTAAATTTGCACCCTGTAAACGAGGATATTCATTTTCAACAAAATATATTTTACGATGTCAAAAAATATCGGAAAAATCGCCCAAGTAATTGGACCCGTTGTCGACATTAAGTTCGATAGTAGTGTAGCTGACTTACCTAACATCTATGATGCTCTAGAGATTACAAGAGCTAATGGTAGCAAAGTAATTCTTGAATGTCAACAGCACATTGGAGAAGATACAGTTCGTGCCATTTCAATGGATTCAACAGATGGTTTAAGTAGAGGAATGGAAGTTATTGCTTCTGGATCTCCAATCTTAATGCCAGTTGGTGAAGAAATTAAAGGTCGTTTATTTAATGTTGTAGGGGATGCTATTGACGGTATCAAGCCTTTGGATAAAACCAACGGATGGTCAATACACCGCGACGCTCCTAAATTTGAAGAATTATCTACTTCATCAGAAATTTTACTTACAGGTATTAAAGTAATTGACTTGGTTGAACCATACTCTAAAGGTGGTAAAATTGGTCTCTTCGGTGGTGCTGGTGTAGGTAAAACTGTACTGATTATGGAGTTGATTAACAATATTGCCAAAGGACACGATGGTATTTCTGTATTTGCTGGTGTAGGTGAACGTACTCGTGAGGGGAACGATTTACTACGTGAGATGATCGAATCAGGAGTTATCAAATACGGTAAAGCCTTTGAGGAAGACATGGAAAAAGGTGGTTGGGATCTAACGAAGGTTGATCACAAAGAATTAATCGATTCTCAAGCTACTTTAGTATTCGGTCAAATGAACGAATCTCCAGGTGCACGTGCTCGTGTAGCTCTTTCTGGATTAACACTTGCTGAATATTACCGTGATGGTGAAGGAGATGGCGCTGGTCGTGATATCTTATTCTTTATCGATAATATTTTCCGTTTCACTCAAGCGGGTTCTGAAGTATCTGCCTTATTAGGTCGTATGCCTTCTGCCGTAGGTTACCAACCAACATTGGCAACTGAAATGGGTGTAATGCAAGAACGTATTACTTCTACTAAAAACGGTTCTATTACCTCTGTACAAGCGGTATATGTACCTGCAGATGACCTTACCGATCCAGCTCCAGCGACAACCTTCGCTCACTTGGATGCAACAACGGTATTGTCTCGTAAGATTGCTGAATTAGGTATTTACCCAGCGGTAGATCCACTAGATTCTACATCGCGTATTTTGAACCCAGAAGTATTGGGTGACAAACACTATAAATGTGCTCAAGATGTAAAAGAAATTTTACAACGTTATAAAGAGCTACAAGATATTATCGCTATTTTAGGAATGGACGAATTGTCTGAAGAGGATAAACAAGCTGTTTTACGTGCTCGTCGTGTACAACGTTTCTTATCTCAACCTTTCCACGTAGCTGAACAATTTACAGGTCTTCCAGGAGTTCTTGTAAGCATCGAAGACACTATCAAAGGATTCAATATGATTCTTGACGGTGAACTAGATCACTTACCAGAAGCTGCTTTTAACCTTGTAGGTAATATTGAAGAAGCAATTGAAAAAGGTGCTAAAATTTTAGCGGAAGCTAAAGCTTAATCTACTACAGATGTTAGTTGATATTATCACACCCGACGCACAACTATTTACTGGAGAAGTTCTTTCTATAAAACTTCCTGGTACTAATGGTAGCTTCGAGATCTTAAATGATCACGCGCCGATTATTTCAACTTTAGCGGCTGGTGACATTACAGTATCTCTAGATAATGGCAAAAACGAATCGTTCACGATTCGCGGAGGTGTTATCGAAATGCAAAACAATAAAATCATTGTATTAGCTGACTAAGCTCTTGCAACTCAATTATTAAAGAGTCCCTTTTTGGGACTCTTTTTTTTGTGTAAGATTTTTATCTTTACCCTATGCCAAAATTAAATTCGTTAGAAGAAAAACTCAAATTTAAATTAGCCCTTCGCGAGCAAAATGATAGCTTACGAACGCTAAAAAATACGCCATTATTAATAGATTTTTCATCGAACGACTATTTAGGCTATTCAAAGACCATAATAGTTGATCAAACGAAAAGTAAAGGCGCTACAGGCTCTAGGTTACTGAGTGGAAATTCAGCCCAATTCGAAACCCTAGAAAATAAACTAGCACAATTTCACGAGGCAGAATCTGCACTAATTTGCAATTCGGGTTACGACGCCAACATCGGTTTATTTTCTTGTATCGCAGATAAAGGAGATACGATAATATACGACCGATTTATACATGCCAGCATAAGAGATGGTATAAGGCTTTCTAAGGCGAGATCGTTCGCCTTTGAGCACAATAACCTATGTGCACTAGAGAAAAAATTAGCACAAGCAACAGGCAGCATCATTGTAGCCATCGAATCTGTATATTCTATGGACGGTGACTGTGCACCTTTAGCAGAAATTATCACTTTATGTGAGAAATACAAAGCACTCATTATTTTAGACGAGGCACATGCTACTGGAATAATAGGTGAAAGAGGAGAAGGACTAGCACAGAGTCTTGGCTTACAGAACAAGCTACTTGCAAGAGTACATACATTTGGAAAAGCCATGGGTTGTCATGGAGCAGTAATAATAGGTTCTAAAATCCTGCAAGAATACTTAATTAATTTCTCACGCTCCTTTATCTATTCTACAGCTATGAGTTCACATAGCTTAAGTTGTATAGAAGCAGCCTATATAAAACTTAGCACTGGGCAAGAAACTGAAAAACTTCATCGGAATATAAAATTGTTCAAATCGCTGCTAAATGACAATTTAAAAAGCAAATGGATAGAGAGTGACAGTCCTATACAGTGTTTTTTAATTCCTGGCATTAAGGAGGTTAAGAAAGTAGAACAAAAGCTACAAGTGGCTGGATTTAATATTAGGGCTATCCTCCACCCTACAGTTGAAGAAGGTAAAGAAAGGATTAGAGTATGTATTCATAGCTTTAATACAGAGAGAGAAATAACACTATGCGTAAATAGTTTAGCGAAATTTATACAATGAAAAAATACTTTATAACCGGAATTGGTACAGACGTAGGTAAAACAGTTGCAGCTTCTATTATTACAGAAGCACTAGAAGCTGATTACTGGAAGCCCATACAAGCAGGTGATTTAGATAATAGTGATACCCTAAAAGTTAAAGCGCTGGTAGAAAACACGAATACTGTATTCCACACAGAAGCATATAAATTAATGCATCCCATGTCGCCACATGCAGCCGCAGAACGCGATGGTATAGAAATAAATTTACAAAGCATAAAACTACCCGCTACCCAAAACCATTTAGTAGTAGAAGGTGCTGGAGGATTATTGGTTCCCCTAAACAGAAAAGAGACAATACTCGATTTAATAAGCCAATTAGGAATTGAAGTAATTCTTGTTTCTCGACATTATTTAGGAAGTATAAACCATACACTTATGAGTATTGAGCTACTCAAACAAAAAGGACTTTCTATAAAAGGAATTCTCTTTAATGGGTCTGAAAATAAAGACACAGAATCTATTATAACCGACATGACTGGCATACCTGTCTTAGGTAGAATAGAGGAATTAGATGAGCTAAATAAAGGAGTAATTAGTTCTATTGCACAAGGATTAAAGGAAACATTGATTTAAACACCCCTGAAGTCCCCTCAAGGGGACAATCAAAAAATAATTGCTGACGGCTGAAAGCTGAAAGCTGACCTCTGAAAAAGAATGAGTTTAGTAGAAAAAGATCAAAAATACATCTGGCATCCATTTACACAAATGAAAACTGCTGGACCCGCACTACCTATTGTAAAAGGAGAAGGCTCACTATTAATAGACGACAAAGGCAATTCATATATTGATGCTATTTCTTCGTGGTGGGTAAACCTTCACGGGCATAGCCACCCCTATATTGCAGAAAAAGTTTACGCTCAAATGCTGCAATTAGAACATGTTGTTTTTGCTGGCTTTACGCATACACCAGCAGTAGAACTCTGCGAAAAACTAAGTAAGCATTTACCTAAAAACCAGGCAAAGTTTTTCTTTTCTGGCGATGGATCATCCGCAGTAGAAATAGCGCTTAAAATGAGTGTTCAATACTGGAAAAATAAAGGACAGAGCAAAACGCGTTTTGTGGCTTTAGATGGTGCTTACCATGGTGAAACCTTTGGGGCTATGTCTGCCGGAGCCAGAAGTATTTTCTCGGCTCCTTTTTCAGATTTACTTTTTGAAAGCTCACATATTCCTTTTCCAAAAGACGAAGAAGCAGCCATAAAAAGCTTGAAAGAAGAATTAGCTAAAGGAGACGTAGCTGCTTTTATTTTCGAGCCGCTAATACAAGGAGCTGCTGGAATGCGTATGTACAAGCCCGAAACACTCAACAAGCTTATGAAGATTTGTAAGCAAGCTGGTGTATTGTGTATAGCAGATGAGGTGATGACAGGCTTCGGTAGAACAGGAACTACCTTTGCAGTGAATCAAGTAGATGAAGAGCCCGATTTTATATGCATGTCTAAAGGACTTTCTGGGGGTACACTCCCACTCTCTTTAACCACATGTACAGAGGCTATTTACAATACCTTTTTGGGCGATGATATACAGAAGGCTTTCTTACATGGACACTCTTTTACAGGAAATCCTATAGGATGTGTAGCGGCAATTGCTAGCTTAGAATTACTTGAGAAAAAGGAATGTCAAGAGGCAATGAAAAACATTGCAGCGAGACATAAAGTTTTTGGGGAGAAAATTAAATCGTTGGATATCATAAAAGACATTCGACAAACAGGTACTGTAATCGCTATAGAATTAAAAGCAGATACATCGGGTTATGCAAGTACAATAAGACAGCAATTATATCAGCGTTTTTTAGCAGAAGGTGTACTCTTAAGACCACTCGGGAATGTAATTTATATTCTAGCTCCCTACTGTATAACAGAGCAAGAGTTGACTAAAGTTTATAATGTAATAGAAGAAAAGTTGAAACAGCTATGATAAAATAGTGAATGGTTGTTGTTGGTTGTTGGTTGTTGGTTGTTGGTTGTTGGTTGTTGGAAATTTAAAAATAGTTTTTTTGTCAAAATGGTCGTTAACGACAAGGACGGCGGGGAATTAAATTATAAAATCATATTAGGTCTTTGTTAATTCTCTGAGAATCTCATCTTTACTCTGTGCAGCTCTGTGCAGCTCTGTGTAACAATCTTCAAAATATACGATTATTACAATAATCTGTACTCGTGTAGCTGAGCTTCACCGATAAACCTCATCAACAGATTCTCAAATCCTCAAATTGATTTTATTGCCCAGAACGAATCGCTTCTACAGGATCTAATTTAGAAGCAGAAATAGCAGGGATTAAACCAGAAACTACACCTATTAATAGGGACACCCAAAGACCACTAAACACATTTGTGGCGGAAAGGGAAATGTCGAAATCTATATAATGTCCTGCGATAAGTGTACCCGTGTAAACGAAGGACAGACCAATTAACCCACCTAAAAGACATAATAAAATAGCCTCGAATAAAAACTGTAATAAGATGAAATGGTTTTTGGCACCAATTGCCTTTTGAACACCAATAATATTTGTTCTTTCTTTTACAGAAACAAACATAATATTTGCAATTCCAAAACCTCCTACTAGCAAGGAAAAACCTCCAATTATTATCCCTGCAAGGTCAATAACGTTAAACATCATATCGATCCCTTTAGAGATTATACTGGTTTCATTGAGTGCAAAATCATTATCAGCCTTAGGAGATAACCGTCTTACAGAACGCATCACCCTAGTTAAATCGTCTTTCAACTGCTCATTGCTAACACCCTGCATAGCCTTTACCATAAACATGGGGTTTGTAGACTCGCTATTAAGACGTATAAAATTGCGTGCAAACTTAACAGGAATTACAATATTATCGTCATCACTACTACCGATAACACTGTCACCAGCTTTTTCAAAAACACCTATAATAGTTGCTTTCTGTCCCATAAACTTAATCGATTTCCCTAGAGGATTTACCCCTTCAAAAAGCGACTTAGCAATATTATCTCCAATTATAGCAACAGGCTTTCCGGTAGCAGATTCTAAAATCGAAAAATACCTACCATCGGATAGCTCAAATCCATATACATCTTGATATGCATGAGAAACAGCAGCTACACCAATTCCTTCCACATCATTAGATTGGTATTTGGCCGTCTTATTTCCTGCTCCAGCCACAAAAGCTACCGCCTCTGCCATTTCTAAACGCTGTTCTAAACTTGCTAATTCTTGAATAGTAGGAAGAGGCCTTTGGTAGTATTTCCACCAGGGATAATCGCCTCCCATAGACCAAGGCCATTTGTTTACAAATACTACATTATCGCCTAAAGACTCTACACTGGTGCGGATATTTCGCTCTAGAGAATCTACCACAGCAAAAACAGAAATAATGGCAAATATTCCTATGGTAACTCCTAAGAGAGAAAGTAAGGTACGTAGCTTATTACCCACCAATGCTTGGACGGCAAAACGAAAACTTTCTTGTAGTATTTTTAAGAGGATCATAAAGCTTGGCTTAGGCTAAAGATACAGATTTCTTGGTGGACATTAGATAGTTAAATAAGGGTATGAGCACAACGAAGAATACTTTTTCAGTATCAAGTAGCTGGTGAATGCTAAAACGTTCTTTTCTATAAACTCATGTTAAGCGAAGCTAACACTAGACGGTTTTGTCGAGACACAACCCAATCTTTAAACGACATTTTAACAGTAAGACCTGTTTAAGACATTTCTATTAATCCAGCTCTTCAGAAAGTAATTTAAACTCAAGTCTAGGCGACATTTTCTCGTATACCATTCGGTAAACAGAATCGGTAATAGGCATATCTACTTCGTATTCCTTATTAATCTCCTTAATACATTTAACGGCATAATATCCTTCGGCGACCATATTCATATCCATTTGGGCTGCTTTTACAGAATATCCTTTCCCAATATAAGTTCCGAAGGTTCTATTACGACTAAATTTAGAATATGCAGTAACCAATAAATCTCCTAAATATGCAGAATCTTTAATATCTCTGGTAATAGGATGAACGGTATCTACAAAACGTTTTATTTCGCGAATTGCATTAGAAATTAACACCGATTGAAAATTATCTCCATAACCCAAGCCATGTGCAATCCCTGAAGCTACAGCAACAACATTTTTTAGAACTGCAGAATATTCAGTTCCGTAAATATCATCAGAAATAGTAGCCTTAATATACCTACATCTCAACTGCTCTGCCATAAATTCGGCTACTGAAGTATCTTCACAAGCTACCGTAAGGTATGAAAGGCGCTCTAAAGCAACCTCTTCGGCATGACAAGGCCCAGTAATAACCCCAATATTAGTAAGAGGCACCTTATAATGCTCTTGTATATATTCTCCAACAATTTGGTTGTACTCTGGTATAATCCCTTTTACGGCAGAAAAGAAAGTTTTTTTACTTAGGTCTATCTCTAGCGCAGATAAAGTATTGTGTAAAAAAGCTGAAGGGACTGCTAATACAATTATCTCGGCTTGTTCGCAAATCGTTTTTAAATCGCTACTTACCTGTACAATCTCTGTATTTATTCGTGCTGCACTTAAATACCTAGGATTATGCTGTGTTTCTTTAATATGTTTTACAGCCTCTTCGTTGCGCATCCACCAAAGCAGGGTATTTACATTATTAGACAAAATCTTAACAATGGCAGTTGCCCAACTACCTCCACCTATAACGGCTATTTTCTTCTCTGTATTCATCTATTTATTTCTTAAATGAAATGCTATTTTCTCTTTCTCATCCATCGATAATAAGAAGGATTCTATAAAAGATATAATTTGTGACTCAGCAGCAAAGTTAATCTTTTCCACATCATCGCTAGGCTTGTGGTAATCGTTATGCTTACCCGTCCAAAAATGAAGGGCAGGAATCCCTTTATTGTAAAAAGCCGTGTGGTCTGAGGGGCCATTTTCGCGCTTTTTTAATTTTAGTGGAAAAGCGTCACACGAAACCGTATTAAGCCACTCTTCCCATAGCAAAGCACTACCTGTACCTTCTATGGTTAAAGCCATTCCATGTTCCATACGCCCTACCATATCCATATTTAAAGCAAAGTTTAGTTCACTTAATGGAATTGTAGGGTATTCAACAAAGTACCTAGAACCCAACAAGCCCTTTTCTTCTGCCGAGAAAGCGATAAATAAATAGTTGTATTGCTCAGTAGGCTTATTATTAGTAAAAAAATAGGCCAGTTCTAATAGCGCTGCTATACCACTTGCATTATCGTCTGCACCGTTGTGAATTTTTCGTGGCCCTTTATAATTTGAACCTTCACCTCCGTAGCCTAAATGATCGTAATGTCCCATTATAGAAATAGTGTTTTCTGCACCGTTATCTAGAAACCCAATTATATTATGTGCTTTTTTAGGAACTTCGTATTGCAAAACTGAAAGACTGGCATTTTCGATGTATTCTGCCGGTACTTTTGCAAAAGCAGCAGACTTTAAGAATATAACAGGAATACCAACTTTTTCTATTCTCTTAAAATTTGAACTAGGTATATCAGCTCCATTTTTTGAGTTGTAAAGCAGAACTGCTACAGCACCTCTTTCTTTAGCTTCAACAATACGTTCAACCAAGGTAGGTAGCTCAAATTCTAAATTTTCAGGACTTAACATATCCAACAGTACAACATACCCATTTACTACTAAATCGAGCCTATCGTAATCAGAATACCCATGCGCAGGCAAATGAATACCATTTGCTATATTCAATACAGGCACATCGTTTAAGCTTCCATTAGAAGACCAATTAACAGGATAAAACTCATTGTTTAACCGAAGGTATTTATTGTTTATAGAGAGCTTTGTTTTATTAGGCTTTTGTTTTACTTTTTCGTGATAAGTAAACTCCTGTACAAAACCTTCTGTTCCTTTAGGAGATAAACCTATCTCCTTCATTCTACCTACAATATAATCTCTGGCCTTTAACTCTCCGGCAGTACCAGGCTCACGACCCTCCATCTGATCGCTTGCTAAAGTAGAAAGGTCTATTTTAAGTCTCTTAACAGCCTTTTTATTCACCTTAGAACAATCTTGTGCTAGGGATACAAAAGGAAGTAGTAAGGCTAATAAAATTCCAATTTTTCGCATATGGCAAAGTATTAATGGTATAGTCTACTGTAAAGACTTTATTGATTTCATAAAAAACCCTCCATAAAGGAGGGTTTTTTTATTTTTTAGTATGCTCTGTTAGGATTCCCTTCTACATAATACATAAAGGCTTTGTTAACTACCTTATTCCCTCCTGCGGTAGGGTAATTTCCGGTAAAATACCAATCTCCTTTATGGTTAGGACAAGCTTGGTGCAACTCGTCTATACCTTGGAAAATAATTTCTACTTCTGCATTAATACCCTCAGGTTTAAGAAGCTCCACACATTTGGCAGAAATTTCTTCGGGAGTAAAAGGATCGTAAATTTCTTTCACATAGTTAACCACCTCTTCCTTAGGAAGGTCTATTTGAGCCTTACATTTTTCATACACCTCATCGATTACCGACTCCATACCACGATCTTTTAAAAGCTCTATAGCCGCTCTAAAAGCGATAAAATCTCCCATTCGAGCCATGTCAATACCGTAACAATCAGGGTAACGAATTTGGGGTGCCGAAGAAACAACCACAATTTTCTTAGGGTTTAAACGGTCTAAAATTTTAAGGATACTCTTTTTTAAAGTAGTCCCTCTAACGATACTATCGTCTATCATAACCAAATTGTCTGTTGGACTCACTTGGCCGTAGGTAATATCGTATACATGACCTACAAGACTATCTCTATTACTATCGTCGGTAATAAAGGTTCTTAGTTTGGCATCTTTAATAGCAATTTTCTCTATTCGAGGGCTTACCGAAAAGATGTCTGTTATTTGTTCTGCCGTAGCATTAGGCCCTAAATCAAGTACCTGTTGAGCTTGTTTTTCTTTGTACAGATCTTCCATTCCTTTTACCATTCCGTAAAAAGAAGTTTCTGCCGTATTCGGGATAAAAGAAAAAACAGCGTTTTTCAAGTCCCCACCTATACTCTCCATTACTTTAGGGCAAATTAACTTCCCAAGCTCTTTTCGCTCTGTATAGATATCAGCATCGTTACCTCTAGAGAAGTAAATACGCTCAAAAGAACAAGCTTTATTTTCTAGTGGCTCAGTTATTTGGTCCATACTCACACGCCCATCTTTTTTGATGATTAGAGCGTGACCAGGGGTAATTTCAGAAATACTTTCTTGGGGCACATTCATAGCAGTTTGTATAACAGCACGTTCTGAAGCAACTACTACAACCTCATCGTCCTTATAGTAGAAACCTGGACGTATACCTGCAGGATCACGAAGTGCGAAAGCATCACCATGGCCCATTAAACCGCACATCACATAACCACCATCCCACTTTTTTGCAGAGTTAGTGAGGACATTTTGCACATTTATTTTCGAAGCAATGAACTTAGACATTTCACGCTTACTTTGAATTTCATCTTTGTGCTTATAGTAAAGTTCGTCGTTTTCCTCGTCTAAGAAATGACCTATTTTTTCTAATATAGTAACCGTATCAGATTTCTCTTTTGGGTGCTGTCCTAAATCGATCAATTGGTCAAACAACTCATCAACATTAGTCATATTGAAATTCCCTGCTAAGACCAAGTTGCGAGTCATCCAATTATTTTGACGTAAAAATGGGTGACAGTGTTCTACACTATTCCCACCATAAGTACCGTAACGAAGGTGACCCAAAAACAATTCTCCTGAAAAGGCTACATTTTCCTTCAACCACTGTACATCCTTTAATTTACCAGGATTTTTCTCTTCTACATCTTCAAACTTCTTGTTTATATAGGTGAAAATATCTTGTACAGAATTGGCTTTATTAGAGCGGTAACGAGAAATATATCTCTTTCCAGGATCTACATCGAGCTTAATATTTGCCAAACCAGCACCGTCTTGACCACGGTTAACTTGTTTTTGCATTAACAAATACATTTTATTTAAACCATAAAGAGAAGTACCGTACTTTTCTTGATAATACTCTAAAGGCTTTAGGAGGCGAACCATCGCTACTCCACACTCGTGTTTTAACTCGTCACTCATAGGGCTAAGGCAGTAAATTTAAGGGGGCAAGTTACAATAAAGATTAGGGAAACGTAAGGCGTAAATAGGAAATTGTGAAAGCAGAACTACAAGACAGCAAAGAGTTGCTTTATAGACCCGTAACACAGGATAATAGCAGCTAACTAAAGGAGATTTTAGTATCTTTAAAAGCATTAATAATCTACCCCGAATACATAATAGAATAATTAAACAATTTAAATTATGGCAACACACAACGATTTAGGCAAAGAGGGTGAACTCATCGCCCAACAATTCCTACAAAAAAAAGGCTTCAAAATACTAGACTGCAACTGGAAACAAATGCGATATGAAGTAGATATTATTGCCTACCACAAAGAGTTTTTAGTTTTTATAGAAGTAAAAACGCGCTCTAGTTTGCGCTACGGATTCCCAGATGAATCGGTGAATTTTAAAAAGGAGAAAATGCTCATTGAAGCTGCAGAAATCTACTTAGAAAAAAAAGACCTCTACAACGAAGTTCGTTTTGATATAGTGTCGGTTATAAAAAACGAAAAAGAAGAACGAATTTATCATATTGTAGATGCTTTTCAAGGCTGAAAAGAAGGTAAGTGCTTCGACAGGCTCAGGATGACAAAGGAGGGGTCGGAGTTAAAATTATTGTCAGTATGTACCGATATATATTGGTATCATCGAAGACCAAGTAACAATTAGCCCCACTCCCATTAACCTACTATTTTGTCACTAGGACCATTTTAACCTTTTCTCTTATTCTGATTTGCTATCTTTGGTAAAACTTAATGACTAACTATGATACAATTAAGACTAGTAATACTCTTTTTATTTCTTTGTGGCATAATAACTACATCTTCTGCTCAAGAACAAACTCCAAGAAAAGCGCAAGACCAATTTTATGTTTCTACTGCTTTATTAGGCTTATCATGGTACAGAACTGGGCCCGACACTAAGTGGTATAATAGTGCTTTGTCTATAGGAATAATGCACGATAAACCTTTAGGTAAAGGACCCATTAGCATAGCAGCTGGTATAGGTCTATCTGTATACAATTACCATAGTAATTTAAGAGTTGCTGAGGGAAAACTTGTAGGGGTTCATATACCATTGATAGAATCGGATACTACATGGCATGGATACCATCCATTACTAAAAGATCATGAATTCATAAAAAATAAAATGACTTGGACCTACCTAGATATTCCGTTAGAATTAAGGTTTAGAACAAAGCCTAATCATAAAAACAACTACTTTAAGTTTAATTTTGGTTTAAAGTTTGGGCTTTTACTACAATCTCACAGTAAATTAGTTACAGAAGATTATACAGAAAAATACATCAATTTTAATCATTTAATTAAGTACGATATTAGCCCCTCTATTGGGATAGGTTATGGAAGGTGGAGTATACAAACTTCTCTTGGCTTTGCACCAATCCGCACAGTTGCTGGCTCTAGTTATGAGTGGGATAGTTCTGACGAGCCGATGAAATACACCATAGGTATCACATACCATATTTCAAAATAAGCACTTTTAATCGTGTACTATCAATGCGCACTATTTACTACCTTTGAAAATTCAAATTCAAAACATGTTCAAAAACCTATTTCTCCTAAGCATTATTGCAACTGTTATGAGTTGCAATAATGGAAATGACTCAACTGCAACGAACCAAAAAAAAGGTCCTAAAAACGGACTAATCCACACTTATAATGAAGATGGAAGCATTTCTGCTTCTATCAATTATGTGGAAGGAGTTCGTCATGGATTAGCTTCCGATTTCTATACCGATGGAAAGCTAAGGGCTAAAATTGACTATATAAACGGTGTAAAAGAAGGGAAAGCAAAATGGTACCATAAAAATGGAAAGTCTTATAGAGTAACTTCTTATAGTGCCGATGAGCGTCATGGAACTCAAAAAAAATATTACGAAGATGGTGAGTTAATGTCTGAGGCTCTGTTTTTTGAGAACCACCCGGGTATAGGATTAAGAGAATTCAGTAAATCTGGACAAGAGCGCAAAGCGGTTCCAAAATTCACCTATTCAAATAAAAAAACGCAAGCTGATGGTTCGGTAATTGTAGAAGTGAAACTCGCGAATAAAGTAAAAGAAGTAAGTCTTTATCAAGGAGAACTAACAGACAGCTTATACTTACACGATCAATTAAAAGAAATTAACAAAACGGCTAATACAGGCTTTGCGATAATCCCCTTTGGGAAAAACGAAGTTACGGTACTGGCAAAATACAAAACACGCTATAAGAACTATAGAGTGGTACAAGGAACAGCAAAAAGATAAGTCATGAATATATCCTTAGATGGTAAGCGTGCCGTAGTATGCGGTAGTACGCAAGGAATAGGAAAAGCAACAGCTACACAACTTGCTCAAATGGGTGCTAGTATTACATTAGTAGCTCGAAACGAAGAAAAATTAAAATCTGTTATAACTGAGTTAGACAGTTCAAAAGGACAGAAGCATACTTACATCTCTGTAGATTTTACACAACCAGAAGATTTGAGAGTAAAACTAGCTGCTTTTGCAAAAGAAAACAAGGCCAATATATTGGTAAATAATACAGGTGGACCTGCTGGTGGACCTGCTAACGCAGCCCATACAGACGAATATATTCGAGCTTTTACCAACCATTTAATTTGCAACCAGATAATGGTTCAAAACCTAATGGAAGGCATGAAAACGGAAGGATATGGTCGTATTATTAACATCATTTCTACCTCAGTAAAACAACCTCTTAATGGCTTGGGCGTTTCTAACACTATTAGAGGTGCAGTTGCTAGTTGGTCTAAGACATTAGCAAATGAACTTGGTGGATTTAACATCACAGTAAACAATGTATTACCTGGAGCTACAAACACAGTTCGCCTAAAATCTATTATTGAAAATAAAGCGAAGAAAACTGGCCAAACTGAAGAAGCTGTTTTAGAAGCAATGAAAAACCAGGTTCCTATGAAACGTATTGCTGAAGCTGAAGAAGTGGCCAATGCAATTGCATTCCTTGCTTCGCCTGCTGCATCATACATCAACGGAATTAACATCCCTGTAGATGGTGGGAGAACCGCTTGCTTATAGACTATGGAAAAAATTCAAAATTATATCGGAGGGCTGCTTTGTGAACCTCAATCTGGAAATTACCTAGACAATTATAATCCTGCAACAGGAGCTGTATATTCTCTAATTCCAGATAGCGACAAGAGTGATGTGGACAAAGCTGTTGTGGCTGCACAAACCGCCTTCCCTGCTTGGGCTGCTCTTTCGTCGGAAAAACGCATGGGCTACCTCATGGCTATTGCCGATAAAATTGAAGACAATTTAGAGTACTTAGCGCTAGCAGAATCTAAAGATAATGGGAAGCCTTTATGGCTTTCTAAAGCAGTAGATATTCCACGTGCTGCATCAAACTTTAGGTTTTATGCAACAGCTATAATGCACGACAAAACAGATTGTTTTGATATGGGCGAAGTAGCTATAAACTATACTACCCGCAAGCCAATTGGTGTAGCTGGTTGTATTTCACCATGGAACTTACCCTTGTATTTATTTACTTGGAAAATTGCTCCTGCGCTAGCTACCGGGAATTGCGTGGTAGCTAAGCCTTCGGAGGTAACTCCAATGACGGCTTATTTACTTTCTAAAATATGCATGGAAGTAGGCTTACCAGCAGGGGTATTAAATATAGTACACGGGCTAGGACATAAAGTTGGAGCGTCTATTACTGAGCATTCGGATATTCCTGTAATTTCTTTTACAGGAGGAACTTCTACAGGACAACAGATAGCACGTGTTGCCGCACCTATGTTTAAGAAAATGTCTTTGGAATTAGGTGGCAAAAACCCAAATATAATTTTTGCAGACTGCGATTTTGAGGATGCATTATCAACTACTAAACGTTCTTCTTTTGCCAACCAGGGTCAAATTTGTTTATGTGGTTCACGGATATTTATTGAACGACCGATATACGAGAAATTCCGTGATGCTTTTGTAGCACAAACAGAAAAAATGGTTGTGGGACACCCGCTAGACGAAAAAGCCAAACTAGGTGCTGTAGTTTCTAAAGACCATATGGAGAAAGTACTTTCGTATGTAGAATTAGCTAAAGAAGAAGGCGGTACTGTTTTAGTAGGAGGAAAACGTGTTATTTTAGATGGAGAATATGCAAATGGTTATTATTTAGAACCTACCATTATAGAAGGCTTACCTTATAATTGCCGCACCAACCAGGAAGAAATTTTTGGGCCTGTGGTTACCCTAATGCCTTTCGATACAGAAAAAGAAGTTCTAGGCTATGCAAACAGCACTAAATATGGACTCTCCTCTACAGTATGGACCAGTAATTTAAAGCGAGCGCATAGAATGGCTGGTAATTTAGATTCGGGTATTGTATGGGTAAACACATGGTTACTAAGAGATTTGAGAACTCCTTTTGGAGGAGTAAAACAATCGGGTGTAGGCCGTGAAGGTGGATTTGAAGCACTGCACTTCTTTACAGAACCGAAAAATGTGTGCATTAAACTATAAGGTTTGAAATAAAAAACTTTTATTTATTGTCTTACCTAAGCGATAAAAAAAACATGAGTTTACAACAACAACTGGCAAAATTTAACCCGATCGATTTGAAACAAATGGATCGGGTAAAGTTGTTGAAACGTACCGATACAAAATACTTACTTTCTAAAACTACCCTGATAGAATTATTACCAGAATTACTAGACCAGTATTATGCTTTAGAGATTAAAGGAAAAAGAGAAGCTTCGTACCGAACTACTTATTTGGATACCGAAAATAAAGACTACTATATTCAGCATCATCAAGGGAAACCTAAGAGGCATAAGGTTCGATTTAGGAATTATATAGAGTCTGATTTAAACTTCTTGGAGGTAAAGTTGAAACACAAAGGGGCGACAGATAAAAAACGTATTTCTAGCCCATTCAGCTTTCCAATAAGTAAAAACCAAACTGCATTTTTACAAGAATGGATTCCCGAAAATCCAGCTGACTTAAAGCAAATACTACAAAATACCTTTAGCCGTATTACCTTAGCTCATAAAACTGAGGAAGAAAGAGTTACCATAGATTTCAATTTGAAGTTTGAAGATCATAACAGTAAAGTTGATCTTTCAGAGCCTATCATCATTGAGGTTAAACAGAGTGGGTTAAACCGAAATTCTAAAATTAATACCTTACTCCGTTCAAAACAAATTCGCCCTCAACGCTTAAGTAAATACTGTATCGGCTGTATTTTACTAGACGATAAACTAAAATACAACCGATTTAAATCGAGATTATTAGACCTTAACAAAATTCAAAAAATATGGACTTTTTAGACGTAGAATTATTCAACCAGAAAGACTTATTTAAGTTATTTATCCGCTTCTTAATAGACTTCTCTTTCACCTTTGTGATTATTAGAGTTTTGTATTTTGCAGCTAACAGAAGGAAGGATTATTTATTTACTTTTTTCGTTTTTAATTTACTCACCTTTTTCATCTGTTTCTTGCTCCGAAAGGTACCTATGGAGCTAGGATTTGCACTTGGTTTATTTGCCGTGTTTGGCATTTTGCGCTATCGTACAGAACCCATCCCGATTAAAGAAATGACCTATTTATTTATTGTAATAGGTTTGGCTATGATAAATGCCCTAGCAAATAAGAAGATTTCTTGGGCTGAATTGATGTTTGTAAACTCGACCATTTTATTAGTAACCCTGAGCTTTGAAAAGCTGTGGTTTAATAATGAGGTACAAAGTAAAAATATTGTATACGAGCGAATAGACCTTATAAAAGCTGAAAGTAGATTGGAAATGATTCGCGATTTAAGAGAACGTACAGGCCTGGATATTATACGAATTCAAATAGGTAAAATCGACTTCTTAAGAGATGTAGCTAATGTTACCATATTCTATAAAGCAGACGTAAATGAAGTTGTTTGGGGAACAGAAATGATACAAGATGAAGAATAAATTAAGCCTACTCCTTTTAGTAATCTTTCCTTTTATAAGTAGCGCACAAAGCGATGACTTACAATTGTGGTCGTCTGTAAAGTTCAGTAAAAAAGTGAATGCAAAGATACGCATGGAGCTTCAAGAACAAATACGGTGGGAAGACAATATGAGTCAGTACAAAAAGAGTTTTACTGATTTAGGATTCAGGTATAAAGTTTTAAAGTCGCATTCTTTAGGAATGAATATACGTATTGTAAATGAGTTTAATGAAGATAAGTATATGCGCATGAATTTGGATGGCAACTCTGAATACAGCTTAAAAACTATGCCTATTACTATAAAGCAAAGAGTTCGCTTTCAGCAATCCTGGGATTCTATTGGAGAGCGTGACAAAAGTCTTTTTAGAACCAA
Source organism: Flavobacteriales bacterium (assembly GCA_965183875.1). Classification (GTDB taxonomy): domain Bacteria; phylum Bacteroidota; class Bacteroidia; order Flavobacteriales; family UBA7430; genus UBA6772. The sequence goes on along the minus strand of CBCYMK010000028.1, from coordinate 2,132 downwards.
GTGGACTCTCGCACTAAAGGGTAAACTCATAAGCCCTTATATATCACATGAGTTGTACTGGAAACTAGCTACCCAAAACGAACACAGTAAAAAACGCTATACCTTAGGTATAAACTGGAATATGCTTAACCGACTTAAAATGAAACTCTTCTTTAGGTCCCAACAAGAGTTTAACAAGAAGAACCCAGAACAGATTCAAGTAATTGGCTTTGGGGCAAATTATAAGATTTAAAACATTTTTTTAAAGTAAATTGCAGTACAATAATTCGCATATGAAACAGATACTCACCTACTTAACACTCCTAGTTACCTGCTATATAAATGCACAAGACTGTGATTTACCTCCTGCATATGGAGGTTTAAATACCGGATCTAATATGTCGGTATTACTACATCAAGACTTCTTGGCAGGATTAACACTAAGCGCAAACTCTCCGTATATAGTTGCCAATACACAAAACGGTTTATTGGTCGGTTCTAAAAGTTTGGTAGACGAAAATGGTGAGCTTGTATTCCAAGAAGCAGTGGCAATTTGGGGAGACGATGCACAAACAGAAATCATAGATGGTGCAGTGGCAGGAGATCAAATTAGCTTACAAATTGTTGATGGCACAGCGCTTTATGATATAAGTACCAGTGTCATTACTTTTAGTGTAAATGGTATTTCGGTAATTGGATGGGGAACTATGGAGTACAACTGTACAGGGATTCTTTTTGGATGTAACGATGATAGCGCTTGTAATTTTAATCCTGATGCTAACGAAAACGACGGTAGTTGCCTCTACCCAGAACCATACTACAACTGTGCCGGTGACTGTATTTTAGACAGCGATAACGATGGGGTATGTGATGAATTAGAAATTTACGGATGCCCAGAGCCAATGGCCTGTAATTACAATCCAGAGGCTACTGAAGCCATAGAATGCATTTACCCAATACCGTATTATAATTGTGATGGCACTTGTGTAAATGATACAGATGGGGATGGTATTTGTGATGAATTTGAAACAGAGGGTTGCACCAATATATTCGCTTGTAATTTCCTAGAAACAGCTACTAACGACGACGGCTCGTGCATAGTGATTACCGCTGAAATTTTTTACAATCAACAAGAAAATATACTCACTGTTGAAACACAACACGACAGCTTAAATATTACTTGGCTATACTACGACAATGTAATCCCATTTGAACATAGCGATACATTACACCTCATAGAAGATGGGGTTTATGGAGTACTACTCTACGATCCAATTAACGATTGCGGTACTACAGACACTGTACATATTAACGTAGTTGGACTCAACGATGACATGGAACAAGAGGTTAAACTCTATCCAAATCCTACAAGCGATTATTTGTATTTTGAACTACAGCTTAGTAGTCGTATAACAATATACAACACACTAGGGAAGCTCTTAGTAGACCAACAATCTCGATCTGGGAAAATAGATGTACAGGACTGGGAACAAGGCTTATACTTTGTGAAAGTAGAAAACCCAAAAGGGAGTACCACTAAGCCCTGGATAAAAAAATAAGCCTAAAAAAATGAGTAGTTACACTACTCCTTTTTTAGTTATGAGCCTAGAAAAAATTCCTTACCACTACTACACTAGATAAACAAGGGTTCATTTATCTATGATTTTACAAGTCTCTTTTTATAGGTGTGATCCCCTACAGTAAACTTCAGTAGATATACTCCTTCTGGAAGTCCCTCAGTATCGAACTTAATTTCATGACCACCAGAACTAAGTCCTTTCTTGTGGATGGTTTTCACACACCTTCCCATTAAATCGAATAGTTGCAAATGAAGGTCCTCAGACACCTCAAGAGCAAAGGATATAATCAAGGAACTCACAAAAGGATTAGGATAGATAGCAAGCGATTGCTTAATCTCTGCCAAACTACTTTCCTCATTTAAAGAAATAAGATACGGCTCTTCAAAATTTCCAACAATTGCATTCGCATCAAATTCAAGAACCTCATTACAAGCAAAAACTTTTTCGCTTGTCGCATCGTAGTACTTAAAATGTACCTGAGTATCAGGAAGCCCATATAAAGTAATAAAATATAGAGACTCAGCACCAGAAATAGGCTGAACTGATATATTACCTACACATTCAATTCCCGAG